>JAUZVJ010000009.1:0-96274 GCA_031844515.1 Actinotalea sp. AC32 | reverse complement strand
CCCGAGAGCGCCCGCGCGCGCTCCTCGCTCGTCCGCAGCGTCAGCCGGGCCTCGGTCTCGCGCGACCGCGCCGACGACGCCTCGGCGGACGTCCGGTCGCGCTCCGCGAGCGCGACCGCGATCTCCTCCTCGGACTCGGCGGGGTCCTGCTCGGCGCGCTCGAGCCGCTCCGCGAGCTCCGCGAGCTCGGTCTGGTCCGCCGCGAGGCGCTCCGTCGCAGCCGCGAGCGCCCGTTCGGCCCGCT
This sequence comes from Actinotalea sp. AC32, assembly GCA_031844515.1. Classification (GTDB taxonomy): domain Bacteria; phylum Actinomycetota; class Actinomycetes; order Actinomycetales; family Cellulomonadaceae; genus Actinotalea. Next base: position 96,030 of record JAUZVJ010000009.1, on the reverse strand, counting down.
CGACCTCGGCCCGCGCGGACCGCGCGACCGACCCGAGGTGCCCGAGCTGCTCGGCCACGGCCGCGAGCGCGGCGTCGGACTCGTGCAGCCGCTCGAGGGTCGCGTCGTGCCGCTCGCGCGCCGCCCGCTCGGCGTCGCGTGCGGCGACGAGCTCGAAGCGCGTGCGCTCGCCGCGCGCGACCGCCTCGTCGAGCTGCTCGCGCGCGTCGTCGAGCGCCGCCTGGAGCTCGAGCACCGACGGCGCCGAGGCCGAGCCGCCGGACGCCCGCACCGCGCCGAGCAGGTCCCCCTGGCGCGTCACGGCCGTGAGCGACGGGTGCTCGTGCACGAGCGCACGGGCCCGGGCGAGGTCGTCGACCACCACGACACCGGCGAGCAGCTCCTCGACCGCGGCGCGGACGACCGCGGCGGGCTGCACGAGCGACAGCGCGGGGACCACCCCCTCGGGCAGCGCGACGCCGTCGGGCAGACCGGTGCCCGGCGCGTCCTCCTCGGGTGCGCCGCCGGACCCGACGACCAGCACCGCCCGCCCCGAGTCCTCGGTCCGCAGCAGGCGCAGCGCGTCCACGGCGACCTCGAGCGACTCGACCGCGACCGCGTCCGCCGTCGCACCGAGAGCGGCCGCGACGGCGTCCTCGAAGCCGGCCTCGACGCTCACGAGCGCCGCGAGGGACCCGAGCCGTCCCGGGAGGTCCGCCTCGAGCAGCGCGCCGGCGCCGTCCTTGCGCACGAGGCTCATCCCGAGGGCCTCGACGCGCGCGGCCCAGGTCGCGCGGTCGCGCTCGGCGACCTGCTCGGCCTCCTTGAGCGTGGCGAGGCGCGCGACGGCGTCGTCGAGGGCCTCGGTCGCGGCCTCGTGCTCGGCGTCGAGCCCCTCCTCGCCCTGCTCGACGCCCGCGACCTGGGACTCCAGGGCCGTGAACTCGACGGTCGCCTGATGACCGCGGCGCTCGGCCTCCGCGACCGCGTCGCGCAGTCGCCCGATCTCGGACTCGGTCGCCTCGACGCGGCTGCGCTTGGCTGCGACCTGCCCGGCGAGACGCGCGAGGCCCTCACGCCGGTCGGCGACCGCACGCTGCAGCGCGGCGACCTGCTTCTCCGCGGCGCGCGCCGCCTCCTCGAGCTCTCCACGCTGCGCCGCGGCCGCCTCGACCGCCGCACGGGCCATCTCGACCTCGCTCGCGAGCTCGGCCTCGGCCGCGCGGGCCCGTGCGGCCTGCGCCTCGAGGTCGTCCGGGTCGCGCCCACCGGTCGGCTCGTCCGCGGCCGAGCCGAGCAGGCGCAGCCGCTCCCCCGCGAGCGTCGACGTCCCGCGCAGCCGCTCGCGCAGCGACGACAGCCGGTACCAGACCTCGCTCGCCTCGGACAGCGCGGGCGCCGCGGCCGCCGCCTCGGCCTCCAGGCCCGCGAGGCGTGCCCGCGCCGTGGCGAGGGTCTGCTCGACCTCGGCTCGCCGGGCCTGCAGCGCGGTCTCGTCGGCGATCTCCTGCTCGAGGGTCGCGGTGAGCTGCACCAGGTCGTCCGCGAGCAGGCGGGCGCGCGCGTCGCGCAGGTCCTGCTGCACCGTCTGCGCCTTGCGCGCCACCTCGGCCTGCTTGCCGAGCGGGCCGAGCTGACGACGGATCTCGCTCGTCAGGTCGGTCAGACGCGTGAGGTTCGCCTGCATCGCGTCCAGCTTGCGGAGCGCCTTCTCCTTGCGCTTGCGGTGCTTGAGGACGCCCGCGGCCTCCTCGACGAAGCCGCGTCGCTCCTCGGGCGTGGCCCGCAGGACCGCGTCGAGCTGGCCCTGGCCGACGATGACGTGCATCTCGCGGCCGAGCCCCGAGTCGGACAGCAGGTCCTGGATGTCGAGCAGCCGGCACGACGACCCGTTGATCGCGTACTCCGAGCCACCGCTGCGGAACAGCGTCCGCGAGATCGTCACCTCGGTGTAGTCGATCGGCAGGGCGCCGTCGCTGTTGTCGATCGTCAGGCTGACCTCGGCGCGGCCCAGCGGGGGCCGCCCCGACGTGCCCGCGAAGATGACGTCCTCCATCTTGCCGCCGCGCAGCGACTTGGCGCCCTGCTCGCCCATGACCCACGCCAGCGCGTCCACGACGTTGGACTTGCCGGAGCCGTTCGGGCCGACGACGCAGGTGACCCCGGGCTCGAAGCCCAGCGTCGTCGCGGACGCGAACGACTTGAAGCCGCGGAGCGTCAGGGTCTTCAGGTGCACGGGGTGAGCCTAGGAGGTCGTCGGCCCGACCGCGGTCAGGCAGGGCGCGGCTGCCGCCGCGTCGGGCCGGCGGTCGGGGGCCGGGGCGACCGTCAGAGGTGCGGGAACCAGAGCGCGATCTCGCGCGCCGCGGACTCTGGCGAGTCCGACCCGTGCACGAGGTTCTGGGTCACCCGCAGACCCCACTCGCGACCGAGGTCGCCCCGGATGGTGCCCGGCGCCGCCGTCGTCGGGTCCGTCGTGCCGGCGAGCACGCGGAAGCCCTCGATGACGCGGTGGCCCTCCGCGACGACGGCGAGGACCGGGCCCGACGCCATGAACTCGACGAGTGCCGGGTAGAACGGCTTGCCCTCGTGCTCGGCGTAGTGCGCGCCGAGGAGCTCCGCGTCGGCCGTCCGCAGCTCGGCCGCGACGAGGGTGTACCCCTTGGCCTCGATGCGTCGCAGCACCTCCCCCACCAGTCCGCGGCGGACGCCGTCGGGCTTGACGAGGACGAGGGTGCGCTCGGGTGCTGACGTCATGGCGGTCACCCTAGCGGCGCCGCGGCGGCCCTCTCCGCGCGCTCGGCGTCGATGCGCCCGCCGAGCCGCAGCGCGACGACCCACAGCACGACGAAGATCCCGCCCACGAGCAGCATCTCGCGCACCGCGAGCCCGAGCACGAGCAGCGGGAGCTGGAGCACCGAGCCGGCCCAGTAGCCCGCGGGCCACCGCAGCATGCCCGCGACCAGCAGCATCGACAGCGCGAGGCTCCCCCCGAGGAGCCACACCGTGCCGGCCGGCGCGAGCCGGAGCCCGTACGCCGCGAGCGTCGCGAAGAGCACGACGAACGCCTCGAGGGAGAGGATCGTCGCCGCGAACTGGCGCCGCGCCGAGCGCGGCGGTCGCGTCGACCCTGCCGTCCGCCCGGTCCCCTCCGTGTCCCGACCGGTCGGGGGCTGGTCGCTCGTGCTCGCGCTCACCGGCCCAGGCTACCGGCGAGCGGTCGACGACCCCGCGGCCGTCGGGCCGCGCTCCCGGCGGCTCCCGGACGCCGCCGGGCGTGAGCCCGGCGGCGCCGCGCTGCGGCGTGCGTCACACCTCGCCGAAGCCCTCGTCGACCAGGCGCACCACCGCGTCGACCGCCTCAGGGGCTCCCGGCCCCGACGCCTCCACCACGAGCTCGTGGCCGCCCGCGGCACCGAGGGCCATGAGCGCGAGGACGCTCGCGCCGTCCACGCCGTCCACCGTCAGCGGGACCCCGAGGTCCGCGACCGCACGGGCGAGCAGCGCCGCTGGCCGCGCGTGCAGGCCGAGCGGGTTCCGCAGCACGACGGTCCGACGGGCGGCCTCGCCGTCCGGTGCGGCGCCGGGAGCGGGAGGCTGCGCGGCGACCGCGCCGTCGCGGGTGCTCGCGGTGCGCGACGTCGACCAGTCCCCCGCCGCCTCCCCGGCGGTGACGACCTCGTCGAGGTCCCCGCCCTGCTGGGCCCGCACGGCGGCGGCCACGGCGCCCTCGAGGAACGGCCCGTCCACCAGGCGCACGCGCGCGGCGACGTCCTCGTCGACCGCCTCCAGCACCGACTCGGCCGTGAGCACCGCGGAGCCGAGGTCGGTGAGCACCGCGACGCCGGCGCCGTCCGCCGCCGATCCCTCCTGGGCCGCCGCGGAGCCCTCCTCGATCGCGTCCAGCACGCGGTCGAAGCTGGTCCCGATGCCCTCGGGCGTGCCGCCGGCAGCGACGATCGCGACGTCGGGAGCCATCTGCGCCGCGATCTCCGCGACGCCCTCCGCCGCGGCACGCGAGTGCGACACGAGGACGAGCGCGACGCGCGCCACGGTCACGCCGTCGCCGACGCCGTGCCGGCCGCCTCCGCGGCGGCGCGGATGACGAGCGCGGACGACGCCGCGCCGGGGTCCCGGTGCCCTGCGCTGCGCTCACCGAGATAGCTCGCCCGACCCTTCGTCGCGACCAGCGGGTCCGTCGCGACGGCGCCCGCCTCGGCCGCCTCGGCCGCGGCCACGAGCACCTGCTCCGCGGACGCGCCGTTCGCGGCCGCGTCCTGGGCCGCGGTCACGGCCGGCGTCCACGCGTCGACCATCGTCTTCTCGCCCGGCTGCGCCTTGCCGCGCGCGACGATGCCCTCGAGACCCGCCTCGAGCAGCGCGACGACGCCGGCCGCGTCGAGGGTAGGGACGCCCGTGACCTTGGCGGCGCGCAGGTAGGCGGTGCCGTAGAGCGGTCCCGCCGCGCCGCCCACGGTCGACATCAGGGTCGTCGCGACGGTCTTCAGGACGTCGCCGACGAGCTCGGGCGGCTCGGCGCCGTCGAGCTTGCCGATCACCGCGGTGAACCCGCGGTTGAGGTTCTCGCCGTGGTCGCCGTCGCCGATCTGGCGGTCGAGCTCCACGAGCAGGTCACGGTTCTCGGCGACCACCTGGGCGGTACGCCGGACCCATGCGAGCGCCCACGTCACGTCGAGGCTCATGCTCCTCCTTCGTCCGAGAGGCCCGCGCCGCGGCGCGGGGTGACCCCACCCTGCCACGCGGCCGGTCCCGCGGCACCGAGGCGCGGTCGGCGACCGCCGTCCAGTCACGCCGGTACGCCACCGCGCGCCGGGCCGCGGGTCGCTCGTCCCCGGCCCGGCGCGCGGCGCTCGCGTCACCAGCGCAGGGCGGCCGTGTGCACCGGGGCGTCCCACAGCGACGTGAGCTCGTCGTCGAGCCGCAGCACGGTCACCGAGGCCCCCTGCATCTCCAGGGACGTGACGTAGTTGCCCACGAGCGACCGGCTCACCGTCGCCCCGCGGCCCTCGAGCAGCCGGCGCGCGTGCCGGTACACGACGTAGAGCTCGGACAGCGGCGTGCCACCCATGCCGTTGACCAGCAGCAGCACCTGGTCCCCCGACCCCAGGCCGAGGTCGTCCATGACCGGGGTGGTCAGCAGGTCGGTGATCTCGTCGGCGGGGGCCATGGGGATGCGACGACGACCGGGCTCGCCGTGGATGCCGATGCCGATCTCGATCTCGGCGTCGGTCAGGTCGAAGCTTGGTGTGCCTGCGTGCGGCACGGTGCACGCGGAGAGCGCGACGCCCATGCTGCGGACGTTGGCGACGACGCGCTCGGCGACGGACGCGACCGTCGCGAGGTCGTCGCCGCGCTCGGCGGCCGCTCCGGCGATCTTCTCGACCGCGACGGTCCCCGCGACGCCGCGCCGCCCGGCGGTGTACAGCGAGTCCTCGACCGCGACGTCGTCGTTGACGACGACCGTCCGGACCTCGATGCCGTCGGCGTCGGCGAGCTCGGCGGCGGTCTCGAAGTTGAGGATGTCGCCCGTGTAGTTCTTGACGACGTGCAGCACACCCGCGCCGCCGTCGACCGCTGCGGTCGCGGGTGCGATCGCGTCGGGCGTCGGCGACGTGAACATCGCGCCCGGCACCGCCGCGTCGAGCATCCCGCGCCCGACGAAGCCGGCGTGCAGGGGCTCGTGCCCGCTGCCGCCCCCGCTGACCAGACCCACCTTGCCCCGGACGGGCGCGTCGGCCCGCACCACGAAGAGGGGGTCGGTCCGGACGGCCACCAGGTCGGCGTGGGCGAGCCCGAAACCCTCGACGGACTCGTCGACGACGCGGGACGGGTCGTTGATCAGCTTCTTCACGCTGCACTCCCTCTCAGGTCGCACCCGCGGCCTCGTCGCCGCGGCACGGGCGCCCCGCCGACCCGTGGCCGGGCCCGGCCGGGGCGTCCCTGCTGGTCAGCATCCTCACGCGTGCCGATCACGGTCAAGGGGATCCCGTGCACCGCTCCTGCACGTCCGTGCAGGACTGGATGGGCGGCGGTAGGCAGAAGCGGGCCCGAGTGGGCAGGAGTGGGCTCAGCGACCCAGGAGGACGCGCACCTCGCCCGCGAGCACGACCGACCCGGTGACGAGCACACCCGCACCCGTCAGCGCACCGGAGTTCCCGCCCTCCGCGAGCTCGACCGCGCGGGCCACCGCCTCGTCGACCCGCTCGGCGCGGTGGACCCGGTCCTCCCCGAAGACCTCGACCGCGACCCGCTCGAGGTCCTCGACGTCGAGCGACCGGGCGGACGCCGACCGCGTGACGACGACCTCGTCCACGAGCGGCTCGAGCCCCGCGAGGATCTGCTCGGCGTCCTTGTCCTCCATGACGCCGACCACCCCGACGAGCCGCGTGAAGGCGAACGCCTCCTCGACGGCGACCACGAGCGCCTCGATCCCCGCGGGGTTGTGCGCCGCGTCGACGAGGACCGTGGGCGAGGACCGGACGACCTCGAGCCGGCCCGGCGACGTGACCGAGCCGAACGCGGCCTCGACGACGTCGCCCGCGAGCGCACCGCCGTCGCGCAGCAGCGCCTCGACCGCCGACAGCGCGAGCAGCGCGTTGTGGGCCTGGTGCGCGCCGTGCAGCGGCAGCAGCACACCCGTGTACAGGCCGCCGCTGGTCCGCAGGTCGAGCACCTGGCCGCCGACCGCGACGTGACGCTGCACCACCTCGAGGTCGACGCCCTCGCGCAGCACGCGCGAGCCGCGCTCGGCCGCTGCGGCGAGGACCACGCCGTCGACCTCCTCGGTCTGCTCGGCGAGCACGACGACGCTGCCGTCCTTGATGATCCCGGCCTTCTCGCCCGCGATGTCGACCAGGTCGTGACCGAGCCAGCGCTCGTGGTCGCGCGAGACCGGGGTGAGGACCGCGACGTCGGCGGTCACCACGTTCGTCGCGTCCCACAGGCCACCCATGCCGACCTCGACGACGGCGACGTCCACGGGGGCGTCGGCGAACGCCGCGAGCGCCATCACGGTGAGCACCTCGAAGAAGCTCATCCGCGGGCCGCCGGCCGCGAGCGACCGCTGGTCGACCATGTGCACGTACGGCGCGACGTCCCGCCAGAGCTCGACGAAGCGCTCGGCGCTCACGGGCTCGCCGTCGACGACGACGCGCTCGGTCACGCTCGACAGGTGCGGGCTCGTGAAGCGACCCGTGCGCAGGCCGTGCTCGCGCAGGAGGGCGTCGACCATGCGCGCCGTCGACGTCTTGCCGTTCGTGCCCGTGACGTGCACGACGCGGTAGGCGTCCTGCGGCCGGCCCAGCAGGTCGCAGACCTCGACCACGCGGTCGAGCGTCGGCTCGAAGTCGTGCTCGGGGGCCCTGTCGAGGATCCCCGCGTAGACCTCCCGCAGGGCCTCGTCGTCGGCGCTCACGCGTCGGCCTCGGCACGCGCCACGGCGGCGTGCGCGACGGCGCCGTCGACGTCGCCCGCGACGACCGCGAGCTCCGTGGCCAGCGTCTCGCGCGCGATCATGTCGCGGTGGGCCTCGACGGCGGCGACGTGCTCCGCCCCGACGGTGAGCGCGAGCCGGATCCGGTCCGAGACCTGCAGGCCTGCGGCCTTGCGCTCGTCCTGGACGACGCGCACGACGTCGCGCGCGAAGCCCTCGGCGCGCAGCGCGTCGTCCAGACCGGTGTCGAGCAGGACCACGCCGCCGTCCCGGAGCACGGCGGCGACGGTGGTCTGCTCGTCGCCCCCCTCCGCGACGACCGTCGTGAGCTCGTACTCGCCCGGCTCGAGCGGCACGGGCCCGTCGGCGACGCGCACGACGACCGTGTCGCCCGCCTGCTCCCACTCCCCGGCCCTGGCGGCGCGGATGACGTCCTGGACCCGGCGACCGAGGCGCGGGCCCGCGGCACGCGCGTTGACCGCGAGCCGCTGCGTCACGCCGAGGTCGGCGAGGCCCACCTCCGCGACCGGGACGAGCGTGACGTGCTTGACGTTGAGCTCGCGCGCGACGAGGTCGGAGTACGGCTGCACCCCGGCCGGGTCGGTGAGCGCGAGGCCGAGCTCGCGCAGCGGCTGACGGACGCGCAGCCCGTGCGCCTTGCGCAGGCCGAGCACGGTCGACACGACCTCGCGGACGGCCTCCATCGCGTGCACGAGCGCGGGGTCCGCGACGAGCACGGCGTCGGCCTCGCCCGAGGCGACCGCGGGCCAGTCGGCGAGGTGCACGCTCCGCCCGCCGGTCAGGCCCCGCCAGACCTCCTCGGCGACCATCGGCGCGAGCGGCGCCATGACGCGCGTGAGCACCTCGAGCGCGGTCCACAGCGTGTCGAACGCGTCGTGGTCGTCCGCCCAGAACCGGTCGCGCTGCGTCCGCACGTACCAGTTGGTGAGCATGTCGAGGTGGTCGCGGACGGACTCGCACGCGCCCGCGATGTCGTAGGTGTCGAGCTGCTCGGTGACCCGCGCGACGAGGTCGTGCGTGCGGGCGAGCACGTAGCGGTCCATGTGCGGCAGGTGCTCGACGCGCGCCGCGGCGACGCGCTGCGCCGTGTACCCGGCCCCGCCGTGGGCCGCCCCCGCGTACAGCGAGAAGAAGTACCACGTGCTCCACAGGGGCAGGTGGACGGTGCGGACGGCGTCGCGGATGCCGTCCTCGGTCACGACGAGGTTGCCGCCGCGCAGGATGGTCGAGGACATGAGCGACCAGCGCACCGCGTCCGACCCGTAGACGTCGAACATCTCGACGGGGTCGGGGAAGTTGCGCAGGCTCTTGCTGGCCTTGCGGCCGTCGTCGCCGAGCACGATCCCGTGGCACATGCACGTGCGGAACGCGGGCCGGTCGAACAGCGCGGTCGCGAGGACGTGCAGCGTGTAGAACCAGCCACGCGTCTGCCCGATGTACTCGACGATGAAGTCGCCCGGGTAGTGGTGCTCGAACCAGTCGGCGTTGTCGAACGGGTAGTGGACCTGGGCGAAGGGCATCGAGCCCGAGTCGAACCAGACGTCGAGCACGTCCGGGATCCGGCGCATCGTCGACCGGCCGGTCGGGTCGTCCGGGTTCGGGCGCGTGAGCTCGTCGATGAACGGCCGGTGCAGGTCCGTGACCTGCACGCCGAAGTCGGCCTCGAGCTCGGCGACCGAGCCGTAGACGTCGGTCCGCGGGTGGGCCGGGTCGTCGCTGACCCACACGGGGATCGGCGTGCCCCAGTACCGGTTCCGCGAGATCGACCAGTCGCGCGCGTTCTCGAGCCACTTGCCGAACTGCCCGTGCTTGATGTGGTCGGGCACCCACGTGATCTGCTCGTTGAGCTCGACCATCCGGTCGCGGAACGCCGTCACGCGCACGAACCAGCTCGAGACGGCCTTGTAGATCAGCGGGTTCCGGCAGCGCCAGCAGTGCGGGTACGGGTGCTGGTAGGTCTCGTGCCGGACGACGACCGCGCGCTGCGCGGGGGCGACCGCCTCGAGCGGCCCGGTCCCCGCCTTGAGATCGGCCAGGATGCGGGCGTTCGCGTCGAAGACCTGCTCCCCCGCGTAGTCGGGCACCTCGGCGGTGAAGCGACCCTTGCTGTCGACGGGCACGACGGGGGTGATCCCGGCGGCGTCGCACACCGCCATGTCGTCCTCGCCGAACGCGGGCGCGAGGTGGACCAGGCCCGTGCCGTCCTCGGTCGAGACGAAGTCGCCCGCGAGCAGCCGGTGGGCGTTCTCGTGGCCCTCGAAGTAGCCGAACGGGGGCGTGTAGCGCCGCCCGACGAGGTCCCGACCCGCGACCCGCTCGAGCACGGCCGGCTCCTCGCCGAGCTCGCGCGCGTACGAGGCCAGGCGCGACGCCGCGAGCAGCAGCCGCTCGCCCGCGAGGTGCTCCGCCGCCCCCTCCCCGGGGACGACGACGACGTACTCGACGTCGGGGCCGACCGCGACCGCGAGGTTGGACGGCAGCGTCCACGGCGTCGTCGTCCACACGAGCGCGAGCTCGCCGCTCTCGAGCCGGACGCCGAGAGTGACGGCAGGGTCCTGCCGCGACGCGTACACGTCGTCGTCCATGCGCAGCTCGTGGTTGGACAGCGGCGTCTCGTCGCGCCAGCAGTAGGGCAGGACGCGGTAGCCCTCGTACGCGAGACCCTTGTCGTAGAGCTGCTTGAACGCCCAGACGACGGACTCCATGAACGACAGGTCGAGCGTCTTGTAGTCGTTGTCGAAGTCGACCCAGCGCGCCTGCCGCGTGACGTACGCGCGCCACTCGTCCGTGTACCGGAGCACCGAGGTGCGGCACGCGTCGTTGAACGCGGCGATGCCCATCTCCTCGATCTGGGACTTGTCCGTGATGCCCAGCACGCGCTCGGCCTCGAGCTCGGCGGGCAGGCCGTGCGTGTCCCACCCGAAGCGGCGCTCGACGCGCTGACCGCGCATCGTGCGGTAGCGCGGCACGACGTCCTTGGCGTACCCGGTCAGCAGGTGCCCGTAGTGGGGCAGCCCGTTGGCGAAGGGCGGGCCGTCGTAGAAGACGTACTCGTTCGCGCCGTCGTCGCCCGCGGGCCGCGCGTCGATCGACGCCTGGAAGGTGCCGTCCTCGGCCCAGTGGGCCAGCACGTCCTTCTCGAGCGCGGGCAGGTCCGGGGACGCGGGCACGCCCGAGCTGTCGGGGCGGTGCAGCGGGTAGGCCATCGAGGGGCTCCTGGTCGTCACGGTGTGCAGCACATCGTGCGAGGACGACGCCGGGGCGCCGCGGTACCACCTCGCTTGCCCCCGTCCGTGCGTCGGCGTGGCCGGGCACGGGACGAGGGCCGCTCGTCGCAGGCTGTGACGGGCCCACCCGTCCGGTTCTACTGAGGCACCCGCCCTCGCGGGTTCCCGTTCTTCCGGAGGCTCGCCGGTGATGGCCGGGTCGACGCCTTTCGACGATCGTACAAGGTGGTCGCCGGGCGGGCCGACACCGCAGGGCCCGCCCGTAGGCCTTGCGGTTGACGCAGCGTCAACTCCTACCGTGGGCGCGTCAGGGAGGTGACGACATGGCCACGACTGAGACCTCGATCCAGGAGGTCGCACGCCTGACCGGCACGACCAGCAGGACGCTGCGCCACTACGACGCGATCGGTCTGCTGCGCCCGAGCCGCGTCGGCCACGGCGGGGTGCGGTGGTACGGCAGGGCCGAGCTCGTGCGGCTGCAGCGCATCCTCGTGCTGCGGGCCCTCGGGCTGCCGCTGCCGGCGATCGCCGACGTCGTGGCCGACGGCGAGGACGAGGTCCTCGCGCTGCGTCGCCACCTCCACCAGCTGCGGTCCGAGCAGGAGCGGATCGGTCGGCAGGCGCGCTCGGTCGAGCGCACCATCGCCGCACTCACGGGAGGAGGACCGGTCATGGCCGAGGAGATGTTCGACGGCTTCGACCACACGAGGTACAAGGACGAGGTCGAGCAGCGCTGGGGGGCGAGGGCGTACGCCGACTCGGACGTCTGGTGGCGCGGCATGTCCGACGACGAGCGGGCGTCGTGGCAGCGCACGGCCGGCGAGCTCGGACGCGACTGGGCCGCCGCGGCGTCGGCGGGCGCGGCGCCCGACTCCGCCGAGGCGCGTGACCTCGCGCGTCGGCACGTCGCATGGCTGTCCGGCATCCCGGGCACGCCGGGGCACGGCTCGCCCGAGCCTGACCGGGCGTACGTGCTCGGGCTCGCGGACATGTACGTCGCCGACGAGCGCTTCGCAGCGGCCTACGGCGGGGTCGAGGGCGCGACGTTCGTCCGCGCCGCGCTGCGTGCGCACCTCGGCGCCTGAGGCGGCCGGACGCCCGGGCGCCGGGCGGCGTCCCTTCGGGGGGCCGCCGCCCGGCGCTGCGCTCCACCCGTGCCCTACACCACCCCGGCTACCGCGAGCCCGGCGACGTCGTCGGCGGCGAGGTTCGCCCCGCCCCGGTACCGCGCCGCCGGGTGCGACTCCGGCAGCCGCGCGCGACCGGCGCCGAACAGCCGCTCGCGCAGCGTGCCGTCCTCGTAGGCGGTGCGGTACAGGCCGCGCTCCTGCAGCTCGGGGACCACGAGCTCGATGAAGTCCTCGGCCGTCCCCGGCGTGAGGAACTGGCGCAGGTTGAACCCGTCGAGGCCCGTGGCGTCCACCCAGCCCTCGATCCGGTCGGCCACCTCGCCCGGCGTGCCGATTGCGACGAACGGCGGCCGGTCGAACCGCGTCACCTCCCTCAGGGCGTCGCCCACGGTGCCGTCCGCGCGGTAGAAGCGCGTGCGGTTGCGGTGGTCGCGGCCGGCGCGGCGCTCCGCCTCGAGGACGTCGGCCATGCGCATGTCGCGCGGGTACGCCGCGAGGTCGACCCCGCCGCCGCCCGCGTGCGCGAGGTAGCCCTCGGCGCGCGACAGGAGCGCGTACTCGTCGGCCTTGCGCTGCGCCTCCTCGTGGGTCCGGCCGACGATGACGACCGCCATCGCGTAGGCCTTGACGTCGTCGGGCTCACGGCCGTTCTCGACCGCCCGACGCCGCACGTCGGCGATGACGTCGCGGTACGACGCGAGGTCGTGCCCGCCGACGAAGATCCCCTCCGCGTGCCGCGCCCCGAACGCACGACCGGCCTGCGACGACCCCGCCTGGAAGAGCACCGGCGTGCGCTGCGCCGACGGCTCGGACAGGTGCGGACCCGCGACCGAGTGCCGTGGGCCGACGTGGTCGATGTAGCGGACCTTCGCCGGGTCCGTGTAGACGCGGCCCTCGCGGTCCTGGACCACCGCGTCGTCGTCCCAGGAGCCCTCCCACAGCTTGTAGAGGACGTCCATGTACTCCTCGGCGTACGCGTACCGCGTGTCGTGCTCGACCTCGTCGGCGAGCCCGAAGTTGCGGGCCGCGTTCGGCAGGTACGACGTCACGACGTTCCAGCCGAACCGCCCCTTGGTGAGGTGGTCGAGCGTGCTCGCGCGGCGCGCGAACGCGAACGGCGGCTCGTACGTCGTGGAGAACGTCGCCGCGAATCCGAGGTGCTTCGTGACCGCCGCCATCGCGGGGACCAGGAGCAGCGGGTCGTTGTTCGGGATCTGCACCGCCTCGCGCAGCGCCGTCTCGGGCCCCGCCCGGTACCCGTCGTAGGTGCCGATCACGTCCGCGAGGAACACGGCGTCGAACAGGCCCTCCTCCAGGAGCCGCGCCTGCGACGTCCAGAACTCGATGTCGTTGAAGCGGTGGCGCGTGTTGTCCGGGTGGACCCACAGCCCGTGCGAGATGTGCCCGACGCAGGCCATCTCGAACAGGTTGAACGAGAGGGGCTTCCGGTCGGCGGTGCGGCGACGGGGGCTCATGCGGGGACTCCTGGGGTGAGACGGGGCAGCGCCGCGAGGAGGCTGCGCGTGTAGGGGTGGCGCGGGTCGACCAGCACGTCGTCGGCCGGGCCGTGCTCGACGACGCGTCCGCCGGTCATGACCAGGACGTCGTGGCTCATGTGCCGGATGACGCCGAGGTCGTGGGAGATGAACAGGTACGCGACGCCCAGCCGCTCCTGGAGGTCGCTCAGCAGGTCCAGGACCTGCGCCTGCACGGAGACGTCGAGCGCGGAGACGGGCTCGTCGCACACGACGACGTCGGGCCGGGGTGCCAGGGCCCGCGCGATCGCGACGCGCTGGCGCTGCCCGCCGGACAGGCGCAGCGGGAGCCGGTCGACGTGCGCGGCGCCCAGGCCGACCAGCTCGAGGAGCTCGACGGACCGGTCGCGGGCCGCCCGGGTGCCCGCCGGCGCGTCCGGCCCCGTGCGCAGCCCGTCGGCGAGCACCTGGCCCACCGACCACCGCGGGTCGAAGGAGCTCAGCGGGTCCTGCGGGACCACGCCGACGCGCCGCCGCAGCGGGCGGCGGGTGCGCGCGTCGAGCGCCGACCACGGGGCGCCGTCGAGCAGCACCTCGCCCGCGTCCGGCTCGAGCATCGCGAGCGCCATGCGCGCCGTCGTCGTCTTCCCCGACCCGGACTCGCCGACGATCCCGAGGGTCCGGCCGGGCAGGAGCCGGAACGACACATCGTCGACGACCGTCCGGTCCACCCGGTCCGGCCCGCGGAAGCGCTTGACCAGGCCGCGTGCCTCGAGGACCGGGACCGCGGGGTCGCGCGGCGCGCGGCGAGGGCCGTCGACCACGACGCGCGGCGCCGACGAGAGCCGCGTCCCCCGCGTGTGCTCGGACGGCACGGCGTCCACGAGCGCGCGCGTGTACGCGTGCCGCGGCCGGTGCAGCACCTGCTCGACCGGTCCGGCCTCGACGACGACGCCGTCCTTCATGACGCACACCTCGTCGGCGAGCCGGGCGACCACCGACAGGTCGTGGCTGATGAGCAGCACCGCCTTGCCGCGCGCCTTGGTCTCGGCCAGGAGGTCCAGGACCTGGGCCTGCACGGAGACGTCGAGCGCCGTGGTCGGCTCGTCGGCGACGAGCAGCGCGGGGTCGAGGGCGAGCGCGGACGCGATCAGGGCGCGCTGCCGCAGGCCGCCGGACAGCTCGTACGGCCGCTGCCTGGCGCGCAGGGCCGGCTCCGGGACGCCGACCTCCGCGAGCACCTCGAGGACCCGGGCGTCACGCGCTGCGCGGTCGCCCCGTCCGTGCAGGCGCAGCGGCTCGGCCACCTCGGCGCCGACCGTGCGGAGCTGGTCGAGGGAGACCAGCGCGTCCTGCAGGACGAAGCCGATCTCGCGGCCACGGACGGCGCGCCACGCGCGCCCGCCCAGGCGGGTCAGGTCGCGGCCGCCGAGCTCGAGCCGGTCCGCGGTCACGCGTGCGCCGTCGCCCGTGAGGCCGACGAGCGTCCGCGCGGTGACGCTCTTGCCCGAGCCGGACTCGCCCACGATCGCGAGGCACCGCCCCGCCTCCAGCGCGAAGGAGATGCCGTGCACCACGTCGGTGCGGCGTCCGCCACGGTCGAAGCCGACGCGCAGGTTCTCGACGCGCAGCAGCGGGGGTCGGGTGCCGACGGCCGGACTGGCCGGGGCGACCCGCTCCGTGCGGCCGGTCCGTGGGGTGGTGGTCATCGGTCGTCTCCCTCGAGCAGCTTCTGGACGGCCCGGCCGAGCGCGGTGACCGCGACGGCGAGCGTGACGATGGCGAGCCCCGGGGCGACCTCGAGCCACCACGCGTAGGTGATGTACTGCCGGCCCGCCTCGAGCAGGGCGCCCCACTCGGGCGACGGCGGCGCGACGCCCATGCCGAGGAACGCGAGCCCGGACGCCCACACGACCGACTGCCCCACGCCGAGGGTCACGACCGCGACGAGCGGCCGCAGGGCGTTCGGGAGCACGTGCCGGCGGACGACGTCGCGGTACGGGTGGCCCAGGGCGAGCGCCGCGTCGACGTAGGCCTCCTGCCGCACGGCGAGCACCTGGCCCCGGACCATGCGCGCGTACCCGGGCGCCGAGCCGATGCCGACGGCGAGCACGAGCGTCGTCGTCGACGGCCCCCGCACCGCCACGAGCAGCAGTGCGAGCAGCATGGTCGGGAACGCGAAGCTGACCTCGAGCAGGCTCCCGACCGCACGGTCCACGACGCGTCCGCCGAGCCCCGACGCGAACCCCAGGACGACGGCGAGCGCCATGGCCACGCCCGTCGCACCGAGCCCGATGAGCAGCGAGTGGCGAGCGCCGTGGACGATGCGGGTGTACAGGTCACGACCCGACTGGTCGGTCCCCAGCAGGTGCTCCCCCGACGGCGGGAGCAGCGCGGCACCGAGGTCGATCGCCGTCGGGTCGCCCGGGGCGAGGAGCTCGGGGCGCACCGCGGCGACGACGAACGCGAGGACCACGACGGCGGGTGCGACGAGGCCCAGCGACGGCACGGCCGCGGGGCGCCGCAGCAGGAGCGCGGGGACGGTCACGGTGGTCATGCCCGCCTCCTCGGGTCCACGGCGGCGTAGGCGACGTCGACGAGCACGCCCGCGACCACGTAGACCGCGGCCACGAACATGACGACGCCGGCCACGACGGGGATGTCGCGTGCGTCGACGGCGGCCACGAGGACCTGGCCGAGGCCCGGCCGGGAGAAGACCGACTCCACGATCACGGCGCCCGACAGCAGCGCGCCGAGGGCCCAGCCGGAGAGCGTGATGCCGGGCAGGACGGCGTGCCGGAGCACGTGGCGCAGCCGGACGCCGGCGTCGCCCATCCCCCGCGCGCGGGCGGTCGTCACGAACGGCTGGTCGAGCACCCGGTCGAACTCGTCGCGGGTCGCCTGCCCGAGGAACCCTGCGAGCGGGAGCGCGAGCGTCACGACCGGGAGCACGGTGGCCGCGAGACCGGTGCCGCCGATGACGGGGAACCACCGGAGCTGGATCGCGAACACCACGAGCAGGATCACGCCGAGCCAGTAGTGCGGCACGCTCGCCAGCAGCGCCTCGAACCCCGACCCGGCGGTGGCGACGGCGCGGCGCCGGCCGGCCGTGAGGAGCACCGTGCCGAGCGCGATCAGCCACGACACCACGAGCGCGCCGAGCGCGAGCTGCACGGTCGGCCACAGCTGGCCGCCGATCACCTCCGTCACGGGCTGGTGCTGCTGGTACGACACCCCGAGGTCGCCGCGCAGCAGGCCGCCGACGAATTGTCCGTACTGCACGAGGAGGGGGTCGTCGAACCCGTACTCGGCGTTGATCGGCGCGAGCTCCTCCGGGGTCCGCTCGACGGCCTCCCCCGTGCGGAGGTTGAGCAGCAGGGTCGCGCGGTCACCGGGGAGCAGCGCCTGCGCGGCGAAGACGAGCGTGGCCGCACCGAGCAGCACGAGGACGGACGTCGCCAGGCGGGACGCGACGGAGCGCAGCACGCCCGCGACCCGGCCGGGTACCCGACCGGACCCCCGCGGGGCCCGGTCGGGTACCGCCGTGGCCGCCCCGTCGGGACGGCGGGCCGGCGCCTCGGGCGGGGCGCCGGCCGCGGTCGTCGTGGCGCTCATCCGGCGAACCACGCGTCGTGGTAGACCGGCTCGCCCTGCGAGGCCTCGAGCCAGACGTCCTTGAGCGAGGGGTCGATCGCGAGCGACGTGGTCTGCGTGTAGAGCCCCACGCTGGCGGCCTGGTCGCTGATGATCTGCTGCGCCTCGCCGTACAGGCGGTCCTGCTCGGCGGGGTCGAGCGTCGAGTTCGCCTCGACGATCAGCGCCTCGAGCTCGGGGTCGTTGTAGAAGCTCGAGTTGCTGAAGTTCGGGCTCTCCTCGAGGTGCTGCCGGAAGGTGATGAGGAGGATGCCCGACGTCGGGCTCGTCCAGTAGCCGGGCTTGGCGTCGTACGTCTCGGGCCCCGAGAACTTGCCGGAGAAGAGCTCGTCACGCGTCGCCGGGACGAGCGTCACCTTGAAGCCGACGCCCTTCGCCTGCTCCTGGACGTTCTGGAGCACGGTCGCGCCCTCGGGCGTGATGATCGACCCGGCGCCGTACACGACGCGCACCTCCAGGGGCACGCCGTCCTTCGTGCGGTAGCCGTCCGGGCCCTCGGTCCACCCGGCGTCCTCGAGGAGCTCGACGGCCTTGTCGGGGTCGTACGGGTAGTCGTCGGCGGCGTCGGCGTTGTACCCGGGCGTGCTCCGGCTCACGGACCCGTTGCCCTCGAACGGGATGACGCCGTGGAACGCGCTCTCGACGGCCGCCTCGCGGTCCGTGCCGTACGCGAACGCCTGGCGCACGCGCACGTCGGCGAACGGACCGGCGACGGTGTTGAGGCCCAGCGCGACCGGACGTCCGGGGGTGATGTACTGCTGGACCTCGAACTCGCGCTCGGCGATCTCCCACTGGGTCGCGGGGACGTCGTAGACGACGTCGACCTCCCCCGTCGTGAGCGCGCCGAAGCGGGCCACCGGGTCCGGCACGATGCGCCACTCGATGCCGTCGACGTACGCGGGTCCCTGGTGCTTCGCGTTGGCGGGCGCCGAGGCGTAGTCGGGGTTCCGGGAGAACCGGATGACGCTCCCCCGCTCCCACCCGTCGACGACGAAGGGGCCGCTGCCGATCGGCTCCTCGCAGCTGATCTCGGCGCCGCGCGCGAGGCCGGTCGGCGACTGGATGCCGAAGTACGCCTGCGAGAGCGCCGGCAGGAGCGGCGAGTACGGCTTGCTGAGGGTCAGCTCGAACGTGGTGGGGTCGACGGCGCGGCTCGACGCGTAGTACTGGCCGAGGTACGCGGCGACGGTGCTGTTGCCGCCGTCGCGGATCCAGTACTCGAAGTTGTCGGCGACGGCCTGCGCGTCCAGCGGCGTGCCGTCCGTGAACTCCACGCCCTCGGCGAGCGTGAAGGTCCACACGAGCCCGTCGTCGGAGACGGACCAGTCCGTGGCGAGCCACGGGACGACCTCGCCGTCATCGGTCAGCGACACGAGCGAGTCGAGCACCTGACGGGACAGGTACGCCTGCTGGATCCAGCCGCCGAAGATGCAGGGCGGCTCCTGGAGGTGGGCGTGGACGATCGTCCCGCCCTCGACCGGCTCACCGGTCGTCGGGGCGGTGCCGGTCGCGGGGCCGGCGCACGCGGCGAGTCCTGCGGGCAGGACGAGGGCGAGGGCGGCGCCGGCCGCAGGGAGCAGGCGTCGTGGCTGGGCGTCGCGGGGCGTGACGGGGGCTGTCGGGCGGGTCATGAGGGTCTCCTGGGAGTCGTCGGGGGCGCGTCAGGGCGCGCGGCAGCGCGGGACGGCGCGGGATCGCGCGAGAGCGCGGGATGGCTGGGTGGTGGGTCGCGGCCGGGGTCCGGCCGGGGCGACCGGTCAGGCGGTGGTGGGGACGTGCGCGAAGGCCCCGCGGTACGTGGCGGCGCGGTGGCGCTCGGGAAGGAGGTCCGTCCCGAAGACCTTGCGGCGCAGCGTCCCGGGCTCGTACTCGCGCTTCTGCAGGCCGCGCGCCTGGAGCACGGGCGTGACGTGCTCCACGAACTCCTCGTAGGTGCCCGGCCGGGTCACGTTGATGACGTTGACGCCGTCGATCCCGGCGCCCTGCCACTCCTCGAGGGCGTCGGCGATCCCCTCGGGCGTGCCGACGATCCGGTTCGCACCCGCGAGGAGGCGCCCGAGGTCCCGCACCGTGGGCTCGCGGTCACCGACGCTCGCCCGCACGGCCGCGACGAGGCTCTGCACGGTCTCGGTCTCGAGCACGCCGATCGGCTCGTCCGGGTCGTGGTGCCCGAGGTCGACGCCGAGCCCTCCGGACAGGTGCGCGACGTGCGCGTCCCAGTCGATGACCTCGTCGAGCTCGGCGGCCTTGCGCCGGGCCTCCTCCTCGGTGCTCCCGACGACGAAGGTCAGCCCGGGGAAGAACTTGATGTCCGCCGGGCGGCGGCCGTACGCGACCGCGCGCGACCTCGTGTCGGCGATCTGCGCACGTGCCGCGTCGGGGTGCGGGGCCACGATGAACGTCGCCTCGGCGTTGCGTGCCGCGAACTCGCGGCCCACGGGCGAGGACCCGGCCTGGAAGAGCAGCGGCGTGCGCTGCGGGGACGGCGCCACCAGGTGCGGTCCCTCGACGGAGTAGCGCGGGCCGCGGTGGTGGATCTTGTGCACCTTGTCGAACTCCGCGTGGATGCCGCGCTCACGGTCCTGGACGAGCGCGCCGTCGTCCCAGGACCCCTCCCACAGCTTGAACGTCACGTCGAGGTACTCCTCCGCCCACGCGTAGCGCTCGTCGTGCGGCACGAGCCCGTCGTGGCCGAAGTTGCGGAACGTGTTCTCGATGTGGCTCGTCACGACGTTCCACGCGACCCGACCACCCGTCAGGTGGTCGAGCGTCGACATCCGGCGCGCGAAGTTGAAGGGGTGCTCCTGCACCACGGAGGACGTGATCGCGATCCCGAGGTGCTCGGTGACGAGCGCGAGCGCGGACGCGAGGACCGAGGGGTCGTTGGACGGCACCTGGAGCCCCGCCTCGACGTACGTGCGGTGGTCGCCCCGGTACTCGCCGTACAGGCCGGCGACGTCGGCGAAGAAGATCGCGTCGAACCGGCCCCGCTCGAGGAGCCGGGCGAGGTCGACCCAGTGCTGGAGCGAGTTGAACTCCGTCTGCCCGGCGTCCGGGAGGCGCCACGTGCCCTGCACGATGTGCGACGTGGTGTTCATGACGAACGCTGAGAACAGCAGCGGGGGTCGGCGGTCGGGCGACCGGCCTGGCTCGGACGGGGCGGGCGTGGACATACTTCTCCTTGCGTGATGGACACCGCCCCTCGGGACGGTGCTGCGTGCCCGCCGGCGGCAACCGGTGGGGAAAGGTGCCGGGCGGACGGATCAGGTCCGCCCGGCACCGTCGTGCGGGCGCGTCCCGCGACCGTGGTCGCGGTGGTCCGGCCGGCGCCCCCAGCGCCGTCGGTCGGACCCGACGAGCCCCCGGTGCGCCGCCGCGGCAACGGCGGGCACCGGAGCAGGGACCGGGCGGGCACCCCGCCCGGTCGTGCCGACCGTCAGGCCGACGCGGCCAGCGGCCGGCCCGCGGAGGCCTCGCGCAGCGCGAAGCGGAACGCGTCGGCCGTCCGGGTGATGCACTCGCGGGCGTCGTCGTCGGCCAGGACGGGCCCTCCCGACGTGTGGTCGATGTGCTGGTCCAGCACGAAGCGCCCGGTCGTGATGTGCGACGCGCCGAGCGAGACCAGCACAGGGCGGAGCGAGTAGTCGATCGCCAGGAGGTGCGCGACGGTGCCGCCGGTGGCGAGGGGCAGGACGACCTTGCCCTCGAGGGCCCGCTGCGGCAGCAGGTCGAGGAACACCTTGAGCAGCCCCGAGTACGAGGCCTTGTAGATGGGGGTCGCCACGACGATCCCGTCGGCGGCGAGCACGGCCTGGACGGCGGCGGAGATCTCGGGCGCGGACGTGTCGGCGGCGAGCAGCGCCTGCGCGGGCAGGCGTCGCAGGTCCAGGAACCGGACGTCGTGGCCGGCGAGGACGAGCTCGTCACCGACGTGGTGACCGAGGGCGGCGGTGCGGGACGTGATGGACGGGCTTGCGGTCAGGACGAGGACGGTGGCCATCGTCGACTCCTCGGGTGTTGGGCGCGCGGCAACGCGCTCGGGGTGGTGGACGCCGGGCGCGGTGGCGCGCGTCGGCAGCGCCCGTGCACCGGCCCCCGAGGAGGGGCGCGACGGCGCACGGGCGGGTCCGGGCGCGGGATGACCGCGTCCGGCGGGGCGGGAGCCGCGACCGCGAACGACGTTCGCGGGACCGTTCGGTCAGGTGCGGCGGATGGGCTGCTGCGGGCTCGACGGCCCGTGGGTCCTCAGCGGCAGGACGGCAGCGCGGCTCCCGCGGACATGCACATTCGTGCGGCGGCGGCGTCGCGCGGCACGAAGAGCAGTCGGGCGGAAGTCATGTGACGACCTTGACAGCGCGGTCATCACCCGGGAAGCCCCGTCCCAGGATCCGGGACGAAGGTCCCGGCCGCGCGACGGGCGGGGACGTCAGACGCCCGTCCGCGCGATCTTGGTGTTGTGCGCCTGCGCCCGCGGGCGCACCACGAGGAGGTCGACGTTGACGTGCGCGGGCCTGCTCAGCGCCCACGCGATGGTGTCCGCGACGTCGTCGGCGGTGAGCGGCCGGTAGCCCTCGTAGACCTTGGCGGCGCGCTCGGCGTCGCCGCCGAACCGGACGAGCGAGAACTCGTCGGTCGCGACCGCACCGGGGGCGATCTCGACGACCCGCAGCGGCTCGCCCACGACCTCCCAGCGCAGCGTCGTCGCGAGCATCCGCTCGGCGTGCTTGGCCGCGGTGTACCCGCCACCGCCCTCGTAGGCGCCGTGCGCGGCGGTCGACGTGACGACGACGACGTCGCCCTCCCCCGACGCGCGCAGCAGCGGCAGCACGGCCTTCGTGACGCGCAGCGTGCCGAGGACGTTGAGCTCGTACATCGCGCGCCAGCCGTCGACGTCCGAGTCCTCGACCCGGTCCTGGCCGATCGCCGCGCCGGCGTTGTTGACGACCGCGTCGAGCCCCCCGGTCGCGGCGAGGTGCGCGGCCAGCCGTGCGACGTCGTCGTCGCAGGTCACGTCCGCGGGGAACGCCTTCGCCCCGGTCTCGGCCGCGAGCGCGGCCAACCGGTCCGCGCGACGCGCCGACGCGACGACGTCCCAGCCCTCCGCGCGCAGGCGGCGGACCGTCGCGGCCCCGATGCCCGACGACGCGCCGGTGACGAGGGCGCGCCTCACGCGACCACCTCCGGACCGACCTCGGCCAGGACCTCGTCGAGGACCGCGAGGCCCTCGCGGACCTCGTCGGGCGTGATGACGCAGGGCGGGACGACGTGCACGCGGTTGTCCTGCACGAACGGCAGCACGCCCCGGCGCAGGAGGCCGGCCTTCACGCGCGCCATGGCGTCCGCGTCCACCGGCTCGCGCGTCGCGCGGTCGCGGACGAGCTCGACCGCCCAGAACACGCCGAGCCCGCGCACCTCGCCGACGACGGCGTGGCGGTCGGCCAGCTCGCGCAGGCCCGGCCCGAGCACGTCCTCGCCGATCCGCCGCGCGTTGTCCACGACGCCCTCGTCGGCCATCGCCTCGAGCGTCGCGACGACCGACGCCATGGCGAGCGGGTGGCCCGAGTACGTCAGCCCGCCGGGGAAGACGCGGTCGTCGAACGTGGCCGCGATCTCGTCGGAGAGGACCACGCCGCCGGCGGGCACGTAGCCGGAGTTCACGCCCTTGGCGAAGGTGATCAGGTCGGGGCGCACGTCGAAACCGTCGAACGCGAACCACTCCCCCGTGCGGCCGAACCCCGCCATGACCTCGTCGAGGACCAGCACGGCGCCGTGCCGGTCGCAGATCTCGCGCACGCCCGCGAGGTACCCGGGCGGCGGGACGAGCACCCCTGCGGTCCCGGGGACCGTCTCGAGCAGCACCGCCGCGACCGACGCCGGCCCCTCGGCCCGGATCACGTGGTCGAGGTGCTGCAGCGCGCGCTCGGCCTCCTGCTCGGGCGTCGTCGCCCAGAACTCGCTGCGGTACAGGTAGGGGCCGAAGACGTGCACGTGGCCGCGCGCGTACTCGTTCGGGACGCGTCGCCAGTCGCCGGTCGCGACCACCGCGGCGCCCGTGTTGCCGTGGTACGAGCGGTACGTCGAGACCACCTTGTCGCGGCCGGTGTGCAGGCGCGCCATCCGGATCGCGTTCTCGTTGGCGTCGGCGCCCGCGTTGGTGAAGAACACCTTCGACATGCCGGCCGGCGCGCGCTCGACGATCGCGCGGGCCGCGAGGCCCCGGGTCAGGTTGGCGTGCGCCGGGGCGACGGTCGGCAGCAGCTCGGCCTGCTCACGGATCGCGGCGACCACGCGCGGGTGCCGGTGCCCGATGTTCGTGTTGACGAGCTGGCTCGACAGGTCGAGGTAGGTCCGGCCGGCGGTGTCCGTCACGCGGCACCCCTCGGCGGTCTGCACTGCGAGCGGGCTGAGCGCCCCCTGCGCCGACCACGAGTGGAAGACGTGCGCGCGGTCGAGCGCGAGGGCGAGGTCGGGCTCGGCGTGCGTCATGGGGCACCTCCCGTCGGTGGGCGGCTCGCGCCGCGGGCGCTGGGCGCCCGGACGCATCCTGGCACGCGCGCTCGACTAGGCTGGACGCGGATCCCGGACCTGGGCTGGTCCGGCGCTCGGCCTCCGCTCTGGGCCGTGGTCCTCGTCGGCGGGTGTGCCGGCTCCCCCTTCCCACGGAACCCTGGAGCGCCGTCGTGCCCACAACCCCCCGCATCCTCGTCGCGCCCGTCGTCGGCCTCCTCGGGTGCGTCGGCCTCGTCGCGTGCTCGGCACCGGCCGCGCAGCCGACGGGCGAGCCGGCGGCCGTCACGGCGGGCACGTCGGACGCGTCGGCCTTCCCCGTCACGGTCGACAACTGCGGGGTCGAGGTGACCCTCGAGGCCCCGCCCGAGCGCGTCGTCACCATCAAGTCGAGCATGACCGAGCTCGTGCTCGCGCTCGGGGCGGGCGACCGCGTCGTCGGGACCGGGTTCCCCGACGGACCGGTGCCCGAGGACCTCGCGGACGAGGCGGGCGACCTGCCGGTGCTCGCCGAGCGCGTGCCGTCGTCGGAGGTCGTGCTCGAGGCCCGGCCCGACCTGGTCATGGCCGGGTGGGAGTCGAACCTCACCGGCGAGGGCGCGGGTGAGCGGGACGTCCTCGCGGGGCTCGGCGTCGCGACGTACGTCGCGCCGTCCGCGTGCAAGGACCCGGCCCACCAGCCCGACCGCCTGACGTTCGACGACGTGTTCGCGGGCATCGAGGAGGCCGGGCGCGTGCTGGGCGAGAGCGACGCGGCGACGGAGCTCGTCGAGGAGCAGCGCGCCGCGCTCGGGGAGGTCGAGGCCGACGACCGCGGGCTCACGGCCCTGTGGTACTCGTCGGGCACGGACATCCCGTACGTCGGGGCCGGGATCGGCGCACCGCAGATGATCCTCGACGCCGTCGGGCTGCGAAACGTCGCCGCCGACGTGGCCGACACGTGGTCCTCCCTCGGCTGGGAGACGGTCGCCGCCGCCGACCCCGACGTGGTCGTGCTCGTCGACGCGGACTGGAACAGCGCCGAGTCGAAGAAGGAGTTCCTGGCCACGAGCCCCGCGACGCAGAACCTCACCGCGGTGCGCGAGGAGCGGTACCTCGTCGTCCCGTTCCCCGCGTCCGAGGCCGGCGTGCGCAACGTCGAGGCCGCGTCCGACCTCGCCCGGCAGCTCGCGGCGCTCGACCTCGGATGACGGACGGGTCCCCGGTCCCGGCAGCCCCGCGCGCGGTACCCACGGGGCTCCTCGCGGGCACCGGGGTCCTCGCGCTCGCGCTCTCGGTCACGGTCGCCGTCACGATCGGGCCCGCGGACATCGCCGTGACGGACGTCTGGCGGACGGCGTGGCACCACGTGACGGGCGCACCGGGCGCCCCCGGGATGGACGCGCTGCGCGACGGCATCGTGTGGCAGCTGCGGTTCCCGCGCGTGCTGACCGCGGCCGCGGTGGGTGCGGGCCTCGCGCTCGCGGGCGCCGTCATGCAGGGGCTGACCCGCAACCCGCTCGCCGACCCGTACCTCCTCGGCCTGTCGGGGGGCGCGTCCCTGGGCGCCGTCGCGGTCCTCGTGCTGGGCGCGACCCTCCTGCTCCCCGTGGCGGCGTTCGCGGGTGCGGTGCTCGCGCTCGCCGCGGCCCTCGGACTCGCGGGCTCGCTGGGCCGCATCACGCCCGCGCGCACGATCCTCGCGGGCCTCGCCGTGGGACACCTCGCCGCCGCGGGCACCTCGTTCGTCATCTTCTGGTCCGCGACGGGCGACTCCTACCGCGAGATCCTCGCGTGGCTCATGGGCTCGCTCGCGGGGGCGAGCTGGGGTTCCGTCGCGATCGCGGGTGGCGCACTCGTCGCGCTCGGCACGCTGCTGACGCTGAGCGGGCGGACGCTCGACGCGTTCGCGTTCGGGGACACGGCGGCGTCGGCGCTCGGCGTCGAGGTGAACCGGACGCGCTGGGCGCTGCTGACCGTCGTCGCGCTCCTGACCGGCGCCCTCGTCGCCGTGAGCGGGTCGATCGGCTTCGTCGGGCTGATCCTCCCGCACGCGGTGCGCCTGGTCGCGGGTGCGGCGCACCGCCGGCTCCTGCCGCTCTCGGCGCTCGCGGGCGCCACCTTCCTCGTGTGGGCGGACACCGCGGCGCGGACGCTCTTCGAGCCGCGCGAGCTGCCCGTCGGGATCGTCACGGCGTTCCTCGGCGCGCCGGCGTTCGCACTCCTGCTGTGGCGTCACCGCTCGCGGGCGGGGGCGCTCGGATGAGCCTGCGCCTGGACGGCCTCTCGTGGTCGGTCGACGGGCGTCTCGTCGTGGACGGCGTCGACTGCACGCCCCCGACGGGTGCCCTCACGGGCCTGCTCGGTCCCAACGGGGCCGGGAAGTCGACGCTCCTGCGCCTCGTCGCGGGCGTCGTGCGCGCCGATCGCGGCGGTGCGGTCCTCGACGGCGAGGACCTGCTCGCGCTGCGGCGCCGCGACCGCGCGAGGCGGCTCGCGCTCGTCGAGCAGGAGGCGGTCGCCGAGGTCCCCCTCACCGTGCGGGACGCGGTGCTCCTGGGGCGCACACCCCACGGCGGACCGTGGGCGGGGACGTCACGGCACGACCTCGAGGTGGTCGACGCGGCGCTCGCGGAGGCCGGGGCGAGCGAGCTCGCCGACCGCGTCCTCGGCACGCTGTCGGGTGGCGAGCGCCAGCGCGTGCACGTCGCCCGCGCGCTCGCGCAGGAGCCGCGGCTCCTGCTCCTCGACGAGCCGACCAACCACCTCGACGTCCACGCGCAGCTCGACCTGCTGCACCTGCTGCGGGCACTGACGCAGCGGGGCGTGACGGTCGTCGCCGCGCTGCACGACCTCAACCTGGCGGCGTCGTCGTGCGACCACGTCGTGCTCCTCGCGCACGGCCGCGTCGTGGCGGCGGGCGGCGTGCAGGAGGTGCTCACGCCGGCCGTCCTCGAACCCGTCTACGGCGTGCGGTGCCACGTGCTCGAGCACCCCGTCACGCGGCGACCCGTGCTGACGTTCGACCCGCTGGAGGGGCCCGACCCGCGCGGCGCGGTGGCACGATGACGTCCATGGCTTCCCTGTGGCTCACCGGTGACCCGGAGGCGGACCGCCTGCTCGACGACGACCCGTTCGCGCTCCTGGTCGGCATGCTGCTGGACCAGCAGGTCGCGATGGAGACCGCCTTCGCGGGCCCGCGCAAGATCGCCGACCGGATGGGCGGGTTCGACCCCCGGGCGATCGCGGACGCCGACCCCGAGGAGTTCGCGGCGCTGTGCGCGACGCCGCCCGCCGTGCACCGCTACCCCGGCTCGATGGCCGGGCGCATCCAGGCGGTCGCGCGCGCGGTCGTCGACGAGCACGACGGCGACGTGACGCGCCTGTGGACCGAGGGCGGCCCGGACGCGCGCGAGGTGCTGCGCCGGCTCAAGGCCCTCCCGGGGTTCGGCGACCAGAAGGCGCGGATCTTCCTCGCCCTCCTGGGCAAGCAGCGTGGCGTGACGCCCGCGGGGTGGCGCGAGGTCGCGGGCGCCTACGGCGAGGAGGGCGCGCACCGCTCGATCGCGGACGTCACGGACGCCGGGTCGCTCGGTCGGGTCCGGGAGACCAAGCGCGCGGCGAAGGCGGCGGCCCGCGCCGCGAAGGGCTGACGGTCGCTCCGGTCGGTCGGTCGCCGCGTCGACGCGGCTCACGCGTCCGGCACCTCCGCGGTGCCGGCCCGCGCGTCGGCGACGCCGCGCGCGTAGGCCTCGGCCGAGCCCTCGCGGAACATGTCGTGCTCGGCGGGCCGGACCAGGACGCGCGCACCCGGCCCGTCGTCGTCGGTCACGTGGGCGGCGAGGCCGCGGACGACGGCGACCGGCCGACCGCCGGCCTTGCCCCGCACGAGCTCGCTCGCGGCGGCGACCTCGTCGGCGACCGCGGTGACCGTCACGACGAGCGGCCTCCCGTGCGAGTCCGTGCCGCCGCGCAGGTCGTCGAGGACGCGCAGCCCTGCCGCGCCGATCGCGATGTCGGTGAGGCCCTCGCGCCACGCGCGCCCCGCGGTGTCGGTCACCACGACCGCCAGGCGCACGCCGAACCGGTCGGCGAGCGCGGCCCGCAGACGGCGCGCGGAGGCGTCCGGGTCCTCGGGCAGCAGCAGGACGGTGCCCTCGGGCGTGTTGCTCGCGTCGACGCCCGCGGCCGCCATGACGAGCCCGAGCCGGTTCTCGACGATCCGCAGCGTCCCGTGCGCGTGCGCGCGTGTCGCGACGACGCGCACGGTCTCCGCCGTGATCGCGTCCTCGCGGTCCGCGGCGGCGACGACGCGGCCCTCGGCCTTGGACACGACCTTGCTCGTGACGACGACGACGTCGCCGTCGGCGAGGCCCTCGGGCCCGAGCAGGTCGCCGACGAGCCGGGCGAGGTCGTCGCCGGGCCCGACCTCGCCCATCCCGTCGGGCGCCCACACCGCCAGACGCGACGACGGTCGCGTCACCGCGACAGGTGCGGCAGCACGTCGCGGCCGAAGACCTCGATCCAGTCCCGCTGGTTGCGTCCGACGTTGTGCAGGTAGATCCGGTCGAAGCCGAGGTCGACGTACTTCTGCAGCTCGGCGCGGTGCACGTCGGGATCGGCTGAGACGACCATGCGCCCCGCGAAGTCCTCGGGACGCACGAGCTTGGCCATGGCCTCGAAGTCGTGCGGCGAGCGGATGTCGCCCTTGGGGAACTTCATGCCGCCGTTGGGCCACTGCTCGAGCGCGTTCGCCATCGCCTGCTCGTCGGTCTCGGCCCAGGAGACGTGGACCTGCAGCACCTTGGGCATGGTCGAGGGGTCCTTGCCGGCCTCGCGCGCGCCCTCCTCGAACTTGGCGAACAGCCCGCTGATCTTCTCCAGGGGCGCGCCGACGGTGATGAGGCCGTCGGCGTGACGGCCCGTGCGCTTGGCGGTGACGGGGCCGGCCGTCGCCACGAGGATCTCGGGCGGCGTCTCGGGCATCGTCCACAGCCGCGTCGACTCGAGCTTGTAGAAGGTCCCCGAGTGCTTGACGTCCTTGCCGGTGAGGCCGGACTGGAAGAGCTTCTTGATGATCTCGATCGCCTCGAACATGCGGTTGATCCGCTCGGGCGCCTCGGGCCAGTACGTGCCGAGGATGTGCTCGTTGAGCGCCTCACCCGAGCCGAGACCGAGCCAGTGCCGGCCCGGGTACATCGCGGCGAGCGTCGCCGACGCCTGCGCGACGAGGGCCGGGTGCCAGCGGAAGGTCGGCGCGGTGACCCCCGGGCCGATGTCGCCCGCGGTGCGCTCGCCGAGCGCCGACAGGACGTTCCACACGAAGGCGGCGTGCCCCTGCGCCGGGACCCAGGGCTGGAAGTGGTCGGCCGCCATGACCCCCGAGAAGCCGTGCTGCTCGGCCAGGACGCTGTACTCGACGATCTCCGTCGGGTGGAACTGCTCGAGCGCCGCCGCGTACCCGACCGTCAGACCTGCCACACGTCACCTCACGTCCTCGTCGGCCGGCGCGTCGCCGGCCCGTCCCCGGCGACACTACCCACGCGGCACCGCACCCGGCACACCCGCGGCACGACGCCGGCCCGGCCCGTGCGCGGGGCACGGACCGGGCCGGGTCGGTCACTCGTAGGAGACCGCGTCGAGCACGTCCATCCGGGCGGCCCGGATCGCGGGCCACAGGGCCGCGACCGCGCCGATGACGACGGCGAGCCCGAGCAGGACCCCGAGCTGGCCCCACGGCACGGCGAGCTCGGTGAGCCCCTCGTCGGCGAACACCCTCGGCAGCGTCGCGGCGAGCCCGGTGCCGACCACGAGCCCGAGGACCGTCCCGAAGACCGCGGTCAGGACCGACTCGATGGTCACGACGGTCGCGAGCTGGAGCCGCCCGAGTCCGACCGCGCGCAGCAGCCCGATCTCCCGGGTGCGCTCCGCGATCGACAGCGCGAGCGTGTTGACGATGCCGAGCACCGCGATCACGATCGACAGGCCCAGGAGCGCGTAGAGGATCACGAGCACCTGGTCGACCTGGTCCGCGAGCTGGTCCGCGAACTGCTCGTTGTCGAGCACCGAGACGACGACGTACGGTCGCACGACGTCGGTCACGTCGTCGCGCAGCGCGTCGAGGTCGGCCCCCTCCGCGGCGACGACGAACACCGTGTCGATGACGGCCTCCGTCGTCGGGACGAGCTCGGTGAAGACGTCCTCGGGCAGGACCACGGGCGCACCCAGCGCACGCGAGTCGATCACGGCGCCGATCGTGAGCTCGCGCTCGCCCAGGCCCGCACCGACCGTGACGGTGTCCCCGACCGACCAGCCCTCGTCCTCGGCGCGGCTGCGCTGGACCGCGACCTCGCCGTCGGCCATGCGGTCGGTCGACCCCTCGACCACCTCCACGTCGAGCGCCGAGCCGAACGCGCCCGCAGGCAGGCCCAGGCCGAAGTCCGACGTCCCGTCCACGGTCAGCGCCGCGAACCGCACCGGGTCGGCGCGGTCGACGCCGTCGAGCGCGGCGACCGCACCCACGACCTCCTCCGGGACGGCCTGCGTGGCCGACTGGACGAGCAGGTCGGACGTCGACTCGTTCTCGACGATGACGCGCGTCGAGGCCTGCGTCGAGGCCGCGAGGACCGAGGCCGCCCCGACGAGCGCCATGCCGATCATGAGCGCGCTCGCGGTGCTGGCGGTGCGGCGCGGGACCCGCGTCACGTTGCCCCGGGCGAGCGCGCCGAGCGGCCGGACGAGCGCGACGGCCGGTGCCGCGAGGACGCCGAGGGCGGCCGGGACGACGCTCGGCGCGAGCAGCAGGACCGACACGACGACGGACGCCGCGCCGAGACCGAGGACCGTGCCGGCGTCCTCGGTGCCGCGGACCGCGAGCGCGACCGCCGCGATCCCGCCGACGAGGAGGACCGCTCCTGCCGCGACCCGCACGACCGACCTGCGGTCGTGCGTGACGACCTCGTCGCGCATGGCCTCGACGGGCGGCGTGAGCGCCGCCCGGCGCGCCGGGACGGCTGCCGCGACGAGGCTCACGACCGTGCCCGTGACGACCGAGACGACCACTGTGAAGCCGTCCAGCGGGATCCGGCCGGACAGCTCCATGCCCATGGTCGCGAAGAACCCGCGCAGCGCCGCGACGAGCCCGACCCCCGCGCCGACGCCGAGCGCCGACCCGAGCAGGCCGACGACCGCCGCCTGCACGAGGATCGTCGAGAACACCTGCAGCGGGGAGGCGCCCACGGCGCGCAGCATGGCGTACTCGCGCTGACGCTGACGCACGACCATCTGGAACGTGTTGGCGATGATGAACGCGCCGACGAAGAGCGAGATCGCGGCGAACACGAGCAGGAACGTCGACACGAAGCCGAGCGCCGACTGGACCTGCTCCTCGGACTCCTCGCGCAGCAGCTCGCCCGTGACGGCCGCGACGGTGTCGTCTCCCACGGCGGCGGACAGCGCGTCGACGAGGCCCTCCTGCGTCGTGCCCTCCTCGCCGTACACCGCCATGGTCGCGACGGTGCCGTCGGGCGCGTACGCGGCCGTGGCGGTCTCGACGTCGAGCATGACGATGACCGCACCCGCGAGCGGCGCGGCGAAGGCGGCCTCGCCGACGACCTCGACCTCGGCGAGCGCCCCGCCGACCACGACGGTCGTCCGGTCGCCGACCGCGAGGCCCGACGCGTCGAGCGTCGACGACTCGAGCGCGACCTCGTCGGGGCCCTGCGGCGCGCGTCCGTCCACGAGCTCGACCGACGGGTCGTCGTCGTACATCGCCATCGCGAAGCTCGGCGCCCCGTTGCCGCTGATGACCGCAGTGCCCTCGCTCCCGACGACGACGATCGGGCCGGTGATGTCGGGCAGCACGCGGTCGACGCCCTCGACGCGCTCGGCGTCGTCCGCGACGGACAGCGGGATGCGGTTGCGCTCGGTGCCCAGGCCCGTCGGGCTGGTCGTGGAGGTCTCCTGCGCGCCGCGCAGGTACGCGTCGCCCACGACCGAGCTGCTGATGATGTCCGAGAAGGTGGTCGAGAGCATCGTGCGCAGCGCGAACGTGCCGGCCACGAAGGCGACGCCGAGGAGGACGGCGAGGACCGAGAGCAGGAACCGGCCCAGGTGGCTGCGGATGCCCCGCAGCGCGACCCGGGTCACCGGGTCACCGGACCGGCGGTCTGCGCGAGAGGCTGCTCGTGACGTCCGTGGCCGTCGCCGTCGCCGGGCGTGAAGCCGCGGAGCGCGTCGAGCACGGTCTCGCGCGTGGGGTCCTCGAGCTCGCCGACCAGGCGGCCGTCCGCGAGGAAGAGCACGCGGTGCGCGTACGACGCGGCGGTCGCGTCGTGCGTGACCATGACGATCGCCTGGCCGAGCTCGTCGACCGAGCGCCTCAGGAAGCCCAGCACCTCGCCCGACGAGCGCGAGTCGAGGTTGCCCGTGGGCTCGTCGGCGAAGACGACCGCGGGCCGCGAGATGAGGGCCCGGGCGCACGCGACGCGCTGCTGCTGCCCGCCCGACAGCTCGCCCGGGCGGTGGTCGAGCCGGTCGCGCAGGCCGACCGCGTCCACCACGGTGTCGAACCACGCACGGTCGACAGGACGACGCGCGATGTCCAGCGGCAGGCGGATGTTCTCCTCGGCCGTGAGCGTGGGGATGAGGTTGAAGGCCTGGAAGACGAAGCCGAGCCGCGTGCGGCGCAGGCGCGTGAGACGGCGCTGGTTCATCCGGCCCACGTCCTCGCCGTCGACGACGACGGTGCCCGCGGTCGGGGTGTCGAGCCCCGCCATGCAGTGCATCAGCGTCGACTTGCCCGAGCCCGACGGGCCCATGATCGCGGTGAGCTCGCCCCGCGCGAAGTCGACGGAGACCCCGTCGAGCGCGCGCACGACCGCCTCTCCCCTGCCGTAGGTCTTGACCAGGTCCCGCGCGGAGGCGATGGGTCCCACCCCGGGGTCCGCGGCCAGTGCTCGCATGTTCGTGTCCTTCGTCGTCGCTGTGGTCGCGGGTCGCCGTCGTCCCGCGTGTCGGGTCGATCTTGCTGGACCGCAGCCCGGCACCGACATCAGGGACGGCCCTGAACCGGCCCCTGAACGGGCCCTGAGTCCCAGGGTCGCCCACCCCGAGGACGGACGACAGACCCGGCGGGTTCCCGTGCGGCTCGCGTGCAGTCCGCGTGCACGGACGGACCCCGCGGTCTGGGAGAATCGGCGCCCATGAGCGACCTCCCCACGACGTCCCCCAGCACCCCGGCGCCGACGACGGCGTCCCGGGTACCGGACAAGGTGAGCCTGGACGGCCTCGAGGGCCGGTGGGACGCCGCCTGGGCCGAGCAGGGCACCTACTCCTTCGACCGGACCGCGACGCGCGACCAGGTGTTCTCGATCGACACCCCGCCGCCCACGGTCTCGGGCTCGCTGCACGTGGGCCACGTCTTCTCGTACACGCACACGGACGTCGTCGCGCGGTTCCAGCGCATGCGCGGCCGCGAGGTCTTCTACCCGATGGGCTGGGACGACAACGGCCTGCCCACCGAGCGCCGCGTCCAGAACTACTACGGCGTGCGCTGCGACCCGTCCCTGCCGTACGACGCCGGCTTCGTGCCGCCGCTGGAGGGCGCCGAGGGCAAGAGCGTCAAGGCGGCGGACCAGGTGCCGATCTCGCGGCGCAACTTCGTCGAGCTGTGCGAGCGGCTCACGGTCGAGGACGAGCGTCAGTTCGAGGCCCTGTGGCGCCGGCTCGGGCTCTCGGTCGACTGGTCGCACCACTACCAGACCATCGGCGAGAGGGCGCGCGCCGTCGCGCAGAAGGCGTTCCTGCGCAACCTCGCGCGCGGCGAGGCGTACCAGGCCGAGGCCCCGGGCCTGTGGGACGTGACGTTCCAGACGGCCGTGGCGCAGGCCGAGCTCGAGGCGCGCGAGTACCCCGGGCACTTCCACCGCGTCGCGTTCCACCGCACCGACGGCTCGGGACCCGTGCACATCGAGACGACGCGCCCCGAGCTCATCCCGGCGTGCGTGGCGCTCGTCGCGCACCCCGACGACGAGCGCTACCAGGACCTCTTCGGCACCACGGTGCGCTCGCCGCTGTTCGACGTCGAGGTCCCCGTGCTCGCGCACCTGGCCGCCGAGCCCGACAAGGGTGCGGGCATCGCGATGTGCTGCACGTTCGGCGACCTGACGGACGTGCAGTGGTGGCGCGAGCTCCAGCTGCCGACGCGCTCGGTCGTCCAGCGCGACGGGCGCCTGCAGCGCGAGACGCCCGAGTGGGTCACGACCGAGACCGGGCGGGCGCACTACGAGCAGCTCGCGGGCAGGACGACCTTCTCGGCGCGCACCGCGGTCGTCGAGGGGCTGCGCGCGTCCGGGGACCTGGACGGCGAGCCCACGCCGACGCAGCGCATGGCGAACTTCTTCGAGAAGGGCGACAAGCCCCTCGAGATCGTCACGTCGCGCCAGTGGTACATCCGCAACGGCGGGCGTGACGAGGGCACCGGCACGGGGCTGCGCGACGCGCTCCTCGCGCGCGGTCGGGAGCTGCAGTTCCACCCCGACTTCATGCGCGTGCGCTACGAGAACTGGGTCGGCGGCCTCAACGGCGACTGGCTCATCTCCCGGCAGCGCTTCTTCGGCGTCTCGATCCCACTCTGGTACCCCGTCGACGCTGACGGCGAGGTCGACCACGACCACCCGGTCGTGCCCGACGAGGCGTCGCTGCCCGTCGACCCCAGCAGCGACGTCCCGCCCGGGTACACCGAGGACCAGCGCGGCGTGCCCGGCGGGTTCGTCGGCGAGGCGGACGTCATGGACACGTGGGCGACGTCGTCGCTCACGCCGCAGATCGCGGGGGGCTGGGAGACCGACCCGGACCTGTTCGAGCGCGTCTTCCCGATGGACGTGCGCCCGCAGGGTCAGGACATCATCCGCACGTGGCTGTTCTCGACGGTCGTGCGGTCCCACCTCGAGCACGGCTCGCTGCCCTGGAAGCACGCCGCGATCTCGGGCTGGATCCTCGACCCCGACCGCAAGAAGATGTCGAAGTCCAAGGGCAACGTCGTGACGCCCATGGGGCTCCTCGAGGAGCACGGCTCGGACGCCGTCCGCTACTGGGCCGCGTCGGCGCGGCTCGGGACGGACGCGGCGTTCGAGGTCGGCCAGATGAAGATCGGGCGCCGGCTCGCGATCAAGGTGCTCAACGCGAGCAAGTTCGCCCTCGGGTTCGCGGGCGAGGCCGACCTGGACCGTCCGCTCGACCCGCAGGCGGTCACGGTCGCGCTCGACCGGGCGATGCTCGCGGGGCTCGCGGAGGTCGTCGAGAAGGCGACGGCCGCGCTCGAGGCCTACGACCACACGCGCGCGCTCGAGCTCACCGAGACGTTCTTCTGGACGTTCTGCGACGACTACCTCGAGCTCGTCAAGGACCGCGCGTACGGCTCGGGCGACGAGACGCCGACCGCCGCGACGCTCTCGGCACGTGCCGCGCTCGGCATCGCGCTCGACACGCTCCTGCGCCTGCTGGCGCCCGTCCTGCCGTTCGCGACCGAGGAGGTCTGGTCGTGGTGGCGCAGCGGCTCGGTGCACCGTGCCGCGTGGCCCGAGGCGGGCCCGCTGCGCGAGGCCGCCGGCGACGCGGACCCCGCGACGCTCGACGCAGCGGGCCGGGCGCTCGCCGCGCTGCGCAAGGTCAAGTCCGAGGCGAAGGTCTCGATGCGCACGGTCATCACCGAGGCCGAGCTCGCCGTGCCGACGGCGCAGCGCGATCTCGTCGAGCTCGCCGTCGACGACGTGCGCTCCGCGGGCCGGACGGTCACGCTGCGGCTCGTGGCCGACGACGTCGAGGTCGCGCAGGTCCGGCACGCCGAGCTCGAGGCACCGACCTCCTGACCCGACGCCGTCCGACGCGCCCGGTGAGGCGTGGCGAGGGCCCTGCCACCCCACCCGGGCGGCAGGGCCCTCGCCCGTCGTGGGCTGCTGCCGACGACGGGACGTTCGTCACACCGGGCGCCTGGAGTGCATACCTATCGTGTTCAACGGATAAAGTTTCACGCGCCTGATCCGCTCCTCGAAGGGACCACCATGCCCAGGACCCACGCCGCCGCGACCGTCGTCGCGCTCTCCGCGCTCGCCCTCGCGGGCTGCAGCTCCACGGCGACCGACGACGACGCCGCCGCGTCGGGTGAGGTCCAGCTCGTCCGCGAGGGCGTCCTGACGATGTGCACGAACCCGCCCTACGAGCCGTTCGAGTACGAGCAGGACGGCGAGGTCGTGGGCCTCGACGTCGACGTCGTGCGCGAGGTCGCCGACGACCTCGGCGTCGAGCTCGAGGTCGTCGTGACCCCCTTCGAGGGCATCCAGTCCGGTGCCGACCTCAACGCGGGCAACTGCGACGTCGTCGCGTCCGGCATCACCATCACCGAGGAGCGCGAGGGAAACATGGACTTCTCCGCGCCGTACTTCGACGCCGACCAGGGTCTCCTCGTCGCCGCCGGCTCGGGCATCGACTCGGTCGAGGCGCTCGAGGGTCTCCAGGTCGGTGTCCAGCAGGCCACGACGGGCCTGGACTGGGCCGCCGAGCAGGGCCTGAGCACGGTCGAGTTCGAGGACCTCGGCCTCCAGGTGCAGGCGCTGCGCAACGGCTCGGTCGACGCGGTCGTCAACGACATCGCGGTCCTCGGCCCCTTCGCCGACGACGAGCTCGAGATCGGCACGACGTTCGCGACCGGTGAGCAGTACGGGCTCGGCGTCGAGACCGGCAACACGGCGCTGCTGGAGGCCGTCGACGCGACCCTCGAGCGGATCCGCGAGGACGGCACGTACGACGCGATCTACGAGACGCACATCGGCACCGCGCCGTCGGAGGGCTGATGAGCCAGGCCGTCGAGCCCGTCCGGATCGAGCCCCGGACGGGCCTGAGCCCCCGGCGCCGCGCGGAGATGTCGCGCCGCGTCCAGTACGCGCTGCTCGTCGTGCTCGTCGTCGTGCTCGTGCTCGCGGTCAACTGGCGGCAGTTCGCTGACGCGTTCCTCGACCCCGAGGCCGTCCGCGCGCTCGCGCCGCGGCTGCCGCGCGCGGCGCTCAACACGCTGGTCTACACCGTGTCCGCGTTCGCGGTCGGGCTCGCGCTGGGGCTCGTCCTCGCGCTCATGAAGCTCTCGAGCGTGCGCGTCTACCGCGCGATCGCCACGGGCTACATCGAGTTCTTCCGCGGCATCCCCGCACTGCTCGTGGTGTTCGCCTTCGGCTACGGCGTCCCCGCCGCGTTCGACGTCCGCTTCGACTCCGTCGTCCTGCAGATCGCGATCGCGCTCGGGATGGTGTCCGCGGCGTACATCGCCGAGACCCTGCGCGCGGGGATCCAGGCCGTGCCCAAGGGCCAGGTCGAGGCGGCCCGGTCGCTCGGCATGTCGCCCGGACGCACGATGCTGCACGTCGTGGTGCCCCAGGCGTTCCGCATCGTCCTCCCCCCGCTGACCAACGAGGCCGTGCTCCTCGTCAAGGACACATCGCTGATCTTCGGGCTCGGCCTGACGACGAGCCAGTTCGAGCTCACCCGGCTCGGACGCGACGGGATCAACCAGGCCGGCGGCGGGCTCACCGCCGTCGTCCTCGTCGGGCTCGTCTACCTCCTCATCACGATCCCGCTCAGCAGCGTCACGCGCTGGCTCGAGCGCACGACCGGCCACAAGGGGCACGTATGAGCGCGAGCACGTCCGTCGTCCAGGTCGACGGCCTGCACAAGTCCTTCGGCGAGCGCGAGGTGCTCCGCGGGATCGACCTCACGGTCGACCAGGGCGACGTCGTGTGCGTGATCGGGCCGTCCGGCTCGGGCAAGTCGACCCTGCTGCGCTGCGTGAACCTGCTCGAGCAGCCGACCGCGGGAACGGTGCGCGTCCTCGGCACCGAGGTGACGGACCCCGACGTCGACATCGACCGCGTCCGCACGCACGTCGGCATGGTGTTCCAGGGCTTCAACCTCTTCCCGCACCGCACGGTGCTCGACAACTGCACCCTCGCGCAGCGCACGGTGCTCAAGCGGTCCCGCGAGGAGGCGGAGGCGGTCGCGCGGCGCAACCTCGAGCACGTCGGCCTCGCCGACCGCGCGGCCTCGATGCCGGGCCAGCTGTCCGGCGGCCAGCAGCAGCGCGTCGCGATCGCACGCGCGCTGAGCATGGACCCGGCCCTCATGCTGTTCGACGAGCCGACGTCGGCGCTCGACCCCGAGCTGGTCGGCGACGTCCTCGCGGTCATGCGGGACCTCGCCGACGAGGGCATGACGATGCTCGTCGTCACGCACGAGATGGCCTTCGCGCGCGAGGTCGCCGACCGGGTCGTCTTCATGGACGACGGCCTCGTCGTCGAGCAGGGCACGCCCGACCGCGTCATCGGTGCCCCGACCGAGGACCGCACGAGGTCGTTCCTGTCGCGCGTGCTGGACCCGACGCACCGGCACGTCTGACCCAGGGCCGCGGCCTCCCCCGCCGGTAGGGTCGACGAGCCCACCCGGCAGCCGCCCCGCCCCGGAGAGACCGGAGAGACCTGTGCGCGAGACGACGAGCCCGAGCCTCATCACGCCCGACCCGACGCTGTCGATCCCCGGCCTGCTCGCGGGCCGGCTCGCGGCGGACCCGCACGGCCCCTTCGCCGAGCGGAAGGCCGCGCTCGGGAGCGCCTGGACGCCGGTCACGGTGCAGGAGTTCGCCGACCAGGTCGCGGCGGTCGCGCGCGGCCTCGTCGCGCTCGGCGTCGGACCGGGCGACCGTGTGTCGATCATGAGCCGGACGCGGTACGAGTGGACGCTCGTCGACTTCGCCGTGTGGGCCGCGGGCGGCGTGCCCGTGCCGGTGTACGAGACGTCGTCGGCCGAGCAGGTCGCGTGGATCCTCGCGGACTCCGGGGTGCGGCTCGCGGTGGTCGAGAGCCGTGCGCACGCGACCCTGACCGAGTCCGTCCGCGACCGCCTCCCGGGCCTCGGCAGCGTGCTCGTCATCGAGGAGGGCGCCGTCGACGAGCTCGTCGAGGCGGGCGCCTCCGTCGACCGGGCCGAGGTCGAGCGCCGCAGCCGGCTCGCGACCGCGGACGACCTCGCGACCGTCATCTACACCTCCGGCACGACGGGGCGCCCCAAGGGCGTCGAGCTGACGCACGGCAACTTCGTCTCGCTGAGCCTCGAGGGCGTCGCCGGCCTGTACGACGTCTGCGCCGCCCCGGGCTCGCGGACGCTTCTCTTCATGCCCCTCGCGCACGTGTTCGCGCGGTTCATCGAGGTCCTGTGCGTCGCGTCGGGCGCCGTCATCGGCCACACGCCGGACACCCGGAACCTCGTCGCGGACCTCGGCACGTTCCACCCGACCTTCATCCTGTCCGTGCCGCGCGTCTTCGAGAAGGTCTACAACGCGGCCGAGCAGAAGGCCGCGGGGGGCGTGAGGCTGCGCCTGTTCCGCTGGGCCGCGAAGACGTCGATCGTCTACTCGCGCGCGCTCGACACCGCCGACGGGCCGAGCGCCGCGCTGCGGGCCCAGCACGCGCTCGCCGACCGGCTCGTCCTGTCCCGGCTGCGCGCGACGCTCGGCGGTGCGGCCCGGTACGCGATCTCGGGCGGCGCACCGCTCGGGGAGCGCCTCGGGCACTTCTACCGCGGGCTCGGGCTGACCGTGCTCGAGGGGTACGGCCTGACCGAGACGACCGCGCCGACCGCCGTCAACCGACCCGGCTCGGTCCGGATCGGCACGGTCGGGCCGCCCTTCCCGGGTGCGTCGCTCCGCATCGCCGACGACGGCGAGATCCAGGTCCGCGGGGCGCACGTGTTCCGTGGCTACCGCGGCAACCCGGAGGCCACCGCGGAGGCGTTCGACGACGGCTGGTTCCGCACGGGCGACCTCGGGACGATCGACGACGAGGGCTGCCTGCGGATCACCGGACGCAAGAAGGAGATCATCGTCACCGCGGGCGGCAAGAACGTCGCCCCCGCCGTGCTCGAGGACCGGCTGCGCGGCCACCCGCTCGTGAGCCAGGTCGTCGTCGTCGGCGACGGCCGGCCCTTCATCGGGGCCCTCGTGACGCTCGACGCGGAGATGCTGCCCGGGTGGCTCGCGGGTCATGGGCTGCCGCCCATGGACGTCGCCTCCGCCGCGGTGCACCCGACCGTGGTCGCGGCGCTGGACCGCGCCGTGGAGCGCGCGAACGAGGCCGTCTCGCGCGCCGAGTCGATCCGGCGGATCTCCGTGCTCACGTCCGACTTCACCGAGACGAACGGCTACCTCACGCCGTCGCTCAAGGTGCGTCGCGCGCGGGTCCTCGAGGACTTCGCGAGCGACGTCGACGCGCTCTACGGGACCGCACCGGCCGGCTGACCGGGTCGACGGCGCCCGGGCGCCGCCGCGCGGGTCAGCCGGCCGGCGCCGGTCGGTGCCCGGAGGGGCGGCCGGTGCGGTTCCCGGTCGGCCGTCAGCCGACGTCCGGTCCCGCGGAGCGTCGAGCACCCTGGTTGTGACCGCCCCGGCGGTGGCTGTCGGCGGTGTAGCTCGGGGCGGTCTCGTGGGGGGTCGCCGCGTCGGTCCAGCGCAGCAGCGCGCCGAGCCCGTCGACGAGCGACACGCTGCCCTCGAGCGCGAAGGTGAAGCCCGCGTCCTGCGCGAGCGCCGCGCGCAGCACCGCGATGTCGGCGCGCAGCTCGCGCTGGTCGGCCGACGGGACGCCGAGCGACTCGAGGTCGCCCCGCGACAGCCCGAGCTGGAGCGGCTCGGGCCCCACCCACAGCGTCCGCTCGTTGAGGTGCGCGACCGAGTCGCCCGCGGCGTTCCGGACGACGACGAGCTCGTCCACCTGCCCCTTCCTGAGCACGTCGACGACGTCGCCGAGCTCCGTCACCGCGCCGTCGCCGCGGCCGAGGCCCTCACGCAGGCGGTCGACGACGGCCTCGCGGCGCCGTGCGCGGTAGGCCTCGAGGACCTGACCCACGTTGCGCGCGAACACGTCCTCCTTCACGCCGTCGGCGCGCGACCCGCCCGGGACGTCGACGAGGACCTCCTTCGTGGCGTGGCCGGCGGCGTCGCGGACGAGCGGCACGGCACGGACGTCGCCCGTCAGGAGGACGAGCTCGGGACGGTAGCGCGTGACCAGCCGCTCGACCTCGGCCGCGACCGCTTCGGCGTTGCGCTCCCACGAGTCCTCGACGCGCTCCTGGAACCGTCGGTGCGACCAGCCGCCGCCCCCGAACTTGTGGAGCACGTCGTGGCCGCCCTCGACGTGGCCGAGGTCGGTGTCGGCCTGGTGGGAGTCGACGCCCGACCAGCTGAGGTCGGCGCCTGCCCGGTCCACCTCGACGAGCAGGTACCGCACGGCCTCGTCGGCCGCGCGGACGGCGGGCATCAGGGACGGCGTGCCGTCGTGGAAGGCCTCGTCCCGCACGGGCGGGTCCGCGAGGACGTGGTCGAACAGGATCTCGTCGCGCGACGCGACGACGTAGCGCCCGTGGGGTCCGGGGACGTGCGTCGGCCGGAGCACGACCTCCTGGATCGCGTCGAGGGTCTCGCCCGGCGCTCCGCGGTGCTCCAGCTCGCGCCGGAGGCCGTTCCACCGGCTGCGGATCTCACGGTCCCCGGCCTCGTCGGCGCGGGTCACGTCGAGGCAGACCGTCGTCAGGGGTCCGCCGTGGTGGAGCAGGGGCTTGAGCGAGTCGAGCTTCATCGAGCACCTCACGATCGGTCGCGGGGGGCGCCTCGGACGCCCCGTCGGTCCCCTCCCACCTTGGTGCACGGCTCCCGGCCGCGCCACCTCTTCACGGCACCGGATGGGCGCGTCCCGCAGGCTGGACGAGCCGGCGTCCGCGCAGCGTCCTCCACGGGACTCGGGGTCCTGGCCGGGTGCCCCGGAGCGGCCCGAACCCCCCACGACGCGCGCGCCGGAGGGTGCGACGGACGCGCGGGCCGGGCCGGGCGGACGACGACGGCCCGGTGGGAGACCCACCCGGCCGGGCGGACGACGACGGCCCGGTGGGAGACCCACCGGGCCGTCGTGGTGCGACGTGCGTGCGGCGACGGACCGCCGCGGTGTCAGGCCGACTTCTCCCGCGGGGTCCGCTTCGGCGCCTCGCGCGGGACGATCGTCGGGTTGACGTTCTCGAGGACCACCTCGCGCGTGATGACGACCCGGGCGACGTCGTCGCGGCTGGGGACGTCGAACATCACCTGCTGGAGGACCTCCTCGAGGATGGCCCGGAGGCCGCGCGCTCCCGTGCCGCGCAGCAGAGCCTGGTCCGCGACCGCCTCGACGGCGTCGGCGGTGAACTCGAGCTCGACGCCGTCGATCTCGAACATCCGCTGGTACTGCTTGATGAGGGCGTTGCGGGGCTCGGTGAGGATCCGGACGAGCGCGGCCTGGTCGAGCGGAGACACCGTCGTGATGACCGGGACACGCCCGATGAACTCGGGGATGAGCCCGAACTTCAGCAGGTCCTCGGGCATGACGTCGCCGAACACGTCGGTGTCGTCGGCCGAGTGCAGCGGGGCCCCGAAGCCGATGCCACGGCGCCCTGCCCGCGACGTGATGATCTCGTCGAGGCCGGCGAACGCGCCCGCGACGATGAACAGCACGTTCGTCGTGTCGATCTGGATGAACTCCTGGTGCGGGTGCTTGCGACCGCCCTGGGGCGGCACCGACGCCGTCGTCCCCTCCAGGATCTTCAGGAGCGCCTGCTGGACGCCCTCGCCGGAGACGTCGCGCGTGATCGACGGGTTCTCGCTCTTGCGGGCGATCTTGTCGACCTCGTCGATGTAGATGATGCCCGTCTCGGCCTTCTTGACGTCGTAGTCCGCGGCCTGGATGAGCTTGAGGAGGATGTTCTCGACGTCCTCGCCGACGTAGCCGGCCTCCGTGAGCGCGGTCGCGTCCGCGATCGCGAACGGCACGTTGAGCATCTTCGCGAGCGTCTGCGCGAGGTACGTCTTGCCGCACCCAGTGGGCCCGATCAGGAGGATGTTCGACTTCGCGAGCTCGACCTCGTCACCCTCGCTGCGGGCCGCCTCGCCCGCCTGGATGCGCTTGTAGTGGTTGTACACGGCGACCGCGAGCGACCGCTTGGCGGGCTCCTGGCCGACGATGTACTGCTCGAGGAAGTCGAAGATCTCCCGCGGCTTGGGGAGCTCGATCATGCCGACCTCGGTCGCCTCGGCGAGCTCCTCCTCGATGATCTCGTTGCACAGGTCGATGCACTCGTCGCAGATGTAGACGCCAGGTCCGGCGATGAGCTTCTTGACCTGCTTCTGGCTCTTTCCGCAGAAGGAGCACTTCAGCAGGTCAGCGCCTTCCCCGATGCGTGCCACTGCTGTCTCCCTCCCGGTGGGCGTCCGACGCCCGCTCGTACCCCCATTGCACACCACGCCCGCCCGGCTGTCAGCCGCGCCGCTGCGCGTGTCCCACGGTCGTGACCGTGTCGTCATCCAATCGACCGGGCGGGGTGCCACGTGAGCGACACCCCGCCGTCGACGTCACGCCGGGAGGCTCGGCGCCTTCCTGCTCGCGAGCACCTGGTCGACGAGACCGTACTCGAGCGCCTGCTGCGCGGTGAGGATCTTGTCGCGCTCGATGTCGTTGCGGATCTTGTCGACGTCCTGGCCCGTGTGCCGCGCCAGCGTCTCCTCGAGCCACTCGCGCATGCGGATCAGCTCGTTCGCGTGGATCTCGATGTCCGAGGCCTGCGCGTAGCCGCCGCCCTCCATCGCGGGCTGGTGGATCAGCACCCGCGCGTTCGGCAGCGCGAGCCGCTTGCCGGGAGCGCCGGCCGAGAGGAGCACCGCGGCGGCCGACGCGGCCTGACCGAGGCACACCGTCGCGATCTGCGGCTTGATGTACTGCATCGTGTCGTAGATCGCCGTGAGCGCGGTGAACGAGCCGCCGGGCGAGTTGATGTAGATCGTGATGTCCCGGTC
Organism: Actinotalea sp. AC32; assembly: GCA_031844515.1. Classification (GTDB taxonomy): domain Bacteria; phylum Actinomycetota; class Actinomycetes; order Actinomycetales; family Cellulomonadaceae; genus Actinotalea. The sequence continues at coordinate 52,693 of JAUZVJ010000009.1, read as the reverse complement.
CGGGTCCTGGCTCTCCAGGACGAGGAGCTGGGCCATCACGTCGTCGGCCGAGGCGTCGTCGACCTGCACCCCGAGGAAGATGATCCGGTCCTCGAACAGCTTGGTGTAGGGGTCCTGGCGCTTGAACCCGTAGGCCGTGCGCTCCTCGAACTGGGGCAGGACGTAGCGCGACGACGGCGTGCCGTACGGCAGCGCGCCACGGCCGGCGGTCCCGCCGAACCCGCCCGCCAGGGCGGAGGCGCGGGCGATGAACTGGTGCTCGGTGCTCACTGGTGCTCCTCGGTGTGTGGTGGCCGTCGGGCGTCGGGCGGGGCGCTCAGGCCCCGGTGGTCCCGCCGCCGCCGCTGACCGACCGGGCGTGCGTGACGACGTGGTCGATGAAGCCGTACTCGAGGGCCTCGGGAGCGGTGAACCAGCGGTCGCGGTCGGCGTCCGCGTTGATCTGCTCGACGCTCTTGCCCGTCTGCTCGGCCGTGAGCTCGGCGAGGACGCGCTTCATGTGGAGGATCAGCTCGGCGTTGATGCGCACGTCGGTCGCGGTCCCGCCGATGCCGCCCGACGGCTGGTGCATCATGACCCGCGCGTGAGGCGTCGCGTAGCGCTTGCCCTTGGCGCCCGAGGAGAGCAGGAACTGCCCCATCGACGCCGCCATGCCCATCGCGACCGTGGCGACGTCGGGCTCGATGTACTGCATCGTGTCGTAGATCGCCATGCCCGCCGTGATCGAGCCACCGGGCGAGTTGATGTAGAGGTAGATGTCCTTCTCGGGGTCCTCGGCGGCGAGGAGCATCATCTGCGCGCAGATCGCGTTCGAGTTCTCGTCCCGGACCTCGGAGCCGAGCCAGATGATGCGCTCGCGCAGCAGACGGTTGTAGATGCTGTCGTTGAGGCCCATCGAGGGGCCGTCGCCGCGCGCGTCGCGCGGCGTCAGGTCTGCGTGCGTCGTCCCGTTCACAGCTCTCCTCGTCGTGGACCACCCGGGGAGTCCCCCGGCCCTCTCGGTTCGCAGCGACCCTAACGCGGTGAGCCGACACGGCACGCGCGCCGCGGGGCCTTTTCGCTGTCGGCGCACCCACGCCGCCGCGTCTCCCGCGCCGGCCCCACGAGGCCCCGGGCGGGTCCCTGCGGCATGTCGCGAAGCCGCTCCCCGACGCCGGCACGGCGCCCGGGCCCCGGGCGGCTCCCGGCGCCCGGACGACCGAGAGCCCCGCCCCCGACGACGCGGGGACGGGGCTCTCGGGTGTGCTCCGGACGGCTCCCGGCCGGGTCAGCCCTCGGCGCGCTCCTCGGCGGCGTCGTCGTCCGACGCGGCGTCGTCGTCCGACGCGGCGTCGGCGGCCTGGGTGGCGGCCTGCTCGGCGGCCTCGGCGGCGGCGTCCTCCTCGTCCGAGCCGATGTACTCGCTCAGGTCCACGGCGGAGCCCGCCGAGTCCACGACCGAGACCGAGCGCAGCGCGACCGCGACGGCCTTCGACCGTCCGACCTCGGCGATCATGACCGGGATCTGGCCCTGCTCGTCGACCGTGCGGATGAAGGTGTTCGGGTCCATGCCGTACTGGCGCGAGGCCGAGACGAGGTACTCGAGCAGCTCGCTCTGGCCGACCTTGACCTCGAGCTTCTCGGCGAGCGTGTCGAGCAGGATCTGCGTGCGCAGCGCGTCCTGCGCCTGCTCCGTGACCTCGGTGCGGTGCTCGTCGTCCTCGAGGCGACCCTCGGACTCGAGGTGGCGGTGCACCTCGGCCTCGACGACGCCCGACGGGACCGGGATCTCGACCGCGGCCTGGAGCTGCTTGACGAGCTCGTCGCGCGCCTGGACGGCCTGGTTCTGGACCTTGGTCCGGCCGACCTGCGCGCGCAGGTCCTCGCGGAGCTCCTCGAGCGTGTCGAACTCCGAGGCGAGCTGGGCGAACTCGTCGTCGGCATCGGGCAGCTCGCGCGTCTTCACGGTCGTCGCGGTCACCGTGACCAGAGCGGTCTCGCCCGCGTGCTCGCCACCGGCGAGCGCGGTCTCGAACGACGTCGTCTCGCCCGCCGACAGACCGGTGAGCGCCTCGTCCAGCCCCTCGAGCATGTTGCCGGAGCCGATCTGGTAGGAGATGCCGCTCACCGAGTCGACCTCCTCCTCGCCGACGGTCGCCGTCAGGTCGAGCACGACGTAGTCGCCCTCGGCCGCCGGGCGGTCGACGCCCACGAGGGTGCCGAACCGCTCGCGCAGCGCGTCGAGCCGCGCGTCGACGTCCTCGTCGGACACCGCGACGTCGTCGACCGTGACCGTGAGGCCCGAGAGCTCGGGCAGCTCGAACGCCGGGCGCACCTCGACCTGGGCCGTGAAGGTGAGACCACCCTCGGTCCCGGTCAGCGCGGGGATCTCGGTGACCTCGATCTCGGGCTGGCCGAGGGGGCGCAGGTCGGCCTCGTTGACCGCCTGGCGGTAGAACGTCGGCATCCCGTCGTTGACGGCGTGCTCGATGATCGCGGGCCGGCCGACGCGCTGCTCGAGGAGCCGCGGCGGCACCTTGCCCTTGCGGAAGCCGGGGATCTGCACCTGCGAGCCGATGTGCTCGTACGCGTGGTCGATGCTCGGCTTCAGCTCGTCGTACGACACCTCGACGGTCAGCTTGACCGTGGTGGGGTCCAGGGTCTCGACGGCGCTCTTCACTGCAGTGGTCTCCAACGGCTCGGGTGTTCCGGGTGGGCCCCGGCGCAGGCGGCGGACCGCTCGCGTGGGCGTGCGGTCCCGGTGGGTGTGCTGGCGGTGCTCCACGCACCCGTGCTCGCGCCCGACCCCCGTCGCACGCTCCCACGGGGGGACGAGCGGTCTGGGGCGGGCGCGCGAACGCGGACGGCGCGTGGCCACCCGATCGTACGGCACACGTGCAGGACCGGTCGGGATGGACGGATTCGAACCGACGACCTTCCGCTCCCAAAGCGGACGCGCTACCAACCTGCGCCACATCCCGTGGGGACGAGCCTACTGGCCGCGACCGGTCCCGTTTCCCGCACTCGCGCGGCGACCGGCTACCCTGTCCACGCTGCCCCCCCGGGGCACGTGCGGGCGTAGCTCAATGGTAGAGCCCCAGTCTTCCAAACTGGCTACGCGGGTTCGATTCCCGTCGCCCGCTCCCTCCACCTCGGTCGCCGGCTCCGCGCCGCCGGCACCGGCCCTCCTCCCGGGGCCGCGACCACCGGACGCCCTGACCACCGGACGCCCCGACCGCCCGGCGCGCGCGTCGGGCACGGCCCACCTACGCTCGGCCCGTGAGCCGCCGATCCCCCGGCAGCGGCCCCGCGACGGTGCTGCTGTCCTGCACCCTCGTCCTCGCCGCGTGCTCGGTCCCGCTCGGCTCCACCGCCGCACCGGCCGCCGTGGGCGCGGCGGGCAGCGCCGAGCACGTCGGCGACAGGGGTCCCGGACCGGGCGCGGGGACGGGTTCCGCGGCCGACGACGACGACGCGTGCACCCCGGCGCCGCTCGCCGACCGCGCCGCCGCCGTGCTCGTCGTCGGGCTGCCGCACGTGACGAGCCCGGACGACCCGCTCGTGGCCGAGGTCACGCGTGTCGGGGTCGGCGGGGTCTTCCTCTCCGAGGCGAACGTCGTCGACGCCGCGCAGGTCACCGAGCTCGTCGCCGGGCTGCGCGAGCGGTCGCCGCGGCCCCTCGTGGTGTCGACCGACGAGGAGTCCGGGCGGGTGTCGGTCACCCGCGCGATCGTCGGGCCCGGCCCGTCGCCGCGGCGCCTCGCCGCCCAGCGCACGCCGGACGAGGTGCGCGACCTCGCAGCGGGGATCGGCGAGCGGCTCGCGGCCGTCGGCATCGACCTGGACCTCGCGCCCTCGCTCGACCTCGACGACGGGCCCTGGGACGGGACGATCGGCGACCGGTCGTTCGGCGGCGACCCGGAGGTGGCGTCGCAGTACGGTCTCGCGTTCGCCGCCGGGCTCGACGACGCGGGCGTCGTCCCGACCGTCAAGCACTTCCCTGGCCACGGGAGCTCGTCGACCGACACCCACCGGACGTCCGACGTCGTCGCCGCGCCGCTGGCGGACCTCCAGGGCCACGACCTGGAGCCGTTCCAGGACGCGGTCGACGCCGGGGCGCCCGTCGTCATGCTCAACCACCTCGCGTACGAGGCGCTCAACCCCGACCTGCCTGCGTCCCTCAGCCCAGGGGCCTACGCGCTGCTCCGTGACATGGGTTTCGAGGGCGTCGCGATCACCGACAGCATCGGCATGGGCGCCGTGAACACGCGCTGGGACTTCCCCACCGCGACCGTGCTCGCGGTCCAGGCCGGCGCCGACGCGGTGCTCGCGACCGACGGGACCCAGGCCGGCGCGATGCGCGACGCCCTCGTTGCGGCCGTCCGGTCGGGCGAGCTCGCCGAGGAGCGTCTCGACGTCGCCGCCGCCCGCACGACCGCGCTCGCCGGCGGCGACCCGGTCGCCATGTCGTGCCTCGACGTGCACCTCCCCCGGCTCGACGTCGACCGCGGCGACCAGCCGCCCTCCGAGGCGTCCGGTCGCGCCGACGGCTGATTGCCGCTGCCGCCCCGACCGGATAGCGTCGCGGCAGACCCGCCGCCGCACCGCTCGGCGTGCGCCGACGCACCTCAGGAGGACGGCCCCATGGCAGGAGCCACCGCGACCGCGGACGGCAGCCTGACCCCGGCCCCGACGCAGGCGCTCCGTCGCGTCGGGACCCGCCTCGCACCGACGCGCGCCTCCCGGACCGCCACCGACGGCTGTCGCTGTCGCTGTCGCTAGAGCGCTGGCCCCTACCGGACGCGGGCACGCCCCGTCCCGCCAGCGCTCCTCGCCGGCCCCGCGCCCGACGCGCCGGCACGTCGCCGCACCGCGCACGGGCATCGCGACGGGCCCGCTCCGGGCCCCTCCCGGCCCCTCCGGGCCCCTCCCGGCCAGCACCCCGCGCCCTCACGCAGCCCGCGCGGGGCTCGCACGAAGCCCACCCCGGAGCTCCCACGGGATGCACCCCGGAGCCCGCACGGAATGCACGTCACCACCCCGCGGTTCACGACCGTGAGCCCATCGGACATCAACGCAGGCCACGACGGCCCCCGACCGGAGGAACACGCATGCGCATCCACGACGACGTCACGACCCTGATCGGCAGCACCCCCCTCGTCCGCCTCAACCGGGTGACGGAGGGCGCCGGCGCGACGGTCGTCGCGAAGCTCGAGTTCTACAACCCGGCGAGCTCGGTCAAGGACCGGATCGGCGTCTCGATCGTCGACGCCGCCGAGAAGTCGGGCGAGCTGCGGCCCGGCGGCACGATCGTCGAGGCGACGAGCGGCAACACCGGGATCGCGCTGGCGATGGTCGGCGCGGCGCGCGGGTACGACGTCGTGCTCGCGATGCCCGAGACGATGTCCAAGGAGCGCCGCGCGCTGCTGCGGGCGTTCGGCGCCGAGCTCGTCCTGACCCCGGGCTCCGAGGGCATGAAGGGTGCGGTGTCGCGCGCCGAGCAGATCGTCGCCGAGCGCCCGGGGGCGATCCTCGCCCGTCAGTTCGCCAACGAGGCCAACCCCGCGATCCACCGCGCGACGACGGCCGAGGAGATCTGGGCGGACACCGACGGCCAGGTCGACATCTTCGTCGCCGGAATCGGCACGGGCGGCACGATCACGGGCGTCGGCCAGGTGCTCAAGGAGCGCAAGCCGGGCGTGCAGGTCGTCGCGGTCGAGCCCGCGGAGTCCCCGATCCTCAACGGCGGCCAGCCGGGTCCGCACAAGATCCAGGGCATCGGGGCGAACTTCGTCCCCGAGATCCTCGACACGACGGTCTACGACGAGGTGTTCGACGTCGACGCCGAGACGGCGGTGCGGGTCGCGCGCGAGACGGCGAAGCAGGAGGGGCTGCTGGTCGGCATCTCGTCCGGCGCCGCGATCCACGCCGCCGTCGAGATCGCCAAGCGCCCCGAGAACGCGGGCAAGCTCGTCGTCGTGGTCATCCCGTCGTTCGGCGAGCGCTACCTGAGCTCGATCCTCTACTCGGACCTGATGGACTGATGGGTCGACGCCTGTGGCGCTTCCTCCAGGTCCTCGTCGAGGACCTGGACGCGGCGCGTCATCGCGACCCCGCGGCGCGGACCCGGCTCGAGGTCGCGCTCGGCTACCCCGGGCTGCACGCGGTCTGGGTGTACCGGGTGACGCACCGCATGTGGCGCGAGCCCGGCCTGCGGCTCGCCGCGCGGCTCGTGTCGCAGGCGGCGCGCGCGGCGACGGGCGTGGAGATCCACCCGGGCGCGGTGCTGGGCCGACGGCTCTTCATCGACCACGGGATGGGTGTCGTGATCGGCGAGACGGCGGTCGTGGGGGACGACGTGGTGCTGTTCCACGGGTCCACGCTCGGCGGCAAGAGCATGACGCACGGCAAGCGTCACCCGACGCTCGGCGACCGGGTCGTCGTCGGCGCGGGCGCCAAGGTCCTCGGCCCGGTGTGGGTCGGTGACGGCGCGCAGATCGGCGCCAACGCCGTCGTGGTCAAGGACGTGCCCGCCGACGCGACCGCGGTCGGGGTGCCGGCCGTCGTGCGGACCCGCCCGGCGTCGGCCCCCGCCGCCGAGCTCGTCGAGGACCCCGCGATCTACATCTGACCCGGCCGACGGACGGCCCGCCGCTCAGCGAAGCGGCGGGCCGTCCTCGCGCGTGGGCGCGGGTCCCGCCCCGGGCGTGCCGGGCTCGTGGGCCGCGCCACGGCCCACGACCGGCTCGACGCCCGCGTCACCCTGAGGGGCGTGCGGTCCGTCGTGCCCGGCGTCGTGCCCGGCGTCGTGCCCGGCGTCGTGCTTCTTCCCGCGCCGCGGGACGACGTGCATCACGGCGACGACGAGCGCCCCCACCACGAGACCGAACAGCGCGGACGCGAGCGTGTTGACGCCCCAGGCGAGGAAGCCGCCGATCCCGGCGACCTCGGCGACGCCCTCCTCGAGGTGGTGGACCAGCTCGTACGGCGCGTGCCAACCGAGCTCGTCGACGCCGACCAGCAGGATGTGCCCGCCGACCCACAGCATCGCCGCGATGCCGACGGTCGAGAGGACCGCGAGCACCTTCGGCATGGCGGCGACGAGCAGCCGTCCGAGGCGCGCGACGGCGCCGGTCCGGGTCGTCGCGAGGTGCAGGCCGATGTCGTCCATCTTCACGATGAGCGCGACGACGCCGTAGACGAGCGCCGTGATGCCGAGCGCGACGACGACGAGGATCAGCGCGCGCGACCCGATCGGCTCGTCGGCGACCTCGTTCAGCGAGATCACCATGATCTCGGCCGACAGGATGAAGTCGGTCCGGATCGCGCCCGCGACCATCGCCTTCTCCTGGTCGGCGCCCTGCGCCGCCGCCGGGACCTCGCGGTGCTCCTTGCTGTGCCCCGAGACGAGCTCGTAGATCTTCTCCGCGCCCTCGAAGGCGAGGTACGTGCCGCCCACCATGAGGATCGGCGTGAGCAGCCACGGGAGGAACTGGCTCAGCAGGAGCGCGGCCGGGAGGATGAAGAGCAGCTTGTTGCGCAGCGACCCGATCGCGATGCGCTTGATGATCGGCAGCTCGCGGTTGGCGGTGAAGCCGTGGACGTACCGCGGGGTGACCGCCGTGTCGTCGATGACGACACCTGCGGCCTTCGCGCTCGCACGCCCCGCCGCCGCACCGATGTCGTCGACCGACGCCGCGGCGAGCTTGGCCAGCGCCGCGATGTCGTCGAGGAGAGCCGCCAGCCCGCCTGCCATCAGATCTCCCTCGTGCCCGCGCCACGCGCGGCGGGCGTCGTCGTCGTCACACGCGTCAGGGTAGGGCCGAGGCGTCGCCGCCGCCGCGCGACGCCCGCTCGCCCCGGACCGCGTCGGACGCACCGTCTCGACATGTGAGGCGATCCGGCCCGGTCGTTGCCGTGTCAACCTCGCTGGCCTACTCTGGCGACGTCGGTCCAGGGACCGAACACGTCGTCTCGATCAGCGAGACGCCTGCGACGGGAGGAGGTCAGCGCCATGCACTGTCGAGTCGACATGATGATGGCGCTGCCGATGATGGCCTCCCTCTGTGGCTGCATGCCACGCGCTGGCGCCTGACGAGCCGAGCCGCTCCCCCGAGGGAGCCCGCCGTCCGGGTCCACCGACGGACCTAGGTAGCCAGCGCAGACCCAGCCCCGTCCCGCACGCCCGTGCCGGACGTCCCGGCCCGCGTCGCGCGCCCGTGGACGACGGCCACGCCCCCCGAGGACTCCCTGATGGCCATCACCACGCCTGCCCCCGTGCGCTCGCACCCCGCCCACCCGGTGCGGATCGAGGGCGTCGGACGCACCTTCGCCCCCCGCGACCGCCGTGACCACGCGACGACCGTGCTCGCCGACGTCGACCTCGAGGTCGCCGCGGGTGAGATCGTCGCGCTCATCGGCGCGTCCGGCTGCGGCAAGTCGACCCTCCTGCGGCAGGTCTGCGGGCTCGACGCGCCGACCTCGGGGCGGATCCTCATCGACGGCACGTCCGTCTCGGGCGTCGACGCCCGGTGCGCGGTCGCCTTCCAGGAGCCGCGGCTCCTGCCCTGGCGCACGCTCGCGCAGAACGTCGCGATCGGCCTCCCCCGCGGGACCGACCGCGCGACCGGCCGGCGCCGCGTCGACGAGCTGCTCCAGCTCGTCGGGCTCGGCGAGTGCACGCACTACCGCCCGCGCCAGATCAGCGGCGGCATGGCGCAGCGCGCCGCGCTCGCCCGTGCGCTCGCCCGCAACCCCGGCGTGCTGCTGCTCGACGAGCCGTTCGGCGCGCTCGACGCGCTGACCCGGCTCCGGATGCAGGACCTGCTGCTCGACGTGCACGCGGCCGAGCCGACGACCGTCCTGCTCGTGACGCACGACGTCGACGAGGCCCTGTACCTCGCCGACCGCGTCGTCCTGCTGGGCCGTCCGCGCGGGGCCGCCAAGGGCACCCCCAGCACGGTCCGGACCGTCGTCGAGGTGCCGGGGGCACGTCCGCGCGACCGCGGCGACGCGGAGCTCGCGCACCTGCGCGCCGAGCTGCTCGAGGGTCTCGGCGTCCACGCCCACCACCAGACCCGCTGACCCGAGGCCCGCCGCCCGGATGCGGCGCGGCCCACTTCCACCGCACCCACCCCACCCACCGACCCGTCCCGCTCCGCGCGGACGCCCCCAACGCCGCCCACCACGGCCGGCGCCACCACCCGAGAGGTCACCATGAGGATCCGATCAGCACTGTCCGTCACCGCAGCGACCGCGGCCGCCGCCCTGATGCTCAGCGGCTGCGTCGCGGGCGAGGGGTCGGCCACGCAGGCAGAGGCGCCCGCCGCAGGCGCCACGGCGTCCGACGAGGGGTGGAGCACCGACACCCTGAACATCGACTTCGCCACGTACAACCCGCTCAGCCTGATCATCAAGGAGCAGGGCTGGCTCGAGGAGACGCTCGGCGACGACGTCACCGTCAACTGGGTGCAGTCGGCCGGCTCGAACAAGGCCAACGAGGGCCTGCGGGCGGACGCGCTCGACGTCGGCTCGACCGCCGGCTCCGCGGCTCTGCTCGCACGGGCCAACGGCTCGCCGATCAAGACCGTGGGCATCTACACCCAGCCCGAGTGGTCGGCGATCGTCGTGCCTGCCGACTCGGACATCACGTCCGCCGCCGACCTCGCCGGGAAGTCCATCGCCGCGACGAAGGGCACGGACCCGTACTTCTTCCTCCTGCAGACCCTCGAGGAGCACGGGCTCACGCTCGACGACGTCGAGGTGCAGAACGTGCAGCACGCCGACGGACGCGTCGCGCTCGAGAACGGCTCGGTCGACGCGTGGGCCGGGCTGGACCCGATCATGGCGGACACCGAGGTGAACGGCGGGTCGACGCTCGTCTACCGCAACATCGAGTTCAACACCTACGGGTTCCTCAACGCGCGCGAGGACTTCCTCGAGGCGTCCCCGGACGTCGCCCAGGTCGTGCTCGACGCGTACGAGAAGGCTCGCGCATGGGCCCTGGAGAACCCCGAGGAGACGGCTGCGGTCCTGGCCGAGGTCGCCGCGATCGACCCCGCGATCGCGGAGAAGGTCATCCTCGAGCGCACGGTCATCGACCTCGACCCGGCGCCGGGCGAGAAGCAGCGCGCCGTCCTGGAGGTCGTCGGACCGATCTTCGTCGAGTCGGGCGACGTCTCCTCCCAGGAGCAGATCGACGAGGCGCTCGACAGCCTCTTCGACACGACGTACGCCGACGCGGCCGACCCGGCGAACATCGCCGACTGACGCCGACGGGTGGGCCCGCTCACCAGCGGGCCCACCCGCACCGCCCCCCCAGCACCAGGCGAAGGACGAGACATGACCAGCCACCACGGCGTCACCGCGACCGACGCGCCCCGCACGGACCTCCCCGAGAGCACCCACGGGCGGACGCGCGTCCCGCACGTCGACGGCACGTCGCCGCACGTGACGGTGTCCAGCCCCGGTCCGTCCGTGGTCGAAGGACCTCGGGTCGCCCCGCTGGGTCGGCGGTGGGTCCGGGTGCTGCTCGCCTTCGTCGTCCCTGCCGCGGTGCTCGTGACCTGGCACCTCGCGACGGCCGTCACCGGAGCCGTGCCGCCGCACCAGCTGCCCGCACCGCTGTCCGTGTGGGACGCGGGCCTCGAGCTCGCGCAGCGCGGCGAGCTCAGCACGCACGTCGTCATCTCGGTGCAGCGCGTGCTGCTCGGGTTCGCGATCGGGTCGGCGGCGGGGCTGGCTCTCGGGGCCGTCGTCGGCCTCTCGCGACTCGGTGACGTCCTGCTGTCCGGGACGCTCGGCGCGCTGCGCGCCGTGCCGTCGCTCGCCTGGGTGCCGCTGCTGCTCATCTGGCTCAAGTTCGGCGAGGACTCGAAGGTCACGCTCATCGCGATCGGTGCGTTCTTCCCCGTGTACACCACCGTCGCCTCCGCCCTGCGCCACGTCGACCGCCACCTCGTCGAGGCGGGGCGCGCGTACGGGTTCCGAGGTGTCTCGCTCCTGACCCGCGTCCAGCTGCCGGCAGCCACGCCCGCCGTCGTCGCCGGGCTCCGCCTGGCGCTCGCGCAGTCGTGGCTGTTCCTCGTCGCGGCGGAGCTCATCGCGTCGTCGATGGGCCTCGGCTTCCTGCTCAACGACTCGCAGTACAACGGCCGGGTGGACCGGATCATCCTCGCCATCGTCCTGCTCGCCGTGCTGGGCAAGACCACCGACGCCCTGGTCGGCGTCGCCGAGCGGCGTCTGCTCCGTCGGTTCTGAGCCGTCGCCAGCCCGCTCGAGACCCGCGCCGGACCCCCACCACCAACCGAGGGACGCATGACCTCCGCCACGATCAGCAACCTCCTCGTCGAGGACCGCACCTTCCCCGCGCCCGGGGGCGAGTGGAACGTCGGCCCCGCCGAGCACGCCGCCCTCCTCGATGCGGCCGAGCGCGACCACGTGGCGTTCTGGGAGGAGGCCGCGCGTCGGCTCGAGTGGGCCGAGCCGTGGCACACCGCGCACACGTGGTCCCCCGCCGCACCGGACCCCGACGACCCCGAGCGGCTCACGGTCCCCGCGGCCCGGTGGTTCGAGGGCGGCCGGCTCAACGTCGCGGTGAACTGCGTCGACCGGCACGTCGCGGCCGGCGGCGGCGACAAGGTCGCGCTGTACGTCGAGGGCGAGCCCGGCGACCGCCGGGTGCTCACCTACGCCGACCTCCAGCGTGAGGTCTCGCGCGCCGCCAACGCGCTCCTGGCGCTCGGCGTCGGCAAGGGCGACCGCGTCGTCGTGTACCTGCCGGTGCTCGCGGAGACCGTGGTGGTCACGCTGGCGATCGCGCGCATCGGCGCCATCCACTCGCTCGTCTTCGGCGGCTTCTCCGCCGAGGCGCTGCGGTTCCGCCTCGAGGACCTGCGCGCCAAGGTGCTCGTGACGTCGGACGGGCAGTTCCGCCGCGGGAAGGCCGTCGCGACCAAGACGACCGCCGACGAGGCGGCCGCCGGCCTCGACCACCTCGAGCACGTCCTGGTCGTCCGCCGCACCGGTGACGCCACCCCCGACGTCCCGTGGACGCCCGGCCGCGACGTGTGGTGGCACGACGTCGTCGACACCGCCGACGACCACCACGAGGCCGAGGCGTTCGACGCCGAGACGCCGCTCTTCGTCATCTACACCTCGGGCACCACGGGCCGGCCGAAGGGCCTCGTCCACACGACGGGCGGCTACCTCACGCAGGCGTCGTGGACGCACTGGGCCCAGTTCGACGCGCGCGACGACGACGTGCACTGGTGCACGGCCGACCTCGCGTGGGTCACCGCGCACACGTACGAGATCTACGGCCCGCTGAGCAACGGCCTGACCCAGGTGATCTACGAGGGCACGCCGAACGCGCCGCACACCGCGCGGCACCTGGAGATCATCGAGCGCTACGGCGTCACGGTCTACTACACGGCGCCCACGCTCATCCGCACGCTCATGACGTGGTTCCCCGACGGCCTGCCCGACACGTACGACCTGTCGAGCATCCGGCTCCTCGGCACGGTCGGGGAGTCGATCAACCCGGAGGCCTGGGTCTGGTTCCACCAGCAGCTCGGCCGTGGTGAGACGCCGGTCGTCGACACGTGGTGGCAGTCGGAGACGGGCGCCGCGATGGTCGCGCCGCTGCCGGGCGTCACCACGCTCAAGCCCGGTTCCGCCACGCGCGCGCTGCCCGGGATCTCGGTCCGGGTCGTCGACGAGCGCGGCGACGAGGTCCCGCACGGCGCGGGCGGCCTCCTCGTGGTCGACCGGACGTGGCCGGGGATGGCGCGGACCGTGTGGGGCGACCCGGAGCGGTACCGCGACGCGTACTGGGCGCGGTTCGCGGACCGCGGCTACTACTTCGCGGGCGACGGCGCGCGCTACGACGCCGACGGCGACATCTGGCTGCTGGGGCGGGTGGACGACGTCATCAACGTCTCGGGGCACCGCCTCTCCACGATCGAGATCGAGTCGGCCCTCGTCGCGCACCCGGAGGTCGGCGAGGCAGGCGTCGCGGGCGTGACCGACGCGACGACGGGTCAGGCGATCGCGGCGTTCGTCATCCCCGCGCGCCCGGCCGCCGACCCCGACGACGTCGTCGCGTGGCTCGACCACGCGCTCGCGCTCACCGAGACCCTCCGCAACCACGTCGCGAAGGAGATCGGCCCGATCGCGAAGCCGCGCGACGTCGTCGTCGTCCCGGACCTGCCCAAGACGCGCTCGGGCAAGATCATGCGCCGCCTGCTCGCCGACCTCGTGGCAGGTGACACCCTGGGGGACGTCACGTCGCTGCAGGACGAGACCGCCGTGCAGCGCATCCACGCGGTGCTCGAGGCCGGGCGGGCCGCGGCCCGCACCACACCCGGCGCCACCCCCACCCCCCGCGGCACGACCGCGGGCACCCCCACCACCCCGCGCGGCACGACCGCCGGCACCCGCACGACCCACGAGGAGAACCCCACGTGACCGAACCGACCTCCGACCGCCGCTGGGGCTTCCGCACCCGGGCGCTGCACGCCGGCGGCGTGCCCGACCCGACGACGGGCGCCCGCGCCGTGCCGATCTACCAGACGACGAGCTTCGTGTTCGACGACACCGCAGACGCTGCGAACCTCTTCGCGCTGCAGAAGTACGGCAACATCTACAGCCGCATCGGCAACCCCACCGTCGCCGCGCTCGAGGAGCGCATCGCGTCGCTCGAGGGCGGCATCGGTGCGGTCGCGACGTCGTCGGGCATGGCCGCGGAGTTCATCACGTTCGCCGCCCTCGTCGGCGCCGGCGACCACGTCGTCGCCGCCGCCTCGCTGTACGGCGGCACGGTGACGCAGCTCGACGTGACGCTGCGCCGGTTCGGCGTCGAGACGACCTTCGTGCCGGGCACGGACCCGGCCGACTACGCCGCGGCCATCCGCCCCGAGACCAAGGTCGTCTACGCCGAGGTCATCGCGAACCCCTCGGGCGAGATCACCGACATCGCGGGGCTGGCCGAGGTCGCCCACACGGCGGGCGTCCCGCTCGTCATCGACGCGACGCTCAGCACGCCCTACCTGTGCCGTCCGCTCGAGCACGGCGCGGACGTCGTCATCCACTCCGTCACGAAGTTCCTCGGCGGGCACGGGACCACGCTCGGCGGCGTCGTCGTCGAGAGCGGCCGCTTCGACTGGGGGAACGGGAGGTTCCCGCAGATGACCGAGCCGGTCCCGTCGTACGGCGGCGTGAGCTGGTGGGAGAACTTCGGCGAGTACGGCTTCCTGACGAAGCTGCGCTCGGAGCAGCTCCGCGACATCGGGCCGTCGCTCGCGCCGCAGTCCGCCTTCCAGCTGCTCCAGGGCGTCGAGACGCTCCCGCAGCGCATGGAGGCGCACCTGGCCAACGCCCGACGCGTGGCGCAGTGGCTCGAGGCGGACCCGCGCGTCGGGTACGTCAACTGGGCGGGCCTGCCGTCGCACCCGCACCACGAGCGCGCGAAGCAGTACCTGCCGCTCGGGCCCAGCGCGGTGTTCGCGTTCGGCGTGCGCGGCACCGAGGAGGTGCCGGGCCGCGCCGCAGGCCGACGCTTCATCGAGTCGCTCCAGCTCGCGAGCCACCTCGCGAACATCGGCGACGCGCGCACGCTCGTCATCCACCCCGCCTCGACGACGCACCAGCAGCTCTCCGTCGAGCAGCTCGCGGCCGCGGGCGTCCCCGAGGACCTCGTGCGCATCAGCGTCGGGCTCGAGGACGTCGAGGACATCCTGTGGGACCTCGACCAGGCGCTCACGCGCGCGGTCGGGCCCGCCGAGCGGTCCGCCACGTCGTCCACGTCGTCGGCGGCACCCACCGCCCACTCCCCCGCCGAGGTGACCGCATGACCGCCGACGTCGGGGCCGCGTGCGCCCTGCCCACCCCCGCGCCCGCCCCGGGCGCCGTACCGCGCACCTGGCAGGGGCCCGGAGCCGCCGAGCGGCTCGCGATCCTGCGTCGCACACGGTCCGTGGCGATCGTCGGCGCCTCCGCGAACGCGTCGCGCGCGAGCTACTTCGTGGCGACGTACCTGCTGTCGTCGTCGCCGTACGACGTCTACTTCGTCAACCCGCGCGCGACGGAGATCCTGGGGCGCCCGGTGTACCCGTCGCTCGCGGCGCTCCCCGTCGTGCCCGACCTCGTGGACGTCTTCCGGCGCCGCGACGACCTGCCGTCGGTCCTCGACGAGACGATCGACGTCGGGGCGCGGACGCTGTGGCTCCAGCTGGGGTCGTGGCACGAGGACGTCGCGCGCCGCGCCGAGGCCGCCGGGCTCGAGGTGGTCATGGACCGGTGCGTGAAGATCGAGCACGCCCGGTTCCACGGCGGCCTGCACCTGGCCGGCTTCGACACCGGCGTCATCAGCTCCCGGCGCGGCCTGCGCTGACCTCGTCCGGGTCCCCGGGGCGCTCGTCCCAGTCCCCGGGCCGCTCGTCGGGGAACCAGATCGCCTCGCGGAGGACGACCCTCGGGTCGTCCTCCGCGTCGCGCACGGGGCAGCCCTCGGCCAGGAGCCGCGGCACGGCCTCGGGGTGACCCCGCGGGGGACGCCCCGCCGCGTTGACGACGCGCCACCAGGGCACCGCACCGCCCGCGGTGGCCATCACGCGACCCACCTGGCGCGGGCCGCCGCGCCCGAGCCGCTGGGCGACCTCCTCCGCGACCGTGCCGTAGGTCATGACGCGACCGGGCGGTATCGCCTCGACGAGGTCGAGGACGGCCTCGACGTACTCGTCGTCGCCGCCCGCGCGGTCCACCGCTCAGTCCCGGTGGACGAGCACGAGGCCGCGGTCGTCGTCCTCGCCCGCCCGCACGCCCGCGAGCACCGCGTCGGCGCCGCCGCTGCGCGTCGAGATGAACCGCTCCGCCGCACCCATCAGCCGGTCGATGCCCAGCTCGACGTCGGCGCCCGGCACCTCGACGAGCCCGTCGGTGTAGAGCATCACGGTGTCCCCGTGCTCGAGGACCCCCTCGTGGACCGCGAACACCGGTGCGACGACGACGCCGAGGGCGGGCCCGCCCGAGGTGTCGAGCGTCTCGATCAGGCCCGAGCCGCGGTGCACGTGGACCGCGGGCGGGTGACCCGCGGTCGAGACGCGGAACGCGCCCGTGTCGAGGCGCACCGCGAGGTGCACCGCCGTCGCGAAGCCCTCGGGCCACGCCTGCTCGAGCAGGTACTTGTTCGCGGCGGGGAGGAACGCCTCGGTCGGCATGGCGCCGAGCAGACCGCCGAACGCGCCGGACAGCAGGAGCGAGCGGACGCCCGCCTCCTGGCCCTTGCCGGAGACGTCGACGAGCACGATCTCCAGGAGCGACCCGTTGCGGCCCCGGGCCGCGACCACGAAGTCGCCCGAGAACGCCTCGGCGTTGGCCGAGCGCACCACGCTGTCGACGCGCCACCCCGCCGGCAGCTCGGGGATGCGCCCGTGCGCGACCAGCCGGTCGCGCAGGTCGACGAGCATGATGTCGCTCATCGCGCCCTGGATGCCGAGGCGCGACCGGTTCCGGACGAACGCGAACGCCGACACCGCACCGAGGCCGAGCGCGACGAAGACCCCGGGGTCCGAGGTGCGCTCGCCCGTGACGTGCAGCCCGGTCACGAGACCCAGCACGACCGCCCCGAGGACGGCCATCCCGACGGGGCGCAGCGTGAAGACGCCGAGCAGGAGCACGAAGACCATGACGGCCGGCACGACCCACATCGGGGTCAGCACCATGCCGAGCGCTGCGAGGCCCGCGAGCGCCACGAGGCCTGCGGTCGTCACGAGCTGACGGCGGCGCGTCGTCCTGCGGTGGACGGTGCGCGCCCAGCCCACGCGGCGCAGCGCGGCGCTGCGCAGGCGACGGGACCGGCGCCGCCGCTGACGGACCTGACGACGGGTCCGCCCGGGGGCGGCGCGCGCGGCCGTCGTCGTAGTGCTCACGTGCCCGAGGGTAGCCAGGCGGGGCGACCGCGGCAGCACCGCCCACGCGCGGGACCCCGCGTGGCAAATGCGGTGCGTCGCGGCGGTCCCGGCGGCACGATGACGGCCATGACCACGCTGCCCGCCGGCTACCGCCTCGTCGACCTCGCTCCCGACCGCCTGCACGACGTCCTCACCCTCGACACCTGGGCGTTCCCGCAGGGCACGAGCGTCGCGACGCTCGCCGACCTGCCCTCTCCCCTCACCTGGAGCCGGGCCCGCGGCATCGAGGCCGACGACGGCGAGCTCGTCGCGATGCACGCGTCCTACCCGTTCGGCTCGTTCCCCGTCCCGGGGGCCCGCGTCCCCGTCGCCGGGCTGACCTGGGTCGGGGTCCACCCCGGCCACCGCCGCCGCGGCCTGCTGCGCGCGATGATCGCCGACCACGTCGCTCGCAGCCTCGGCCGCGGCGAGCCCGTCTCGGCGCTGTTCGCGGCCGAGCCCGCGATCTACGGCCGCTTCGGGTACGGGCGCGCGGCGGACGACCTGCGTCTGACCGTCCCGCGCGGGGCCGCCCTCCGCGACGTCCCCGGCGCGGCCGACGTCCGCGTGCGGCTCGAGCAGCTGGACCGCGAGCGGCACGTCGACCAGATCCTGGCGCTGCACGCCTCGGTCGACCGCCCGGGCTGGGCCACGCGCGAGTCGGACGAGCTGCGCGCCGTCTTCGGCACCGACCCCGAGGCCTTCCGCGACGGCACGGAGTCGCTGCGCGTCGCGCTGGCCGAGCGCGACGGGGACCTCGTGGGCTACGCGCTGTTCCGGCGCAAGGAGGCGTGGAAGCCCGAGGGGCCGCGCGGCACGGTCCGGGTGCGCGAGGTCGTCACGACCGACCCGGCCGCGGCGCGTGCGCTGTGGGGCGTGCTGCTCGACCTGGACCTCATGGGCTCCGTCGAGGCGTGGGTGCCCGTCGACGACCCGCTCGTGCACCTGCTGGTCGACGTGCGCGCGGCGGTCCCGCGCCTCGCGGACAACGTGTGGGTGCGCCTCCTGGACGTGCCCGCCGCGCTCGCGGCGCGGCGCTACGCGGCGCCGCTCGACGTCGTGCTCGAGGTGCAGGACGCGCTCGTGCCCGCCAACGCGGGGCGCTGGCACGTGCGGGGCGGCGCCACGGGCACGGGGACGGGCACGGGGACGGGGACGGGCACGGGGACGGGCACCGCGAGCGTCGAGCGCACCGACCGCGCCGCCGACCTGTCGCTCGACGTCCGGGAGCTCGGAGCCGTGTACCTGGGCGGCACGTCCCTGTCCTCGCTGGCCGCCGCGGGACTCGTCCGCGAGCACGTGCCCGGGGCGCTCGCCCCGGCGGCCGCCGCGTTCGGGTGGCACGTGCCGCCGGGGTGCGGCTGGGTGTTCTGAGCGCTCAGGCCCCGCCGACCTCCTCGCCGCGCTCGTACGCGGCGAGGAGGTCGATGCGCCGCTCGTGGCGCGGGTCGCCGCTGAACGGCTCCGCGAGGAACGCCTCGACGAACGCGACCGCGTCGTCGACGGAGTGCTGGCGCGCGCCGATCGCGATGACGTTCGCGTCGTTGTGCTGCCGGCCGAGGCGCGCGGTCTCGACGCTCCAGGCGAGGACCGCCCGGACGCCGCGCACCTTGTTGGCCGCGATCTGCTCGCCGTTGCCGGAGCCGCCCAGCACGATGCCGAGGCTCCCCGGCTCGGCCACGACCGCCTCGCCCGCCGCGAGGCACATCGGGGGGTAGTCGTCCTGGGCGTCGTACTCGTGGGCACCGTGGTCCACGACGTCGTGGTCGGCGGCGCGCAGGTGCTCGACCAGCGCCTCCTTGAGCTCGTAACCGGCGTGGTCGGCGGCGATGTGGATGCGCATGGCGCAATCCTGCCAGCGTCGGGACCGGCCGGACGAGCGGCATAGCCTGTCGCCATGACCACGACCGACAAGGCCGGACCGACCCGCGACGACGCGACGGGCGAGGCCCTCCGGAGCGGCATCGACCGCACAGCGCTCGACCCCGCGGTCAGGCCGCAGGACGACCTGTACCGCCACGTGAACGGCCGCTGGATCGCCCAGCACGAGATCCCCGCGGACCGCGCCACCGACGGCGCGCTGCGCGCGCTGTACGACCGTGCCGAGGAGCACGTCCGCGCCATCATCGAGGACCTCGGCGGCAAGGTGGCCGAGGGCGCGGCCGACCTCGACGGCACCGCGGCGCAGGTGGGCGCGCTCTACGCGAGCTTCATGGACGTCGACGCCGTCGAGCGGCTCGGCGTCGAGCCCCTGCGCGACGAGCTCGCCGCCGTCGACGCCGCGACGACGCGCGAGCAGCTCGTGCGCGTGCTCGGCGCCCTCCAGCGCACCGGCGGGCCGACCGCCGTGGCCTTCTGGGTCGACAACGACGCGCACGACCCCGAGCGGTACGTCGTCTTCCTCCACCAGGCCGGGCTCGGCCTCCCCGACGAGTCGTACTACCGCGAGGACGCCCACGCAGCCGTGCGCGAGCAGTACGGCCCGCACGTGGCCCGCATGCTGCGCCTGGTCGGGCTCGACGCGGACGACGCGGACCGCCAGTCCGGCCTCGTCGTGGACCTGGAGACCCGCCTCGCGGCGTCGCACTGGGACGTCGTGCGCGACCGCGACGCCGACCTCACCGACAACCCCATGACGCTCGAGGACCTCGTCGAGCGGGCACCCGGTTTCGACTGGGTCACCTGGGTCGAGGCGCTCGGCGCGTCGCGCGAGGCGTTCACCGACCTCGTCGTGCGTGAGCCCGACTACGCCGTCGCCTTCGCGCAGGCGTGGGCCGAGGCGCCCGTCGAGCAGTGGCAGGCGTGGCTGCGGTACCACCTGGTCCGTTCGCGCGCGCCGTACCTGTCGGCCGAGGTCGTCGAGGCGAACTTCGACTTCTACGGGCGGCTCCTCACGGGGGCGACGCAGCTGCGTGACCGCTGGAAGCGGGGCGTCGCCCTCGTCGAGGGTGCCCTCGGCGAGGCCGTCGGCCAGGAGTACGTCGCGCGGCACTTCCCGCCGACCCACAAGGACCGCATGATGCGGCTGGTCGAGAACCTGGTCGAGGCGTACCGCGCGTCGATCACCGAGCTCGACTGGATGGGCGAGGCCACCCGCGCCAAGGCGCTCGCCAAGCTCGACGCGTTCACGCCCAAGATCGGCTACCCGGACCGCTGGAAGTCCTACGACGGCCTCGAGGTGCGGCCCGACGACCTCGTCGGCAACGTCCGCCGCTCGCACGCCTACGAGCTCGACCGCGAGCTGGCCAAGATCGGTCGCCCCGTCGACCGCGACGAGTGGTTCATGACGCCGCAGACGGTCAACGCCTACTACAACCCGGGCATGAACGAGATCGTCTTCCCCGCCGCGATCCTCCAGCCCCCGTTCTTCGACCCCGACGCGGACGACGCGGTCAGCTACGGCGGGATCGGTGCCGTGATCGGCCACGAGATCGGCCACGGCTTCGACGACCAGGGCTCGAAGTACGACGGCGCGGGCAGGCTCGAGGACTGGTGGACCGACGAGGACCGCACCGAGTTCGAGGCGCGCACCGCGGCGCTCGTCGCGCAGTACGACGCCTTCTCGCCCCGTCAGCTCGACGGCAGCCACACCGTCAACGGTGCCTTCACGGTCGGCGAGAACATCGGCGACCTCGGTGGCCTGTCGATCGCGCTCGAGGCGTACCGGATCGCGCTCGGACGCCCGCTCGCCGAGGCCCCCGTCGTCGACGGCCTGACGGGTGTCCAGCGCGTCCTCGTCGGGTGGGCCCAGGTGTGGCGCTCGAAGGGGCGCGACGAGGAGGTCGTGCGTCGCCTCGCGACCGACCCGCACTCCCCCGACGAGTTCCGCTGCAACGGCGTCGTCCGCAACGTCGACGCGTTCTACGACGCGTTCGACGTCCGGCCCGGCGACGGGCTGTACCTCGCGCCCGAGGAACGCGTGCGCATCTGGTGACGCGGGCGCGACGCGGGCGGGGCGGGAGCACACCCGCCCCGCCCGCCGTCGGGATCAGAAGAGCAGGTAGCCGGCGCGGGCGACCGAGAAGCCCTCGCCGCTCGGGTTGTGCCGGCACAGGACCCCGTTCCGCGAGCTCGCGCACGTCATCTCCCCGACGGTCGACTGCTCGCCGTACTCGAGCACGACGGCGTCCTCGGGCGCGGCGGGCGGGTCCCCCTCGACGCACACGAAGCCGGCGGACTCGCCGGCCGCGACCGTGAGCGTGCTGCCCACCGCCCCCGCGCACCCCTCGGGCGTCGCGGGCGGCTCGAAGCTCGACGACAGGATCGTGCACGTCGCCGAGCCCTCGTCCATCGTGCAGTGGATGTTGCCGCTCGGGAGCACGAACGTCCGCACCTCGCCGACGTCCTCCGCGTCGGCGTCGCTGTCGCTCGGGGTCGACTCGGGCTCGGCGGACGCGCTCGGCGAGGGCTGCGCGGCGGGGTCGTCGTCGTCACCGAGCGCGGTCGCCAGCAGCACGAGGAAGCCGAGGACCAGCACCACGTCGACGACGAGGAAGGCCAGCAGGCCTGGACCGAGCCGTCGACGGGCCCGTTCGGTCGCGGACATGGGTGCTCCTCTCGGCCGTTCGGGTGAACGTCCTGCCGCAGCATGCCACGCTGACCGACGGCCGTGCGAAGCGTCAGTCGCCGAGCAGCGCCATCGCCGCCGAGCGCCCCGGGATGCCGCTCACGCCCCCGCCGCGGACGGCGCCGGCGCCGCACAGCAGGACGCGCGGGTGGTCGGTCGCGACGCCCCAGCGGGTCGCGGGGTCGAGCGGGTCGGCGTCCTCGGCGAGCCAGGGCCACTGC
This sequence comes from Actinotalea sp. AC32, assembly GCA_031844515.1. GTDB lineage: Bacteria > Actinomycetota > Actinomycetes > Actinomycetales > Cellulomonadaceae > Actinotalea. Next base: position 30,977 of record JAUZVJ010000009.1, on the reverse strand, counting down.
AGGTCGCCGTGGAAGATGTGCCCGCCCGGGAGCCCCACGTCGCCCTCGAGGTCGACGGGTGTGCGCGCCTCGAGGCACGGCCGCCCGTCGGCGTCCGTCGCGAGGCAGTCCTCGACCGGCTCGGCCAGCACCGCGTCGAGCGACCGGAGGGTCGCGGCGACCGCCTCGGCGCGTGCGGCGTCGGGGTCCTGGCGGAACAGCCGCGCGGGCATGTGCAGGCCGAACAGCGTGAGCGTGTGGCGGCCCGCCGCCCGCTCCGCCGGCCCGAGGATCGAGCCATCGGTGAGCGAGTGGCAGTAGATCTCCAGCGGCGGCAGCGTCGGGATGCGCCCCGCGGCCGCCTCGCGGTACGCCGTCCCGAGCTGCTCGTACCCCTCGTTGACGTGGAAGGTGCCCGCGAACGCGTGGGCCGGGTCGACCGCGTCCCGCAGCCGCGGCAACCGGTCGAGCACCATGTTGACCTTCAGCTGCGAGCCCTCGGGGACCGGCGGCGGCGTCCGTCCCAGGAGGCGGTCGAGCTCGTGCGGCGCGCAGCCGGCGAGCACGCGCTGCGCGCGGACGGACCGCGTCCTCCCGGCGTCGTCCGTCCAGTGCACGTCGACCCCGTCCGCGCCGGGGTCGACCGCGGTCGCGCACGCCCCGACGACGAGCTCGGCACCGCCGTCCCGGCACACCCGCTCGAGCTCGCGCACGACGGCGCCCATGCCGCCGACCGGCACGTCCCAGTCGCCCGTCCCGCCGCCGACGACGTGGTAGAGGAAGCAGCGGTTCTGGGCGAGCCCGACGTCGTGGGCGGAGGCGAAGGTGCCGATGAGCGCGTCGGTGAGGACGACGCCCCGCACGACGTCCGACGCGAACGTGCGCTCGACGAGGTCCCCCAGCGGGCGCTCGACGAGGTCCTCCCACCACGCGCCGAGACGCGGGCGCATCTCACCGGCGGTCGGCAGCGGTCCCGTCACGGTCGGGAAGACCGCCCGCGCGAGCGCACCCGTGCGCGACGAGAACGCCTCCCACGCCGCGGCGTCGGCCCCCGCGCCGACGCGCTCGAGGGACCGTGCCGTCGACGCGGCGTCGGTGGCGTCCACGAGCAGCCCTCGGGACGGGTCGTCCGGCAGCGGGGTGTACGACGACCACCGGCGACGCCTCAGCACGAGCCGCAGGCCGAGCTCACGCCGCACGGCCTCGGGCATGAGCGAGACCAGGTACGAGTACCGCGACAGGTTCGCGTCGACGCCGGGGAACACGCGCGCGGACCCGGTCGCGCCGCCCAGGTGGTCGCGCGCCTCCAGGACGAGCACGCTGCGGCCCGCACGGGCGAGGTACGCGGCGGCGGTCAGCCCGTTGTGCCCACCCCCGACGACGACGACGTCGTACCGGCTGCGCGTGGACGCGGCCGGGCGCGGCGCGGCCGGCCGGAGGGCCTGGTCGGGGCCCTGGTCCGGCCCCCGGGCGGGGCGGAGGTCCGGTGCGGCGCTGCTGTCCGGTGCGGTCACGGCGCCAGGGTAGGCGTGAGGGCCGGGCGCTCGTGCGCCCGGCCCTCACCGGCAGGCCGGCGCCTGCCACCATGAAGGGCGAGGGGTGGGCGGTGCGCTCCAGGTCCTGCCCACCCCTCGCCGGTCCGTGGGTCCCGCTAGCTGCGCCAGGTGTCGTTCAGGGTCAGGACCCCGGAGGCCGGGACCGTCGCGACGCGATTGCCCCCGCTCTCCCACACGACGTTCCCGCCGCCGTCGACCTTGACGTACTTGAACTCGACGCGCGTCCCTGCCGGGAGCGTCACCTGGGAGCGCCACACCGGGTACGACGCCGACGACAGCCGCGCCCCGGCGGCGGGGCTCCACGAGCCGAGCGCCGGGTGGTTGCCGACGACGCGCACGTCCTGGCCCCACACGGTCGTCGCGGTGACGCCGAACGAGACGCCCGCCGTGGCGCCGTCGTCCCCGCCGCCGCCCGTCGTCCCGCCACCCGCGCGCGCACCGACGTGGATCGCCAGGGCGTCGTTCGCCCCGACCGTCGCGGTGAAGGTCCCGCCCGACGCGACCGTGACCGTGGCGCCCGAGCACCCGGTCGACGTCGGCGCGCCACTGATGACGTCGCAGTAGCTGCCCGCCGGGAGCGACGTCGAGAACGTCCGGCTGAGCACACCGCTCTCCTTGTTGATCACCGCGTATCCCGCCGAGCCGCGGCCGAACGCGATCGCGTTGTTGCCGTTGGACCACCACTGGTTCACGGCCGTGCCCGTGACGGCGTTGTGGAAGCCGACCATGTTCCGGATCTGCCGCCAGTCGTGCTGGCAGGTCCAGCCGTTCTGGTAGCAGGTCGCGGCTCCGCCGTTCGGCGCCCCGGCGTCGTGGTCGCTGCCGACCGTGTACCCGGAGTGCACGGCGGGCGAGCCGTACGGCCACGCGAGCATGAAGACGTTCGCGAGCGTGTAGGTCGAGCCGTAGCCCGCGTTGAGGGTCTCGCCGTTGCGCTCGGTGTCGTGGTTGTCGACGAACACGCCTGCGCTGCCGGACGGGAGCATGCCCCACGACTCGCCGAAGCCCGACAGGTAGGCGAGCTTCTCGTTCGTGAAGACGCGCTTGAGGTTGCGGCCGTAGTCGAACTCGTGGACGTCCCCGATCGACGTGTACTCCGTGTCCTGGATGGGCTCACCCGCGGCGCCGATGACCTCCTGGACGATGTAGACGTTCTGGTCGCTCAGCCGGGAACGGATCGCGGCGACGTCGCCCGCGGGGATGTGCTTGGCGGCGTCGATCCGGAACCCCCGGACGCCGAGGGAGATCAGGTCGTTCATGTACGCCGCGATCCGACCGCGCACGTAGTCGGAGCCCGTGCGCAGGTCCGCCAGGGCGACGAGGTTGCAGTTCTGCACCTCCCACCGGTCGCCGTAGTTCGCGATGTTCCGGCGGCAGTCGTTGAAGTCCTGCGACCCGTAGATGCCCGGGTACGAGTAGTACTGGAACGACGAGCCCGCCACGCCCGTGCCGCCCTCGGGCTTGCCCGACATGTGGTTGATGACGGTGTCCGCGATGACGTTCACGCCGGCCGCACGGCACGCCGAGACCATCGACGCGAACTCGGCGCGCGTGCCGAGCTTGGACTCGATGCGGTACGAGACGGGCTGGTACGAGGTCCACCACTGGCTGCCCTGCACGTGCTCCTGCGGGGGCGAGACCTGGACCCAGCCGTAGCCGGCGGGACCGAGGCTGTCACGGCACGCGGCCGCGACGCTGGTCCAGCGCCACTGGAACAGCACGGCCGTGACGTCCTTGGACCCCGACGGCTGCGCGGCGGCCGGGGCGGCCGTGACGGCCGTGGTGCCGACGAGGCCGGCGGTCGCGAGCGCGCCGGCCACCAGGCCGGTGAGCGCTCGACGGACGAGCGAGCCCGGCCGGGTGCGTCGAGCGGGTCGTGCGGTGGGTGCAGCGGGCGCGCCTGAGCGCCCTGGGACGAGCTTCAACGGATGTTCCCCATTCGGTCGGACCGGAGCGACGACGGCGTCGTGCCGGTGACTTCGGACCGTCGCCTCGGTGCGGCGGTCCTGCGATGGAGCGCATGAAACGGGGCTGCAAAAAGCCCCGCAACAACCTGGAATGTTGCAAACGTAGGGCGGTCGCGGTCGACGCGCAAGTGGTCCCGACATGGCGACGCCCGCCCCCTGCGGCGGGGGCGGGCGTCGCGGATCGGCCGGTCCACGACCGCCGCCGGCTCGGCGCACGGCCGACGCCGGGCAGGTCCGTCAGCCGAACGACGGGCCCTGCGTACGGGTCCGCTTGAGCTCGTAGAACCCCGGCACGCGGGTCATGAGCACGAGTCCGTCCCACAGCCGCGCGGCGTCCTCGCCGCGGGGTGCGGGCGTCATGACCGGCCCGAAGTACCCCGTGCCGTCGATCGCGACGACCGGCGTCCCGACCTCGTCGCCCACGAGGTCGAGCGCGCGCTGGTGCGACGCGCGCAGCTCGGCGTCGACGCGGTCGTCGTCGGCCGCCGCGAGCAGCTCCGCCGGCAGGCCGACCTCCTCGAGCGCCTCGACCAGCACCGCGGTGCGGTCCGTGCGGCCGCCGGGGTGCAGCCGTGTCCCGATCGCGTCGTACAGGGGCTTGACGACCTGCTCGCCGTGCGCCAGACGGGCCGCGGTGACGACCCGGACGGGACCCCACGCCTCGTCCATGAGCGCGCGGTACTCGTCCGGCAGGTCCCGCCCCTCGTTGAGGACGGCAAGGCTCATCACGTGCCAGTGCACCTCGACGTCCCGCAGGCCCTCGACCTCGGTCATCCACCGCGACGTCATCCACGCCCACGGGCACACCGGGTCGAACCAGAGGTCGGCGCGGACGCGTGTCCGCGTCGCGTCGTCCGTGGCCGTGCCGTCGGCGGTCTGGGTCGTCGTCGCGGTGGTCATCGCTCTCCTCGTCGGTCGGGGCTCGTGCGGGTGCGGCAGGTCGACGCCGTCGGCCCGACCCTGCCACCGAGTGTGACAACGCCGCCCGGCGTGCCGCATTCCCGCCGTGGGAGGATCGGCCGCGTCACCACCCCCGACCGAGGAGCACCCCCGTGCCCGCTGAGAACCTCACGCGCGCCGAGGCGCGCGACCGCGCCGCCGTCGTCGACGTGCGCTCGTACGACGTCGCGCTCGACCTGACCACGGGCGACACGACGTTCGCGTCCACGACCACGGTCCGGTTCGCGGGCCGCGCCGGCGCCGCGACGTTCGTGGACCTCATCGCGCCCGTCGTGCACCGTGTGACGCTCAACGGCACCGACCTCGACCCCGCGCTCGTCGTCGCCGACTCGCGCATCCTGCTCGAGGGCCTCGCCGACGAGAACGAGCTCGTCGTCGTCGCGGACTGCGCGTACATGAACACGGGTGAGGGGCTGCACCGCTTCGTCGACCCCGTCGACGGCGAGGTGTACCTCTACTCGCAGTTCGAGGTCGCCGACTCGCGCCGCGTCTTCGCGGTGTTCGAGCAGCCCGACCTCAAGGCGACCTTCCGGTTCACGGTCACCGCTCCCGAGCACTGGACCGTCATCTCCAACTCGAGCACGCCCGAGCCGGTCCCGGCGCACGACGGTGCCGCACGCTGGGAGTTCGCCCCGACGCCGCGCCTGTCGAGCTACGTGACGGCCGTCGTCGCCGGCCCGTACCACCGCGAGACGGGTGAGCTGACGAGCAGCGACGGGCGGACGATCCCGCTCGGCGTGCTGTGCCGGGCCTCGCTCGCCCAGCACCTCGACGCCCCGGACATCCTCGACGTGACGCGCGCGGGCTTCGCGTTCTACGAGGAGCTGTTCGCGATGCCCTACCCGTTCGAGAAGTACGACCAGATCTTCGTCCCGGAGTTCAACGCCGGGGCGATGGAGAACGCCGGCGCGGTCACGTTCCTCGAGAGCTACGTGTTCCGGTCCAAGGTTCCCGAGGCGACCGTCGAGCGCCGCGCCGTGACGATCCTGCACGAGCTCGCGCACATGTGGTTCGGCGACCTCGTGACGATGCGCTGGTGGGACGACCTGTGGCTCAACGAGTCGTTCGCCGAGTACGCGTCGACGCTCGCGACCGCCGAGGCCACGCCGTGGCGGCAGGCGTGGACGACGTTCGCCTCGATGGAGAAGTCGTGGGCGTACCGGCAGGACCAGCTCCCCTCGACCCACCCGATCGTCGCCGACATCCGCGACCTCGAGGACGTCGAGGTCAACTTCGACGGGATCACGTACGCCAAGGGCGCGTCCGTGCTCAAGCAGCTCGTCTCGTGGGTCGGGTACGAGCAGTTCTTCGCGGGCGTCCGCGCGTACTTCGAGCGGCACGCGTGGGGCAACACGCAGCTGCGCGACCTGCTCGTCGAGCTCGAGAAGACGAGCGGCCGCGACCTCGGCACGTGGTCCGGGCTGTGGCTCGAGCGCGCGGGCGTCACGCTCCTGCGCCCCGAGGTCGAGGTCGACGACCAGGGCGTCATCACGTCGTTCGCGGTCCTGCAGGAGGCGCCCGCCGAGCACGCCCACCTGCGGCCGCACCGGCTCGCCGTCGGCGGCTACGACCTGGTCGAGCAGCCCGACGGCAGCACGCGGCTCGAGCGGACGCTGCGCGTCGAGCTCGACGTCGACGGCGAGCGCACCGAGGTCGCCGAGATGGTCGGCCAGGAGCGCCCGGCCCTCGTCCTGGTCAACGACGACGACCTGGCCTACGCGAAGATCCGCCTCGACGAGCAGTCGCTCGCGGTCGCGACCGACCACCTCCACGCGTTCGGCGACTCGCTCCCCCGCACCCTCGTGTGGGGCGCCGCGTGGGACATGACGCGCGACGGCGAGCTCGGCGCGCGCGACTTCGTCGGCCTCGTGCTCGCGAACATCGCGCACGAGACGGACTCGAGCGTCGTGCTCGTCCTGCTGCGTCAGCTCGCGACGACGCTCGAGCTGTACGTCGCGCCCGAGCAGCGCGTCGCGGCGACGACGGCGGCAGCGGAGCGGCTGTGGGAGCTCGCGAGCAGCGCGGGAGAGGGCAGCGACCTGCAGCTCCAGCTCGCGAAGGCGTTCGCGGCACGCGCCACGACGCGCGAGCAGCTCGACCGCGTCGCGGGCCTCGTGGACGGGACGGTGGCCCTCGGCGGCCTGAGCGTCGACACCGACCTGCGCTGGGAGCTCCTCACGGCCCTCGTCGCGGGCGGTCGTGCCGACGCCGACGACGTCGAGCGCCAGCTCGCGGCGGACGCGACGGCCACCGGCGAGCGCGCGGCGGCCGCGGCGCGCGCCGCGCTCCCGACCGCGGAGGCCAAGGCCGCGGCGTGGGCGGCGGTCGTCGAGCGCGGTGACCTCGCGAACGCGCTCCAGACGTCGACGATCGCCGGCTTCGGCCGGGTGCACGACCGCGCGCTGCTCGTGCCCTATGTCGACGCGTACTTCGACGCGATCGAGCGTGTGTGGACGACGCGGACCAACGAGATCGCGCAGAACGTCGTCGTCGGTCTCTACCCGTCCCTCCTCGCGGGCGGTGAGGTCGACGTGCTGGCGCGCACCGACGCGTGGCTCGAGCAGCTGGGTGACCGGCACCCGGCCCTGCGACGCCTCGTCGTCGAGGCCCGTGACGGCGTGCGGCGTGCGCTCGCCGCACAGGCGCGCGACCGGGGCTGACCGCCGGCGACGCGGCACGACGAAGGCCCCCGGGACGTCCCGGGGGCCTTCGTCGTCGTACCGGCAGGGCGCGGGCGCGGTGCCCGCGTCGCGTCAGCGTGCGTCGTCGAGCGCGGCGTTCACCGCGGCGACGAGCGACCGCAGCCGCGGGTTCTCGAAGAGGTCGTCGATGAGCACGAGCCGCTGCGCCGAGTCCGCGAGCGGGACCTTCCAGTTCGGGTACTCCTGGTCGGTTCCCGGCTGGTTCTGCGCGCGCCGCTCCCCGACCGCGTCGGCGAGGGACACCCCGACGAGGACCGACGGCGAGGCGAGCACGAGTCGGTGCATCGCCTCGACGAGCTCGCGCTCCGACGGGTCGCCCCCGACGAGCCCGCGCGACGCCAGGACGTCGACCATCTGCTGACGCTCGCGGCGTGCGGCCGCGCGCACGTCCTCGACGGGCTCGGTGAGGAGCCCGAGCCGATCACGCAGGTCGACGTGCTCCCCCGCGAGGTAGCCGGCGGTCGGCGGCAGGTCGTGCGTGGTGACGGTCGCGAGCGCGAGCCGGCGGTACTTCTCCGGCGCCATGAGGGCCTTGCCCTCGTACTCGAACCAGAGCACCGACGTCCCGAGGATCCCGCGCTCGGTGAGGTACGTGCGCACCCACGGCTCGAACACGCCCAGGTCCTCGCCGATGACGACGGCGCCGGCGCGCTGCGCCTCGAGGCACAGGATGCCGATGAGGGCCTCGTGGTCGTACCGGACGTACGCGCCGTCGCGCGCCGACGCACCCGACGGGATCCACCACAGCCGGAAGAGGCCCAGGACGTGGTCGATCCGGATCGCGCCCGCGTGCCGCAGGATCGTCCGCAGCATGTCGCGGTAGGGCTTGTACGCCGCGCGCGCGAGGGCGTCGGGACGCCACGGCGGCTGCGACCAGTCCTGCCCCTGCTGGTTGTACATGTCCGGCGGCGCGCCGACCGAGACGCCCTGTGCGAGCACGTCCCGCATCGCCCACGCGTCGGCCCCCTCGGGGTGCACGCCGACCGCGAGGTCGTGCATGATCCCGAGCCGCATGCCGCCCTCGGTCGCGGCACGCTGCGCGGCCGCGAGCTGCTCGTCGGCGACCCACTGGAGCCAGCAGTAGAACGTGATCCGGTCCGCGAGCTCGACCTTGAGCCGCTGGACGAGGGCCGAGCCCCGGTCGTGGGCCTCGGCGGGCCACGGCTCGCCCTCGTAGTGCTCGGCGATCGCGCACCACGTCGCGAAGTCGAGCAGCCCGGGGCCCTCGAGCTCGCGGTAGTCGGCGAACGCGGCCTCGCGGGCCGCCGAGCGGGGTGCCGCGTGGACGACCTCGAGAGCGACCTTCTTGGCCGCCCACGCCGCGTCCCGGTCGATGGGCCCCTCGTCCTCGCTGAGCGGGCGGGCGACCTCGGCCTGCCACTCGACGAGCGACCGCTCGGCCACCGGCAGGTACGCCGTCTCGGGGATGTCCTCGACGCGCAGGTAGATCGGGTTGACGAACCGCCGCGTGACCGGCAGGTAGGGCGACGGCGTCATCCGGCTGCCGGGCTCGGCGGCGTGCAGCGGGTTGATGAGCAGGAAGTCCGTGCGGCACCGACGCCCGGCCAGCCACGACAGCTCCGCGAGGTCGCCAAGGTCGCCCACGCCCCAGGACCGCGAGGACCGGACCGAGTACAGCTGCGCCATGAAGCCCCAGGCCCGGCGCTCGTCGAGCCCGCGCCCCAGCTCGAGCCGGACCGGGACGACGACGAGCGTCGCGCGCGCGGCGGAGTCGGGCGTCTCGGCGACCAGGGTGTGCCAGCCGAGCGGCAGGTGGTGCGGGACCGTGAACGTCGCCCGGCCCAGGCGACGTCCGTCGACGGTCCGCGGCGGGACGTACACGTCGGCCTGCGGGAGGTCGACCCCGTCCCCGCCGTCCTCGAGCTCGACGCGGACGACGACCTCGTGGCCGTCCGGCACGTGCACGGGGACCTCGGCCGTCGCCCCCTGCCGGACGACTGTCACGGGCGGGAGCGTGCGGCGCCACGGGTCGTCCTCGGCGTTCTCGAGCGCGACCGCGGCCCGCTCGGGCGTCGAGGCGTCCACGCCGAGAGCGGCGAGGACCGCGACGAGGGTCGACTCCGACACGGAGCGCTTGCCTCCGTCGAAGTCCCAGAAGTCGGGCACGACGCCGTACCGGGACGCGAGGTCCAGGAGCGGCTGCGGCAGGGGCGCGGCGGGGTCGGTCTCGGGCACGCACCGATCCTGCCAGAGCACGCGCGTGCGGGTCGGGCGACAGGCCCGCACGGACGGTCCGGGTCCGTCGTCGTGCCGGCTCGGCACCCGGCCGCGGTGGCTACCCTGCCGAGGTGCTCCCCATGACGACGTCCTCCACGCCTCCGCCCCTCGACGACGCCGGCGAGGCGGCGAAGGGGGCGCTCGGCTGGCTCCTCGGCGCACCCCTGCAGACCGTCGTCACGATCGTCGTGGGCGTCGTCGTGCTCGCCGTCGCACGGTGGGTCATCGCGCGCGGCGTGCGTTCGGTGATCGACGGCGGGTCCACCGTGCGCGCCAAGACGCGCACGCTGCTGCTCCGCACGCGCGTCGGCTCGGCGGCCGACCAGTCGAACCCGCTCGCCGTCGCGCGCCGCGTCCAGCGCGCCGAGACCATGGGCTCGGTCCTGAGGTCGGTCGCGGCGCTCGTCGTCGGCATCCTCGTGCTCACGGCGCTCGCGAACATCTACGGCTGGCAGCTGGGTCCGCTCCTGGCGTCGGCCGGCGTCGCGGGCGTCGCGCTCGGCTTCGGTGCGCAGACCCTGGTCAAGGACTTCCTCTCCGGGCTCTTCATGCTCATCGAGGACCAGTACGGCGTCGGCGACGTCGTGAACCTCGGCGAGGCGACCGGGACGGTCGAGGCCGTCGGGCTGCGCGTCACCCAGGTCCGCAGCCTCGACGGGACGCTCTGGTACGTGCGCAACGGCGAGATCCTCCGCGTCGGCAACATGACGCAGGGCTGGTCCCGGGCGCTGGTCGAGGTGCTCGTGCCGCCGGACATGGACGTCCAGCAGGCGGCCGACCTGCTCCTGCGGGCGACGCGCGAGGCGCTGCAGGAGGAGGACCTCGCGGCCGACGCGCTCGGCGACCCGGAGGTCACGACCTACGAGTCGCTCTCGGCCGAGTCGGTCATGATCAGGATGCTCCTCAAGACGGTCCCCGCGAAGCAGTGGGCGATCCAGCGCGCGGTCCGCGGACGGGTCCGCGAGCTGTTCCGCTCGCAGGGCGTCGGCCTGGCGCTGCCGCGGCGCGAGGTCCTGGTCGAGCGCGAGGCGCCGCGCCCGGGCGACGCCGCGCACGACGGGCAGGGCGCGGACCGCCGGGCTGACCCGCACGTCTGACCGGCACGCCTGACCGGCGGGCCCGAGCGGGACGCGGGCGTACCCGGGAGGTCCTCGCGGCTCAGCGCAGCCGGTCGATGTCGTCCGCGAGCACGTCGGCCTCGGGCCCGACGACGACCTGGATGACCCGCCCGGTCCGGACGACGGCGAAGGCGCCGGAGTCCTTGAGGGCGGCCTCGTCGAGTAGCGCGGCGTCGCGGAGCTCGACCCGCAGGCGCGTGATGCACGGCTCGAGGTCGACGACGTTCGCCTCCCCGCCGAGCGCCGCGAGGATCTGCTCCGCCTTCGTCACCGTGACCCTCCTCGGCCTCGTCGCTGCGGCCGCGGGGCCGGTGGCACCATCGCCCCGTCCGCGCTGCGGCACCCAGCCTAGTGCCGGTGAGGGAGGATGGTGGCGTGCTGCCGACCGAGAGCCCCGACTCGTTCCACGCCCTCGTGGGCGGCGAGCCGACGTTCCGCCGCCTCGTCGCGCGGTTCTACGAGCTCGTCGCCGAGGACGAGGTCCTGCGGCCCATGTACCCCGAGGAGGACCTCGGTCCCGCAGAGGAGCGCCTGCGCACGTTCCTCGAGCAGTACTGGGGCGGGCCGACCACCTACTCCCAGGGACGCGGGCACCCCCGGCTGCGGATGCGGCACGCGCCGTACAAGGTGAACCCCGACGCGCGGGACCGCTGGCTCGCGCACATGCGCGTCGCGCTCACCGAGCTGCGCCTGCCGCCCCTGCAGCACGCGACGCTGTGGGACTACCTCGAGCGTGCCGCGCACGCCATGGTCAACACCTTCGACGACTGAGGAGCCCCGGTGACCCCCACGTCCGAGCCGACCACCTCCGAGTCCACCGCCCCGCCCACCGCTCGGCCCACCGCCCCGCTCACGGTCGAGGCGACCGCCCCCGAGCCGCCCACGCACGACGACGGAGCCGGTGCCGAGGCGCTCCGCACCGTCCTCGACGTGCTCGACCTCGAGCGGCTCGACGACGCGACGTTCCTCGGCCGCAGCCTGCCCAAGCCGGGCGGGCGGGTCTTCGGCGGCCAGGTGCTCGCGCAGTGCCTGCTCGCGGCGGCGCGCACCGTCGACGGCGACCGGCTCCCCCACTCGGTCCACGGCTACTTCCTGCGGCCCGGTGACGTCCGCGAGCCCATCACGTTCAGCGTCGAGCGGCTGCGCGACGGCCGCTCGTTCAGCGCGCGCCGGACGCACGCGCTGCAGAAGGGCGAGCCGATCCTGTCGATGACGACGTCCTTCCAGGTCGCACAGCCCGGGGTCGAGCACACCGACGCTCCCCCGCCGTCCGTCCCGGGGCCCGACCGCGTCCCGAGCGCGATCAGCACGCTCGCGGGCGTCGACCACCCCGTCGCGCAGTTCTGGACGCAGGCGAGCGCGTTCGACCTGCGCCACGTCGAGGCATCGATCTACCTCGAGCCGGGCCCCATGGCGAGCGGCCGGCAGATGGTGTGGATGCGCGCCCGCGGACCGCTGCCCGACGACGAGGTGCTGCACCGCGCGCTGCTCGCCTACGGGTGCGACCAGGTCATGCTCGAGCCCGTCCTGCGCCGCCACGGGCTGAGCTGGGCGACGCCCGGCCTGTCGATGGCGAGCCTCGACCACGCGATGTGGTGGCACCGGCCGGTCCGCGTCGACCAGTGGCTGCTGTACGTGCAGACCGCGCCGAGCGCCCAGGGCGGACGCGGCCTGGGTGCCGCGAACGTGTACCGGCAGGACGGCACGCTCGTCGCGTCCATCGCGCAGGAGGGCATGGTCCGCGTCCCGGAGGACTGAGCCGCGGCGGGTCCCGGCCCGTGCCGCTCGCGCCGCCGGTCCGCCCGTCGCCTGCGCTCGCCTCGCCGGTCGGCGGCGACCACCGCACACTGTCGCCATGCCCCGCCTGCGCAGGTCGCGCCCCTCGTCCCCCGGCTGGACGCGCCGTCGTCAGGGCAAGGGGGTCGTGTTCCTCGACGAGGACGGCAACCGGATCACCGACCCCGAGGCGGTCGCGCGCTGCACGGACCTCGTCATCCCGCCCGCCTGGACCGACGTGTGGATCTGCCCGTGGGACAACGGGCACATCCAGGCCATGGGCACGGACGACGCGGGCCGGCGGCAGTACCTCTACCACCCGCAGTGGCGCGCGCGGCAGGACAAGGCCAAGCACGCCCACGTCCTCGACGTGGCTCGGCGCCTGCCGCGGGCCCGCAAGGTCGTCCGCGAGCACCTGGCCCTGCCGGGCATGCCCCGCGAGAAGGTGCTCGCGCTCGCCTTCCGGCTGCTCGACGACGCCTACTTCCGCGCCGGCGGTGAGGCGTACGCGCGTGACAACGGCAGCTACGGGCTCGCGACCGTCCGCCGTGACCACGTCGCGCTCCACCGCGACGGTGTGAGCTTCTGCTACCCCGCCAAGTCCGGGCAGGTCCGCGAGTCGACGGTCGAGGACACCGAGATCCTGCCCATCGTGCGGCGCCTGCGTGACCGCGACGGCGACGACGACGAGCTGCTCGCGTGGCAGGACGACGACGGGCTCTGGCACGACGTCACGACGGCCGACATCGTGGACTACGTGAAGGCGCGCCTGGGCCCCGAGGCCCGACCCAAGGACTTCCGGACGTGGCACGCCACGGTGCTGGCCGCCGCGGGCCTCGCCGACCACGACCCGCCGTCGTCGGAGCGCGGACGGCGACGCGTCGTCGCGCAGGTCGTGCGCGAGGTCGCCGACGAGCTCGGCAACACGCCCGCCGTGTGCCGCGCGTCGTACATCGACCCGCGGCTCGTGGACCTGTGGGAGCGCGGCCGGTCGATCGGGCGGCGCCGCACGCGTGCCGCCGCCGAGCGCGCCGTCCTGGAGCTGCTCTCGTGACCGGCGGGTCGGGCGCGGCGTCGGACGGCGCGCGCCTCGCCGCCGTCACCGGGGTGACCGGCTACGTCGGCGGGCGGCTCGTCCCGGAGCTCCTCGCCGCGGGCTTCCGCGTGCGCGCCGTCTCGCGGGACCCGCGCCGGCTGCGCGGCCGACCCTGGTACGACGACGTCGAGCCCGCGACCGCGGACGTCACGGACCTCGACGCGACACGTGCCGCGCTCGACGGCGTCGACGTCGCCTACTACCTCGTCCACTCCCTCGGGACGGGTCCGCGGTTCGCCCGGACGGACCGGCTCGCCGCACTGACGTTCGCGCGTGCGGCGCGCGAGGCCGGCGTCCGGCGGATCGTCTACCTCGGCGGCCTGCACCCCGACGGCGAGCTCTCGCCGCACCTGGAGTCACGACGTGAGGTCGAGGACATCCTCCTCGCCTCGGGCGTCCCGACGACCGTCCTGCGGGCCGCCGTCATCCTCGGCTCGGGCTCGGCCTCGTTCGAGATGATGCGCTACCTCACCGAGCGGCTGCCCGTGATGACGACGCCGCGGTGGGTCGACAACCGCATCCAGCCGATCGCGGTCCGCGACGTGCTGCGCTACCTGGTCGGCAGCGCCGACATGCCCGACGACGTGAGCCGCGGGTTCGACATCGGCGGCCCGGACGTCCTGCGGTACCGCGACATGATGCAGCGGTACGCCGCGGTGGCGGGCCTGCGCCGGCGCGTGATCGTCGGCGTCGGCGTCCTGTCCCCGCGGCTGTCGAGCCTGTGGGTCTCGCTCGTCACGCCGGTGCCGGCGGGGATCGCGCGGCCGCTCGTGGAGTCCCTCGTGCACGAGGTGGTCTGCGCCGAGCACGACGTCGCGCGGTGGGTCCCCGACCCGCCCGAGGGGCTCGTCGGCTTCGACGACGCCGTCCGGCTCGCGCTGCAGCGCATCCAGGACGCCGACGTCGCGACGCGGTGGTCGTCGGCGTCGGTCCGGGGCGCCCCGAGCGACCCCCTGCCGACCGACCCGGACTGGGCGGGCGGGTCCCTGTACCGGGACGAGCGCACCACCACGGTCCAGGCCCCCGCCGACGTCCTGTGGGAGGTCCTCGAGAGCATCGGCGGCGAGCACGGCTGGTACTCGTGGCCGCTCGCGTGGCAGGTCCGCGGCGTGCTCGACCGGCTCTCGGGCGGTCCCGGCCTGCGCCGGGGGCGGCGGCACCCGCGTCGGCTCGTCGTGGACGACGTCCTGGACTTCTGGCGCGTCGAGGAGGTCGAGACCGGGCGGCTGCTGCGCCTGCGCGCCGAGATGCGCGTGCCGGGGCTCGCGTGGCTCGAGCTGGCGGTCGCTCCCGGGCCCGGGCCCGGGACGTCGTCGATGACGCAGCGCGCCACGTTCCACCCGCACGGGCTCGCCGGCCACGCCTACTGGTGGGCCGTCACGCCGTTCCACGGCGTGGTGTTCGGGGGGATGCAGCGTGGGATCCGCGAGGAGGCCGAACGCCGAGCCGCGGGGCGTCGCGACGGCTGACGGGCGGTGCCGGGACGCTCAGGCGCCGGGACGCCGGCGCATGGCGACCGGCTCGCCGAGGTACGGCGCCCACACGGCCCGCTCGGCGTCGCCGATGCGGCGCGGGCGCTGGGTCGAGGCGTCGATGAGGACGAGCGTCGTCGTCGCGCGCGCGTACACCTGGCGCTCGTCGCCCGCGCCGGACGTCACCTCGTAGCAGACGTCGATGCTCGCGCCGCCGAGGTGGCCGAGCCACATCTCGACCGTGACGCCGTCGCGCCGGTACCCCAGGGGCAGCAGGTACTCGATCTCCGACCGCGCGACGAGCGTGTGCGTCGCGGCGGTCGGTCCGGCGTCGAGGACGGCGGTCGACGTCTCGGTGTCGTCGGTCCCCGGGTGGCGCCAGAACGCCGCGATGCGCGCC
The DNA here is from genome assembly GCA_031844515.1 of Actinotalea sp. AC32. Classification (GTDB taxonomy): domain Bacteria; phylum Actinomycetota; class Actinomycetes; order Actinomycetales; family Cellulomonadaceae; genus Actinotalea. Next base: position 15,713 of record JAUZVJ010000009.1, on the reverse strand, counting down.
TCCTCGAGGAGCCGCAGCAGCGCGACGTTGTTGACGTGCCCGTACGCGTCGAGATCCGACCAGCGCAGCGGCACCGGGACGTGCAGCCTCATGACCCTCCTCGGCCGGCACCCCGCCGACGTCGACCCGCACCCTCGGCCGCCACCGTAGCGGCCGTCCGGCACGCGTCCATGCGCGTGAGCACCGCGCCGACCGGGGCGACCACCGCCTCGTCCGCGACGGACTCCACGGCACGCCGCAGCCGGGTGCGGGCGCGTGCCGCGCGGCGCCGCGCCCCGGCGCCGACGAGGAGACGGGCGACCACCGCGACCAGCACCCCGAGCGCGGCGCCGCCCACGAGGAGGACGGTCGGCCAGGGCACGTCGCCCCAGCGCGGCGGGTCCGGGACGAACAGCTGCAGCGCGCCGAGCGCCGCGAGCACCCCGAGCCACCCCGCGCCCGCGACCATCACGGCGACGAGCACCCACTGGAGCGCGCCGACCCCCGACCACCACGCGGGTCGCCGCGCCGGGACGAGTGGTGCGGACCCGACGGCGTGGTCGAGCAGGTCGGGCAGCGCGTCCGGGTCGACCGCGTCGCGCGCCGCGAGCACCCACGGGTCGGGTGCACCCGTCGCCGCGTCGTCGGCGTAGGCGAGGACCGCCGCGCGGGCACGGGCCCGCTCGGCCGGACCGGCGGGCGGGAGGGAGGTCCGTGCGACCTCGGCCTCGGGGTCGCCGTGGTCGTCGCCGGGCCCGCGCAGGTGGAGCCGCCGCAGCGGGTCGGGCCGGAACCGGCCGATCCACCGGGTCGGTGGCCACCCGGTCGCGGCCCGGCCGCGCGCGGCCCACCCCTCCCGCACGGCGTCGACGACGAGCGGGACGCCCGCCGCGGTCCCGAGCGCGTCGACGAGCCGGTCGCGCGCCGAGGCGGGACGCGACGACGCGGCACCGCAGTGCTCGAGCACGCGCGTGGCAGCGGAGCCGACGTCGGCGAGCACGCGCGCGACGGCCGCCTCCCGCCGCCGCGCGGCCCCGTCGAGCGCGGCGCGCAGCTCCGCGACGCCCTCGCCGGTCCGTGCCGACGCCTCGAGCACCCGGACCCCGGGCAGGCCGTCGAGCGCGAGGAGCCGCTCGAGGTCCCGTCGGCACGCCTCGCGCTCGGCCGCGGACAGGCGGTCCACCTGGTTGAGCACGACGACGACGACGTCCCGGTGCGACGCGAGGGGACGCAGGTAGCGCTCGTGCAGCGCGCCGTCCGCGTACTTCTGCGGGTCGACGACCCACACCATGAGGTCGACGAGCGCGACGAGCCGCTCGGCCTCGAGGCGGTGCTCCACGACGACCGAGTCGTGGTCGGGCAGGTCGAGCAGCACGAGGCCGCCGTCGTCGGGGCTGAGCGGGGCCTGCTCGTCGTCGTCGAGCACGTGCCGTCGGCGCACCGCGAGCCATTCCAGGAGCGGCGCAGCACCCTCGGCCCCGCGGACGGCGGCGAGCGCCTCGGACGTCGTGGGCCGCAGCACGTCGACGGCCGCGAGCGGCTCGCCGACCACGGCGTTGAACAGCGACGACTTGCCCGAGCCCGTCGCTCCCGCGAACGCGGCGACCGTGTGCTCCGCCGACAGCCGCATGCGCCGCCCCGCGCGTTCCTCGACCGCCTCGGCGCGGGCGACGACGTCGGCGGGCAGCACACCGGCGCCCGCCTCGACGGCGCGGGCGAGGGCGTCGAGGCGCTCGGCGGGGCTCAGTCCTCCCACAGCCGCCTCCACCACCGGCGCACGACCGACCCCTCGGCCGCAGGCTCGGGGACCACGTCGGCGTCGGCGGCCCGGGTGCCGGCACCGCGCAGGTCGTCGGGGAGCTCGGGCAGCGCGCCGAGCCACGACGCGTCGCGCGCGACCTCGCGTGCGGCCGTCCGGAGGCGGTCCCCGGCTGACGTCGGGGCGTCCAGCGCGTCGAGGGCCCCCGAGAAGCGTGAGCGCTCGTCGTCGAGCAGGGCCCCGAGCCGGTCGACCAGGTCGGCCTGCGCGGTGCGGGTGAGCCGGCGCACGGCCTCGTCGCCGAAGACCGCCTCGAGCAGCCGCTGCGCGAGGACCGCTGTGCCGCCCGCGACGCCCACCTCGGCGGCCGTGAGACCACCCGTCGTCGCGAAGATCGACACCATGAGCGCCGCGCCGAGGCCGTTGACGCCGAACGACAGGGCCCGCGCGGTCGAGCGTCGGTCCGCGCCCTCGGTCGAGACGAGGTCGAGCACGCCGCGCTGCCACTCGCGCACGGCTGCCGCGACGCGCGGACGCAGGTCCGTCGAGGCGCGGGTGAGCCACAGCCCGTCGACGAGCCGGCGGCCCGCCGGGTCCGCGCGCCACGCCGCGGCGGTGCGCTGGGCCGCCCGGTCGGCGGCGTCGACGACGAGGTCGACCAGCCCGCTGCCGATCGCCTCCGCGACGGGTTCGGGGGCCGGCCGCCCGCGCAGGAACGCCACGGCCCGGTCGCGGATCGTGCTCACCTTGGCCTCGACCGCGCGCAGCACCTCCCCCGTCCCGACGAACTCCTGCCAGCGCGCGAGGACCTCGCCGCGCAGCATGGTCCCGTCGGACGTCGCGTCGCGGACCGCGTCACGCGCGGCGTCGTACTCGTGCCGGGCCGTCCGGCGCAGCCCCTCGACGTGGGCGACGTGGTCGTCCGCGGCGGCCGCGAGCGCCGGGACCGTCCCGACGAGGTCCTCCACCGCGCCGCCCAGCGTCCGGTGGACGACCTGCTCGCGCGAGGCGCCGTCGCCGACGACGGCCCTCAGCCACGAGGCGAGCGGGGCGACGGCGTGCGGCGGGACCCGGCCGTCGACGAGGTCCGCCTCGGGCACGGTCACGAGGCGCGCCTCCGGCAGTCCGTTGTCCGTGAGCATGCGCCCGAGGTGCGCCGCGACCGCGTCACGCGCGAGCGGGTCGACCCGGTTGAGGACGACCGTGACGACGGCTCGCCGACGCGCCGCGGCCGCGAGGAGGTCCCACGGCACGGCGTCGGCGTAGCGAGCAGCCGTGGTCACGAAGACCCACAGGTCGGCCGCCCCGAGCAGCTCCTCGCCCAGCTCCCGGTTCTCCACGACGACCGAGTCGATGTCCGGCGCGTCGAGCAGCGCGAGACCGCGCGGCACGTCGGGGTGGGCCACCAGACGCAGCGCGCGCCCGTCGACGTCGTGCCCGGTCACGCGCGGGAGCGTCGGCAGGATCCGGTCGCTCGCGAACCACGCGGTGTCGTCCGGGTGGTGGACCAGGACGGGCGAGCGGGTCGTAGGGCGCAGCACGCCGGCGGTCGTGACCTCGGCACCCACGAGGCTGTTGACGAGAGTGGACTTGCCTGCACCGGTCGAGCCGCCGACGACCGCGAGCAGCGGCGCACCGAGCTGGCGGACGCGGGGCAGGAGGTAGTCGTCGAGGTGGTCGACCAGGCGCCGGGCGGTCCTGCGGTGCTCGGCCGCCTCGGGGAGGTCGAGCGGCAGCCGGAGCTGCTGCAGGACGGCCCGGAGGTCGGTGAGCGACCTCAGCAGGGCCTCGGTCTCCTGCACCGTCGCCACCCGCACCTCCTCCGTCCGCCCCGCCGGCGCGGGTCCGGTGCCAGTCTGGCCCAGGTGGGGCGACGGCGCCCGAGGTCCCGTACCGCCTCGCCGTCGTACGACGTTCCGCGCGCGAACCCGCGGCCGGACCACGTGACCCTCCCGCCGAACCTGCGACCGGTGTCCGGCGAGTCCGGAGGACGTCCCCGCCCACGACGACGCCCCGGTGATCCGTGGACCGCCGGGGCGTCGTCGTGCGCGTCGTCGTGCCGTGCCGACCGGTGCCGCCACCGGTCGGGCGTCGTGCGTCAGTCGCGCGTGAGCTTGCGGTACGTCACGCGGTGCGGACGAGCGGCCTCGACACCGAGGCGCTCGACCTTGTTCTCCTCGTAGGACTCGAAGTTGCCCTCGAACCAGTACCAGCTCGCGGGGTCCTCCTCGGTGCCCTCGTACGCGAGGATGTGCGTCGCGACCCGGTCGAGGAACCACCGGTCGTGCGAGACGACGACGGCGCAGCCCGGGAACTCCAGCAGCGCGTTCTCGAGCGAGCCGAGCGTCTCGACGTCGAGGTCGTTGGTCGGCTCGTCCAGGAGCAGCACGTTGCCGCCCTGCTTGAGCGTCAGCGCGAGGTTCAGCCGGTTCCGCTCACCGCCGGAGAGCACGCCGGCCGGCTTCTGCTGGTCGGGGCCCTTGAAGCCGAACGACGCGACGTACGCGCGCGACGGCATCTCGACGTTGCCGACCTTGATGTAGTCGAGGCCGTCGGAGACGACCTCCCACAGCGTCTTCTTGGGGTCGATGCCGCCGCGGCTCTGGTCCACGTACGACAGCTGGACGGTCTCGCCGACCTTGAGGGACCCGCCGTCGAGCGGCTCGAGGCCCACGATGGTCTTGAAGAGCGTCGTCTTGCCGACGCCGTTCGGACCGATCACGCCGACGATGCCGTTGCGGGGCAGCGTGAACGACAGCCCGTCGATCAGCACCCGGTCGCCGAACCCCTTGCGCAGGCCGTCCGCCTCGATGACGACGTTGCCCAGGCGAGGACCCGGCGGGATCTGGATCTCCTCGAAGTCCAGCTTGCGCGTCCGGTCCGCCTCGGCGGCCATCTCCTCGTACCGCTGCAGACGAGCACGCGACTTGGTCTGACGTGCCTTCGCGGACGACCGCACCCACTCGAGCTCGTCCTTGAGCCGCTTGGCGAGCTTGGCGTCCTTCTTGCCCTGGACCTCGAGCCGCGCCTGCTTCTTCTCCAGGTACGTGGAGTAGTTGCCCTCGTACGGGTAGAGGCGCCCACGGTCGACCTCGGCGATCCACTGCGCGACGTGGTCCAGGAAGTACCGGTCGTGGGTGACCGCGATGACGGCGCCGTGGTACTGCGACAGGTGCTGCTCGAGCCACAGGACGCTCTCGGCGTCGAGGTGGTTGGTCGGCTCGTCGAGCAGCAGCAGGTCGGGCTTCTCGAGCAGCAGCTTGCACAGCGCGACGCGGCGCCGCTCGCCGCCGGACAGGACCGACACGTCGGCGTCCGGCGGCGGGCAGCGCAGCGCGTCCATCGCCTGCTCGAGCTGCGAGTCGAGGTCCCACGCGTTCGCGTGGTCGAGCGCCTCCTGGAGCTCGCCCATCTCGGCCAGGAGCGCGTCGTAGTCCGCGTCCGGGTCCGCCATCAGGGCCGAGATCTCGTTGAAGCGGTCGAGCTTGCCCTTGATCTCCGCGACACCCTCCTCGACGTTGCCGAGGACGGTCTTGGACTCGTTGAGCGGCGGCTCCTGCAGGAGGATCCCGACCGTGTAGCCCGGGGACAGGCGCGCCTCACCGTTCGACGGCTGGTCGAGCCCGGCCATGATCTTCAGGATCGTCGACTTGCCCGCACCGTTCGGGCCCACGACGCCGATCTTGGCGCCCGGGTAGAAGCTCATGGTGACGTCGTCGAGGATCACCTTGTCGCCGTGCGCCTTGCGCGCCTTGTACATGGTGTAGATGAACTCAGCCACGTTCGGGTTCCGCTCCTGTCGTCACCTGCCGGGCGGCGGTCGCCGCAGCCGCCTAGCCTACGGCGTGCCGGTGAGCACCTTCCCCCGGGTCCCGCGGCGCGCGACGACGCCGTCGTCGGACGGCCGCTCACCTCCGCCCGCCGGTCCACCGGCCGCACCGTCGTCCGCACCGTCGTCCGCACCGGCGTGCGCACCGCCGTCCACCGCGGCACCGACGGCGTCGGTCGCCCACGGGTCCTCCGGGGCGTCGTCGGCCCGCAGGCGCTCGACCGGCGCCTCGCCGCCGTCCTCGGTGCCGTGGTCGCCGTCGTGCCCGGCGACCCGGTCGCCCTGGACGTGGACGCGGCGCGCGAAGCTCGAGGTCCCCCGCGTCAGGTCGTGACCCAGCGCGGAGACGTCGAGCACCAGACCCGTGCGGACCACTCCCTCCGAGGTCCACTCCTCGGTGCGCATGCGGCCCGCCGCGACCAGCGGGTCACCCTTGCGGACCGACGCCGCCACGTTGAACGCGACGTCCCGGAACGCCTTGACGGTGATCCACTCGGTCCTGCCGTCGACCCAGCGGCCGAGCTTCCCGTCGTACCACCGGGGCGTCGTCGCGAGCCGGAAGCTCGTGTAGGGGACGCCGTCGCCGTGGACCTCGCGCGGCGTGGACGCCGCCCAGCCGACCACGGTCACCGTCAGACCGTTGACACTCATCGCTCACCTCCAGGTCGGAGCCGGTGGATCCGGCTCGTGGGGTGAGCGTGTCCCCGTGCCACCGACCCGTGGCCGGCGGGCCCGATCAGGCTGGGGAGGGCTGGTCCGCCACCGGGTCTGTGGACGCCGCGTGCCGGGCCCGGGGCGACTCGTCCTCGTCCGACGCGACGGCCCGGCGCAGCGCACGGTGGTCCGCCAGGACGGCCCTCGTCGGCGTCGCGAGGCCCTCGTCGACGACCGAGCCGAGCGCGGACCGGACCTCGGTGAGCAGCGCCGCTGCGCGCCGCTCGCGCGACCGCACCGCCGCGCGGCGCGCGAGGACCGCCGCCGCGACCGCCGTCGCCGCCGCCAGCACCGCGGCGACACCGAGCAGCACGACCGTCGTCGTCGCTCCACCGGACCCGACCGCCGTCCCGACGCCCGCCGCCACGACCACGAGCGCGACGAGCGCGAGCACCCCCGCGACCGTGCGGAGCCGCCGCGGACGCCGCTGGTCGAGGGAGGGCCGTTCGACCCGGTCCAGCGCCTCGGCGACCCGGGCGGTGAGCGCGTCGTCGTCCGCGAGCCCGCGCTCGACCGACGCGCGCCAGGGCTCGGGGAGCGCCCCCGCGACCTGTGCGAGCCACCCGCGCCGGACCTCGGCGACGCGTTCGGGACGCGGCGGCACGAGCTCCGGCTCGCCGCCGTTGCGCACCGCCTGCGCCGACGAGTCGGCGCCCACCGCGCGCACGAGCTCCTCGACGGTCGCGTCACGCGGCAGGTTCTTCGGCTCGGACGTCGCGACGGTCGGCGCGAGCGCACGTGCCGCGTCGCCGATCTCGGCACGGGCGCGCCGCTCGGCCTGACCGCGTCCCTCGACCGCGCGCGCGATCGCCTCGCGCAGGACGGGCACGCCGTCACCCGTGCGCGCCGAGACGGCGTGCACCGGCACCGCGTCGAGCCCGTCTTCGCGCAGCAGGCGCGCGACGTCCCGGAGGAGACCCGCCTGCTCCGTGACCGGGACCGTGTCGACCTGGTTGAGGACGACGAGCATGGACCGCTCGTGACCGACGAGGTGCCGCAGGTACCCGGTGTGCAGCGCGTCGTCGGCGTACTTCTGGGGGTCGACGACCCACACCAGGAGGTCGACCATGGGCAGGAGCCGGTCGACGACCGCGCGGTGCTCCTCGGCGACCGAGTCGTGGTCCGGGAGGTCCAGGAGCACGAGGCCGCGCAGGTCGGCCTGGGTGTCGCCGTCGAGGGCGCTCTCGCGCTCGATCCGACGCTCGGGCTCGACCTCGAGCCAGTCGAGCAGGCCGCTCGCGTCGCCCCACGTGCACGCGGTGACGGCGGAGGTGGTCGGCCGGCGCGCGCCCACGTCGGCGAAGCGCAGCCCGGACAGCGCGTTGAACAGGCTCGACTTGCCCGAGCCGGTGCCGCCGACGAGCGCGACGACCGTGTGGTCGACGCCGAGCTCGAGCCGCTCGCGCACGGCCGTGAGCGCGGCGCGCGCGGCGTCGCGCGCGCCGGCGGGCACGCGGTCGCCCGCACGCCGCAGGGCGGCGTCGAGGCCCTCGGCGCTCTCGAGGAGGGCGCGGGTGCGGGGCCCCGCGGCCGTCGACCCGGACGGTGTCATGTGAGGCCCTTCAGGACGGCGAGGCGCAGGTTGAGTCGGGCCGAGGCGTCGTCGGCGAGGTCCGGTGCGGCGAGGACGCCCTGCGCGGGCGCGGCCCCGCCGAGCGCGGCCTCGTGCGCACGGCGTGCGAGGTCCTCCGTCACGGCCCGGACCAGGTCCTCGGTCGGTCCGGTCCCGATCGTCCGCGTCACGAGCGCGCGCGCGGCGCCGAGCCCGACGGCGGCTGCGGCGACCACCGTCGCGGCGCCGGACGTGCCCAGCACCCTGACCAGGCGGGCCGCGGGCGACGCCGTCGCGCCGTCGCCCGCAACGGCCAGGTCGACGGCGGCGACCCACGCGGCCGCGTCCGACCTGGCCCGCGCGAGCGCGTCCGCGTCGGTGCCCGGGTCCTCGAGCGCACGCACGACGGCGGACGCACCCGGGGCGGCCGAGCCGTCCAGGACGTCGAGCACCGCGTTGCGCCCCATGCGACGCGCCGCGGCGAGCGCGACGACGGCGGCCTCCTCGAGCTCGGCGCGGAGCCCGTCGAGCGCGGCCTCGCGCTCGACGCGTCCGCGTCGGCCCGTGAGCCGGCCCTGCAGCGGTCCGCCCGAGCCCGCGACGGCCGACCACCGCGCCCGGACCGGCCCCTCGGCGACGGCGCCGGCGCGCACGGCCCCCGCCGCGCGCTCGGCGGGGGCCGAGAGGGAGCCCTCGACCCGCGCCTGCAGGTCCACGCGCGCGTCGACCTGGTCTTGGACCGCGCGCGCGAGCTCGGTGACCCACGGGCGCAGCGCACGGAGCGCACCGCGCTGGGTCCGGCGGATCACCGACCGCGCACGGTCCGAGCCGGCGACCATCGCGAGCCAGCGGCGCACGGGCGCGACCGAGCGCTCCTCCAGCAGACCCTGGTGCGGGCCCAGGTCGGGCAGCAGGAAGAGCGGCACCGTCCCCATCCCCCGGGAGCGGAGCCGGTCGAGCAGGTCGGTGCGGACCGTGACGAGCGCGTCGGCCGGCACGCGGTTGAGCACCATCGCCATCGACGTCCCGCGCGTCGCGGCCTCGCCGAGGACCTGCCACGGGACGGCGTCGCCGTACCGCGCCGCCGTCGTCACGAACACCCACAGGTCGGCGGCCTCGAGCAGCCGGTGCGCCGTGCTGCGGTTGGACGCGAGGAGCGAGTCCAGGTCGGGCGCGTCCACGAGGGCGATGCCGCGAGGCACCTCCTCGCGCACGACCACCTCGACGATCTCGCGCAGCGGGTGCTCCGTGAGGAGGTCGCCGTCGGCCGGGTGGTGGACGAGGACGGGCCGACGCGTGGTGGGCCGCAGCACCCCGGCCGCCGACACCTCGGTGCCGACGATCGAGTTCACGAGCGTCGACTTGCCGGCCCCGGTCGAGCCCGCGACGACGACGACGGCGGGGGCGGCGAGCTCGCGCAACCGGGGCAGGAGGTGGTCGTCGAGCTGGTCGAGCAGCTGCCGACGACGACGCTCGGCGTGCTCCACGCCGTCGACCGGGAGCGGGAAGCGGGTGAGCGCGACGTCGCGCCGGAGGTCCTGGACCGCGTCCAGCAGCGTCGCCTCGGCCCAGGACCGCTCGGCCCCCGCGGGCCGCCGGCCGTCGCCCGGGACGGCGCCGGTGGCGCGGAGGTCGAGGTCAGCGGGCACGGGGCAATCCTCCCGTGCGCGCCGGTCGAGGCCAAACGCGCGCGCCGATCACGGTGCGACGGGCCGTGAGCGGCGCCCACGCGCCCGGGCGTCCCGGACGCGCGCGCCGACTAGGCTGGTCCGGCTCGGCCCCCGTAGCTCAGTGGATAGAGCATCGGACTTCTAATCCGCAGGTCGCAGGTTCGAATCCTGCCGGGGGCGCCCGTGCGCCGGCGCCCGCGCCGTGGCCGGTGCGACGTCAGCGCCGTGCCGTCACGACCGCTGCGCGGGCAGCCCTGCGCCTGTCGACGACCACGACGACCCCGAGGACCGTCACCGCGAGCGCCGTGGACGCGACGACGTCGGTCACGAAGTGGTACCCGAGGTAGAGACGGCTCAGCGCGACGACGGCCACGCCCGCGACGACGAGCGGCAGCGCGACGACGAGCCCGCGCACGGTCGGGCGGCGCGCCCACAGCAGGTAGGCGACGACGAGCAGGAAGGTCGCCGTGCCGATCGTGTGACCCGACGGGAAGGAGTAGGTCGGCTCCGAGCCCGGCACGTACATGGTGTCGACCGGTGGACGGGGCCGCGCGACCCAGCTCTTGAGCGTCACGGAGACGACGGTCGAGAGGATCATCGCGCCCGCGAGCAGGCACGCCTGCCACCACCCGCGCGCGACGACGCCCCACACGACCGCGACCACGACGACGAGGACGGGCAGCACGACCGGGCCCGTCACCGCCGAGACGGCCGCCATCACGGCGCTGACCGCCGGGCTCCGGACGTCCACGAGCCACGCGAGGACCGGCTGGTCGACCGCGGCGAGGTCGTCCCGCTCGCGGACCGCGTCGAGGACCCCGAGGAACCCTGCGGCGCCCGCGACGACGAGGACGGCGCCGACGACGACGGCGGCGTGCGCGCGTCGGTCGTCGACCCACGTCCATCCCGAGCCGAGCCCGCGGCGACCGGCGTCAAGGGCCCGTCGCAGCTCTGCCCACCTGAAGCGGACGCGTCGTCGGGGGCCGTCGGCGTCACCGTGCATCCGACGATGGTCGCAGCGGTGCGCGCCGCGCGCGCGCCCGTGCCCGTGCCCGTGCCCGTGCCCGTGCCCGACGGCACCGTCCTACCCCGCGCGGCCGCTACCCCCGCATGCGTCCCGGGGTTCCGCACAAAAAGGCGTGCGCACGCCGGGCGCCCGCTGGTTGTCTGTGACCACCGCGGTGAAGGACCTGGCCCGTCCTGGAAGCCCGTCCCACCGAACCCGGAGCACCACCATGCACCCCACGTCCCTGTACGACGCCGCGCTGCGCGACCACGCGCAGCGCATCGCGGACCTCGAGCGCGACCGGCGGCACGCCCGCCGGGCGCCCGCGGCCCGCTCGCGGACCGACCGGCGTCTGCCCGTCCCGGTCCGTCTGCACCGCACGACCCGCAGGAACGGCACCTCGCGTGCCACCGCCCAGCGGCCGGCCGCCCCCGCGCGGCCAGCCGCCGGCGGCCTCGTCGCCGTCTGACACCGGCCTCCGACCGGCCGCCCACCTGCCACGATGGGCGCATGTCCTCCCGGTCCGGCCGCTGATGGGCCGCCACTCGGCCCGTCCTGAGCCCGCGCGTCCGTCGGGCGCCGGGCGCGGTGCGCGCGCACGCGGCGCCGTCCCGGCCCTCGTCCTCGGCGTCGTGGCCGCCGCCGCCGCGGCGTGGTCCGGGACGCCGTGGTGGACCGCTGCGCTCGTCGGCACCGGTGCCGCCGTCGTCACGCTCGTCGCCACCTGGGTCGCCGCGCGGGCACCCTCGGCCGAGGCCGGCCCACCCCCTGCCCGCCGTCCCGGCGAGTGACTTCCCCGTACAGTGACCGCGTGAGCCCCGCGAGCGCCCCCAACGACCGGATCGTCTGGATCGACTGCGAGATGACGGGGCTCGACCCGTCGCGCGACGCCCTCGTCGAGGTCGCAGCCGTCGTGACGGACTCCGAGCTCACGGTGCTCGGTGACGGCGTCGACGTCGTCATCGCACCACCCGCCGCCGCGCTCGAGCAGATGGACCCGTTCGTCCGGGACATGCACACGACGTCGGGGCTCCTCGACGCGCTCCCGGGTGGCACGACCCTCGAGGACGCCCAGCAGCAGGTGCTCGACCACATCCGCACGTGGGTCCCGGAGGCGGGCAAGGCGCCGTTGGCCGGCAACTCGGTGGGCACCGACAAGACGTTCCTCGACCGTGACATGCCCGAGCTCGTCGGGCACCTGCACTACCGGGTGATCGACGTCTCCTCGATCAAGGAGCTCGCGCGACGCTGGTACCCGCGTGTGTACTTCAGCTCCCCGGCGAAGACGGGCGGCCACCGCGCGCTCGCCGACATCCTCGAGAGCATCGACGAGCTGCGGTACTACCGCGAGGCGATGCTCGTGGCTCCCCCCGGCCCCGACTCCGCGGCCGCACGCCAGATCGCGACGCGCATCAGCGAGACGTCCGTCCGCAACGGGCGCTGACGGTCGTCGCGCCCGGGACCCCCCGACGCGGCCGGGACTCCCCCGACGCGCCCGGGACGCCCGTGCCCGCGCACCCCGCGTCGCCGGGCCATGAGACGGGACGAGCCGCCCCCCGGTGAGGGGGGCGGCTCGTCCGCTGTGGGGTGGCTAACGGGACTTGAACCCGCGACCCCCTGGACCACAACCAGGTGCTCTACCGACTGAGCTATAGCCACCACGACCGGCCCGACGAGCACGGCTCCGAGGAACCGTCCGCGCGTGGACCGGCGTGAAGTCTACCCGGTCGACGAGGGTGCTCGCGCCGCCGGCCGCACCGGGTCGTGCGCAGCCGCGGCACGTCGGAGCAAATGCGGCCGGCGCGCGTCAGCGCAGGGCGCCCGCGCGGGCGACGATCGCGTCGGTGAGCCGCTCGAGCGCGCCGTCGGAGAGCGAGACGAACAGCGACGGCTCGACCATCTCGAGCTCCATGAGGACCGGGCGGCCGTCGTCGTCGCTCACGACGTCGACGCGCGCGTAGAGGAACGGCCGGGCGTCCTCGGCGGAACCCGCGGACAGCAGGCGCCGCGCGGTCGCGATGACCTCCTGCGACATCGCGATCTCCTCGGGGGAGGCGTCGACGGGCGACATCCTCTCCTCCTTGTAGACGCCGTCCACCGCGACGTCCGGACCGTCGAGCATCGCGCCCTTGAGCACGCTGTGCGAGTGCTCGCCGTCGACGAACACGTGGGCGCGCTCCCCCACGGTGTCGACGCTCGTCAGGTACCGCTGCACCATCACGGTCCGGCCAGCCTCGAGGAGACGCTTGGCGTGGGAGATGGCGAGCCCGCGCGACTGCGCGTCGATCGCGGTGTACCGGCCCGTGTCGATCGAGCCCGCGGACACGGCGGGCTTGATGACGAACTCCCCTCCCGCCGGGAAGCGCGTGTGCAGAGCACGCGAGGAGAACTGCCGCTCGGGCTCGAGCCACGTCGTCGGGACGACGCGGACGCCGGCGCGCTCGAGCTCGGCGAGGTAGTGCTTGTCGGTGTTCCACCGGACGACCGTCGACGGGTTCGCGAGCTGCGTGACCGCCTCGACGCGCGCGGTCCAGTCGAGGAACTCGTCGCGACGCTGCGCGTAGTCCCATGCGGACCGGATGACGACGAGGTCGTACGACGACCAGTCCACCGCGGGGTCGTCCCACACCGCCGCCTCGGCGGTGGCACCGGCCGCCGCGAGCGTGGTGAGGAGAGGCGTGTCCTCGCTGTCGAGGTGGGGCAGGGCGGCACACGTGGCCAGGGCGATGCGCGTCACGGCCCCACCCTAGACACCTCGCGCCCGTGCGGGGCGGGTCCGGGCCGGGCCGTCTTCGCGGGCGCTCCGCCGCGCTCCCCGTGCCGTGCGGGCGGATGTGCGGTTGGATCATGGGCAGGTCCACACGCACGGAGGAAACGGGTCGACGATGATCGAGGCACTGGGGCGGGAGCACGACGGGGCACCGTCGGGCATGACGCTGCACGAGGAGCCCGAGCGGTCCCTCGTCGAGGTCTGGGGCGAGGTCGACCTCGCGGTGCGGCAGAACGCGGGGCCGCTGTGCCAGGCGGTCACCGAACGCGCCCTGCCCGTCGTCATCGACGCGGGTCGCGTGAGCTTCGTCGACTCCGCCGGGATGTCGATCCTCGTGCGCATCGCGCGCGACGCCGAGGCCGGCGGCTACCCCGTCGAGCTGCGCAACGCCCCCTGGATGCTGCGCGAGCTCATGACCATCACGGGCGTCGACCGGCTGCTGCCGTTCGGCGAGGACGACGCACCGACCCAGCAGCCCTGACCTCTGCGTCGTCGAGACGGCGCGGGCCTTCACCGCTCGGCGTCGGGCGACCGCGTCGGGCCCGTACGACCGGGGCGTCAGGTCAGCGCAGGTAGACGCGCTCGAGGACGGCGTCGAACGCGCGGTCCGGCAGCGCCCGGCGCGCGAGCATGAGCGTCCGCGCACCGCGCCCCACGGGGTACCGCGTGCGGGGTCGCGCGACGGTCGCCGCGCGGACCACCGTCGCCGCCACCTCCTCGGGCTCGGCACCCGCTCCCGGACGGTCCGCCCGCTCGAGGACGCGCGCGACCGACGCGGCGTGCCGCGCGTACGGCGAGCCCGCCGACGTGGCCAGGAGGTTCTCGCGCGCGATGCGGTTCCACTCGGTCCGCACCGGCCCCGGCTGCACCAGCACGACGTCGACGCCGAACGGCCGCAGCTCGACCCGCAGGCTGTCGCTCAGCCCCTCGACCGCGAACTTCGTCGCGTGGTACCAGGAGCCCAGCGGCTCGTAGATCGTGCCGCCCACCGAGGACACGTTGACGACCCGGCCGCTCCGCGCGGTCCGCATGCTCGGGAGCGCCAGCTGCGTGAGCCGCGCGAGTCCCAGCACGTTGACCTCGACCTGCCGCCGCGCCTCGTCCACGGGGACGTCCTCGAGCGCGCCGAAGGAGCCGTACCCGGCGTTGTTGACGAGCACGTCGAGGCGACCGCCGTCCAGGACCGCGCCGACGCCGGCGACCATCGACGCGTCGTCGGTGACGTCCATCGCCAGGACGTGCGCACCGGCGTCCGCGAGGTCCCGCATCCGGTCGGTGCGCCGCGCGGCGGCGTGGACGACCAGGCCCGCCTCGAGCAGGCCGAGCACCGTGGCGCGGCCGATGCCGGACGAGGCACCCGTGACGAGGGCGACGGGACGGGACATGGCGACTCCTGGTGACGACGAAGGCCCCGACCGACGGTCGGGGCCTTCACTGTGCGCCATCAGGGACTCGAACCCCGAACCCGCTGATTAAGAGTCAGCTGCTCTGCCAATTGAGCTAATGGCGCGCGGTGCATGACGTTAGCACCGCACGGGCTCCGGTGCGAAACCGGTCGGGGTGTGACGTCCGCCGCACCGGGAGCCTCGCGTCACACCGCGGGCGCGCCGTCCTCGGCGTGCTCGCCGCCCTCCCACCAGGCCACCTCGGGCAGGCCCTCCTCGGACAGGATCTGCGGCGACTGAGGACCCTCAGGGATCGCGAGGTCGGCGAGGAGCGCGAGCGGCACGTGCTCGCTCAGCAGGCTCATCACCTCCTGGCTCGCCTCGACCTCGTCGACGGGTGCCGTCGGCGTCGTCGGACCGGGCACCGCGGCCTCGTCCTCGCCACCGGTCACGGGAGCGTCCCTGTCCATCGTCCTCCCTCCGCGTCCGGGCCCGCCGGACGGTCGTCAGCGCAGGCGGAGCCCGCGCACTCCCAACTGCACCACCGCGCGGGGACGCACGCAACGCCTGCGTCCGATGTCGGGCGACTTGTCCCTCGCGCGGTCCTCACGCGCTCCCCCGACGGCCGCAGCGCGCCCGTCACCGGGCGGCCCGGTGCGTCACAGGTACAGCCCGGTGCCCTGACCCGTCGCCTCGGGCTCGGCGACGCCGTGCAGGTCGCGCTCGCGCAGCAGCACGTACGCGGTGCCCTGGAGCTCGACCTCGGCACGGTCCTCGGGGTCGAACAGGACCTTGTCACCGGCCGAGACCTGACGCACGTTCGGCCCGACGGCGACGACGAGCGCCCAGGCGAGCCGCCTCCCGACGGCGGCCGTGGCCGGGATGACGATCCCGGACGTCGACAGCCGTTCGGACGACTCCGCGTCGACGTGGACGAGCACGCGGTCGTGCAGCATCCGCAGCGGCAGCCGGACGGCGGTCCCGCGAGCGGACGAGCCGGACGCTCCGGACGTCCCGGTCGTGCGCGCGCCGGCGGGCGCTGGGCGGGG
>JAUZVJ010000008.1:0-98556 GCA_031844515.1 Actinotalea sp. AC32 | reverse complement strand
GGCCACCAGCCCCAGTGCTGCCGCGACCCAGGGCAGCGGTGTCGTCCCGGCGGGGTCGGTCAGCGTCGCGACCCCCACCGTGTCGAGCGCCGCTGCGCGGGCCGGCCCCTCGGGAGCGCGTGCCACCGCCAGGGCCGCCGCCGTCACCAGCACGCCTCCGAGCCCGACCCCGACCGACGCGACCCGGACGCCCCAGCGGCCCGCGAGGGCGAGCGCGAGCGCGCCGGCCACGACGACCAGGGCACCGGCCGCGGTCGCCGGGGCCGCGTCGGCTCCCCGCACCGCGATCGGCACGGCGTCGTCGAGAGCGCTCCGCGTACCGGCGACGACCCACGTCGGTGCGACCGACGCGAGCGCGGCGCCCCCGACGAGCAGCGTGCCGAGCACCGCCTGGCGGCGCGTCGCCCGGGCGCGCCGCACGGGACCGGTGCCGGGCCCCTCGGAGGCGGAGGACGCCGTCGTCACGACCGGAGCCGGGCCGCGACCTGCACCGCGCGCACGGCCGCGGCGGCCTTGTTGCGCGACTCCTCGTACTCGAGCGCCTCGACGGAGTCCGCGACGATCCCCCCGCCCGCCTGGACGCTCGCCCGGCCGTCACGGATCAGCGCGGTCCGGATCGCGATCGCCATGTCCATGTTGCCGGCGAAGTCGAAGTACCCGACCGTGCCCCCGTAGATCCCCCGGCGGGCCGGCTCGAGCTCGTCGATGAGCGCGATCGCGCGCGGCTTGGGCGCCCCGGAGAGCGTCCCCGCGGGGAACGTCGCGGTCAGCGTCTCGAGCGCCGTGGCGCCCTCCCGCAGCCTGCCGACCACCGTCGAGCAGATGTGCATGATGTGGCTGAACCGCTTGATCGCCATGAGCTCGACGACCTCGACGCTGGTCGGCTCGCAGACCTTGACCAGGTCGTTGCGGGACAGGTCGACCAGCATGATGTGCTCCGCGCGCTCCTTGGGGTCCGCGAGCAGCTCGTCGGCGAGCGCGGCGTCCTCCTCGGGCCCCGCCCCGCGGGGACGCGACCCGGCGATCGGGTAGGTCAGCACGCGCCCGTCGGTGACCTTCACGAGGGTCTCGGGGCTCGAGCCGACGACGGCGAAGTCCCGACCCGCGGCGTCGCGGAGCTGGAAGTAGTACATGTACGGGCTCGGGTTGATCGTGCGGAGCACGCGGTAGACGTCGAGCGGGTCGGCGGGGCACTCGAGGTCGAGCCGCTGCGACAGGACGACCTGGAACACCTCGCCCTCGCGGATGGCCTCCTTGCCCGCGCGCACCGCGTCCTCGAACTCCGCACGCGTGCTGCGGAACTCGAGCTCGGGCTCGGGCGCGTCGGTCAGGACCGCGGGAGGGGCCGTGACTGGCCGGGCGAGCGCGGACTGCATGCGGTCCAGGCGCGCGACGGCGTCGGCGTACGCGTCGTCGACCCGCTCGTCGGTGTCGTCGAAGTTGATGGCGTTGGCGACGAGCCAGACCGACCCGTCGACGTGGTCCACGACCGCGAGGTCGGTCGCGAGGCACAGCGTGAGCTCGGGCACCCCGAGCTCCTCGGGTGCCTTGGCGGGGAGCGTCGGCTCCCAGTGGCGCACGACGTCCCAGCCCATCGCGCCGACCAGCCCCCCCGTGAGCGGCGGCAGCCCTGCGATCGCCGGCGTGCGCAGCACCTCGAGCGTGCGCCCGAGGACGTCGAGCACGTCCCCCCCGGTCGGCACGCCCACCGGGACGTCCCCCGTCCACACGGCCTCGCCGCCGGACACGGTGAGCGTCGCGCGCGAGGAGACGCCCACGAACGAGTAGCGGGACCACGTCCCGTCGACCTCGGCCGACTCCAGGACGAACGTGCCCGGGCGGCCCTGGCCGAGCGTCCGGTACAGGCCGACCGGGGTGACGTCGTCCGCGAGCAGCCGGCGGACGACCGGGATCACCCGGCGGTCCGCGGCGAGCGAACGGAACCCGTCCAGCGTCGGCCAGGTCGCACCCCAGCGCAGGTCGTCGGGCCGGGGCGCGCGCGCCGCGTCGGTCCCGTCGGCCCGGGTCGTGCCCGCGGTCACGCGCCCGCCTCCGGCGCGACGGCGGCGCCGAGGTCGCCCCCGGCCTCGAAGCAGGTCCGCGCCCCGGTGTGGCACGCTGCGCCCACCTGGTCCACCTGCACGAGCACGGCGTCGCCGTCGCAGTCGAGCGCGACCGACCGCACGTGCTGCACGTGGCCCGACGTGTCGCCCTTGCGCCAGTACTCCTGCCGCGAGCGGCTCCAGAAGGTCACACGGCCGCTCGTGAGCGTGCGGTGCAGCGCCTCGTCGTCCATCCAGCCGACCATGAGGACCTGACCGGTGTCGTGCTGCTGGACGACCGCGCACACGAGGCCGGCGTCGTCACGCTTGAGTCGCTCGGCGACCTGGGGGTCGAGGCCGACGGGGGTGTTCTCGGGCACCGGACGATCCTGCCACGGACCGGGACACGGTCGGGATCGCGCCCGCGGGCACGACCCCGACCGCGCGTGCCGGCGCGGCCCTGCGGGTCAGCGGGTCTGCGCGAGCCAGGCGGCGTGCATCGCGGCGTACGGCCCGTCCTCGGCGAGGAGCCGGCGGTGCGGTCCGACCTGCACGACGTGACCCGAGTCGACGACGACGACGAGGTCGGCCGCCTCGGCTGTCGACAGGCGGTGCGCGATGGTCAGCGTCCCGCGCCCCGCGGTGAGCTCGTCGAGGGCGCGCGCGATGCGCACCTCGGTCGCAGGGTCCACGGCGCTCGTCGCCTCGTCGAGCACCAGGTAGTCCGCGTCGGCGAGGTGGGCGCGCGCGAGCGCGACGAGCTGCCGCTCGCCCGCGCTCAGCCGCTCGCCCCGCTGGCCGACGTCGGCGCCGATGCCGCCCGGCAGCTCGGCGACCCAGTCGGCGAGCCCGAGCTCCGCGAACGCCCCGAGGACCGCGGCGTCGCGCGCGGCGTCGTCGTCGGCCGACCACGTCCCGCGCGCTCCGTACGCGACGTTCTGCGCGACGGTGCCCTCGAACAGGAAGCCCTCCTGCGGGACGAGCACCACCCGACGACGCAGGCTCGCGAGCAAGACGTGCCGCAGGTCCGTCCCGTCGAGCAGCACCGCGCCCTCGCTCGGGTCGGCGAGACGCGTGACGAGCTTGGCGAGCGTCGTCTTGCCCGAGCCGGTCGCCCCGACGACGGCCACCTTGGCCCGTGCGGGCAGGTCGAGGTCGACGTCGTGCAGGACGCGCGGGCCGCCGGGGTAGGCGAAGGAGACGCCCCGCAGCTCGACGTGGGCGGGCCCGCGCGGGCTGTCCACCGCGTCCGGCAGGTCGGTCACCTCGGCGCGCGTGTCGATGACACCGATGACCCGCCGCCACCCGGCGATCGCGTTCTGGAGCTCGTTGAGGATCTCGGTCGCGAGCTGGACCGGTCCCGTGAAGAGCTGCACGAGGAACAGGAACGCGAGCAGCCGCCCGGCCGTCATGGACCCGTCGATGCCCAGGAGCGTCCCCGCCACGACGACGAGCGCGAGGACCGTGTTGGCGACGAGGACGCCGCTGGAGAACACGACGGCCACGCGGACCTGCGCGGCGACCATCGCGTCCCGCGTCGCACGCACGGCGCGGTCGATCCGCCGCTGCGTCCGCTCGGACACTCCGTACGCCCGGATGGTCTCGGCGCCGACGACAGACTCGGAGATCGCCCCGAGCATCGCGCCGACGCGCTCCCGGACGGTCCCGTACGCGACGCTGACCCGACGCTGCGCGGGGCGCAGGACGATCATCAGCGGGAGGAACGCGGCCCACACGAGGACCGTGAGCTGCCACGAGTAGACCGCCATGAGCACGGTCGCGACGGTGATCTGCAGCACCGAGACCAGCAGCATGATCCCGCCCCACTGGACGAACAGCGAGATCGTGTCGACGTCGCTCGTGACGCGCGAGACGAGGCTGCCGCGGCGCTCCGTGTTCTGCGTGAGCGCCGACAGGTCGTGCACGTGCCGGAACGCCCGCGTCCGCAGCTCGGCGAGGCCGGCCTCGCTCGAGCGGAACAAACGGATGTTGACCAGCGCGGACGCCGCCCCCGCGAGCACGAGCCCCACCGCCGCGACCGCCGTCAGCTGCACGACGCGGCCCGCGACCGGACCGCCCGGCGCGAGGATCGCGGTGTCCACGGTGAGCTGGACGGCGATCGGCACGACGACGCGGCCGACGGCGGCCAGCACCGCGAGGACGACGGTCAGCGCGATGCCGTCGAGGAGCTGAGGCGAGATCTGCACGCCGCGCCGCAGGGTCGCGCGCGCGCCGAGCGCGCTGGTCGTCCGGAGCCGGACGCCGTCCTCGTGGGTCGCGCTCACCGGGCCTCCTCCTCGACGAGCGCGCCGCGCCGCTCGGACTCCTCCTGGTAGGCCGTCGCGAGGTCCCGGTAGCCCGGGTCGCGCGCGAGGAGCTCGGCGTGCGTCCCCTGGTCGACGACCGTGCCCGCGTGGAGGTGGACGACCTCGTCGGCGAGCAGCACGGACGACATCCGGTACGCGACCATGACGACGGTCGGGCCCGTGATCCCCTCGCGCCGCAGCCCGGACAGGATCTCCTGCTCGACGCGCGGGTCGACCGCCGACGTCGCGTCGTCGAGCACGAGGAGGCGTGGGCGCCGGACGAGCGCCCGGGCGATCGCGATGCGCTGGCGCTGCCCGCCGGAGAGGTTCGCGCCACGCTCGCCGAGCGGCGCGTCGAGGCCCTCGGGGAGCGCGCGCACCACCCCGTCGACGCGGGCGAGGCGCAGCGCGTCCCAGACCGCCTCGTCGTCCGGTGCGTGCGGGTCGTCCGCGTCGGCGAGCGTCACGTTCGCGCGCACCGTGTCCTCGAAGAGGAACGCGTTCTGCGCCACGAGCGCGACGTCGCGCGTGAGGTCCTCGGGGTGGACGGCGCGCACGTCGACGCCGTCGAGCAGGACCGTGCCGGCCGCGGGGTCCTGCAGCCGGCTGAGGAGCGACACCAGCGTCGTCTTGCCCGCGCCGGTCACGCCGACGACGGCGACCGTGCGCCCGGCGGGCACCGAGAGCGAGACCTCGTGCAGGATCCGCTGCGGCCCGCCGGCCCCCGGGACCGCGACCTCGACGTCCCTCAGCTCGACCGCGAGCCCGCCGCGCGAGGCGGGCAGGCGGTGGGTGCCCGGCGCGAGCTCGCCCCGGGCGTCGAGGACGCGGGCGATGCGGTCGTGGCCCACGAGGCCGCGCGGCAGCTCGCCGAGCACCCACCCGAAGGCCCGGACCGGCACGGCCATGAGCGTGAGCAGGTAGGCCGCGGAGACGATGCCGCCGGTGCCGACCTCGCCGGCTGCGGCCCGGTACGCGCCGACGACGAGGACCAGGAGCGTCCCGAGGCTGGGCAGGAGCTCGATGACGGGGTCGAAGACCGCGCGCACGGTGCCGACGTGGACGTTCGCCGCGCGCAGCTGCTGCGTGCGGGCGGCGAACCGCTCCGCCTCGCGCTGCTCGGTGCCGAGCGACTTGACCAGGAGCGCCGCCTCGAAGCTCTCGTGCGCGACGTCGGCGACGTCGGCGCGCAGCTGCTGCGCCCGCGTGGCGGCGGGAGACATGTACCGCTGGAAGACGAGGTTCGCGAGGACGGCGAGCGGCAGGACGGACAGCGCGGTGACCGCGATCCACACGTCGACGCGCAGGAGCGCGACGGTGGCCACACCCATCATCGCGACGACCCCGATGGCGAAGGGCAGGGGGTTGAACACCCCGGTGGCGGCCTCGACGTCGGCGCTCGCGTTGGAGAGGAGCTGACCCGTGGGGTGGGAGCGATGCCACGAGAGCGGCAGGCGGAGGTACTGGCGCGTCACGGCGCGCCGGTGGTCGGCCTGGATGTCGGAGTAGCCGATGCCCGCGAAGATCCGACGGCCCGCGACGGCGAGGGCGAGCGTCACCGCGACCCCGAGCAGCGCCGCGCCGGCGAGCCAGACCGACCCGCGGTCCTCGAGCTCGCCCGCCAGGGCGGGGACGACGACGTCGTCGGTCGCACGCCCGAGCACCTGGCTGACCGCGACCGTCATCGCGCCGAAGAGCGCCGAGGTGACGACCGCGAGGACGTACGTCCGCGGCTGGGAGGACATCCCGCGCCAGATCAGCTGCAGGGAGCGCCGGACGGCCCCGCCCGAGAGGGCGGCCCGGTCCGTCGTGTCGGGGCGCGCGCGCACACGTGTCCTTTCCGAACGGGGATGTCTCATCCTCGCACGTCGACCTGGACCCACCGGTCGGGCGCGGACCGACGACCGGCGGCCCGAGCCGGGTCGTGCCGCACGGACGGCGGCCGTCACGCGCGCGTGCGACGATGCCGCGCATGGCATGGCACCTGCAGGAACGCTCCGCGACCGTCGCCGCGCTGCGAGAGGCGGGGCCGGGTGCACCGACGCTGTGCGAGGGGTGGCGGACCGAGCACCTCGCCGCGCACCTCGTGCTGCGCGAGAGCTCCCCCGCAGCCGTCGGCGTCGTCGTCCCGGGCCTCGCCGCACGGACCGAGCGCCTCACGCAGGCGCTCGGCGACCGGTCGACGCGACCCGACGCCTGGGAGCGGCTGCTGGCGCGGGTCGCCGGCGGTCCGCCCGTGTGGCACCCCCTGCGGTGGGTCGGCGACGCGGCGCAGCTCGTCGAGTTCCACGTCCACGCGGAGGACGTGCGCCGCGGGGGCCCGGACGGTGCGCTTGTCGCGCCTCGTGACCTGCCGCCCGCGCACGAGGCCGCGCTGTGGGGCCACCTGCGCCGCATGTCACGGCTCCTCCTGCACCGGTCGCCCGTGCGGCTCTTGCTGACCGAGCCGAGCGGGCGCACGATCGCCGCGGGCGCACGCGACGGCGACCTGGTCGAGGTCCAGGGCCGCCCGGGCGAGCTCGTGCTCTGGGCGTTCGACCGTCCGCAGGTCGCGCACGTCCGGCTCGTCGGACCACCCCCCGCGCTCGACGCGCTCGCGCACTTCCGGGCGCCTGCACCGACGGGCTGAGCCGCCCGGGACCACCGCTGCCGCGTGCGCGCGTGGCCCTTCGGACGCGCGCGTGCCGGGCACCCCGGCGCACGACGGCGCGTCAGCGCACCGGCACGCCCGCGTCCCGCAGGTGCTGCTTGACCTGGCCGACCGTCAGGGTGCCGAAGTGGAAGACGCTCGCGGCGAGCAGCGCGTCCGCCCCCGCCAGCGCCGCCTCGAGGAAGTGCTGCGGCGTCCCCGCACCGCCGCTCGCGATGAGCGGCACGGCGACCTCGCGGCGGACGGCGGCGAGCATCTCGAGGTCGAACCCGCCGGTCGTGCCGTCGGCGTCCATCGAGTTGAGCAGCACCTCGCCCGCCCCCAGGTCGACCGCTCGGCGCGCCCACTCGACCGCGTCGATCCCGGTCCCGCGTCGACCGCCGTGCGTCGTGACCTCGAACCCCGACGGCGTGGGCGGTCCGTCCACGACGCGTCGGGCGTCGACCGACAGGACCAGCACCTGGCTGCCGAAGCGCGTCGCGATCTCCGACACCAGCTCGGGGCGCGCGATCGCGGCGGTGTTCACGCCGACCTTGTCGGCGCCCGCACGGAGCAGGCGGTCCACGTCCTCGGTCGACCGGACGCCGCCGCCGACCGTGAGGGGCACGAAGACCTCCTCGGCCGTCCGACGCACGACGTCGTACGTCGTGCTCCGGTCCGACGACGACGCCGAGACGTCGAGGAACGTGATCTCGTCCGCACCCTCGAGGTCGTAACGGCGCGCGAGCTCGACGGGGTCCCCCGCGTCGCGCAGCTGCATGAAGTTGACGCCCTTGACGACGCGCCCGGCGTCGACGTCGAGGCACGGGATGACACGGACCGCGACCGTCATGCGCTCAGCCCTCCGTCGGGCCGCCGCGCGCGGCCAGGATGTCCACGACGAAGACCAACGTCTCGTCGGCCAGCTCGGTGTCGCCCCCGCCGTAGCCGAGGTGCGGGGGGACGACGAGCAGCACCTGGCTGCCGACGGTCTGCTCGACGAGCCCCTGGTCCCAGCCGGGGACGAGCTGGTCGACCCCGATCGGGAACACGGTCGGCAGCTTGCCCTCGGACCAGCTCGAGTCGAACTCGGCCCCGTCGGACCAGGTGACGCCGGTGTACTGCACGACGATCACCTGCCCCGCCTGCACCTGCGGGCCCGTGCCGCGGATGAGCGGCTGGACCACGAGGTCGGCGGGCGGCTCGGTCGCGGGGACCGTGATCGTCGGCTCGCCGTCGGGCGCGAGCTCGACCGTCGGGACGCCCTCGCGCGGCTCGACGGGCTCACCCTCGGCGCGCGTCGGGAGCAGGTCGAAGACCGCGACCGTCGGCCCCTGGTTCCCCGCGTCGGGCGGGACGAGGTGCAGCACGCGCGAGCCGACCGTGCGGCCGCGCAGCGCCTCGTAGATGTCGACGCCGAGGGCCTCGGCGCTGAGGAGGTACGGCTTGGGCTCGGACGAGTACGTCTCGCCGATGAGCGTCCCGTCGGTGCCGTCCTCGGCGTAGTAGTCGACGAGCACGGGCTCGCCGTCGACGACCTCGGGTCCGGCGCCCTCCCAGACCAGCTCGGCGCGCGACTCCGCGACCTCGAGCGGGCGCTCGTAGACGAGCTCGGGCACGCTGCCGGCCTCACCCGTGACCTCGACCTCGGCCTGCTCCTCCTGCTCGGCCGAGCAGCCCACGAGCGCGGTGGCGGCAGCGAGCGCGACGACGACCGCGGCGGCAGCGTGACGACGCACCCGGCTCCTTCCTCCGCGCCCCACGGCGCCCTCCGCACCCGGCCGGGCGGCCGGGGCGCGACCACTGTACGGGCTGTCCCTCACATGGACTCGAGCAGGCGCTCCACCCGGTCGTCCACGCTGCGGAACGGGTCCTTGCACAGGACGGTCCGCTGCGCCTGGTCGTTGAGCTTGAGGTGGACCCAGTCGACGGTGTAGTCCCGGCGTGCCTCCTGGGCGCGCCGGACGAAGTCGCCGCGCAGCTTCGCGCGGGTCGTCTGCGGCGGCACGGCGGTCGCCTCGAACACGTCGAGGTCGTCCACGACGCGCTCGACCATCCCGCGCGCGGCGAGCAGGTTGTACAGCCCCTCCGTGCGTGAGATGTCGTGGTACGCCAGGTCCAGGCGCGCGACGCGAGGGTCGTCCAGCGCCAGGTCGTGCTTGGCCCGGTACCGCTCGACGAGCCGCAGCTTGATCACCCAGTCGAGCTCGCGGTCGACGAGCGACAGGTCACCGGTCCTGACCGCACGCAGGCCGCGCTCCCACAGGTCGAGCGTCTGCTTGATGACCGGCGTGAGCTCGACGGACTGCGCGACGAAGTCCTGGACCCGACCGAGGTACTCCTCCTGGATCTCGACGGCGGTCGCGGTGCGACCGTTCGCGAGACGCACCGGTGCGGAGCCGCTGATGTCGTGGCTGATCTCGCGGATCGCGCGCATGGGGTTCTCGAGCGAGACGTCACGCATCGGGATCCCGGCCTCGACGAGGCGCAGGACGAGGTCGGTCGCGCCGACCTTGAGCAGCGTCGTCGGCTCCGCCATCGACGAGTCGCCGACGATGACGTGCAGGCGCCGGTAGGCCTCGGCGTCGGCGTGGGGCTCGTCGCGCGTGTTGATGATCGGCCGCGACCGCGTCGTCGCGCTCGAGACGGACTCCCAGATGTGGTCCGCGCGCTGCGAGAGGCAGTAGACCGAGCCACGTGGCGTCGGCAGGACCTTGCCGGCGCCCGTGAGCACCTGCCGCGTGATGAGGAACGGCACGAGGACGTCGGCGAGCCGGCCGAAGTCGCCCTGCCGCCGGACGAGGTAGTTCTCGTGGCAGCCGTAGGAGTTGCCCGCCGAGTCGGTGTTGTTCTTGAACAGGTGGATCCGCCCGGGCAGCCCCTCGTGCTCGAGCCGCTGCTGCGCGTCGGCGACGAGGCCCTCGAGGATCCGCTCGCCGCCCCGGTCGTGCGCGACGAGGTCGCGGATGTCGTCGCACTCGGCGGTCGCGTACTCCGGGTGCGACCCGACGTCCAGGTACAGGCGCGAGCCGTTGCGGAGGAAGACGTTGGACGACCGCCCCCACGCGACGACCTTGCGGAAGAGGTACCGCGCGACCTCGTCGGCGGAGAGCCCGCGCCCGCCGTCGACGGCGCACGTCACGCCGTACTCCGTCTCGAGCCCGAAGATGCGGCGGTCCACGTGTCAGCCCTCCGGGGCGGCGGGGTCGGACGGCCCCGCGGGCTCGGCGTCGTCCGGCGGCGCTCCGAGCAGGTCGGCGAGCTGCGGGGCGGCGAGACGTCGGAACGCGCGGCGCGGCCGCGTCCGGTCCAGGACCGCGACCTCGAGCTGCGTCGGCTCGAGCGTCCGGTCCGGGCCGTCGACCTGCGCGCCGAGCGTGTCGACCGCGAGGCGGACGACCGCGGCCAGGTCCATCCCGGGCGACCACCGCTCGGCCAGCCGCTCGGACAGGTGCTCGGCCTGGCCGCCCATCGCGACGTGGCCGTGCTCGTCGGCGACCGACCCGTCGTAGGACAGCCGGTAGATCTGGTCCGTGGCGGGCGACGTGCCCACCTCGGCGACGACGATCTCGACCTCGAGCGGCTTGGACTCCGTCGTGAACACCGTCCCCAGCGTCTGGGCGTACGCGTTCGCGAGACCCCGCGCGGTGACGTCCGACCGGTCGTAGGAGTACCCGCGCAGGTCGGCGTACCGGACGCCCGCGACGCGCAGGTTCTCGAACTCGTTGTACTTGCCGACCGCGGCGAACGCGATGCGGTCGTAGATCTCGGAGATCTTGTGCAGCGCGCGCGAGGGGTTCTCGGTCGCGAACGCGATCCCGTCGTCGTACGCCAGGACGACGACGGAGCGACCGCGCGCGATGCCCTTGCGCGCGTAGTCGGCCCGGTCCTTCATGAGCTGCTCGGGCGAGACGTAGAACGGCATCGTCATCGGGGGTCTCCCTCCGCCCGGCGGATCGCGTCCACCTCGGCCACGGTGCGTGCGAGCGCCTCGTCCTCGACGCGCAGGTAGCCCGACGCGGTCACCGTCGCGACGACCGGCCAGATCCGCCGCAGCGTGTCCGGGCCGCCCGTCGCCGAGTCGTCGTCGGCCGCGTCGACGAGCGCGTGCACCGCGGTGCGCACCGCGTCCGACGCGTTCATCCCCGGCCACCACAGCTTCTTGAGCGAGCCGCGCGCGAAGACCGAGCCCGAGCCGACCGCGTGGAAGTCCGTCTCCTCGTAGCGTCCGCCCGTCACGTCGAACGAGAACATCCGCCCGACGCCGCGGTCCAGGTCGTACCCGCCGAAGAGCGGCACGACCGCGAGCCCCTGCATCGCGAGGCCGAGGCTTCCCCGGATCATCGTGGCGAGCCGGTTCGCCTTGCCGTCGAGCGAGAGCAGCGAGCCCTCGATCTTCTCGTAGTGCTCGAGCTCGAGCTGGAACAGCCGCACGAGCTCGAGCGCGAGCCCCGCGGTCCCGGCGATGCCGACGGCCGAGTACTCGTCGGCCGGGAAGACCTTCTCGATGTGCCGGCTGGCGATCATCGGCCCGGCGGTCGCGCGCCGGTCCCCCGCCATGACGACGCCGCCGTCGAACGTCAGCGCGACGATCGTCGTGGCGTGCGGCGCGGCCGGGACCTCGCCCGCGGGCAGGTGCCGACCCGTCGGCAGCAGCGAGGGGTCGTGCGCGGCGAGGAAGTCGAGGAACGACGACGTGCCGGTCATGTGGAACGAGCGCGGGAGGGCGCTGGGGGCGTCAGGCGTCACCCGTCACTGCCCGCCCTTCTGCACGAAGCCCCGCACGAACGACTCGGCGTTCTGCTCGAGGACCTCGTCGATCTCCTCGAGGAGCGAGTCGACCTCCGCGTCGCGCGCCTGGGCCGCCGGGGCGGCCACGGGCTCGGGGGCGTCGTCGGGCTCGTCGTCGCGTCGGTGCCTGATCTGGTCCTGACCGGCCATCATGACCTCCCGCTCGAGCGAGGTGCTGGGGTCCAGCACCGTGGTCGTCGGCGACCGCCGGACCCGAACCGGGCCCCGCCGCCGCCCGGTCACCCGGCC
Source organism: Actinotalea sp. AC32 (assembly GCA_031844515.1). Classification (GTDB taxonomy): domain Bacteria; phylum Actinomycetota; class Actinomycetes; order Actinomycetales; family Cellulomonadaceae; genus Actinotalea. Next base: position 86,539 of record JAUZVJ010000008.1, on the reverse strand, counting down.
GACCACGTCGGTCGTCTGCTTCCGCTCCGATCCTAGGCGTGCGCGCCGACACGAGGCGCGTGATCCACCTCGTGGGCGACGTCAGCCGCGCCCGAGGCGCCGGACGAGCTCGCCGGCGTCCGCGCACGCGTCGAGCAGCTCGCCGACGTGCGACCGCGTGCCGCGCCACGGGTCCCGCAGCGGGATGCGCTGCAGGACGGGCAGCTCGGGCACGTCGAGGACGACCGAGTCCCAGCTCGCGGCGCGCACCTGGTGCGCGTACCGGCGCACGACCGTGCCCCGGAAGTAGGCCCGCGTGTCGGACGGCGGCTCCGTCACGGCGCGGTCGACCTCGGCCGGGTCGACGAGCGTCTCGACGGCGCCCGCGGCCACGAGGCGGTGGTAGAGGCCGCGCTCGGGACGGACGTCCGACCACTGGATGTCCATCGCGGCCAGGCGCGGATGGTCCCACTCGAGGCGGTCGCGCCGGCGCATCCCCTCGAGGAGGCGCAGCTTGGCGACCCACTCGACCTCGCGCGCGCAGAGGCCGGGGTCGCGCGCGAGCCGGTCGAGCACCGAGTCCCAGCGGTCCAGCACCTCGCGCGTCGCGTCGTCGACGTCGGCGCCGATCGCCGCGACGACGGCGGCGAGGTACTCGCGCTGGACCTCGATCGCGGTGAGCCGACGCCCGTCGGCGAGCTCGAGCCGCGCCGTCAGCGCGAGGTCCCTGCTCACGACGCGCACAGCGTCGACGGGGTCGGCGAGCGCGAGGTCCTCGAGCGGCGAGAGCACCTCGGGGCGGGACCGCGACCGCTCCACGAGCCACAGCACGAGCGACGTCGTGCCGAGGCGCAGCCACGTGGCGACCTCGAGCATCGTGGCGTCGCCGACGATGAGGTGCAGGCGGCGCCACCGCGCCCGGTCGGCGTGCGGCTCGTCGCGCGTGTTGACGATGGGGCGTCGCAGGGTCGTCTCGAGGCCGACCTCCGCCTCGACGTAGTCGGCCCGCTGGGAGATCTGGAAGCCGGCGTCCTGCCCGGCCTGGCCGAGGCCCACCCGCCCTGCCCCCGTGAACACCTGACGGGTCACGAGGAACGGGATGAGGAGCCGCGCGAGCACCTCGAAGGGCACGTCGCGGTCGACGAGGTAGTTCTCGTGCGTCCCGTACGAGGCGCCCTTGCCGTCGACGTTGTTCTTGTACAGGACGACGTCCGGCATGCCGGGGGTCGAGCACACGGCGCGCACGGCCCGGAGCGCGACCGCCTCCCCCGCCTTGTCCCACACGACGGCGTCCCGCGGGTTCGTGACCTCGGGGCTCGAGTACTCCGGGTGCGCGTGGTCGACGTAGAACCGCGCGCCGTTGGTGAGGATCGTCGTCGCGGCCGCCGGGTCGTCGTACTCCTCGACCACCGGCCGCTCCCGCTCGCCGGGGTCCAGCGCCGTCCCCGTCGCACCACCCGCCGCGCCGTCCGGCTCGCCGTCGCCCGCCCCGCCCGGCGCCTCCGGGCCGCCGTCGGGACCGGCCGGGGCGGGTGCGGACGGGTCGTCGGTCAGCATCGAGGGGTGCGCGGCGGCGCGCTGGAGCCGGAACCCGCGCGCGTCGGCGAGCGGGTCCTCGTCCTCGTAGTCCCACCGCGCGGGGCGCCCCGGGGGTGAGGCGACCGAGGCGTAGGCAGCGACGACGGTGCTCGACAGGACCATCGGGTTGGCCTGCGGCCGACCCGGCTCGACGATGCCGAACTCGGTCTCGATGCCCATCACCCGACGTACCGTCACCGCGCCAGCCTAGGTCGACGCGACGCGGGCGCTGCGCGCCTCAGAGGTACTGGCCCGTCGGCGTCATCGTCTCGATCGTGCGGCTCGTGTCCTTGCCGCCCTTGCCCTGCACGATCGTGCGGATGAAGACGATGCGCTCGCCCTTCTTGCCGGAGATCCGCGCCCAGTCGTCGGGGTTGGTCGTGTTGGGCAGGTCCTCGTTCTCCTTGAACTCGTCCTCGCACGCCGCCATGAGGTGCTCGACGCGGATGCCGCGCGCCCCCGTGGCGAGGAAGTCCTTGATCGCGGACTTCTTGGCGCGGTCGACGACGTTCTGGATCATCGCGCCCGAGCTGAAGTCCTTGAAGTGCAGGACCTCCTTGTCGCCCGACGCGTAGGTCACCTCGAGGAACTCGTTCTCGCGCGTCTCGGCGTACATGCGCTCGACGACGCGCTGGATCATCGCCGTCACGGCGGCGGCCGCGTCGCCCTGGTGCTCGGCGAGGTCGTCGGGGTGCAGCGGCAGGTCCGGGGTCAGGTACTTCGTGAAGATGTCGCGCGCGGCCTCGGCGTCCGGCCGCTCGATCTTGATCTTCACGTCGAGGCGGCCCGGGCGCAGGATCGCGGGGTCGATCATGTCCTCGCGGTTCGACGCGCCGATCACGATGACGTTGTCGAGGCGCTCGACGCCGTCGATCTCGCTCAGCAGCTGCGGCACGACGGTCGTCTCGACGTCGGACGACACGCCCGTGCCTCGCGTGCGGAACAGCGACTCCATCTCGTCGAAGAAGACGACGACGGGGGTGCCCTGCGACGCCTTCTCGCGCGCGCGGGCGAAGATGAGCCGGATGTGCCGCTCCGTCTCGCCCACGTACTTGTTGAGCAGCTCCGGGCCCTTGACGTTGAGGAAGTAACTCGTGCCGGCGGGGACGGGGACGCCGTCGGGACCGGGTGTGGTCCGCGTCTGCGCGAGCGACCGCGCGACCGCCTTGGCGATGAGGGTCTTGCCGCACCCGGGAGGGCCGTAGAGCAGGACGCCCTTGGGCGGGCGGAGGCCGTGCTCGCGGTACAGGTCCGGGTGGTTGAACGGGAGCTCGACGGCGTCGCGGATCTGCTCGATCTGCGAGCCCAGGCCACCGATGTCGCCGTAGTCGATGTCCGGGACCTCCTCGAGGACGAGCTCCTCGACCTCGGCACGCGGGATGCGCTCGAAGACGAAGCCCGAGCGCGAGTCGACCGTGAGCGCGTCGCCGATGCGGACCGGCGAGTCCAGCACCTGGCCGGCGAGGCGCACGACGCGCTCCTCGTCCGCGCGCCCGACCACGAGCGCGCGGTCCGGGGCGAGGATCTCCTTGACCGTGACGAGCTCGCCCACCGTCTCGTAGGCGCCGGCCTCGACGACGGTAAGGGCCTCGTTGAGCCGCACCTCCTGGCCCGGCCGCAGCGCGTGCACCTCGACGGACGGGGCGACCTGGAGCTGCATCTTCCGGCCGGCCGAGACGACCTCGACCGAGCCGTCGGGACGCGCGGAGAGGAACGTCGCGAAGGTCGCCGGCGGGCGACCCAGCTCGTCGATGCGCTCCTGCAGCTCCGCGAGTCGGTCCCGGGCCTGGCGCAGCGCCTCCGCGAGCCGTTCGTTCTTGGCCGCCAGCAGCGCGAGCTGGCGGGCGTCCTCGGCGGATCGGCGTGCGTCGTGCTCCGGCGTCTGGCTCATCGTGCCTCCCGTGTCCACCCGACCGTGGTCCACCGGACCGGGCGGGCGGCCCGGCGGAGCCTCCGGTGCAACCCTACGTCGCGCGACGTCCCCGGCCAGGACCCGACCGACGGGCGGACGCGCGTGTCGGCCCGAGAGCCGGCGGGCGCGGCGTCAGACCTCGTCGGCGCCGAGGTCGCGGCGCACGCGACGGACCTTCTTGTCGGAGATCGAACGCTCCCCGAGGTCCTCGGGCGTCCACTCCTCCTCGACCGGGTAGTTGCCCTTGGCGGGGCGGCGTCGACGCTCGGGCACCGCGACGCCCTCGGCCATCCGACGCGTCGTCAGGAGGAAGCCCGTGTGGCCGATCATGCGGTGCTGGGGCCGGACGGCGAGGCCCTCGAGGTGCCATCCGCGCAGCATCGTCTCCCACGCGGTCGGCTCGGTGAACCTGCCGTCGTCGCGCAGGTCCTCCGCGAGCCGCGAGAGCTGCGTCGTCGTGGCGACGTACGCGACGAGCACGCCCCCGGGTGCGAGGGCGGTGGCGACCGCCTCGAGGTTCTCCCAGGGCGCGAGCATGTCGAGGACGACCCGGTCCACGGAGCCCGGCTGCTCCGCGACGGGCAGGACGTCGCTCAGGTCGCCCACGCTGAGCCGCCACGCGGGGTGCGGCGCCGCGAAGAACCCCTCGACGTTGGCCCGCGCGATGGCCGCGAAGTCCTCGCGGCGCTCGATCGAGTGCAGGTACCCCTGGTCGCCGACGGCGCGCAGGAGCGACATCGTCAGGGCACCCGATCCGACCCCGGCCTCGACGACGCGCGCGCCGGGGTAGATGTCCGCCATCGCGACGACCTGCCCGGCGTCCTTGGGGTATACGACCGCGGCGCCACGCGGCATCGACAGCACGTTGTCGGCCAGCAGCGGGCGCAGCGCGAGGTACGTCACTCCCCCGCTGCTCGTGACGACCGACCCCTCGGGCGCGCCGATCAGCTCGTCGTGGCGGAAGTAGCCCTTGTGCGTGTGGAACGTCGCGCCCGTCGCGAGCGTGACGGTGTGCAGCCGGCCGCGGGGGTCCGTGAGCTGCACGCGCTCGCCCACCCGCAGCGGCCCCCGTCGCGCGGCCGCACCGGTCGGCAGCCCCCCGGTCCCGCCCGTGGGGGCGTCGGCGTCGTCGGCGGGCGGCGGGGTCTGGGTCACGTGGCAGGAGTCTAGGTCGCACGCAGCGCGCGGACGACGTCCTGCGAGCGCAGCACGCCGACGACGCGCACGCCGTCGAGGACCGCCACGGTCGGCGTGACGCGGGCCAGCGCGGCCACGGCGCGCAGCGCGTCGGACCCCGTGAGCCCGACGTCGACCGCGGCGCCCTCCGGCAGCGGGAGCGCGACCGCCGAGAGGGCGGTGCGGGCACGACGCTCGTCCGGGACCGAGAGCGCGGCCGCGGCGTCGACGACCGCGACCGGGCGACCGTCACCGGCGAGCAGCACCGCGTCCTGCACGGGTGCCGCGGCGTGCGCGACCGCCGTGTCGAGGTCCAGGAGCGTCCCGCGCGCGGGCACGGCCACCGCGGGCCGCATGAGGCCGCGGACCGTGACGCGCGCGGCGCGACCGTCGACGCGGGCCGCGCGCACCGCCTGACCTGCCCCGCTCCACAGGAACGCGCCGATGAGGACCGTCCAGAGCAGGCCGACGGCGTCCGGCCGACCACCCGCGAGCAGCGGACGCCCGACGCCCCAGACGACGACGAGGACCGCGACCGCGCGGCCGACCCACCCCGCGACGGCGGTGCCCCGCGAGCGCGACCCCGTCACGCGCCACACGGCGGCCTCGAGGACGCGCCCGCCGTCGAGCGGGAGGCCCGGGACGAGGTTGAAGAGACCGACGAACCCGTTCGCGAGCGCCGCCGCGACCAGCAGCAGCCACACGACGGACCCTCGTGACGTCGGTGCGAGCAGCTCGGCCGCGAGCCAGGCCGCACCGCCCAGGACGAGGTTGACGAGGGGTCCGCTCGCGGCGACGAGGGCGCTCGCGCGCGGCGTGGGCGCCGAGCCGCCCAGGCGCGTGTGACCGCCGAGGAGCGTCACAGCGAGCTCCTCGACCCGCACGCCCTGACGCCGGGCGACCAGGGCGTGGGCCAGCTCGTGCAGGAAGACCGAGCCGAGCAGGAGCAGCACGAAGACCGCAGACACGGCGTACGCCCCGACCTCGTCCACGAACGCGATCGACCGCACGGTCGGGGCGAACAGCACCGTGAGCACCACCGCCGCGAGCACCCAGCCGGGCGAGACGACGACGGGCGCACCCGCGGCCCGACCGACGACCCAGCCCCGGGTGCGCGCGTCGCGTGGTGTCTGCACGCGCACACCCTAGGCATGCCTGGTCGTGTCGGACCCCCGACGTATCCTCGCCGCGTGCCACAGACCGAGCTCGCCGTGCTGCCCGTCACCCCCGCACCGCCCGGTGCCGAGGGTCCGGCGCCCGCACCCAGGCGACCGCCCGGGCTGTCGCCCTCGCGCGCGAACGACTACCTGCAGTGCCCCCTGCTGTTCCGGTTCCGGGTCGTCGACCGGCTGCCCGAGCCGCCGAGCGCGGCCGCGGTGCGCGGCACCCTCGTCCACGCGGTGCTCGAGCGGCTGTACGACGCCCCGGCGGGTGCGCGCACCCCGGCGGCGGCACGTGCGCTGGTCGCACCCGAGTGGGACCGGATGCTGCAGGAGCGCCCCGAGTGCGCCGAGGTGCTCGCGGACGACGTCGACCTCGACGCGTGGTTCGCCCAGGCCGGCGCCCTGCTGGACAGGTACTTCACGCTCGAGGACCCGAACCGCCTGCAGCCCGCGGAGCGCGAGCTCGACGTCGCGACGCAGCTCGAGGACGGCCCGCAGCTGCGCGGGATCGTCGACCGCGTCGACGTCGCGCCCGACGGCGCGATCCGGATCGTCGACTACAAGACCGGCCGGTCGCCGCGCGAGGGCTTCGAGAGCGGCGCGCTCTTCCAGATGCGGTTCTACGCCCTCGTCGTCTCGCGCCTGCGGCACCGCGTCCCGGCGATGCTCCAGCTCGTGTACCTCGGTGACGGCACCGTGCTCCGGCACGTCCCCGACGAGGCCGAGCTGCGCACCACCGAGCGACGCGTGCGCGCGATCTGGTCGGGCATCCTCGCGGCCGCCGAGCAGGGCACCTGGACGCCACGACCGGGACCTCTGTGCGGCTGGTGCGCGCACAAGGACCTGTGCCCCGCGTTCGGCGGGACGCCGCCCGAGGTGCCACCCGGTGCGGTCCAGCTGACGTTGGGCGTCACGCCTCGGTCGTGAGCCCCGCGTGACCCGGCGCGTCGAGCGGCATGCGGTCGAGGACCTCACCGGCGCCGATGCGGGCGAGGTCCGCGAGGTCGACGTCCTCGAGCGACGCGACGCGGCTCAGCCCGTCGCGCGGCTCGACGGGGACGAGGTGCTGCACGCCGAGCGTCCGGGCACCCGACGCGAGCGCCGCCGCGATCCCGGGGGGCGAGTCCTCGATCGCGACGCACCGCGTGACGTCGACGCCGAGCACCTCGGCGGCGCGCAGGTACGGCTCCGGGTCCGGCTTGCCGCGGGACACCTCGTCCCCGGTCACCATCACCGTCAGGACGCCCTCGGGGGCGGTGCGCATCGCCTCCTCGGCGAACCGTCGGTACGACATCGTGACGAGCGCGCACGGCACGCCCGCGTCGCGCAGGTCCTCGAGCAGGCGACGGGCCCCCGGCTGCCACACGGTGTGCGAGCGGACCGAGGCGACGACGCCGTCGATGAGACGCTCGACGATCTCGCCCGTCGGCAGCGTCACGCCCGCCTCGGCGAGGAGCGTCGCGGAGTGCTCGAGCGGCAGACCGACGAGGCGCAGGGCGTCAGCCGTCGTCCACGTCCCGCCGAACTCCTCGACGAGCGCGGTCTCCGCCGCGATCCACGCCGGCTCGGTGTCGACGAGCGTCCCGTCCATGTCCCACAGGACGGCGGCGGGCAGGTCGGGGACCACTGGGGCGGGAGTCGCGGGCACCGGCGCAGTCTAGGTGGCCGCCTCGGCCCGCGCCGGGGTCGAGCGCCTAGGCTGGCCGCATGACCGACGCACTGCCCGGTGGGCGCCTCCGCGGTCCGGTCCTGCTCGCCGCCTTCGAGGGCTGGAACGACGCGGGGTCGGCCGCGACGCAGACGCTCGCGCACCTGCACGAGGTGTGGCGCGCCGAGCAGGTCGACGAGCTCGATCCCGAGGAGTTCCACGACTTCCAGGTGAACCGTCCGACGGTCGGCCCGGGCCCTGACGGCGGTCGCGTCATCTCCTGGCCGTCGACGACGGTCGCGGTGGCCGAGCCCGGCGCGGGCAACCCCGTCGTGCTCGTCCACGGCATCGAGCCGTCGATGCGCTGGCGCCGCTACTGCACCGAGCTGCTCGACATCGCCGAGCGGCTCGGCGTCCGGACCGTCGTCACGATCGGTGCGCTCCTCGCCGACGTGCCGCACACGCGGCCGATCCCGGTGACCACCACCACCGAGGACCACGGCCTGCAGCTCGCGCTCGGCGTCGAGCCGAGCACGTACGAGGGCCCCACCGGGATCGTCGGCGTGCTGCAGCACGCCGCGTCCCTGCGGGGCCTCGCCGGCGTGTCCCTGTGGAGCGCCGTCCCGCACTACGTGGCTCACCCGCCGTCCCCCAAGGCGACGCTCGCGCTGCTGGCCCGCATCGAGGAGCTCGTCGGCGTCCCGGTCCCGCTCGGCGACCTGCCCGAGGACGCCGAGGCCTGGCAGCACGGCGTCGACGAGCTCGCGGCCGAGGACACCGAGATCGCCGAGTACGTGGCGCAGCTCGAGGAGGCCAAGGACACGGCCGACCTCCCCGAGGCGACCGGTGAGGCCATCGCGCGCGAGTTCGAGCGCTACCTGCGTCGCCGCGACCGCGGCCCGGGGCAGGGCGGGCCCACCGCCTGAGCAGGCCGTGGGCCGGTCACGGCACCGCGGTCCACCGCAGCCGAGCCGGCTCCGGACGCCGACGGCGGTCACGCGCGTGGCGCGACGAGCGTCCTCGCGTCGGGTCGTGCGCCTCGCGCCACGAACCGCCTCGCGTCAGAGGCGCACGCCGAGGAGCGCGTCGACGGCACGGGCGAGCACGCCCGGCGCACCCTCGACGTCACCACCGACGCTCAGCGCCGCGTCGGCCCACGTGTCGACGGCGCGCAGCGCGGCCGGGGCGTCGAGGTCGGCGGCCAGGGCGGACCGGACGGCCTCGAGGGTCGACGTGGCGTCGGGTCCCCCGTTGCCCGAGACCGCGTCGCGCCACCGGGCGAGCCGCTGCTGCGCCTGGGTGAGGACGTCGTCGTCCCACTCCCAGTCCTCGCGGTAGTGGTGCGCGAGGACGGCGAGACGGACCGCCATCGGGTCGACGCCCTGCTCGCGGAGCCGTGACACGAGCACGAGGTTGCCGAGCGACTTGCTCATCTTCTCGCCGTCGAACGCGACCATCCCGGTGTGCACGTGCACGCGCGCGCCGGCCGCGCCGAGCGCGCGTGCGTGCGCCGTGCTCATCTCGTGGTGCGGGAAGCACAGGTCCTTGCCGCCGCCCTGGACGTCGAACTCGGGTCCCAGGGCGCTCTGCGCGATCACGGTGCACTCGATGTGCCACCCGGGACGCCCCGAGCCGAGCACGCCGCCGTCCCAGGCCGGCTCACCCGGGCGCTCGCGACGCCACAGCGCCGGGTCGAGCGGGTCGCGCTTGCCGGGTCGTGCCGGGTCGCCGCCCCGCTCCGCGAACAGCTCGACGGTGCGGTCGTGGTCCAGACCCGCGACGGTGCCGAAGTGCGGGTCGACCGAGACGTCCGCGTACACGTCACCGAGCTGCGGCCGGTCGCCTCCGGCGCCCTGCTCGACGGGGACGCGGTACGCCAGACCCCGGTCCAGCAGGCGGGCGACCGCGTCGGCCACGAGCGGGATCGTCTCGACAGCACCGAGGTACGTGCTGGGCGGGATGACGGCGAGGGCGGTCATGTCCTCGGCGAAGAGCGCCGTCTGCTCGGCCGCGAGGTCCTCCCAGTCGACGCCCGTCTGGGCAGCGCGCTCGAGCAGCGGGTCGTCGACGTCCGTCACGTTCGACGCGTACCGCACCTCGAGGCCCGAGTCGAGCCACGCGCGGTGCAGGAGGTCGAAGGCGATGTACGTCGAGGCGTGGCCCAGGTGGGTCGCGTCGTACGGGGTGATGCCGCACACGTAGAGGGAGGCGACGGGACCCGTGGCCGCCGGCACGAGGGCGCCGGTGGCGCTGTCGACGACGCGCACCTCCTGACCTCGCCCGGGGACCTGGGGGACAGCAGGAGCAGGCCAGGTACGCACGCGCGCAGCCTAGGGCACCGAACCGGGAGGCCGGCCGCGGTCCTGCCCGCAGCCGGGCCGCTGCGGTCCACACTGCACTCATGGACAGCGCAGGAGCCGTCTCCGTGTGGGTCCGGACGGGTGGCGCGTGGGCGCCCGCTCCGGAGGGCTACCGCAGGGCGGGCCAGGAGCCAGTCTGGCTCCGGGTCGACGACCCCGCGCGCGTCGTCGCGGGGGCCGTCGCGCTCGGCGCGGACCCGGACGTCGTCCGGGCGGCGGGCGCGCACGCGCTGCCCGCGCCCCCGGGGCGTCCGCACGTCGAGCACCTCGCGGGCGGCGGCGTCTACCTCGTCACGCCGACGGTCGCCTTCCGGCCGACCGAGAGCGCGGTCGTCACAGGAACCGTGACGTGCCTCGTCGTGGAGGGCCTCACCGTCACCGCCGAGACCCCGGACGGCGCCGTGCTCGACCGCCTCGCGGCGCGGCTCCCGACGTCACCGGGTGTCGCCGACCGGATCTCGTCCGGCGTGCTCGCGGGGCTCGTGGCGTCCCTCGTCGCGGGCGCGACGGAGGTCGAGGTCGGGCTCGCCGAGGCCGTCGCCGACCTCGAGACCGAGGTGTTCGCGGACGCCTCGGCGACCCCGGTCGAGCGGCTGTACGCGCTCAAGCGCGAGGTGGCCGAGGCGCGCCGAGGGCTCGTGCTCCTCGCCGCCGAGCTCGCGGACCTCGTCACCGACGTCGACGAGCGCGCGGCGGAGGACGCCTGGGTCTGGCGCCCGGCGGCCGTCGTCGAACGCCTCGACCGCCGGCTCGAGGGACATGACCGCCTGCTCGGCGACATGCTCACGGCGCACCTCGCGCTCGTGTCGGTCCGCCAGAACGACGACGTCCGACGCATCTCGGCGTGGGCCGCGATCGCGGCCGCACCGACGCTCCTCGCGAGCGTGTACGGCATGAACTTCCGTCACATGCCCGAGCTCGGCTGGCCCCTCGGCTACCCGCTCGCCGTGGCCGTCATGGTCGCGGTCTGCGTCGTCCTGCACCGCGTCTTCACGCGCAGCGGGTGGCTCGGACGTCAGGCGTCCGCGCCGGCGCCGGCGAGCGGCTCGAGCACACCCGTGAGCAGCAGGCCCACGACGACCGCGGCGAGCACGAGGCGGTACACGACGAACGGCAGGTAGCTGTAGGCCGACACGATCCTCAGGAACCAGATGATGACGACGTAGCCGACGGCGAACGCGATGACGGTCGCCAGGACCGTCACGCCGAGCCCGGGCGTGCCCGCGGAGCCGAAGTCGTCGAGGCTCGTGACGAGCTGCTGGACGCCCGAGCCGAGCACGGCCGGGATCGCGAGCAGGAACGAGTACCGGGCCGCGGCCTCGCGGGTGTAGCCCATGAGCAGGCCCGCGGTGATCGTGCCGCCCGAGCGCGACACGCCCGGGACGAGGGCCATCGCCTGCGCGAACCCGAACAGGACGGCGTGCCGCCCGGTGAGCTTCTCGAGCGGCCGTCGCTTGGCGCCGACGCGGTCGGCGATCCCGAGGAAGACGGCGAACACCGCGAGCATCGCCGCGACGACGTACAGGTTGCGGAACGGCCCCTTGATCGAGTCCTCGAAGAGCAGGCCCAGCACGACGATCGGCACCGAGCCGAGCGCGATCCACCACGCGAGGCGCGCGTCGGCGTCGCGCGCGCCGAGCCGGTCCCGCCAGGTCGTCCCGTCCCGACCACGCAGCGCACCCCACCACGCCCGGACGATCCGCACGATGTCCTTGCGGAAGTACAGGAGCACGGCGGTCTCCGTGCCGATCTGGGTGATCGCCGTGAACGCCGCGCCGGGGTCCTCACCTCCGGGCAGCAGCTGCCCGACGATGCGCAGGTGCGCGCTCGACGAGATCGGGAGGAACTCGGTCAGGCCCTGCACGAGGCCGAGGACGGCCGCTTCCCACCACGTCACGTGCCGCAACGTTACAGGTCGCGGCAACGCCTGCCGACGTGCGCCGGTAGCCTTGCCGACCATGGAGGAACGCCGAGTCGGGGGCACCGGCATGCGCGTCTCGGCCCTCGGTCTCGGCACCCTGACCTGGAGCCGTGACACCGACGAGCACGACGCCGCCGAGCTGCTGCGCACCTTCGCGGACGCGGGCGGCACGCTGGTCGACACGGCGGCGAGCTACGCCGACGGTGCGGCGGAGGAGCTGGTCGGCTCGCTCCTGCGGACCACCGTGGCGCGGGACGAGGTCGTCCTGTGCACCAAGGGCGGCGTGCGCCGGACGGCGCACGGTGGCGTCGTCGACGCGTCGCGCGGCGCGCTGCTGGACTCGCTGGACGGGTCCCTCGCCCGGCTCGGCACCGACCACGTCGACCTCTGGCTCGTGCAGGCGCCCGACCCGCGGACGCCCCTCGACGAGACGCTGCGCACGCTCGAGCACGTGCTCGCGTCCGGGCGCGCGCGCTACGTCGGGCTCTCGAACCACTCGGGCTGGCAGACCGCGCGCGCCGCGACGCTCCTCGGTCCAGGCGGCCTCGCCGCGGTCGAGGTGGAGTACTCGCTGCTGCAGCGCGGCGTCGAGCGTGAGGTCGTCCCGGCGGCAGCGGCGCTCGGCGTCGGCCTCCTCGCGTGGTCGCCCCTCGGACGAGGCGTGCTCACGGGCAAGTACCGCCGGACCGTCCCCGCGGACTCGCGGGCCGCGTCGGCCCACCTCGCGGGGTTCGTCCAGCCGTACCTGGGCCGCGGGTCGGCACCCGTCGTGGAGGCGCTCGTGACGGCTGCCGAGGGGCTCGGGCGGTCCCCGCTCGAGCTCGCCCTCGCCTGGGTGCTCGGCCGGCCACAGGTCAGCTCCGCGATCGTCGGCGCCCGGACGCCCGCGCAGCTGCGCGCCGCGCTCTCGGTGGGCACCGAGCTGCCCGAGGCGATCGCGGCCGCCCTCGACGAGGTCAGCGCACCCGCGACGGGCTACCCCGAACGCCGCTGAGGTCAGGCGTCCTCGTCGAGCTCCGTGCCGTCGAGCATGTCGTCCGGGTCCAGGTCGTCCTCGTCGATCTCGTCGCCGTCGGAGCCCTCGTCCTCGTCCTCCTCGTCGTCCTCGTCGTCGGCGTCGTCGTCCGCGAGGTAGAAGGGCAGCGTCTCGCCGTGGACCCGCACCATCGCGTCGTCGTAGACCTCGAACGCGTCGGCCAGGACGTCGTAGGCGTCGTCGACCGCGGGGTCGTCCTCGCTGCGACGGGTGGCCACCGCGGCGAAGTGTGCCTCGAGCGCTGCCTGGAACCTGTCGAGCGCCGCGCGCGGGTCTACCGTCATGCCCCGACCGTAGCGCCGGGCCGTGCACAATGACACTCGATCCGTCGACACCCACGGAGGCACATGTGACGAGCAGCACCACGACGCGTCCGCGCCGCGAGGGGTGGCGTTCGCAGGGCGAGTACGAGTACCGCGTCGTGTCGGTGGGCCGCGACACGAGCCGGAACGACGCGCGGCGGCTGCTCACGGAGCACGCCGAGTACGGCCGCTGGGAGCTCGCCCGGACGCAGCTCTACGCGGGCGGCGAACGGCGGTTCTGGCTCCGACGGAAGATCATCCGCGTGCGCAGCACGCTCTGACGGCCCTGAGCGCAGCACGCTCCGGGTCCCCCGCTCTCCCGACCTGCGACGTCAGCAGTCGGCGAGCAGCCGGTCGAGGACGCGCGTGCCGAACCGCAGGGAGTCGACCGGGACGCGCTCGTCGACCCCGTGGAACATCGCGGAGAAGTCGAGGTCGCCGGGCAGCCGCAGCGGGGCGAAGCCGTAGCCCGTGATGCCGAGCCGTGCGAGCGACTTGTTGTCGGTCCCGCCCGAGAGCATGTACGGCAGCACGACCGCGTCGGGGTCCTCGTGGTGCAGGGCAGCGACCATCGCGTCGACGAGGTCGCCCGCGAACGGCACCTCGAGCGCGACGTCGCGGTGGAGGTCCTCGACGCGCACACCCGGCCCGGCGAGGCGCTCGAGCTCGGCGCGGGCCTCGTCCTCGTACCCGGGGAGGAAGCGCGTGTCGAGGACGGCCTCGGCGCGGCCCGGGATGACGTTCGCCTTGTAGCCCGCGTCGAGCTGGGTCGGGTTGGCGGTGTTGCGCGTCGTCGCCCCGACGAACCGCGCGGCGGGGCCGAGCGCGGCGACGAGGCGGGCGACGCCCTCCTCGTCCTCGGGGTCGAACGGGACCCCGGTGAGGTCGGCGACGCCGTCGAGCAGCGCACGCACGGTCGGCGTGAGCTGCTGCGGCCACCTGTGCGCCCCGATGCGGGCGACCGCGCCCGCGAGCATCGTCACGGCGTTCTCGTCGTTGACCTGCGAGCCGTGACCCGCGCGGCCCTCGGCGACCAGGCGGAGCCAGCCGATCCCCTTCTCGGCGGTCTGCAGGAGGTAGGCACGCCGACCGGCGACGTCGACGGAGAAGCCGCCGACCTCGCTGATCGCCTCGGTCGCGCCCTCGAACAGCTCGGGACGGTTGTCGACGGCCCAGCGTGCGCCGAAGGCACCGCCCGCCTCCTCGTCGGCGAACATCGCGACGACGACGTCGCGCGCGGGGCGTCGGCCCTCGCGGACCATCTGCCGCACGACCGCGAGGATCATCGCGTCCATGTCCTTCATGTCCACGGCGCCGCGGCCCCACAGGAGGCCGTCGCGCTCCTCGCCGGCGAAGGGGTCGACCGACCAGTCCGCCGCGGCGGCGGGCACGACGTCGAGGTGGCCGTGCAGCACGAGGGCGGGCCGCGTCGGGTCGGTGCCCGGGAGCCGGACGACGACGTTCGCGCGGCCGGGTGTGGACTCGAACAGCTCGGGGTCGAGACCGACCTCGGTGAGCGAACCCATGACGTACTCGGCGGCGGCGCGCTCACCGGGCCCGCTGCCGTCGCCGAAGTTCGAGGTGTCGATGCGCAGGAGGTCCTGGCAGATGCCGACGACCTCGTCCGCTGCGGTCGGGGCGGACGTGCCGGGGGCTGCGCTGGTCGCGGGTGCGTCGTGCATGCGCGTCACGCTACCCGGCGGGGCACCGCGGGTCGCCGCCCGCGGTGCCCCGGCCGACCCTCGTGCGTCGGCGGCGTCGGCTCAGCCCTCGAGGCCGCGCCGCGCGAGCAGCGGGGCGATCTCCGGGTCGCGACCGCGCAGCTCGCGGAACGTGTCCATGACGTCGAGCGAGCCGCCGCGCGACAGCAGCGCCCGCCGGAAGCGGTCGCCGTTCTCGCGGCGCAGGCCCCCGTTCTCGCGGAACCACTCGACCGTGTCGGCGTCGAGGACCTCTGACCAGATGTACGAGTAGTAGGCCGCCGCGTAGCCGCCGCCGAAGACGTGGTTGAAGTACGTCGTGCGGTAGCGCGGCGGCACGGCGTGCACCGCGATGCCGGCTGCCTCGAGCGCGCGGGCCTCGAACGCCTCGACCTGGTGGACGTCGGTGGGCACCTGGTCGGCCCTCAACCGGTGCCACGCCTGGTCCAGGAGCGCGGCCGCGAGGTACTCGGTCGTCGAGAAGCCCTCGTTGTACTGCCGCGACGCGATCATCGTGTCGACCCATTCGGTCGGCATCGGCTCGCCCGTCTCGTGGTGGACCGCGTAGCGACGCAGCACCGACGGCTCCCACGCCCACATCTCGTTGACCTGCGAGGGGTACTCGACGAAGTCGCGCGGCACCTCGGTGCCCGACTGCGACGGCAGGCGGACGTCCGAGAACAGGCCGTGCAGCGCGTGCCCGAACTCGTGGAACAGCGTGATGACCTCGTCCCAGCTGAGCAGCGTCGGCTCGTCGGCGGGCGGCTTGGGGATGTTGAGGTTGTTGACGACGACCGGCCTGCCCTCGAGCAGGTGGCTCTGGTCGACCAGGTTGTTCATCCACGCGCCGCCACGCTTGGAGGGCCTCGTGTACCAGTCGGCCAGGAAGAGGCCGATGCCCTCGCCGTCGGCGTCGTGGACCTCGTAGACGCGCACGTCGGGGTGGTACCCGACCAGGTCCGGCCGACGCGTGAACGTGATCCCGTAGAGCTCGGTCGCGGCGTGGAGGACGCCGTCGTGGACGACGCGCTCGAGCTCGAGGTACGGGCGCAGGAGGGTGTCGTCGAGCGCGTACCGCTCCTGCCGGACCTTCTCGGCGTAGTACGCCCAGTCCCACGGCTCGAGCACCGCTCCCGGCTCGTCGCGGCGCAGGGCCTCCTCGAGCACCTCGGCCTCGCGTCGTGCGTTCGCGGCCGCCGCAGGTGCGAGACGTCCGAGGATGGCCTCGACCGCCTCCGGGGTGCGCGCCGTGGAGTCGTCCGCGACGTACGCCGCGTGGTGCTCGAAGCCGAGCAGGGCGGCGCGGCGCGCCCGCAGCCGCGCGAGCTCGAGCAGGATCGCGCGCGTGTCGTGGTCCCCGCCGCGCCCGCCTCGCCGGACGGACGCCTCGTGGACCCGCTGCCGGACGTCGCGGCGGCGGAGCGTCGCGAGGACGGGCTGCTGGCTGAAGAGCGACAGCTCGAGCAGGTAGCCCGTCGCGTGGCCGGCCTGGTCGGCCGCCTGGCGCGCCGCCGCGACGGCGTCCTCGGGCAGGCCCTCGAGGTCCTCGACGTCGGTGACGAGGACGGCCGACGCGTTGGTGTCGGCGAGCAGCTCGCGCCCGAACGCCGTCTCGAGCGTCGTGATCCGCGCGTTGAGCTCACGGAGCTCCGCCTTGGCGTCGTCGTCGAGCGCGACGCCCGCGCGGACGAAGTCGCGCCGGAGCGTGTGCAGCAGCCACGCGGCGTCGTCGGCGAGCCGGACCTCGCCGGCCTCGACCCGGGCGTGCAGCGCCTCGACCCGGTCGTACAGCCGGCGGTCGAGGTAGATCGCGTCGTGGTGCGCGGCGAGGAGGGGTGCGACCTGCTCCTCGACCTCGTCGAGGAACGTCGAGGTGTCGGAGCTCGTCCGGTTGAAGAAGACGGCGCTCACGCGGTCCAGCAGCGCGCCGGACCGCTCGAGCTCGAGGAGGACGTTCTCCTCGGTGGGCGGCTCGGGGTTGGTCGCGATCGCCTCGACCTCGGCGCGCTCCTCGGCCATCCCCGCCTCGAAGGCGGGGAGGTAGTGCTCGTCGCGCACGAGCGTGAAGTCCGGCAGGCCGTACGGCAGGTCGGAGGGGGTCGCGAACGGGTTGGCGGCGTCGATGGGGACGGTCATGCGGTCATCCTCCCCGACGGGGCGGACGGGCGCGGCGCCACGAGGTCGGTCGCGGGCCACGGCGCGACCGGCTCGCGCGGGTCCCGGCGCAGCAGGGTCCCGACCCAGTCGTCGCGGCGGCGGTCGCGCTGGACGGCGCCGTCGCGCACGACGCCCTCGAACCGGAACCCCACGCGCCACACGGCCCGCCACGAGGCCCAGTTGCCCGCGTACGCGTGCCACACGACGCGGTCGAGGTCCATGCCCGCGGGGTCGAAGGCGTGCTCGAGGACGAGCAGGAGCGCGCGGTGGAGGAGTCCCTGGCCGCGCGCCGACGCCCCGAGCCAGTAGCCCACCTCGGCCGAGCGCACCGGCTCACGGCTGAGGCCGATCATGCCGCGCAGCACGCCGTCGGTGCGGATGCCCCACGTGCGTTCGCGGTCCTCGGCCCACCCCGCGCGGACCCACCCGCGCACGAAGCCCTCGGCGTCCGATCGCGCGTACGGGCTCGGTACGGTCGTCCACTCCTGGACGGCCGCGTCCTGGCAGAGGGCGGTCACCGCGTCGACGTCGTCCTCGGTGGGCGCCGCGAGGGTCACGACCCCGTCGGTCAGCGTGATCGGCTGCATCCGCGCAGGCTAGACGCCTCCGAGCCGCGTCGTCCGGAAATTTTCCTCCGCACCCGGGCGGGCGGGCGTCGCGCCGCTCGTCCTCAGGCGAGGACGGCCTCGGGGGCCGCGCTCGTGAGGCCGTGGGCCTCCGCGACGCCCGCGTGCAGGAGGGCGCCCTCGTGCGTCGTCAGACCCTTCGCCAGGGCGGGGTCCGCGGCGACGGCACCCCGCCACCCGCGCTCGGCGAGCAGCAGGAGGTACGGCAGCGTGACCGCGGTGAGCGCGTGCGTCGACGTCACGGGGACCACGCCCGGCATGTTCGCGACGCAGTAGAACGTCGAGTCGTGCACGCGGAACGTCGGGTCGTCGTGCGTCGTCGGGCGCGTGCTCTCGAAGCACCCGCCCTGGTCGACGGCGATGTCGACCAGCACCGACCCGGTGCGCATCCGGCTCACGAGGTCGTCGGTCACCAGGGTCGGCGTCCGGCGGCCGGGCACGAGGACCGCGCCGACGACGAGGTCCGCCTCGAGCACCGCGTGCTCGACCGCGTACGCGCTCGACGCCAGCGTCCGCACCCGGCCGCCGTACGCCGCGTCGAGCTCGCGGAGCCGGGGCATGGACACGTCGAGCACGGTCACGTCGGCGCGCATGCCGACGGCGATGTCGGCGGCGTGCCGTCCCGCGACGCCGCCGCCGATGACGACGACGGACGCCGGTGCGACGCCGGGCACGCCTCCCGGCAGGACGCCGCGGCCCCCCTCGCTGCGCAGCAGGTGGTACGCGCCGACCTGCGTCGCGAGCCGCCCGGCGACCTCGCTCATCGGCGCGAGCAGCGGGAGCGAGCCGTCGGGCAGCTCGACGGTCTCGTACGCGATCGACGTCGTGCCCGCCCGCAGGAGGGCCTCGGTGCACGGCCGGCTCGCGGCGAGGTGCAGGAACGTGAAGAGCACCTGGTCGCGGCGCAGGTGGCCGTACTCGCTCTCCACGGGCTCCTTGACCTTGCAGACGAGGTCGGCCGCCCAGGCGTCCGCGGCGTCCGGGACGATGCGCGCCCCCGCCGCGGCGTACGCGTCGTCGACGACACCCGACCCGAGGCCCGCCCCCGACTGCACGAGCACCTCGTGCCCGGCCGCGGCGAGCGCGTGGGCACCCGCCGGCGTGAGGGCGACGCGGTACTCGTGGTTCTTGACCTCGGTGGGCACACCGATCCTCATCCGGACCTCCTCGTCTCGATGGTGCGAGGATGGCACGCGGGGAGGTCGCTGAACAGTACCTTTCAGCAGGTCGGCGGAGCCCTCACGACGGAATCGACGGCGAAGACGCCATATCGCCGCTCATTTCGCGGCCTGGCGAACGCGCGCGAGCGGCGGGCCCGTGGTGAACTCCCCCGATGACGACGTGGCTCAAGTCGCGGCGGGACGCGCCGCCCGGCTTCTTCGCGTGCGAGGCCGCCGGCCTGCGGTGGCTGCACGTCCCCGGCGGTCCGCGGGTCGTCCGCGTGCTCGCGGTACGGGACACCGCGCTCGAGCTCGAGCGCCTCGTGCCGGGCCGACCGACGGCGCGAGCCGCCGACGACCTCGGCCGCTCGCTCGCCGTCCTGCACCGCGCGGGCGCGCCCGTTTTCGGCGCACCGCCCGACGGGTGGACCGGGGACGGCTTCTTCGGTCCGATGTCGGAGCCCCTCCCGCTCAGGGCCGGTCGCCACGAGCGCTGGGGCGAGTTCCACGCCGCGTGCCGGCTCGAGCCCCTCGCCGACGCGCTGCGGCGGCGCGGCCGGCTGGACGACGACGTGGCGGCCGCCCTCGAGCGCCTCTCGGGACGGCTCCGGGACGGCGCGCTCGACGACTCGTCGCCCCCCGCCCGGGTCCACGGCGACCTGTGGTCCGGGAACGTCGTGTGGACCGCGGACGGTGCCGTGCTCGTGGACCCGGCGGCCCACGGCGGGCACCCGCTCACCGACCTGGCGATGCTCGACCTCTTCGGGCTGCCCCACTTGGACCGCGTGACGGCGGCGTACCGCGAGGCCACGGGGCTCGTGGTCGACCGCGGCCTGCTCGCGCTTCACCAGGTCTACCCCGTGGGCATGCACGTCGTGCTGTTCGGCGAGGCCTGGGCCGGGAGGCTGGCCGCGACGCTGCGCGCCTCGGCCTGACGTCGGCCGCCTGTCCTCGGACCGGCGGCGCCAGGCGGCGGCGACCGGCGCACCCGGCGCCCCAGACGACGACGGAGCCGGCCCCCGTGACGGGGACCGGCTCCGTGGGACGCGGTGTCAGCCGCGCGGGGCGACCGTGAGCGTGACGGCCTCGCCGGCCTCGAGCTCGCCGTCGGCCGGGTCCTGCGCGGTGACGAGGTACGTGGTCGGGTCCTCGACCGTGACCTCGGCACCCGCCTCGTCGACGGCGACGGCCTCCAGGCCGACGCGGCCCAGGTTGTCCTGCGCGGTCGCGAGGATCAGCAGCGTCACGTCGGGCACCTCGACGGGGCCCTCGGCCTCGGCGGGCTCCTCGGTCTCGGCGTCCGAGCCCGTCTCCTCGGTCGCCTCGACCTCGGTGGTCTCCTCCGGCTCGTCGGACGAGCAGGCGGAGGTCAGCAGCACTGCGGTCGTCGCGACGGCTGCGAGCGCAGAACGCACGACGGTGCGGTTCATCAAGTCAGACTCCTCGTGGATCGTGAGGGTGCGCGGACGACTCGTCGGCGCGACCCGGGCCCGTCGTCAGGCACCGGGGTCGACGCTACGCCCGCCGCACGGGCGTCCCAAGCCATTTGTGCGGCGGTCGAGACCGACGTCACACCGGGTGATCCCGTCGCAGGTCACACCGCGTCCCCGGCGAGCCCTGGGCTCGCACCGGTCGGGCCGCACGAGCCCGCAGCCCGACGTGTGCGAGACTGACCGCACGAGGGCAGCGCCTGCTGCGCGCCCAGCGTCGTGGAGACCCCCCAGCACTCGCTCTGGTTGCTCTGGCGGCGGACCCACCTACAGCCCCGAGAGGCACCTTCTTGACCACCTTCGCCGACTTCGGCCTGCCCACCCCTGTCGTCCGCGTCCTCGCGGAGCAGGGCATCACGACCCCCTTCCCCATCCAGACGGCCACGCTGCCGGACTCGCTGCGTGGACGCGACGTCCTCGGCCGCGGCCGCACCGGCTCGGGCAAGACGCTCGCGTTCTCCCTCCCGCTCGTCGCCCGCCTGGCGACCGACGGCGCCGCGCGGCGCCCGCGGCGCCCCCGTGCGCTCGTGCTGTGCCCGACGCGTGAGCTCGCCAACCAGATCGACGCGACGCTGGCGCCGCTCGCGGCGTCGCTCGGGCTCACCACGACGACCGTCTTCGGCGGCGTCGCGCAGTCGCGCCAGGTCGCCGCGCTGGACCGGGGCGTCGACGTCCTCGTCGCGTGCCCCGGCCGGCTCGAGGACCTGCTCTCGCAGAAGCTGCTGACGCTCGACGCGGTGTCGGTGACGGTGCTCGACGAGGCCGACCACATGGCCGACCTGGGGTTCCTCCCGGGTGTCAAGCGGATCATGGACAAGACCCCGCGCGCCGGCCAGCGCCTGCTCTTCTCGGCGACGCTCGACAACGGGGTCGACCAGCTCGTCCAGCGGTACCTCGACAAGCCCGTCCAGCACTCGGTCGACAGCGCCGAGTCCCCCGTGACGGCCATGACGCACCACTTCCTCGAGGTGCGTGACGCCGACGCCAAGCGCGCGGTGGTCCACGAGCTGGCCTCGGGCACGGGGCGCCGCGTGCTGTTCATGCGCACGAAGCACCAGGCCAAGAAGCTCGCCAAGCAGCTCACCGCGGCCGGCATCCCCGCCGTGGACCTGCACGGCAACCTCAGCCAGAACGCCCGCGAGCGGAACCTCGAGGCGTTCAGCACCGGCGGCGTGCGGGTGCTCGTCGCGACGGACATCGCGGCGCGCGGCATCCACGTCGACGACGTCGAGCTCGTCGTGCACGTGGACCCGCCCGCCGAGCACAAGGCGTACCTGCACCGCTCGGGTCGGACGGCACGTGCGGGTGCGGGCGGTGACGTCGTGACCCTCGTCCTGCCGGAGCAGCGCCAGGACGTCCGCTCGCTCACGCGTGCGGCGAAGATCGACGCGCGACCCCAGCTGGTCGACCACGGCAGCGCCGTCGTGCGGTCCCTCGTGGGTGCGGTCGCACCCACGGTCCCCCACGTCGCGCACGTGGCGCCGACGCGGCCCGCCGGGTCCTCCACGGCCGGTCCGCGGCGCGGCGGCGGCTCCGCGCCGACCACCTCGGCGCGACGCGCCGGCAGCCCGGTCGCGACCGCCGCTCCCACCTCCGAGGGCGGCGACCCGGCACGCCGTCGTCGTCGCCGCGGCGGTGCGCGCCGCCGCCGCCCCGCGGGCGCGCAGGACTGACCACCGCGACGTAGCACGACGCACGACGAAGGGGCCCGACCGGACGGTCGGGCCCCTTCGTGTCGATCGGTCGACGTCGCCGGTCAGCGCCGGTCAGCGCCGGTCAGCGCCGGTCACCGCCGATCAGCGGACCGCGGACGGCTGCGGGCGGCTCGGGCCCGGCCGACGCAGCATGCGCAGCGCGCGCACGTCCGCCGCCCGCGGGAGCCAGGGCACGGCGTCCGCGGTCGCGCGGTTCGAGCCGTACACGAGCAGCGTGAGGAAGACGCCGTAGACGGGCAGGTGCCCGATGACCTCGGTCGTCCCGAAGAGGACGAGCGTCGCGTTGAACGGGACCATCGCGACGAGCACCGCGACCTGCGGGATCGCACCCGAGAGCACGAGCAGGCCGAAGAGCAGCTCGACCGCACCGGCGACCGCGATGAACACGTCGGTCGGCACCGAGATCCCGACGAGGCCGAACACGTCGAGCTGGGGGTACGCCTCGAGCGTGTTGCGCGCGAGCTGGGGGTTCGTGAACTTCTCGCTGAACGCGAGCGCGACGAGCGCGACCGCGACGAGGGCCCGGAGCGACAGGAGCGCCGCCCGCAGCCGCTCGGGGCTGGGGTCGACCCGGCCGAACGTGCCGTCCGACGGCGGCAGGATCGCGAGGAACAGCGCGATGCCGAGCAGGCCGGCGGTCTCCAGCAGCGCGACCGGTCCGGCCGCGAGAAGGGCCGGCGGGCCGAGCAGCACGACGCCGGCGGCGGCCGGCCGGAGGCGGACACCGGTGATCAGCCAGATGCCGACCGCGGCCTGGACGACCCCCGCGAGGTCCTGACCCGGCACGGCCTCGAGCGGCAGGGACGGTGTGAGGAACGCGCCCGTGACCGAGAAGGCGAGCAGCGAGACGCCCAGGTGGATCGCGAGGAGGCGCGGGACGTACGGCGCGAGGCGGCCGAGCGGCTCGAGGACGCGCAGCTCGGGCCGGGGCAGGCGGCGGCCGACGACGCGCCACGCGACCGCGGCCGCGACGACCGCGGCCGTGAGCAGCAGCGGGACCGGCGAGAGGAAGAACGACCATTCGCCGCCGTCGGCGTGCTCGGCGAACCAGCGCTCGTGGGCCGAGGCGGGTGCCGCAGCGACGAGGAGGAGCGCCGCGCTCAGGGCGGTGACGGTCGCGGGTCGGCGGACCGTCGTGCGGGCGCGGGGGGACGAGGGCAGGCGGAGGTTCATGTGGGTTCCCAGGATCGAGGTGTGCCGGGTCGCGTCCGGCGCAGACCGACAGTAAGGAGCGGACCGTCGCGGGTCATGGGACCTTCGGTCCCGCACCGGGCGCTCCCCGAGGCGGTCCGACGTCAGCGGTCGGTCCAGCTCCACGACGACAGCACCGCGTCCACGACGCCCTGGTGACGGTCGCCGACGTCGGCCCGACGCAGGTAGCCGACGACGTGCACCCACCCGTCGCGCTCCACGAGGTGGTCGGAGAGCACCTGGTCGCCGATCCTCGTGGTCCGACGGACCCCGTCGCCGTGCGGCGAGGTGACGTCGAGGGTCCCGACGAGCGTCGCCCCCTCCGGCGCCGGCGCCGCGGCGATCTCGTCGACCGTGCCGACGTCGGCGACCCGCCCGAGGCACGCCGCGAGGAGGTACGCGCCGTCGCCCAGGGGGACGGTGGCCTCGCTCGCGCCCGCGCCCGTCCCGACCGTCGCGACGGTCGAGGGCGCAGGGACGTCGAACGCGTGCGGCGGGCACCCGGTGCCGGCGACGTCCGGGACGTCGACCCGGTAGGGCAGCGCGACGGACGACGGCGCGACGACGTGGTCGCCGCGCGGCGTCCCGTCGGTGGTCCCGCAGCCCCCGACGCCGAGTGCCCCGACCACCGCGGCCACTGCGGCCAGCGCCCCTGCTCCCCTGCTCGCGCTCCTCGCCATGCCCCGTGATCGGCACGTCGAGCACCGGGCCTGAGCCCGAGGCGTGCGCGAGGCCGCCGCGAGCGACGTGGACGGGCGTCCGTGCCACCGGCGGGCGAGGCCCCGCCGGTGGCACGGACGGCACCCGACGTCCCGCAGTCCCTACACTCTCGCCGTGCCCACCCCCTCGGACGAGACCGGACCCGCGGTCGTGGACCCGGCCGTCCTTCGCCGCGCGGACGCGCCCCGAGGCAGGCGTGCCGAGGCGCGCGCGGGCCGGCGGAGGATCGAGGTCGCGCGCAGCGCGGTCGCACGCCGCCTGCTCGACCGTCCCCTGCGGGACCTCGGTGCCGGGGCCACCGTCGTGCTGCTCGCCTCGACCGCGGCGTTCGGCGGGCTCCGGGAGGCCGGGACCGCCGTCGACGTGCTCGAGCCCGGCACGGCGCTCGTCGTCGCCCCGCTCGAGGTCACGGTCGACAAGGTCCTGTGGGTCGACGAGCTCCCGGGCGCGTACCTCTCCGAGGACGGCAACCGCTGGGTCGCGGTCCTGGCGACGGTCCGGTCGACGCACGACGCGACGCTCCTGGGACCCGAGCTGCGTCCGACGCTCTCCCTCGAGGACGTCCCGGGCCTCGTCGGCCGACCGGACCCCGCGACGGGCCTGGTGGGCTCGACCGAGCGTCTCGTCCTCACCGACGGGTCGCGCCTCACACCCGTCCAGCCGGGCCTCGAGCACGACGCCGTGTTCCTCTTCGAGCAGGACGGCGACGTCGCCCCGCCCACCGAGGTCACGCTCGTCGCGGTGGGTCAGACCTTCCGCTCGAGCACCCTCCAGGACCTCGACGAGTGGAGCGACCCCGCCGTCGTCGCGCGCGGCACCTTCGCGGTCCGCGAGGCCGTCGACTCGACGGAGGAGCGGTGACGGGCCACGCCGCGCACCGCGCCGGGTCGGCCGCGCTCGTGCTGGCCGCGCTCGTCGTCGGTCAGGTGGTGCGCTCGGCACTCCCGTCCGAGGACGCGGCGTCGGCACCGTTCGAGCGGGTGGGCGACGTAGGTGAGCCCGTCCCGCTGCGGTACGCGACCGTCACGGTCGGCGCCGCGGAGGGCTCGACCGTCGTCGAGCAGCTCGGGACCTCCATGTCCACCACGGGCGTCTGGCTGAGCGTCCCGGTGACGATCACGGCGCACGGGGAGCCGCGGACGCTCGCGCACGCCGAGGTGCGCGACGACCAGGGACGCACCTTCCTCGCGCAGGGGACGCGCAGCTCGTTCCTGCCCGGCACCGTGCAGGCCGGCATGACGCGACGCGCGTGGGTCACGGTCGAGCTCCCCGTCGAGGCCGCCGCCGGCGCGGAGCTCGTGCTGGGGCTGCGCGACGACCACCGGCTCGACGACGTCGCCGTCGTCGACCTCGGCGTGACCGGTGCGGACGCGCGGCGCTGGGCCGCCACGACCGAGCCGCTGACGATCCCCCAGCCGGAGGACGTCGGCGTCGGGGAGGCGCGGTGACGGCCCGGGCCCGCGGCACGTGGTGGGCGCGCAACCGGCTCGGCGTCGTCGGGCTGCCCGTCGCGCTCCTGGCCGCGCTCGCGGCGTCGTCCGAGCGGATCCCGACGTACCTCTGGCCGAGCGGCCTGCACGCGCCGCAGGCGGCCCCGGCCGGCGAGTGGCTGGACTTCGCCGACGACTACACCGCGGACGGCGCCGAGCGCACGCGTGCGGTCCGCGTCCGGGTCGACTCCGTCGAGCCCGCACCGGCGGGCTGGACCACGCAGGAGCTCCCTGACGGAACGGTCGGTGTCCAGGTCCGGTTGACGTTCGCCGCCGGGCCCGACGTCCCGCTCGTCGGCTGCACGCTCGCGCTGCGCGGCGCGGACGGGACCCGCTACGACCACCTCCCGGGAGCCGTCGCCGACCAGGCGTTCTCGCCGTGCGTGCCCAGCGACGCCCCTGGGCCGATGGTCGGGCTGGACGGGTCCGTGACGCCGTCCGACGCGCCGCGTCCCGCGACGTGGACGGCGAGCCCGGTCGTGCTCGTCCCCGAGGGCGCGGACCTGTCGGAGGTCCTGCTCTGGTGGGAGATGCCGGACTACGCGTCGTTCGCGCTCGACTGACCCACGGACGGCGCGAGCACGCGGTCGACCGCCGCCGCGAGCAGCGCGGCCGTCACGGTGAGGCCCACCGCGCGGGTCACCGTCTCGACGTGGGGCGCGAAGGACAACCAGGTCCACAGCTCCTGCGGGCCCACCACCTGGCGGACCCCGAGCGCGAGCGCCTCCTCGAGCCCGCCGACGACGAGGAACACGAGCGCGAACACGAGCATCGGCCCCAGGCCGGCGACGGCGAGCTGCCGCAGCCCCGACGCGAGGGCGGAGAAGCGGGACCGCAGGTCACCGACCACCTGGTCCGCCACGTCCAGGCCCCAGCGGCGCACGACCGCGGGGACGCGCGTCGCGCCCGGCAGGGTCCGCACGCGCCGCGGCGGTGCGGCGAGCCGGTGGCCGTACACGACCGCGCCCACCGCGAGCCACGCGACCGGGACGACGACGAGGCCGTCGACCGCCGCGACGATCCCGAGCAGCCCGTCGACCACGGTGTCCACCGGGCGACCGAGCGGCCCCAGGACGTCGAGCACGCGCAGCCACGCGTCGACGACCACGTCGACCGCGCGCCGGCTCTCCGCCCACGCCCACGCCTGGTCCTTGTAGTGGACGAGCACGCCCGCGAGCGCCGTCATCCAGAACACCTCGACGTACGCGCCGCCGAACGCGAGGGGACGCGGACGAGGCCGGCCCCGGGACGCGAGCCGTCCGTCGAGGCGCGCGAGACCCCACCGGAGCACGACCGCGACCGCGACGAGGACGACCTCCGCGACGCCGGTCGCCGCGAAGAACCGCTCGCCGTCGAAGGAGCCGCCGCCCAGGACGCCGTCGGTGTAGAACTCGCGGCCCAGGATGCCGTTCTGGTAGCGGAACCTGTCCTCCGCGAGCAGCCCGTACGACGCGTACACCGCGAGGAACGGGACGAGGACGCTCGCCAGGACGTCGACGACGTGCCGTTCCCGCCGGCTCGTGACGTCGTCGGGCGCGCGCACGGCCCCTGCGGCGGCCAGCGACGGCAGCGCATCGCGCAGGAGGTGGAGCATGAGGACGATCGCGGCGACCGAGGACAGGGGTGCGAGCGCGAGCACCGCGAACCCGAGCGTCGGGCTGACGTCGGACACCTCGATCGCTCCCCAGATCGCGCCCATCCGACCCGCGCCGCCCAGCAGCGCGACCGTGAGCAGGAGCGGCCAGTGACCCGCCCAGAGGCGGGCGCCGGCCGCGACGACCGACACCGAGTCGCCGACGAGACCGCGCGAGCGCGCGACGAGCCCGGGGCGCTCGGCGAGCCCGGGGCGCTCGGCGAGCCCGGGCCGCTCGGGGAGCCCGGCACGCCCGGCACGCCCGGCGGTGCGCCGCGCCGGTGCGTCCTCGGCCGGCACGCCGGTCGCGGTCCCGGCTGCGGAGGCGGGGACGGCGGGTCCTGCCGCGCGACCCCCGGTCGGCTCCGACGCGGACTGGGCCGTGGGCTCGCTCATGGTCTCCTCGCGGCGGCAGGGGGCGCTCGTGCGCGCGCCAGCCTAGGGCCGCGCGAGCCGGTCGAAGAACGCGGACTTGCGCGCCTCGTAGCCGGCGGCGTCCCCGGCCTTGAGGGCGGTGTACTCCGCGAGCAGCGCCGGGTCCGCGCCGAGCCGCGCCCACGTCCGCGTGAACCGCACGTCGTGCTCGCTGCCGACCGGCGTCACCGCGACGCCCGTCGGCAGCGGGGTGTCGGGGACCTCGAAGGTCACGAGCGTCGCCTGCCAGATCTCGGGGTGGACGACGACGTACACGCCCCGCAACGTGGCGACGACCGCGGCGAGGTCCTCGGCGGCGACGCGCAGGTGCAGGTCGACGTCGCCGCGCGTCACCGTGCCGGGGACGCTCGACCCGCCCGTGAGCCGGAGCTCACCCGGGACGCCGAGCACGGCGAGCCGGGCACGTTCCGCGGTGAGCACGGCCCGGGCCCGCGGCAGCACGTCGTCCGAGCGCTCCACGTCGGCTCCTGCCGCGACGGCCCGCGCCGCGCCCGGTCCGGGCTCAGGCCTGCGTGCCGTCGCGCTCGTCGGGCTCGACGAGCGGCTCGTGCGTGAGCGGGTCGGTGCCCTGCGGGGCGGCGAACTCCGGCGTCTCGGCGGTGCCGGTTCCGTCGGCGGGGTCCGGCGCGCCCGCGCCCGCATCAGCGGCGGCGACCGTCTCCTCGGTGGGCGGGTGCGGGACGAAGGGCTCCATCATGGCCATGGTCCGAGCGTGCCCCGGCTCGCGGTGGTGCGCGAGCCGTGCGGCCCGCGAAGGTGCTCCGGCACGTCCGGCACGCCCGGCACGGCCCGGGGACGGCCGGGGACGGCCGGTGGCCTCCGGTTCAGCGGTTCGGCATGTCCTCGAAGATCAGCAGCGTGTGGGTCGACAGCACGCCGGGGATCTCCTGCAGCACGTCCAGGACGACGCGGCGCAACGCCTCGTTGTCGCGCGTCCGGACGAGCAGGATGACGTCGACGTCGCCGCCGCCCACGAGCGCCATGTGCTTGACCTCGGGCACGTGACGCAGGCGGTCGCTCAGCTCGCGCCACGAGCTCTGCCGCACGGTGAGCGTCACGTACGCCGAGGTCCCGAGCCCGCTGCGCGCGGGGTTCACGACCGCGGTGAAGCCCTCGAGCACCCCGAGCGCGCGCAGTCGCTCGACGCGGCTGTAGGCGTGCGACCGCGACACGTTGACGGCGTCCGCGAGCGCCCGGACCGACATCCGCCCGTCACGCGTGAGCTCGTGCAGGATCCGCCTGTCGGTGTCGTCGAGCTGCGCGTCCATGTGTCGCCGTCACCTCTCCGCCGCCCCGTCGCGGCCGGACGTCCTGCTTCATGCACGGCGCCCGCCGTGCCAAATGTCTGCTGCCTGGGCGCCGAACATACCCATCCGACTCCAGGAGGGCCATAGTCAGGACAGCTCTCGACGAGGAGGTGCTCATGTCGGTCGACGTCGCCATGGAGGCCGTCCGGCTGCTCGACGCGGACGGGAACCCCGTCCCGGACGACCGCTACCCACCGCTCCCGCTGCCCGACCTGGTCGCGCGGTACCGCGCGATGGTCCTGGGCCGGCGCCTCGACGACCAGGCCGGCGCACTCGTGCGCCAGGGTCGGCTCGCCGTGTACCCGTCGTCGCACGGCCAGGAGGCGTGCCAGGTCGCCGCGGCCCTCGCGCTGCGGCCGGGCGACTGGCTGTTCCCGACGTACCGGGACAGCGTCGCGGTCGCCACGCGCGGCGTGGACCCCGTCGAGGTGCTCGCGTGGCTGCGCGGCGACTGGCACTCGTGCTACGACCCCGTGGTCCACCACGTCGCGCCGCAGGCCACTCCGCTCGCGACGCAGCTCCTGCACGCCGTCGGCGTCGCGCACGCCGCGCGCCTCAGGGGCGAGGACACGGTCGCCCTCGCGCTGTGCGGCGACGGCGCGACGAGCGAGGGCGACTTCCACGAGGCGCTCAACTTCGCCGCGGTCCTGCGTGCACCCGTCGTCGTCCTCGTGCAGAACAACAAGTACGCGATCTCCGTGCCCCTGTCCCGCCAGTGCGTCGCGCCGTCGCTCGCGAGCAAGGGGGTCGGGTACGGCATGCCGGGCGTCCTCGTCGACGGCAACGACGTCGTCGCGCTGTCCGCCGTGCTCGGTCGGGCCGTCGCGGACGCCGCCGCAGGGGGTGGCCCGGTGCTCGTCGAGGCGGACACCTACCGCGTGCACGCCCACACGAACGCCGACGACCCGTCGCGCTACCGCTCGCAGGACGAGGTGCGCGAGTGGGAGGCGCGGGACCCGGTGAGCCGTGTGCGGACGTACCTGCGCGCCGAGGGCGCGCTCGACGACGACGCCGAGCGGGCGCTCGCCGAGGAGGCCGAGGCGCTCGCCGCAGCGGTGCGCGCGGGGCTCGCCGGGACGACCGGCCTCCCGCCCGACGAGCTCTTCGAGCACGTCTACGCCACGCCGACGCCGCAGCTGCTCGCGCAGCGCGACCTGCTGCGCGCCGAGCTCGCCGCGGAGGGGGGCGACCGGTGAAGACGACGATGGCGGGCGCGCTCAACGCGGCGCTGCGCGACGAGATGGAGGCCGACCCCACGGTCCTCGTCCTGGGCGAGGACGTCGGGCCCCTGGGTGGCGTCTTCCGTGTCACGGACGGCCTGACGGCCCGGTTCGGCGAGGACCGGTGCTTCGACACACCCCTCGCGGAGTCCGGGATCATGGGTCTGGCGATCGGCATGGCCATGAACGGCATGCGCCCCGTGGTCGAGATGCAGTTCGACGCCTTCGCCTACGCGGCCTTCGAGCAGGTCGTCAGCCACCTCGCCAAGATGGGCAACCGCACGCGGGGGCGCGTGCGCCTGCCCGTCGTCGTGCGGGTGCCGTACGGCGGCGGCATCGGCGGCGTCGAGCACCACTGCGACTCCTCCGAGGCGTACTACGCCCACACCCCGGGGCTCACCGTCGTCGCGCCCGCGACCAACGAGGACGCGTACGGCCTGCTGCGGCAGGCCATCCGGTACCCCGACCCCGTCGTCTTCCTCGAGCCGAAGCGCCAGTACTTCACGAAGGAGGAGGTCGACGTCGCGGCCGACGTGCCGCCGATCGGTCGCGCCGTGGTCCGCCGTGAGGGCACCGACGTGACGCTGATCGCCTACGGCCCGGCGGTGCAGGTCGCGCTCGCCGCGGCCGAGCAGGGCGCTGCGGAGGGCCGCAGCATCGGCGTGGTCGACCTCCGCTCGATCGTCCCGTTCGACGACGCGACGGTCTGCGCCGCGGTGCGGGCCACGGGCCGCGCGGTCGTCGTCGCGGAGGCGTCGGGCTTCGCGTCCGTCGCCTCCGAGGTGGTCGCCCGCGTGACCGAGCAGTGCTTCCACCACCTCGCTGCGCCCGTGCGCCGCGTCACCGGCTTCGACATCCCCTACCCGCCCCCGCGCCTCGAGCGCCACCACCTGCCGTCGGTGGACCGCGTCCTGGACACGGTCGACGAGCTGCAGTGGGGGCTGTCGTGACGCGCGAGGTGTTCACGCTCCCCGACCTCGGGGAGGGTCTCGAGGAGGCGCAGCTCGTCCGCTGGCTCGTGCAGGTGGGCGACCCCGTCGAGGTCGACGCACCCGTCGCCGAGGTCGAGACCGCCAAGGCCATGGTCGAGGTGCCGTCGCCGTACGCGGGCCTCGTCGCGTGCCTGCACGGCGAGGAGGGCGACGTCATCGCGGTCGGCTCTCCCCTGCTGTCCGTGGACGCCGGGGGCGACGGCGCGGTCACGGCGTCCGGTGCACCCGCTGCGACCCGACGGGACGACCCGGCCCCGCACACGTCGGCCGCGACCTACCTCGAGGAGGAGCGCGCCGGCTCGGGCAACGTGCTCATCGGGTACGGCACCTCGGCCGCGTCGGCGCCGAGCGGCGGGCGCCGCGCGCGCCGGGCCGCCGCGACGACGCCCGCGGCGTCGACCGCCACGGTCGGGGCACCACCTCGCGCGCCGGCCCCGGGAGAGGCCGGTCGGTGCCCCGCGGTGGCTCCCCCGACGGGGACGGTCGCGGTGAGCTCGCCGCTGGTCCGCACCATGGCGCGGGACGCGGGCATCGACCTGCGCTCGGTGAGCGGCACCGGACCCGGTGGTGTCGTCGTGCGCGGCGACGTCGAGCGGGCGATCGCCGACCGCGACGGTCCCGGCCGGGCCGACGCGTCGGCCCGCTCCGACGCGCCGACCCGCTCGGACCGGGTGGACCCCGGCGCCGGCCCCGAGGCGACCGACGCCCGGACCGGCCTCACGGTCCGCGAGCGCGTCCCGCTGACGGGTGTGCGGCGAGCGATCGCGGCCACGCTGAGCCGCAGCCGCCAGGAGATCCCCGAGGCCACGACGTGGGTCGACGTCGACGCCACCGCGCTCCTGGACCTGCGGGACCGGCTCGCGGCACCCGACCGGCCCGCGCCGAGCCTCCTCGCGCTCGTCGCTCGCTTCGTCGTCGCGGGCCTCGAGCGGTTCCCCGAGCTCAACGCGCGCGTCGACACCGAGCGGCACGAGGTCGTCCACCTCGAGGGGGTCAACCTCGGCATCGCGGCGCAGACCGACCGGGGGCTCGTGGTGCCGGTCGTCCGAGGGGCGCACGGCCTGCGCACGCGCGCGCTGCACGAGGAGATCCGACGCCTCACGGGCGCCGCGCGTGCCGGCACCGCGACCGCGGCCGACCTCACGGGTGGGTCGTTCACGCTCAACAACTACGGCGTGCTCGGTGTCGACGGCAGCGCGGCGATCATCAACCACCCCGAGGTCGCGATCCTCGGGATGGGGCGGGTCATGGCCCGCCCGTGGGTGGCCGACGGCGAGGTCGCCGTGCGGAGCATCACCCAGCTCTCGCTCGTCTTCGACCACCGCGTGTGCGACGGCGGGACCGCGGGCGGCTTCCTGCGGTTCGTCGCCGACGCGGTCGAGCAGCCGTGGGCCGCGCTGCTGGACCTGGCGGACCTGTGAGCCGGCTCGCGGCTCCCGCCGTCGTCGCGGTCGTCGGTGCCGGGACCATGGGAGCCGGGATCGCGCAGGTCGCGGCGCTCGCGGGACATCCCGTGCTCCTGCACGACAGCGCGGCGGGTCGCGCCGACGAGGCGGTCACCGGGATCGGCGCCGCGCTCGACCGGCTCGCGGACCGCGGCCGGCTCGACCCGACCGCGGCGCGCGCGGCACGGGCACGCGTGACGACGGCGGCGTCGCTCGCGGACCTGCACGCGGCGGCCCTCGTGGTCGAGGCCGTCGCCGAGCGGCTCGACGTGAAGCGGCACCTCCTCGGCGCGCTCGAGGACGTCGTCGCCGAGGACGCCGTGCTCGGGACCAACACGTCGTCGCTGTCGGTCACGGACGTCGCGGCGGGGCTGCGGTGGCCGGGGCGGTGCGTGGGGACGCACTTCTTCAACCCAGCTCCCGTGATGCGGCTCGTGGAGGTGGTCCGTGGGGCGCGGACCGACCCCGCCGTGGTCGCCGAGGTGTCCGAGCTCATGACCGCCTGGGGGAAGACCCCCGTGCCGGTCCGCTCGGTGCCGGGCTTCGTGGTCAACCGCGTCGCCCGACCGTTCTACGGCGAGGGGATGCGCCTGCTCGCCTCGGGCGTGGCGCCGTCGACGGTCGACGCCGTGCTGCGCGAGGCGGGCGGGTTCCCCATGGGTCCCCTCGAGCTCGCCGACCTCATCGGGCACGACGTCAACCTCGCGACGACGCGGTCCGTCTGGGAGCAGACCGGACGCGACCCGAGGTTCACGCCGTCGACCGCGCAGGTGTCGCTCGTCGCGTGCGGCCGGCTGGGCCGCAAGACCGGACGGGGCTTCTACCGGTACCCCGACGGCCCGCCTCCCCCGGACCCGACGCCCGCGGCGAGTGCGCCGCGACGCGTCCGCGTGGACGGGGACTGGGGGCCGTGGGCACCCCTGTGGGAGAGGGTCCGCCGGACGGGCGTCGAGGTCCTGGCCGACGACGCGACGGGCGCGCCCGTTGCGCGCGTCGACGACGGCGACCTGGTGCCGACCGACGGTCGCACCGCCGCGGAGCACGAGGCCCGTTCCGGCCGGCCGACGGTCGTGCTCGACCTCGTCGCGGACGCGGCGACGGCGCGGCGCTGGGCCGTCGGGGTGCCGGAGGCGGGCCCAACGGGGCTGCGCGACCGCGTCGTCGGGCTCCTCGCGGCCACGGGCGCCGAGGTCAGCGTCCTGCCGGACGTGCCCGGGCTGCTCGTCGCGCGCACCGTCGCGCTCCTCGTGGACGAGGCGTGCGACGTCGTCGCGCACGACGTCGCGACGCCCGAGGACGTCGACACGGCGATGCGGCTCGGCGCGGGGTACCCCTTCGGCCCGCTCGAGTGGGGCGACCGGATCGGACCGGGGCGCGTCGCGGCGCTCCTCGACGCGCTGTCCCCCGGCAGCCCGCGTCACCGCGTGTGCCGCGCGCTGAGGGACGCCGTCGCGGCGGGGACGTCGCTGCACGGACGCAGGGAGGCGGTCGCGTGAGCGGAGCGACGAGCACGGGCACGGGGACTGGCACGGGCGCGGGCGCTGGCGCGGGCGCGGGGACTGGCACGGGCGCGGGCGCGGGGACGGGCACGGTGGCGGGCACGGGCGCCCCGGACGCGGACGCGCTCGCCCGCCGGTGCGCCGAGGCGATGTGGGCCGCGGACCCCGCGAGCAGGCGGCTCGGCATGCGCCTCGCCGCCGTCGGCCCCGGGACGGCCCGCGTGACGATGCGCGTCACGGGCGACATGCTCAACGGGCACGGCACGTGCCACGGCGGCTACCTCGCGGCGCTCGCGGACAGCGCGTTCGCCTTCGCGTGCAACACCGAGGACGAGGTCACGGTCGCCGCGGGCTTCGACATCGTCTTCGTCGAGCCCGCCGTGCTGGACGACGACCTGACGGCCGACGCCGCGCGGCGCGTGCGTCGCGGTCGCAGCGGCCTGTACGACGTGACCGTGACGCGTGCCGACGGGACCGTGATCGCCGAGTACCGCGGTCGCAGCCGGTCCTTGGGCCGCCCGCTCCTGGCGGCCGGCCCCACCGGACCGATGACGACGGCGTCCCCCGCCGTCCCGCCGACGGACGGGGGGCGGGCGTGACCGAGGCCTTCCTCGTCGACGGCGTGCGCACGCCGATCGGCCGGTACGGCGGCGCGCTCGCGCCGGTCCGCCCCGACGACCTCGCCGCACATGTCGTCCGCACCCTCGTCGGTCGTCACGCGTCGGTCGACTGGGGTGCGGTCGACGACGTCGTGCTCGGCTGCGCGAACCAGGCCGGCGAGGACAACCGGAACGTCGCGCGCATGGCCGCGCTGCTGGCGGGCCTGCCCGTCGGCGTGCCGGGTGCGACCGTGAACCGGCTGTGCGCGTCCGGCCTGGACGCTGTCGGCACCGCGGCGCGCGCGATCCGCGCCGGCGACGCCGACCTCGTGGTCGCCGGTGGCGTCGAGAGCATGAGCCGCGCGCCGTTCGTCGTGCCCAAGGCCGCCACCGCGTGGTCGCGCGAGACCGAGATGAGCGACACGACGATCGGGTGGCGCCTCGTCAACCCGCGCATGCGCGAGCTGTACGGCACGGACTCGATGCCCGAGACGGCCGAGAACCTGGCGCGCGAGCGCGGGATCACGCGTGCGGACCAGGACGCGTTCGCGCTGCGCTCGCAGGAACGCGTCGCGGCCGCACGCGACAGCGGCCGGCTCGCACGCGAGGTCGTCGCGGTGCGGGTGCCGGGTCGTCACAGCGACGTCGTCGTCGACCGCGACGAGCACCCGAGACAGACCTCGCTCGAGGCGCTCGCGGCGCTCCGGCCGCTCCTGCCGGACGGGACCGTCACCGCCGGCAGCGCGTCGGGCGTCAACGACGGCGCGTGCGCGGTGCTCGTCGCGTCAGGCCGCGCCGTCGAGCGCTTCGGGCTGACGCCGCTCGCGCGCGTGACGGCCATGACGAGCGTGGGCGTGCCACCCAGGACGATGGGCGTCGGGCCCGTCCCCGCGACGCGGCGGCTCCTGGAGCGCACCGCGCTGACTCTCGCCGACGTCGACCTGATCGAGCTCAACGAGGCGTTCGCGGCGCAGGCGCTCGCGGTGCTGCGCGAGCTCGGCCTGCCCGACGACGCCGAGCACGTCAACCCGAACGGCGGCGCGATCGCGCTGGGGCACCCGCTCGGGATGAGCGGGGCGCGGCTCGCGCTGACGGCCGCGGTCGAGCTCGCGGACCGGCGGCCCTCGGGTGCGCGGCGCGCGGTTGCGACGATGTGCGTGGGGGTGGGCCAGGGCGTCGCGCTCCTGCTCGAGGCCGTGTGACCCCACGACCCGAGCCGCGACGGCGCGCGTGGCCCGGGCGGGACCACGCGCGCCGTCGGCTACGCGCCTCGCGTCGTCAGCGGCACCAGGCGAACAGCTCGGGCGAGCTCGTGTGCAGCTTCACGACCTGGCCCAGGGAGAGGAAGCTGCCCTCGGGCAGGTCGGCGAAGATCGGGCCCGCCACCGGGTCGGCGAGCGTCGAGTAGTCGATCTGCTGCTGCGCGGCCGCCTGCAGGAGGCCGAGGTCCTTGAGCGTCCCGATCCCGGCCTGGACGCACGCACCCTTGGCCCCGGCGTCGGCGGGCGGGGCGGCGGCGGCGGGTGCCGCGAGCAGTCCGGCACCGAGGGCGGTGGCGGCGGTCGCGATCGCGATCTTCCTGAGCATGGGGGCCTCCTGGTGTGGTCCGGAGGACCGGGTCGTCCCGGTCCTCACCTCCACTACGGCCCGGACCGGCTCGGTGGATGCACGTCGTGGTGACTGACGTCACACGGTGTCGCCGCGGTCGGCGCGCAGTCCGTCGAGCGCGAGCTCGACGACCGCGTGGACCACCTGCGCGTCACCCGACGCGTCGCGCGTCGCACCCGGCCGGTACCACTCGGTCACGGAGTTGACCATGCCGAACAGGAGCCGGGTGACCATGCGTGGGTCGAGGTCCGCGCGGATCCGGCCGTCGTCCATGGCCTCGCGGACCACCAGCGCGAGGCGCGTGTCGAAGGAGCGACGGCGCGCGACCGCCTCGCGCTCGACCTCGGTGTTGCCGCGCAGGCGCAGCAGGAGCGTCACGTAGGGCAGCTCGGCGAGCAGCACCTCGGTCGTGCGCCGCAGCACGCGCTCGAGGCGCGGGACCGCGTCGTCGTCGGACGCCTCCTCGTCGAAGACGCCCTCGAGCGCGTCGAGCGCCCGGTTCACCGCGAGGCGCAGCAGCTGCTCCTTGCCGCTCACGTGGTGGTAGAACGCCGACTTCGTCAGGCCGCTGGCCCGCGCGAGGTCGGCCATGCTCGCGGCGTCGTACCCGCGCTCGAGGAAGACCTGCGCGACGACGGCGAGCAGGTCGTCCGGCGTGTACCGGGCCGGACGCCCGCGCCGCGCCGCGGGCGGGCCGGACCCGTGCTCGGTCATTGACACGTCATCAGTCTGCCCTAACATCGTTAACGAACGTTCGTTCGGCAATTCCGGTCGGCAGTGCCGCCGCCGGGGACGGAGGTCCCGTGCACGACGACGCCCAGAGCGAGCCCCGGAGCGAGCCCCGGAGCGCGCCCGCCGCCGAGGCGGAGCTCGAGCGACGCTTCGAGGCGATGATCGCCGACGAGGTCCGCATCGAGCCGCGCGACTGGATGCCCGAGGGCTACCGCCGCACCCTCGTCCGGCAGATCGCTCAGCACGCGCACTCCGAGATCATCGGCATGCAGCCCGAGGGCAACTGGATCACGCGTGCGCCGAGCCTGCGCCGCAAGGCCATCCTCATCGCGAAGGTCCAGGACGAGGCCGGCCACGGCCTCTACCTCTACTCCGCGGCCGAGACGCTGGGGGTCGACCGCGAGGACCTGCTCGACCTGCTCCACACCGGACGGCAGAAGTACTCGTCGATCTTCAACTACCCCACGCTCACCTGGGCGGACATGGGCGCGATCGGCTGGCTCGTCGACGGCGCCGCGATCATGAACCAGGTGCCGCTCTGCCGCTGCTCGTACGGGCCCTACGGGCGCGCGATGGTGCGGATCTGCAAGGAGGAGTCCTTCCACCAGCGGCAGGGCTTCGAGATCCTCCACACGCTGTCGCACGGCACGCCCGCCCAGAAGGCGATGGCCCAGGACGCCGTGAACCGGTTCTGGTGGCCCTCGCTCATGATGTTCGGCCCCCCGGACGCGGCGTCGACCCACTCGGCGCAGTCCGCCGCGTGGGGCATCAAGCGGTTCGGCAACGACGAGCTGCGGCAGCGCTTCGTCGACATGACCGTGCCGCAGGCCCACGCGCTCGGCCTGTCGTTGCCGGACCCCGACCTGCGCTGGGACGACGAGTCCGGGCACTGGCGCTTCGGGGCGGTCGACTGGGACGAGCTCGACCGGGTCATCCGGGGCGACGGACCGTGCAACGCGCAGCGCGTCGAGCGGCGCCGCACGGCGCACGAGGAGGGCGCCTGGGTGCGCGACTCCGCCGAGGCGTACGCCGCCAAGCACGTCGACACGACGCACGCGACGGCCGCCGCATGAGCACGACGACGCCCCGCGCGCCCGGGACGCCCCCCACCCCCGAGACGCCCCGTGCCGCGCCGACGCCGCGCACGCCGCACGGCTGGCCGCTGTGGGAGGTCTTCGTCCGCTCGCGCCGGGGGCTGTCGCACCAGCACGTGGGCAGCCTGCACGCGCCAGACGGCGAGATGGCCCTGCGGAACGCGCGCGACGTCTACACGCGCCGTGGCGAGGGCGTGTCGCTGTGGGTCGTGCCGTCGTCCCAGGTCCTCGCGACGACGCCTGACGAGCAGGACCCGTTCTTCGACCCGGCGATGGACAAGGCCTACCGGCACCCGACGTTCTACGAGGTCCCCGAGGGGGTCGAGCACCTGTGAGCACGCCCGCGGCGGCAGGCGCACCCGTTCCCGGCGCGACGGCCGACCCCCTCGTCGCCTACCTCCTGGGCCTGGGCGACGACGCGCTCGTCCTCGCGCAGCGGCTGGGCGAGTGGATCACGCGTGCCCCGCAGATCGAGGAGGACGTCGCGCTCGCGAACATCGCGCTCGACCTGCTCGGGCAGGCACGCGTGCTCCTCACGCGCGCGGGCGAGGTCGAGGGTGCCGGCCGGGACGAGGACGCGCTCGCGTTCGGGCGCGACGAGCGTGACTTCCGCAACGTGTGCCTCGTCGAGATCCCGAACGGCGACTTCGCGGTGACGACGGCGCGCCAGCTCGTCTTCTCGGCCTACCAGTGCGAGCTGTGGTCGGCGCTGCGGACCAGCGCGGACCCCGTGCTGTCGGGCCTCGCCGGGAAGGCCGTCAAGGAGGCCGCGTACCACCGCGACCACGCGACCCACTGGGTCCTGCGCCTCGGCGACGGCACGGACGAGGGTCATCGCCGCATGCAGGCGGGCCTGGAGCGCGTGTGGCCGTACGTCGACGAGCTGTTCGCGGCCGACGACGCCGCGGCGCGCCTGACCGGTGTCGCGGCGGACCCGCCGTCGCTGCGCGCGCCCTGGTCCGCGTACGTCGAGGACGTCGTGACCCGCGCGACCCTGACGGTGCCGAGCCCGACGTGGCACGCACGCGGCGGGCGTCGCGGCCTGCACACCGAGCACCTCGGGCACCTGCTGCCCGAGATGCAGCACCTGCACCGTGCCCACCCCGGGGCGCGCTGGTGACCGCCGCACGTGCCGTGCCCGACGTCGCGCGGCTGCGCGCCGTGGCCGGCACGGTCCCCGACCCGGAGATCCCGGTCGTGACGCTCGACGACCTCGGCATCGTCCGGCGCGTCACGGTGACCGACGACGGCGCGGTGGAGGTCGTGCTGACGCCCACGTACACGGGGTGCCCCGCGACCGAGGTCATCGCGGCCGACGTCGAGCGCGCCCTGGTCGACGCCGGCGCGGGGCGCGTCGTCGTCCGCACGGTGCTCGCGCCCGCGTGGACGACCGACTGGATCACCGAGTCGGGGCGCGCGAAGCTCCGGGCGTTCGGGATCGCCCCGCCGGACGGGACCCGGGCCGTCGACCGGTCCGGCCCCCCCGCCGTCCCGCTCGCCCTGACGGCGCGCTGCCCGCGGTGCGGGTCGCTGCGCACGCGCGAGATCAGCCGCTTCGGGTCCACGCCGTGCAAGGCGCTGTGGTCGTGCCGCGACTGCGGCGAGCCGTTCGACTCCTTCAAGGTGCTCCGATGACGACCGCCCCCGAGACCACCGCCCGACGGCACGCCGTCTTCCACCGCCTGCGCGTCGCCGCCGTCGACCGCCTGACCGACGACGCCGTCGCGGTCACGCTCGACGTCCCCGCCCACCTGCGCGACGAGTTCCGGTTCCGCGCCGGCCAGCACCTCACGGTGCGCGCGCCGGGCCTCGCGGGGGA
Organism: Actinotalea sp. AC32; assembly: GCA_031844515.1. Taxonomy (GTDB): domain Bacteria; phylum Actinomycetota; class Actinomycetes; order Actinomycetales; family Cellulomonadaceae; genus Actinotalea. Next base: position 46,832 of record JAUZVJ010000008.1, on the reverse strand, counting down.
CGTCCGGCGCACCTACTCGGTGTGCGCGCCGGCCACCGGTGACGTCCTGCGGATCGGCGTGCGCCGCGTCACCGACGGCGTGTTCTCCGGGTACGCGACCGACCGCCTCGCGGCCGGTGACGAGCTCGACGTCATGACGCCGTCCGGCACGTTCTCCCCCGACCTGGACCCCACGCACGCGCGGCGGTACGTCGCTGTCGCCGCCGGCTCGGGCGTCACCCCGGTCCTGTCGATCCTGGCCACCGCGCTCGCGGTCGAGCCGCTGAGCACGGCGGCGCTCGTGCTCGCCAACCGCCGACCCGGCACGATCATGTTCCTCGAGGACCTCGAGGCGCTCAAGAACACCTACCCCGACCGGTTCCAGCTGCTCCACGTGCTGCGCGAGGAGGGTCCCGACGTCGAGCTGCTGTCGGGGCGCCTCGACACCGACCGGATGCACCGGATCCTCGACACGGTCCTGCCGGTCGCCGACGTCGACGAGTGGTTCCTGTGCGGCCCCCTGGGCCTCACCGACGCCGTCCGGTCGACGCTCCTGGACCGGGGCGTCGACCCAGCGCACGTCCACCGCGAGCTGTTCCACGTCGGTGACGCCCCTGTCCGGCGCCGGCCAGCGACAGCGGACCCGACGGCCCCGGGCTCCACGGTGACGGCGGTCCTCGACGGCCGGTCGACGACCGTCACCGTGCCCCGCGACGGCGAGTCCGTGCTCGACGCCGTCCTGCGGGTCCGCGCCGACGCCCCGTTCGCGTGCACGAACGGCGTCTGCGGGACGTGCCGCGCACGCGTCCTGGAGGGGTCGGTCGAGATGGACGGCAACTGGGCGCTCGAACCCGACGAGGTCGCGCGCGGCGTGGTCCTCACGTGCCAGTCCCACCCGGTGACGGACCACGTGACCGTGGACTACGACCGGTGACCGCGACGGACCGGCCCGCGCACGGCGTCGTCGTCGCGCGACGCGGGCCCGCCCTGCTCGTCGGGCTCGACCGGCCGGTCAAGCGCAACGCGCTCGACGAGGCGACGGTCACCGCGCTGCACGCGGTGCTCGACGACGCGCGCCGTGAGCCGTGCGTGCTCGTGGTCCACTCGACGACGCCCGGGGTCTTCGCAGCGGGTGCCGACATCGCCGAGCTCCTCGAGCGTGACGCCGCTGCGGCGCTGCGCGGGATCAACTCGGGGCTCATGGACCGGGTCGAGGCCCATCCGTGGCCCTCGGTCGCCGTCGTCGACGGCCCAGCGCTCGGCGGCGGGTGCGAGCTCGCGCTCGCGTGCGACCTGCGGATCGGCTCCCCGCGGGCCCGGTTCGCCCAGCCCGAGCCGACCCTCGGCATCATCGCGGGGGCGGGCGCGCACTGGCGGCTCCCCCAGGCCGTCGGCCTGCCCACCGCGCGCCGGATGCTCTACACGGGCGAGGTCCTCGACGCCGACGCCGCGCACCGCGCGGGGCTCCTCGACGCGGTCCACCCCGCGGAGGTGCTGCTCGACGAGGCGGTCGCGCTCGCCGAGCGGATCGCGTCGCGGTCCTGGCGGGCGCTCGAGCTCACCAAGGCCGCGCTGCGCGCGCACCGGCCCGCGACGACCGCCTTCGACCAGGTGGCGCAGGCCCTCCTGTTCGAGGACCCCGAGAAGCGCGAGCGCATGGGCGCGTTCCTGCGTGAGCGCGAGCGTCGCCGCGGGGCCGGCGGGGTCAGCCCTCGGGAACAGGCGCCGCAGGGCGGGCACCCGACGGACGCGGGTCGAGGATGAGCGACGTCATGCGCGCCGTGCACAGCCGCCGGTCCTGCTCGTCACGGACGACCACCTCGTACGTCGCGACGCGCGACCCGCGGTGCAGCGCGTCCGCGGTCGCCGTGACGACGCCCGCGCGCGCGCTGCGGTGGTGCGTCGCGCTGAGGTCGACGCCGACGACCGTCCGCCCCGGCCCGGCGTGGATGACCGCGGCCCAGGACCCCACGGCCTCGGCGAGCGCGGCGGTCGCCCCGCCGTGCAGCAGCCCGAAGGACTGCGTGTTCGTCGCGACCGGCATGGTCGCGACGACGCGTTCGGGCGACGCCTCGAGCACCCGCACGCCCATCTTCCGGTCGAGGTCGCCGAGGCCGAGACCCGGGTGAGCACTGCGCAGCACGTCGTCGTCCATCCGCCGAGCATACGAACGCGTGCCACCCCTCCCGCGGGCGGCACGAGCCGAGGAGCACCGTCGTGAGCACCGCCGTCAGCAGCATGACCGTCCGCAGCTACGTCGCCGGGCGCTGGCAGGCGCCGTCCGGACCGACGGCGCCGCTCCTGCACGCCGCGACGTCGGAGCAGGTGGCCGTCGTCGGGACCGACCCGATCGACCTCGCGCCCGTGCTCGACCACGCGCGCTCGGTCGGCGGTCCGGCGCTGCGCGCGCTCACGTTCCACGAGCGGGCGCTCGCGCTGAAGAACCTCGCACTCCACCTCAACGCGCGCCGCGACCACCTCTACGAGCTCTCGGCGTGGACGGGTGCGACACGGCGCGACTCCCTGGTCGACGTCGACGGCGGCATCGGCGTGCTCTTCAGCTACGCGGGCAAGGGCCGGCGCGAGCTGCCGAACGCGCACGTGCTCGTCGACGGCCCGGTCGAGCGCCTCGGGCGCTCCGGCGCGTTCGTCGGGCAGCACCTGCACACCTCGCGCCGGGGCGTCGCGCTGCAGGTCAACGCGTTCAACTTCCCGGTGTGGGGCATGCTCGAGAAGCTCGCGCCCGCATTCCTCGCGGGCGTGCCCACCGTCGTGAAGCCGGCCGCCCAGACCGCCTACCTCTCGGCCGCGGTGGTCGAGGAGGTCGTCGCGTCCGGGCTGCTGCCCGAGGGCAGCCTCCAGCTCGTCGTCGGAGGTACGCGCGGCCTGCTCGACCTGCTCGCGGAGCAGGACACCGTGGCGTTCACGGGCTCCGCAGCGACCGCGGCGCTGCTGCGCGGCCATCCCGCTGTCCAGCACCGCGGCGTGCGGTTCACGTCCGAGGCGGACTCGCTCAACTTCTCGCTGCTCGGCGTCGACGTCGAGCCGGGCAGCCCCGAGATGGACCTCTTCGTGCGCCAGCTCGTCGCCGAGATGACCGCCAAGGCGGGCCAGAAGTGCACCGCGATCCGCCGCGCCCTCGTGCCCGAGCTCCTCGTGCCCGACGTCGTCGCAGCCGTCGACGAGCGCGTCCGCGCGAGGGTTCGCGTGGGCAACCCGACGTCCGACGAGGTCACCATGGGGGCGCTCGTCGGCCTCGACCACCGCGCCGTGGTGCGGGAGGACCTGGACCGCCTGCGCCGCGGCGCGCGGCTCGTGGTCGGCGACCCCGACCGGTTCGACGTCGTCGACGCCGACCCGACGCGCGGCGCGTTCCTCCCGCCGCTCCTGCTGCTCGCCGACGACCCGTCGCGCAGCGAGCCCCACGAGATCGAGGTGTTCGGGCCCGTGTCGACGGTCGTCGGCTACCGCGACACCGAGCACGCGGTCGACCTCGCAGCGCGGGGCCGCGGCAGCCTCGTGGGCTCCGTCGTGTCCGCCGACCCCGACGTCGTCCGCGACGTCGTGCTCGGCGTCGCGCCGTGGCACGGACGCGTCCTCGTCCTCGACCAGGAGTCCGCCGCCGAGTCCACGGGCCACGGCTCGCCGCTCCCGCAGCTCGTGCACGGCGGTCCCGGTCGCGCGGGCGGCGGCGAGGAGCTCGGCGGGATCCGCTCGGTGCTGCACTTCATGCAGCGGACGGCGGTGCAGGGCTCACCGCGCGCGCTCGCGGCCGTCACGGGCACCTGGGTCACGGGCGCACCCCGCCGGGAGGGCGGCACGCACCCGTTCCGCAAGAGCCTCGCGGAGCTCGAGGTGGGCGACACCGTGACGGGCGGCCCGCGGACGGTGACCCTCGAGGACGTCGACCGGTTCGCGGACCTGTCGGGCGACCGCTTCTACGCGCACACCGACGAGGTCGCCGCGGCCGCGAACCCGTTCTTCGAGGGTCGCGTCGCCCACGGGTACTTCGTGGTGTCGCTCGCCGCGGGGCTCTTCGTCTCCCCCGAGCCCGGGCCGGTCCTCGCGAACTACGGCCTCGAGCACCTGCGCTTCCTCACGCCGGTCTACCCGGGCGACGCGCTCACCGTGCGCCTGACCGTCAAGCGCATCTCGCCGCGCGTCGACGCCGACTACGGCGAGGTCGTGTGGGACGCGGAGGTGGTCAACCAGGACGGCGAGGCCGTCGCGACGTACGACGTGCTCACGCTCGTGGCGAAGGAGTGGGACCTGTGACCGGGGCCGGGACCGCACCGGACGGCGCGGGCGGCGCGACGTCGGCGCGCACGGCGCCCGAGGAGCACGGCGAGCACGGCGAGCACGGGCACCACAAGGCCCACGGCGAGCACGGGGACCACGGCGAGCACGCCGACGCGGGCATCCGCGTGACGGGCTCCGCCGCGCTCGCCGAGGTCGTGCTCGACCGGCCCGCACGCCTGAACACGCTGGACGCCGCGGCGCTGCGGGCGCTCCGGACCGTCTTCGAGGAGCTCGCGGGCCGGCGTGGGCTGCGAGCGGTCCTGCTGCGTGGCGAGGGCCGTGCCTTCTGCGCGGGCCGCGACATCTCGGGGGTGGACCCGACCACGGACGAGGCCGAGGCGTTCCTGGCGGACCTCGTCCACCCTGCGCTCGCTGCGGTGCGCGCGGTGCCGGTCCCGGTCGTCGCCGCGGTCCAGGGCGCGGCGCTCGGCGTCGGGCTCGGGCTCATGGCGGCGGCCGACGTCGTCTACGCGGGCCGCAGCGCGCGCGTCGGCTCGCCGTTCGCGCGCATCGGCGCGGTGCTCGACTCCGGCGGGCACGCGCTCCTCGTCGACCGCCTCGGCGTGCACCGGGCGATGGACCTGATCCTGACCGGAGAGCTGCTCGACGGCGAGGAGGCGGCCCGGGTCGGGCTCGTGAGCCGCGCGGTCGACGACGACGAGCTCCTGGACCGGGCCCGCGCGCTCGTCGCGGACGTCGCCGAGGGACCCACGGCGGCGTTCGTCGAGTCGAAGCGGATCGTGGGCGGGCTCCGCGAGCTGCGCGGCGCGTCACCTGCCCTGCTCGACGCCGAGGCACGCGCCCAGGGCGCCGCGTCCCGCACGCACGACTACGCCGAGGGGTTCGTCGCGTTCCAGCAGAAGCGGTCGCCGAGGTTCACCGGACGCTGAGCCGAGGCCCGCCGGGGAAGCGGCCTGGGTTCCTGGGCCGCTCGTGCGGGTGAAACAAGGCCAGGTCCCTTGAGACACGATGTCCGATTTGTTACACCTTGTTCATGTCTCGTCACACCGTGGTGCTCAGTCCTCACCCGGACGACGAGACGCTGCGGCTGGCCGCGTACGTCCTGCACTGCCGCCAGCGAGGGGACCGGCTGACGCTGCTCTGCGCGAGCGACGGAGGGGCGTCCCGCGCCGCCCGGAAGCTCGGCTGGAGCCCCGAGTTCGAGCAGGAGTACCGCCGCGCGGAGCAGGCGGGCGCGTGGTCCGCGCTCACGGGCGGCCAGGGCCGCATCGTCCGTCTCGGCCTGCCCGACGGCGGTGTGGCTCCCGAGCCCGTCCGCGACGCGATCCTGCAGCTCGGCGTGAGCGCCGTCGTTGTCGCCGCACACCCGACGGACGAGCACCGCGACCACCTCGCCTGCGTCGAGGGCGCCGCGGCGGCGCGCGTGTCGGTCGTCTACGCGCTCGAGCCCACCGGCCACGCGGGGCGCCTCTACCTGCCGCCGCCCGAGCTGCGCGCCGCGGCCGAGCTCGCGCACCGGTGGTACTCCGGATTCGGGCACCGGTCCGTGAAGACGCTCTTCCGGGCGCACCAGGCGAACCGGTACGCGTCGCGCGTCGTCGTCCCCTGACCGCGCCTCGGCGCGCGGGCCCCCGGACGCACGAAAGGCCGCGACCGGCACTGCTGCTGGTCACGGCCTCACGGCTCGCTGTCTCAACGAGTGTCCGGAGGGGGACTTGAATCGCCCAAACGAGTGGCTGCTGACCTGCGGAAGCGCCCGGAGCGGGGGATCTAAGCACGAGACTGGGAGCACCACGATGCAGATGGATCCATCTGGGAGCCTTAGGTGCTCCCCGGGGAGCACCGAAACCAAGCCACCACAGCCCCGCGGGGAGCAAGATCAGACACCTGCAGCCGACCCGACGCATCGCAGACCTCGAGAACCGTTCTGTGTCGCTGCAGCCCTGCAACCCTGACATCCGTCGAGCCGACCGCTGCGACCTCCCGTCGACAGAGGGTCTTATGCGTTCGTCGCCTCGCCGGACGAGTCTGCCGCGACCTCTACACCAGGGACTCCGCAGCCAGCGACAACCCCCCTCTCGCCTACCGAGGCAGTCTGAAGAAGTCACGCGTCGAGGCAGCGCTCTCGACCGCATCGAGAAAGCTTTTCCAGTCCATGCTCCAAGCTTCTACCAAAGCTCGGATCTCGCTCTCCGTGTAACGGCGCCCAACGTCTTGCGGCGTCAGTCTGCCGTGCGCGATACCGTTACGATCACTCACTATCGCATCGAGGGACGACCAGACATTCGACAGAAGTGACCCGGGGTGCGGGAGCCCAAAGACATCACACCATAGGACGACTTGGCTAGATTTCATGTACGAGCCGTCGCTGGGAAACGCATCAACATCGATGGTGCATTGGCGCCCGTCGGCGGCTGCATGCAGGAGTTTCGGAATCGCCGACGAGAACAGCCGCTTGTCGCCCACGGTACGAAGCGAAGCCACGGCACCACTGATCGCGAACATGCGAAAACCCGGGCGCAGGCGCCTGTTACCGACGCGGAGTCCTTTCGCCGCGTCGAGAAGGGTGCGCGTCAGCGAGTACAAGAGATTCTCGTACGCTGCAAATAGCAACAGAATGGCGAGCCCACGAGCCTCGCGCGCGACCGGACCCGTTCCGCTAAGCGCCGCTGGATGCGTGGCGTCCAGCAGGCGCCTCACGACATCGATCCTGTCGTCGAGGGCATCCCGGTGCAACTGGACTGAGATCATCAGACCAAGAGGAACATGTCGCGAGCAAACTCGATCCGGCCGGTGACACGGGACTTTGTGTTCGTCGCCCCCGTCGACAACTTCTTCATCTCATCGGAATGGACCCACGAGATGTCGCGCGGGACGGACAGGTTCGGCTCTTGCTCCATGGCGAGCGCGGCGCCGACCGCGACACCTTCGTACAGATTCACTGGCGTCGTGCCCTTGCGAGACTTGAGACCGTGAGGGAAAGCTCTCGCCAAGAATTCGAACGTTCGCTCGAAGAGCTCGCGCCTGGTGGCCACCTGCGGATCAGCGGCCGCGTCTTCGCAGTAGTCGTTCAAGAAGTCCTTTACGGAATGATCGAAATCGCGATAGCGATCCTTGTAGGCAAAGAACCGCAGTACGAACTCCTGGGCCGTTCCATTCTGCATGTTGCCCTCAGACAACTTGACTAGTGTGCGAAAAGTTGCCGTCGCACCGAGTTCAGTCAGCAGATCGATGAACTCGCCCATATATACACACTCTCGCACCTCCTGGTCTGTCAGGACGATGCCGCCAGTGTTGAGGCGCTCGAACAAGTCGAACCGTACGCGCAACTCACTCTTATCGTTGAGCACGACTACTTTGACTGGGCGGTCTTCGAGTCCTGTCCGTATGTCGAGCGGGAGCGTAGCCGCCGTCTGGCCCTCGAGGCTGGGGAGCTTCTCCAAGGAGACAAGCTGTAGTGGATCACCCTTGAGCTTCGCCGCCTCACGCGTCTCCGCGTCACCAAGGAAGTTGGTCAAGGACAACAATCTTTGAAGGCCGTCGACCACCTCCCAACGCGTACCCTGGTCGGCGTCGACGTTGGTGGCCATAAAGAGTGGCGGAACCGGGATGCCGAGTAGCAGGGACTCGACGAGCCGCGACTGCCTTTCCGCGTTCCAGCGGAACTGCCGCTGGTACGCCGGCGCGATCTCAACCCGCCCCTTCGAGACGCGGCGGACTAACTCATCCACCGTAATATCGTACGAATCGAAGTCGACCTTGCGTCGCTGCTGCTGGAGTTCTGCACGCTGGGCGTCCGCCGAGGCTTTCATAGCGACACCGTACTGGCGCTCCCGGTAGCGACCCGGGTGGCTCGCCGAGCGTCAGTGCACGAGCCGCGCACGGGCCCACGGGCGGCAGGTGCGGCTCGAGTCGCGCTGAGGCGCTGCCGCCGCGGATCTGAGTCAGGTGGGCGCCCGCAGAGGGTCGCCGCCGAGCACCGCCGGGCAGCGCGGCCGTAGGCGGCGAGTGGCGCCGGCCGAGCCTGCCAACCGGCCATACAGAAGGGGAGCGAGTCCCCCTTCGGACACCGAGCGGCACGCGTGCTCCCTAGGGAGCACCGACGATCATGTAACGACAAAGCCCCTGCCTACGTTTCCGCAGGTCAGGGGCCATGTCGTCGCTGTCTCAACGAGTGTCCGGAGGGGGACTTGAACCCCCACGCCCTATACGGGCACTAGCACCTCAAGCTAGCGCGTCTGCCATTCCGCCACCCGGACAGGTGGTACTGCTCCGCCCCTGGATCCGACCGGTCCGAACCGTCCGAACCCCTGAGCGCGGCGCCAAACATAGCACGGAGTTTCGACCACTCCTGCATCCGCCGTCTGCGGCAGACTGCGAGGTGGGGCGCTCGGACGCCCGACCTGGAGGGGTGCGCGATGACGGAGCGGGACGTGACGACGTCCACCGAGCCGAGCGAACGCAGCCGGTTCTCCGTCAAGCACCTGACGGCCGCCGGCCCAGCCGCCAAGAAGGTCGCCGGCGCGCGGCGCAACCCGTCGGTCGTGGGCTACGAGGAGAACGCGCCGCACTGGCTGCGGGTCGTGGCGGCGTGGTCGTGGCGGACGCTCGTCGTCGTCGCCGCGGTCGCGCTGGTCTTCTGGGCGACGTCGCGGATCCTGCTGGTCTTCGTGTCGGTCTTCATGGCCTTCGTGTTCACCGCGGTGCTCCGGCCGCTGGTGAACCTCCTCGCCCGGATCATGCCGCGCGGGCTCGCGACGACGATCTCGCTCATCGTCGCGCTGCTCGCGGTCGCGGGCGTCTTCACGTACGTGGGCGTGTCCGTCGCCGGGCAGTGGTCGACGCTCGGTGACCGGTTCAACGACGGCATCGCGACGATCCTCACCTTCCTCGAGGACAGCCCGCTGCACCTCACGGTGACGAACGACGACGTGCAGCAGTGGCTCGAGACGGGGCAGCAGTGGCTCGAGGACAACAGCGCCGCCGTCGCGAGCCAGGCGCTGTCGAGCGCGGGCTCGGTGGCGCTCGTCTTCACCGCGCTCGCGCTCGCCACGTTCTGCACGGTCTTCTTCCTGACCCGCGGCACCGACATGTGGCACTGGTTCCTCAACCAGCTCCCGCTGCGCGTGCGCGAGGCCTGGCACGAGGGCGGCGAGATCGCCTGGTACACGTTCTCGGGCTACACGCGCGGCACGTTCATCGTCGCGGCGGCCGACGGCGTGCTCGCCGCGATCATCCTCGTGCTCGTCGGCGTCCCGCTCGCGGCACCGCTCGCCGTGCTCGTCTTCATCGGCGCCTTCATCCCCCTCATCGGCGCGCCGGTCGCGATGGCGATCGCGATGGTCGTCGCCCTCGCGGCGAACGGCATCGTCGACGCGCTGGTCGTGGGCCTGGGCATCGCGCTCATCGGGCAGTTCGAGGGGCACGTGCTCACGCCGCTCGTGATGGGCAAGCAGGTGTCGCTGCACCCGGTCGCCGTCGCGCTGTCGGTCACGGCGGGCACGCTCGTGGCGGGGATCCTCGGGGCGGTGATCGCGGTCCCGCTCGTCGCGGTGGCGTGGGCGGTGTTCTCGCGGCTGCGGCACACCGATCCCCCGACCGACTTCGACGGCGAGCCCGAACCCGAGCCGGAGACGGAGCCCGGGCCGACGTCCGAGTCCGGGGAGGAGCCCAGGACGGTCTGACCGGCGGACGACCGCGTCGCGGGGCCGGGTCACCGGAAGTCGCGCGACGCCGTCGGGACCCGCAGGGACAGCGGAGCGAGGTGCTCGGCGAGCAGGTTCGTCGCACCGTCGGCGCGTTCGAGCCGCCCGCGGACGACGAGCGCCGGGGAGGACCGGGCGACGGTGCGGAACCGCCGCCACAGCCCGGCTGTGCACACGACGTTGATCAGGCCCGTCTCGTCCTCGAGCGACAGGAACGTCACCCCTTGCGCGGTGCCCGGACGCTGACGGTGGGTGACGACGCCGGCGACGGCGACCCGGCGTTCCGCCTCGTGCACCATCGCCTGGGCCACCCGGAGCACGCCCGCGGCGTCGAGGCCGTCCCGGACGTACTGGGTCGGGTAGGAGTCGGGTGACACCCCGGTCGCCCACACGTCGGCGATCGCGAGCTCGACCTGGCTCATGCCGGGCAACGTCGGGGCCTCGACCCCGACGGACACCCCGGGCAACGTGTCAGGGCCCTCCTGCGCGAGCGCACCGGCCGCCCACAGACCCTCGCGCCGGTCGACGTCGAGCGACCCGAGCGCACCCGCGGTCGCGAGGGACTCCAGCTGTGGTGTCGTCAGGCGGACCCGACGGACGAGGTCCCGCAGCCCGGTGAAGGGGCCGTTCGCGTCGCGCTCGACGACGACCGCCTCCGCGAGGTCCTCGCCGATCCCCCGCACCGACGCGAGCCCGAGGCGGACCGCGAGCGCGAGGTCGGCCGGTGGCCCCCACCGCCCCGAGGGCTCGACCGGCGCCGGCCGGCCGGGAGGTGCGGCGTGCCCGTCGGGCAGCCGCTCGAGCCCGGCCTGGACGCCCGACGCGTTGACGTCGGGGTGCAGCGCGGTCACGCCGTGGTGGCGCGCGTCGGCGACGAGCGACTGCGGCGAGTAGAAGCCCATGGGCTGCGCCGCGAGCAGCCCGGCGTAGAACGCCGCCGGGTGGTGCACCTTGAGCCACGAGCTCGCGTACACGAGGTAGGCGAAGGAGAAGGCGTGCGACTCGGGGAAGCCGAAGTCCGCGAACGCCTTGAGCTTGTCGTAGACCTGCTCGCGCACCTCGGGCGCGATGCCGCGCTCGGCCATGCCGGACATGAGACGGCCGCGCAGCGCCTCCATCCGCTCGGTCGACCGCTTGGAGCCCATCGCGCGGCGCAGCTGGTCGGCCTCGGCGCCGCTGAAGCCGGCGACGTCGATCGCCATCTGCATGAGCTGCTCCTGGAACAGCGGCACGCCCTTCGTCTTGCCGAGCGACTTCTCCAGCAGCGGGTGCAGGTACGTGACGGGCTCGCGGCCGCGCACGCGGTTGATGTACGGGTGGACTGAACCGCCCTGGATGGGGCCGGGACGGATGAGCGCGACCTCGACGACGATGTCGTAGAAGCACCGCGGCTGCAGGCGAGGGAGGGTCGCCATCTGCGCGCGCGACTCGACCTGGAACACGCCGACCGTGTCCGCGGCGCACAGCAGGTCGTAGACCGCGGGGTCCTCCTGCGGCAGCGAGTGCAGCCCGAGGTGCACGCCCTCGTGCTGCGCGACGAGCTCGAACCCGATCCGCAGCGCCGAGAGCATGCCGAGGCCCAGCAGGTCGAACTTGACCAGGCCCGCGTCGGCGCAGTCGTCCTTGTCCCACTGCAGGACCGTGCGCCCGGGCATGCGCGCCCACTCGACGGGGCACACCTCGATGACCGGACGGTCGCACAGGACCATGCCGCCCGAGTGGATCCCGAGGTGCCTCGGCAGGCGCAGCATGCGGTCCGCGAGGTCGATGACCTCCTCGGGGATCTCGGCGAGGTCGGTCGCCGACGGCGGCAGGTGCCGCGGGACGACGTCGTGGGTGTCCGAGCTCCCCCACACGGTGGTGGGCGGAGGGGCGTCGGCCTGCACCGTCGCCGTGGGCGCCTTGGTCAGGTGGTGCCAGCCGCTGCTCGGCTCGGGACCGCGCAGGCTCCCCCACCGCTCGATGCTCTTGCTCCACGCGTCCTGCTGGCCGACGTCGTAGCCGAGCGCACGTGCGGCGTCCCGCACCGCCGACCGCGGCCGGTAGGAGATGACGTTCGCGACCTGCGCGGCGTGCGTGCGACCGAACCGCTCGTAGACGTACTGGATGACCTCCTCGCGGCGCATCGACTCGATGTCGACGTCGATGTCGGGCGGGCCGTCCCGCTCGGGGGCGAGGAACCGCTCGAACAGCAGCCCGTGCCGCACGGCGTCGACCGCGGTCACGCCGAGCGCGTAGCAGACCGCCGAGTTGGCGGCCGAGCCGCGTCCCTGGCACAGGATCCCGCGCTGCCGGCAGAAGTCGACGAGGTCGTGGACGATCAGGAAGTACCCGGGGAAGCCGAGCGTCTCGATGACGTCGAGCTCGTGCGCGACCTGCGCCCAGGCGCCCGGGACGCGCTCGGCCTCGGGCGGTCCGTAGCGGTCCAGCGCGCCGCGCCGGACGAGCTCGCGCAGCCAGCTCGCCTCGTCGTGGCCGGGCGGCACGGGGTACGGCGGGAGCTGCGGCGCGACGAGCGCGAGGTCGAACGCGCACTCGTCGGCGAGCTCGGCCGCGGTGGCCACGGCGTGCGGGTACCGCCGGTGACGGCGCAGCATCTCCGCCGCGGACCGCAGGTGACGCCCGCCCGCGGGGAGCCAGCCGTCGACGTCGTCGAGGCTCGACCTGGCCCGCACGGCCGCGAGCGCCGCGGCGAGGTCGGCGTCGGCGGGCCGCGCGTGGTGGACGCCACCCGTCGCGACGAGCGGGAGCCCCGCCCGCCGGGCCAGCTCGGCGAGCGCGTCGGCCCGCTCGGAGTCCCACGGGTCGCCGGTGTCGGTCACCTCCACCGCGACGTTGTCGCGGCCGAACAGCGCGGTCAGTGTGTCGAGCTCGGCACGGGCGGCGTCGAGTCGCCACGTGCCGGGGGTGCGTGGTGCGGTCGCGCGACCGCGGTGCCCGGTGCCCGCCGGGCGCGCAGGCGCCCCGTCGAGCGCCTGCCGGACGGCCCCCTTGCGGCAGCCGGTGAGCACGAGCCACCGGCCGTCGGCGGCCTCGGCGAGGGCCTCGAGGCGGTGGTCCGCCGCACCCTTGCGCCCCGTGGCCAGGTGCGCCTCGGCGATCGAGCGGGACAGCGCGCGGTAGCCCTCGGGCCCGCGGGCGAGGACGAGGAGGTGCGTCGCGCGCGGGTCGGGCGTCCCGGTGGGCGGGTCGAGCACACCCCCCGCGGCGGGCAGGTGCAGCTCGGCGCCGAACACGGTCGGCAGCCCGGCGTCACGCGCCGCCTGCGCGAAGCGGACGACGCCGTACAGCCCGTCGTGGTCGGTGAGCGCGAGACCCGACAAGCCGAGCCGGACCGCCTCGCGCACGAGCTCCTCGGGCTGGCTCGCGCCGTCGAGGAAGCTGAACGCGGAGTGCGCGTGCAGCTCGGCGTAGCGAGGTGCGGCGCCCGGGTCAGTCATAGCGGGCCTCGACCGCCCAGGCGCCCGCGCGGAGCGCGAGCAGCACCGCGGGGCCGTCGTCGTCGGTGACCGCCTGGAGGTAGACGGCGCGCTGCGGGTCCGGGCCCCACCAGCGCTGGACGACCGGCCACGGCCCGGCCCACGCGCTGACGGCGTGCGTCGTCGACGCGCGGCGCAGCGCCACGGGCTCGGCGCTGAGCTCGAGCCGGGCGCTGACCTGCACCGGCCGGCCGTCGGCGCCGAGCAGCTCGGCGCGCTCGGGCTCCTGCAGGACGGTCGCGGGGGCGGGCGGTGGCAGTCGACCCGGCCAGGGCGCGTCGGCCGGGCGAGGCGGGGCGACGTCCTCGCCCCACGGCACGACGTGGACCTGGTCGCGCAGGTCACGGCCGCCCTGGACGGCCACGCCGAGGACGGAGTCGGCCCCCAGCAGCCCCTGGACGCGGTGCAGCGCACGGTGCGCGCGCCGGTCACCGCCGCTCGGGTCGCCCCACAGCCGCCCCTGCTCGGCACCGACGGCCACGACCTCCTCGGCGCGCAGCGCGAGGTGGACGAGCGCGGACGGGCCCGGGTCCTCCCCCAGGTGCGTCGCGAGGCGGCGACCGCCGGCCGTCGAGCGCGTGAGCCATCCCTCGAGCTGCCACCGGACGCGGTCGGTGATGCGCGCGACGGCGAGCCCGCCGAGCGCGGCGTCGGTGCGCCACGTGCGGACCAGCTCGTCGCCGCCCTCGGTGCGCGCGACGATCTGGAGCCTGCCGCAGCCCGCGCCGCGCTCGACGAGGCGTGCGTGCAGCGCCTCGGCGAGGCCGCGTGCCGCGAAGGCGGTCCCCTCGATGCGGTCGACGGGCGGGTCGAGCGCCTGCTCGACGGCCACGTCCTCCTCGGGCCGGCGCAGCGCGGTGGGCCGGTCGTCCTGACCCGAGGCCACCTGGTGCGCCCACGTCCCCACGGGGCCGAAGCGTGCCGTCACGTCCGTGCGGGGCAGGCGCGCGAGGTCCCCGAGCGTCCGCACCCCGAGCCGCGTCAGCAGGTCCACGAGCCGGGTGACGTCGGCGCCGTCGTGCGCGGCGACGTGCCGGAGCTCGCCGACGCCGAGCGGTGCGAGGAACGCCGGTCCCGAGCGCGGCGGCAGGATGCGCTCGGCGCGCGCCGCGAGGACCGCCGCGCCCACGCCGTCGGCGACCCCGACCTGCGCCTCGTAGCCGACCGCACCGACGGCGTCGACGAGCCGCTCCGCGAGCGCGTCCTCCGAGCCGTGGTACCGCCCGGCGCCCTCCGACGGGAGCAGGAGCAGGCCGGGGCGGACGACCTCGACGCCGGGCACGACCGTCTCGACCGCGACGACCACGGGCTCGAACAGCCGGACGTCGCGCGCGTCGTCCGCGGGCAGCAGCGCGAGGCCGGGGCACGTCTCGCGCGCGCGCCGACGCCGCATGCCGCGGCGGACGCCCTGCGCCCGCGCGACGGCGGAGACCGCGGTGACGTGCCGGCCGTCGTGGACCGCGGCGGGCACGTGCGGCGCGACGTCCTCGGCCGTCGTCGCGGCCAGGACCGGCCAGTCGGGCACCCAGACCGCGGCGACCCGTCCCGGCGTGGTCATCCCGCCCTCCGGTCCTCGAGCAGGACGAGGTCCCCACCGCCCACGGGGGTCACGCCCGACGCGTCGTCCTGCCACGGGTGCGGGCAGGACGGGACGACCACCTCGTGCACCGAGCCGTGCACCGCACCCCCGCGTCCCGTGCGGCGCACGGTGAGTCGTCGGCTGCGCAGCCGGCCGTGACCGCGCCCGAGCCCCTCCCAGTGCGCCTCGGCGGCGTCGAGCACCACGTGGGCGCCCGGCCACGGCGTCGTCGGGACGAGCACGGCGGACCGCTCACGGGCCCGCGCGGCGAGACGACGACGGTCCGCGTCGGCGAGCACGGCGGCGGGTCCCACGACGACCGCGTCGAAGCCGTCGAGCAGGGCTGCGACCACCGTGGGGGCGTCGGCCCCCGGGGCCGGGACGAGCGCGACCCGGTCGAGCGCGAGACCGAGCTGGTGCGCGGCGAGCACCCCCGCGTCCGGCAGCCCGACGAGCGCGACCCAGGCCCCCTCGGCGGACGCCTGGGCGAGCAGGGCGAGCACGAGCGAGGTCGACCCGTCGACCACGACGGTCGAGCCCCGTGCGAGGCCACCGGCCGGCAGCAGCGCGTCGAGCCCGGGGGCCACGGGCAGGAGCCGGGCGACGGCCTCCGGGTCGTCCGGGACGCGCGGCACCGCCCGTGCGGCGTCCTCGGGCACCGCACGGGCGCGCGGCTCCGCGGTCCGCGTGACCGGGCGGACCCACCGGGCCGCGCCGGTACGCTCCTCCGCGAGCCGCAGCACCGAGCGCGCCAGCTCCGCTCGTCCTGGCCCACCTCCGGGCCCGCCGAGCCCACCTCCGAGCCCGTCCCCCCGCACGGGACGCCCGACGGCCCGACCGTCACGGCCCTCGTGGACCGCACCGCTGGCGGGCGCCGACACGCTCACAGCTCCCACCTCCGACCACCGCTCACAGGACCACGACGACAGCACTCGACCCGGTTGCCGGGTCGACCCTCCCGACCCGTTCGGGTTCGAACACCTGTTCGAGAGTATGCCAGTGAACGCCGACACGACGGACCTGTCAAACGCCCTCCGCAGCACCGCCGCGTGGCCTCCCCGGCGCCGTTCACCCGCCCGGACCAGCACCCGCCGAGCGCGCACCGCCACCCGGACCGACGCGTCCCCGGCCGGCCCGAGGTGCGGTCCCGCGTCCACCCGTGAAGATGGGCAGCAGACCTGACGCCGCACGGACCACCGCAACCCCACCCACGGAGGAACGCATGGACCTGGACCGCCCCGAGGCGCCCGACCCGTACTCGCTGCTCCCGCAGGTCCCCACCTTCACCCTCACGAGCGACGACGTCGCCGAGGGCGCCGAGGTCCCCGCCGCGTGCACCGCCGACGGGGGCGGCACCTCGCCGCACCTGACCTGGAGCGGCTTCCCCGAGAGCACGCAGGGCTTCGTCGTCTCGTGCTTCGACCCCGACGCACCGACACCCGCCGGCTACTGGCACTGGACCGTCGCGAACCTGCCTGCGTCGACCACGTCGCTGCCCGCCGGGGCCGGCTCACCCGACGGCGCCCTCCTGCCCGACGGCGCGGTCCAGCCCCGCAACGACGCCGGGACGCCGGGCTACACCGGTGCCGCTCCCCCGCCCGGCGACCGCGCGCACCGGTACGTCTTCGCCGTGCACGCGCTCGACGTGCCCACGCTCGACGTCGACGCGGGCACCACCCCGACGACCGTCGCGTTCCAGGCCCTGTTCCACACGGTCGCGCGCGCGACCCTCACGGGGACGTTCGCCCTCTGAGCGACGCGAGCGGCCCCGCCCCGACCGGGCGACCATGGGGCATGCCCTTCCCCGGCCTCGACTGGACGCCCGCCCTCGACCGCCCCGACCTGCTCGCGGCGTCGACCGCGCGCGCCCTCGCACGCTGGGCCGACGACGACGCCGCCGTGCACGCCTCGGTGCTCGTCGCCGAGATCGACCCGTCGCTCGCCGACACCGCCGCGCTGACCGCGGCCTACGACCTCCCGCTCGCGGCGTCCGCGAACTGCGTGGTCGTCGCGGGCCGACGTGCCGGGGACGAGCGCACCGCCGCCGCCGTGGTGCTCGCGACGACGCGGGCGGACGTCAACTCCGCGGTCAAGCGCCTGCTCGACGTCCGCAAGGC
Source organism: Actinotalea sp. AC32 (assembly GCA_031844515.1). Taxonomy (GTDB): domain Bacteria; phylum Actinomycetota; class Actinomycetes; order Actinomycetales; family Cellulomonadaceae; genus Actinotalea. The sequence goes on along the minus strand of JAUZVJ010000008.1, from coordinate 29,713 downwards.
GTCGTTCCTGCCGATGGACCGTGCCGTCGAGGGCTCGGGCATGGAGTACGGCGGCATCACGCCGCTCGGGCTGCCCGAGGACTGGCGGGTCCTCGTCGACGCGCGCGTCGCGGCGACCGACCACGTCGTCGTCGGCAGCGGGGTGCGTCGGTCCAAGGTCGCGCTGCCCGGGCCGCTGCTCGCGCGCATGCCGGGCGCCGAGGTCGTCGAGGACCTCGCGATCACCTGAGCCGGCCTCGTGCGACCGGTTCGGACCCGCCGGCCGGCCGCCCGCCCGGTCAGCGCACGCGCGTCGCCCAGAACGCGACGGCGGCCGCCGCCCCGACGTTGAGCGAGTCGACCTCGCCGGCCATCGGGATCCGCACGACGACGTCCGCCGCCGCGACCGTCGACGCGTGCAGGCCGTGCCCCTCGGTGCCGAGGACGAGCGCGAGCCGCTCCGGCGGGTCGGCCTCGAGCGCGTCGAGCGTCACGGCGTCGTCGGACAGCGCGAGCGCCGCCGTGACGAAGCCGAGCCGACGCAGCTCCGCGACGCCGTCGGGCCACGGGTCGACGCGAGTCCACGGCACCTGGAAGACCGTGCCCATCGAGACCCGGACGCTGCGCCGGTACAGCGGGTCGGCGCAGCGCGGCGTCACCAGGACCGCGTCGACGCCGAGCGCCGCGGCGCTGCGGAACATCGCGCCCACGTTCGTGTGGTCGACGACGTCCTCGAGCACCGCGACCCGCCGTGCCCCCGCGAGCACCTCCTCGACGGGCCGCGGGGCCGGGCGGTGCATGGCCGCGAGCGCGCCGCGGTGCAGGTGGAAACCCGTGAGCCCCTCGACGACGTCGCGCTCGCCGACGTAGACGGGCAGGTCGCCGTGGCGCGCGACGACGTCCGCGAGGAGCGGCTCGAGGTCGGGCAGCCAGCGCTCGGTCATCAGGAAGGACCGCGGACGGTGCCCCGCCCTCAGCGCACGCTCGATGACCTTCGAGCTCTCAGCCATGTACAGGCCCTCGGCCGGCTCGCGGCGCGAGCGCAGCGCGACGTCGGTCAGGCCGGTGTAGTCGACGAGACGCGGGTCGGCGGGGTCGGTGATGCGGACGACGGGCACGGCGGAAGTCTGCCCGACGGGCACACCCCGGCATGCCACCGCACCCCGCGCGGCGCTCCCGGCGGGCACGACCCGGACCCGGACGCGGCGCGCCGACGGTGCGGCGGATAGCGTCTGGCCCCAGGCGCACGTGCGCCGCCCCCCGTCCGGCGAGGAGCACCATGGGCCAGAAGGCGCTGTACGCGATCGCGTGGCTCGGGCTCACGGCGGTCGTCGGCTACACGCTGGTCCTCGCGCTGTCGGCGCTCGGACGGCTCTCGGGGCTGCAGACGACCGCGGTCCTCGTCGCCTCGGGCGTCGTCGTGCTGCTCTGGCTGCGCCGGGTCACGCGCGCGCGACCCGGCGGCCGGTCCCGGCGCGAGTGACCGGTCACGCGCGCGCGGCCCGGCCGTCGCCCACGGCCTGACCGACCCGCGTGCGCGGCCTGCCCGGCCACGTGCGAGCCGTCAGTCGACCGGCGCCGCGGCCGCCGCGAACTGGCTCGCGTACAGCCGCGCGTACGCGCCGCCGGCCGCGACGAGGGCGTCGTGCGTGCCCTGCTCGACGATCGACCCGCGCTCCATGACGAGGATCAGGTCGGCGTCGCGGATCGTCGACAGGCGGTGGGCGATGACGAACGACGTGCGTCCCTGCCGCAGCGCGGCCATCGCGTGCTGGACGAGCACCTCGGTGCGCGTGTCGACCGACGACGTCGCCTCGTCGAGGACGAGGATCGCGGGGTTGGCGATGAACGCGCGCGCGATGGTGAGCAGCTGCTTCTCACCCGCGGACACGTTGCCCGCCTCCTCGTCGACCACCGTGTCGTACCCGTCCGGGAGGGTCCGCACGAACCGGTCGACGTGCGTGACGCGGGCCGCGTCCAGCACCTCCTCGCGCGTCGCGCCCGGTCGGCCGTAGGCGATGTTGTCCGCGATCGTCCCGCCGAACAGCCACGTGTCCTGCAGGACCATTCCGAGCGAGCGGCGGAGCGTCTCGCGGTCCATCGTCGCGGTGTCGACGCCGTCGAGCAGGATGCGGCCCGAGTCGACGTCGTAGAACCGCATGAGGAGGTTCACGAGCGTCGTCTTGCCCGCACCGGTCGGCCCGACGATCGCGACGGTCTGCCCCGGCTCGACGGACAGGGACAGGTCCTCGATGAGCGGCTTGTCGGCGTCGTAGCGGAACGACACGTGCTGGAGCTCGACGCGACCCCGCACGGGGTCCGGCCGCGGCGCGTCGACGGGCTCGGGCGACTGCTCGGGCGCGTCGAGCAGCTCGAACACGCGCTCGGCCGACGCGACGCCCGACTGCAGGAGGTTCATCATCGACGCGACCTGGGTGAGCGGCTGCGTGAACTGGCGCGAGTACTGGATGAAGGCCTGCACGTCACCGAGGCTGATGGCTCCCGCGGCGACCCGGAGGCCGCCGACGACGGCGATCACGACGTAGCCGAGGTTGCCGATGAACATCATCGCGGGGTGGATGATCCCCGAGATGGCGTTCGCGCGGAACGACGCCTCGTACAGCGCCTCGTTCTCGGCGTGGAACGTGCGGGACGCGTCCTGCTGCCGGCCGAAGACCTTGACGAGCGCGTGCCCCGAGTACATCTCCTCGACGTGGCTGTTGAGGCGTCCGGTGCTGGCCCACTGCGCGACGAACTGCGGCTGCGCACGCTTGGCGATCACCGCCGTCACGACCCCCGCGAGCGGGACCGTGAGGACCGCGACGAGCGCGAGGACCGGCGAGATCCACAGCATCATGCCGAGCACGCCGACGACCATGAGCACGGCCTGGATGAGCTGGCTGAGCGTCTGCTGGAGCGTCTGGGCGATGTTGTCGATGTCGTTCGTGACGCGCGAGAGCAGCTCGCCGCGCGGCTGGCGGTCGACGTGGCGCAGGGGCAGGCGCGACAGCTTCGCCTCGACCTGCTCGCGCATCCGGAACACCGCGCGCTGGACGACGTGCGTCGTGAGCAGGCCCTGGACCCAGCCGAGCACCCACGCCCCGGCGTACAGGGCCAGGACGGTCAGCAGCACGCCGCGGAGCGCACCTGTGTCGACGCCCTGGCCGGGCGTCACGTGGTCCATGGCCGCGAGCATGTCGGCGAGCTCGACCTCGCCGTCGCGCCGCAGTCCCTCGACCGCCTGCGCCTGCGTGACGTCCGCGGGCAGACGGCGGCCGATGACGCCCCCGAAGACGACGTCCGTCGCGGTGCCGAGCACCTTGGGCCCCAGCACCGACAGCGTCACGGTCCCGGCCGTCAGCACGACGGCGACGACGAGCAGGGCCCGCTCGGGTCGGAGCATGCCGAGCAGCCTGCGCAGCGAGCCCCGGAAGTCCATCGGCTTGGCGACGGGCATGCCCATGCCGTGACCCATGGGTCCGTGCGGTCGGGGGCCGGCGGGCACGGGCGTCCGGGTCTGCTGCGCGCTCACGCGGCCTCCTCCACGCTCACCTGCGACAGGACGATCTCGCGGTACGTGTCGTTCGTCGCCATGAGCTCGGCGTGCGTGCCCGTGCCGACGACGCGGCCCGCGTCGAGGACGACGATCCGGTCGGCGTGCCGGATCGTGCTCACGCGCTGCGCGACGACGACGACGGTCGCGTCACGGGTCTCCGGCACGAGCGCGGCGCGCAGTGCGGCGTCGGTCGCGTAGTCGAGCGCGGAGAACGAGTCGTCGAGCAGGTAGATCTCGGGCCGGCGGACGACGGCCCGCGCGATCGCCAGGCGCTGCCGCTGGCCGCCCGACACGTTGGTGCCGCCCTGCTCGACGCGCGCGTCGAGCCCGCCCATCTCCCGCACGAACTCGGCCGCCTGCGCGACCTCGAGCGCGTGCCACATCTCGTCCTCGGTGGCGTCCTCCTTGCCGTAGGTGAGGTTGCTCGCGACCGTGCCGCTGAACAGGTAGGGCCGCTGGGGCACGTACCCGATGCGCGACCACAGCGTCTCGGGCTCCAGCTCGCGCACGTCGACCCCGTCGACGAGGACCGCGCCGCCCGTCACGTCGTACAGGCGCGGGACGGTCTGCAGCAGGGTCGTCTTCCCCGAGCCGGTCGAGCCGATGATCGCCGTCGTGCGGCCGGGCTCCGCGAGCAGGCTCACGCCGCGCAGCACGGGCTCCTCGGCACCGGGGTATGCGAAGTCCACGCCGCGCAGCTCGACCGTCGCGCGCCGCTCGAGCCGTGTGACCGGCCGGTCCGCGACGACGACGGAGGTGCTCGTGCCGAGGACCTCGGTGATGCGGCCCGCGGACACCTCGGCGCGCGGGACCAGCATGAACATCATCACGGCCATCATGACGGCCACGAGGATCTGCATGATGTAGGAGAGGAACGCGACGAGCGATCCCACCTGCATCGACCCGGCGTCGACGCGCATCCCGCCGAACCACAGCACCGCGACGCTCGAGACGTTCATGACCAGCATGACGGTCGGGAAGACCACCGCCATGACGCGCCCCACGCCCAGCCCGACCTCCATGACGTCGGCGTTGGCCCGCGCGAACCGCTCGCGCTCGTGCGCGTCCCGCACGAAGGCGCGGATCACGCGGATGCCGGCGACCTGCTCACGGAGCACGCGGTTGAGGGCGTCGATCCGCTGCTGCATGCGCTGGAACAGCGGCCGCATGCGCACGATCGCGAACCCCATGACGGCCGCGAGGACGGGCACGACGACGAGGAGCAGGCCCGAGAGCGGCACGTCCTCGCGCAGGGCCATCACGACGCCGCCGACCATGATCACCGGAGCGGCGACGACGATCGTGAGGATCATGAACAGCACCGTCTGGACCTGGGTGACGTCGTTGGTCGTGCGCGTGATGAGCGACGGCGCGCCGAACCGCCCGAGCTCCTGCGCCGAGAAGGTCTGCACGTGGTCGAACACCGCGGCGCGCAGGTCGCGCCCGACCCCCATCGCGATGCGCGCCCCGGCGTAGACGGCTCCCGCGGCGCACAGCACCTGGGCGGTCGTCACCGCGAGCATCACTCCCCCGAGCCGCAGCACGACCCCGGTGTCGCCCTGCGTGACGCCGTCGTCGATGATGTCCGCGTTGAGGCTCGGCAGGTAGAGGTTCGCGACAGCCTGGACGAGCTGGAGCACCAGCACGGCCGTGATGAGTCCCCGGTAGTCGGCGAGGTACCGGCGCAGCAGCGTGATCAGCACGACTCCCCCTCACGGACGGCCCCGGCGCAGAACAGCTCGGTGAGGTCGTCGGCGTCGACGTCGGAGCCGCCACCGAGCGGACCGACCACCGCGAGCACGAGCCCGACGAGCAGCCGCGCGCAGACGGCCGGCTCGCGCCGGAGTCGCCCACCGACGGGTTCGAGCAGCTCGGCGACCGCGGTCACGACCGCCTCCACGTGGTCCCGGCCGGCGGGTCGTGGGTGCGGGTGCGGTGCTCCCGGGTCCATCGCGTGGACGAGCGACACGAGGCCGGAGACCTCACGGGCCCGGTCCAGCAGGATGCCGACGGCGGCACGGACGAGGGTCGACGGGTCCGACCCTCGCGGCACCTGCGGCACGTCCGCGAGCGCCGCGACGAGGGGCGCCGGGTCCAGTGCGCGCCCGATCGCCGCGCGGACGAGCGACGCCTTGTCGGGGAAGACCCGGAAGAGCGTCCCCTCGGCGACGCACGCGGCCTCGGCGAGCTCACGCGTCGTGACGGCGAGCCCCCGGTCGAGCAGGAGGGGCACCGTCGCGGCGAGGACGGCGTCGCGGCGGTCGTCGGGCGACATGGGTGCGGCACGAGGGGCACGACCGGTCGCGGCACCGGCCGCGGCGGGGGTGGGCGCGACCGCGGTCGCCGGTGGGGTGGTCGGTCGGGGCACGCGGAGAGCCTACTCCATGAGTGAGTGCTCACTCATTCGCTCTGCGCGAACGCACGACGGGCCCCCGACCGATCCGGTCGGGGGCCCGTCGACGCCTCAGCCCGCAGGCGGCGGGGGCGGCGGGGGCACGTCGCGGGGCGGCAGGGGCCGGTCCCCGTCCGGCCGCGCGGCCGGGTCCTGGGGCGTCGTCGGCGGGGTCTCCTGCCGCAGCTCGGCCCGCGGCCGTCGCGGCTGGTCCCCCGGGAGCCCGCCGCCGGCGCCTGCGCCCGGCCCCGTGCCGGAGCGACCGCCGATCGTGCCGGCGGACGTCGCGTCGTTGGTCGCGGCCTCCGACTCGGCGCGCGCCTCGGCGAGCGCCTGCGCCGGGTCGCCCAGCGCGGAGGGCCCGAGGTCCTCGCGGCGCACGGGGGACGTCCCCGGCGGACGGGTCGGCATGCCGATCCCGTCCGAGGCGTCCGTGCCGCCGCCGAACCCCTTGCTGATCGAGTTGAGGGCCGCGGTGAACTCGGTCGGGATGAACCACACCTTGTTCGACTGCGTGCGCGAGATCTCGGGGAGCATCTGCAGGTACTGGTACGCGAGGAGCTTCGGGTCCGCGTCGCCGCGGTGGATCGCGTCGAACACCTGGAGGATCGCGCGGGCCTCGCCCTCGGCCTGCAGGACGGCGGCCTGCGCGGAGCCCTCGGCCCGCAGGATCGCGGCCTGCTTCTCACCCTCGGCCGTGAGGATCTGCGACTGCTTGACGCCCTCGGCCGTGAGGATCGCCGCGCGCCGGTCGCGCTCGGCGCGCATCTGCTGCTCCATCGCACCCTGGACGCTCTGGGGCGGGTCGATCGCCTTGAGCTCGACGCGGTTGACGCGGACGCCCCACTTGCCCGTCGCCTCGTCGAGGACCCCGCGGAGCTGGCCGTTGATCTGGTCGCGGCTCGTGAGGGTCTGCTCGAGGTCCATCGACCCGACGACGTTGCGGAGCGTGGTCACGGTGAGCTGCTCGATGCCCACGATGTAGTTGGCGATCTCGTAGGTCGCCGACTTGGGATCGGTCGGCTGGAGGTACACGACCGTGTCGATGCTCACCACGAGGTTGTCCGAGGTGATGACCGGCTGCGGCGCGAACGGGATGACCTGCTCGCGCAGGTCGACCTTCGCGCGCACGTGGTCGATGAACGGCACGAGGAGGTGCAGGCCGGCGTCGAGCGTGCGCGAGTAGCGACCGAGGCGCTCGATCACCTGCGCCTCCGCCTGCGGGACGATCCGCACGGCCCGCACGAGCGTGACGATGACGAAGAGGGCGACGAGGCCCAGCACGAGGTAGAGGATCAGCTGGTTCGCGCTGACCGTGGGGTTCTCGATCAAGGGGTCCTCCCGGACTCGGTCCTACGGTGAGGTGCCCGGCGCGTGCGGCGGGTCCTCGTCGGGGTCCTGCAGCGGGCCGACGACGGCGGTCGCGCCGTCGATCCGGACGACGCGCACGGTCACGTCGGCCGGGTGCACGACACCGGTCTGCGACGACCGCGCCGACCACTGCTCACCCACGAGCTTGATCAGGCCGGACCTGTCGGTGACCTCGGTGAGCGTGAGCGCCGTCCGACCGACGTGAGCCGCCGTGTTGGTCTCGACGAGGGGCGCGCTGCGGCGCAGGTTGCGCAGGAGGAACGGGCGCAGGACGACGAGCATGAACGTCGAGACGCCGGCGAACACCAGCACCTGCACCGTGATGTTCGCCCCCAGGAGGCTGGCGACGAGCGCCGCCGTGGCGCCCGCCGCGAACATCAGCAGGACGAGGTCGAGCGTCAGGACCTCGAGCACCCCGAGGGCGACGGCCGCGACGACCCACCAGACCCAGTGGATCTCGATCTGGTCCATCGGCCCCCCATCGCGCGCTGGTCGTCCCGATCATCGTACCGGCGCACCGCGCGACGCGGGGCGACCGAGCTCACCGCCTCGAGCGCGCCGCCCACCGGTCGCCGCGACGCTCGACCTCCAGGTCGAGCCCGAACGTCCGGCTCAGCGGCTCCTCGGCGAGCACGTCGGCGAGCGTCCCCGCGGCCTCGACCCGCCCGTCCCGCAGCAGGAGCCCGTGCGTGAAGCCCGCCGGGACCTCCTCGACGTGGTGCGTGACGAGCACGAGGACGGGCGACCGCCGGTCGAGCGCGAGCTCGGTGAGCGCCGCGACGAGCTCCTCGCGACCGCCGAGGTCGAGCCCCGCGGCGGGCTCGTCGAGGAGCAGCAGCTCGGGGTCGGTCATGAGCGCGCGCGCGATCTGGACGCGCTTGCGCTCGCCCTCGCTCAGCGTGCCGAAGGCCCGGTCCGCGAACCGGCCGACGCCGAACACGTCCAGGAGCGTGCGGGCGCGCTCGTGGTCGAGGGCCTCGTAGCGCTCGCGCCACCGACCCGTCATCCCGTACGCCGCGGTGAGCACGACGTCGACGACCTTCTCCGACGGCGAGATCCGGTCGGCGAGCGCCGCGGACGCGACGCCGATGCGGGGCCGCAGCTCGAAGACGTCGACCGCGCCCAGCCGCTCGCCCAGCACCTCGGCCGTGCCCGACGTCGGGTGCATCCGCCCGGCGGCGATCTGCAGCAGCGTCGTCTTGCCCGCGCCGTTGGGGCCCAGGACCACCCACCGCTCGGAGTCGGCGACGTCCCACGTCACCCCGTCGAGGATCGTCGTCGTCCCCCGACGGACCGTCACGTCACGCAGACCCAGCACGCCAGCCATGGCCGGAACCCTAGCCTGCGCGGCACCGGCCGACCTGCGGCCGACCTGCGACCGACCGGCGACCGACCGGCGACCGACCGGCGACCGACCCGGACGTAGGTTGGGCGCGTGCACGACGACCTCCTCACGCTCCCCCGCTCCGTGGTGCTCGCCCTGTGGGCGCGCCACGTCGGCGCCGGGGCCGCACCGCTCCAGCACGCCGTCCGCTGCGTCGAGGGCGACGACGAGCCGCACGCCGTCGTCGGCGGGACGCCGGGCGCCGCCACGGGTGCGGCGGACGACACCCTCGCCGCCCTCCTCGCGGCGTGGGCGGCAGGGCCGCGCACCGTCGCGGCCGTCCTGCCGGTGCCCGGCGACCCCGCGGGCGCCCCGGCGTCGGTCTCGGCGGCCGCGCTCGACGCCGGCGAGTGCGTCCTCGTCCAGACGCCCGACGGCGCCGTGGCCGCCGTGCCCGAGGTCACCGTCTTCGGCAGCGCGCTCGAGCCGGGTCACCTCGTGACGTGGCACGTCCGCCCGGTCGAGCCGTGGTCGACCGCGCTGGTCGGCCGGGTCGGATCGCCCGCCGAGGCCGAGCTCGAGCTGCGCCACGCCCTGGGGTCGGCGACCGAGGCGCTGACCTCCCTCGACGTGGCACGTTGGAGGCCCGACGCGGCCGCGGCGATCGCGCGCCTGCGGGGCGACGAGGCGCCCCGGTGGGACCTGCCCGCCGAGCTCGAGCCGCGACGCGTGCGGGTCCTCACGCTCGCGGCGCGCCTGCGCGGGATCGTCGCGCTCGCGACGTCCGACGACGGCGGCGCCGTGAACCTGTGGCAGGCCGACCAGCGCTCGACGGCGCTGCGCGAGGTCGACCGCGCCGCCCGGCGGGCGATGTCCGCGGTCACCGTGGGCTGACCGCCCGCCGACGACCCCGGCCGTCAGCCGCCCAGGACCGACCGGTAGACCTCGAGCGTGCGATCGCCGATCGCGTCCCACGCGAAGTGGTCCTCGACGCGGCGCCGCGCGGCACGACCCATCTCGGCGGCGCGCTCCGGGTCCGTCGCGAGCTCGGTGAGCGTCGCGGTCAGGTCGCGCACGAACCGGTCCGGGTCGACCGGCGTCCCCGTGCCGTCCTGCACCTGCTCGATCGGCACGAGGAGGCCCGTCACGCCGTCGTCGACGACCTCCGGGATGCCGCCCGTCGCGGTGCCGACCACGGGCAGGCCGCACGCCATCGCCTCGAGGTTGACGATGCCGAGCGGCTCGTACACCGAGGGGCACACGAACACGGTCGCGGCCGACAGCACGGCCACGAGCTCGTCGCGCGGCAGCATCTGCTCGATCCAGACGACGCCGCCGCGCTCGGTCTGGAGCTCCGCGACGCGCGTCGACACCTCGGTCGCGATCTCGGGCGTGTCGGGCGCACCGGCGCACAGCACGAGCTGGACCTCGGGCGGGAGCTCGGCGGCCGCCCGCAGCAGGTAGGGCAGACCCTTCTGGCGCGTGATCCGACCGACGAAGACGACGGTCGGCCGGTCCGGGTCGATGCCGAGCCGGCGCACGACCTCGTCGGCGCGCTCGACGGCGTCGCCCTCAGGTCGTCGCCACCCCGCGAGGTCGATCCCGTTGTGGACGACGTGGACCTTGTCGGGGTCGATCTCGGGGTAGCAGCGCAGGATGTCGGCCCGCATGCCCGCGCTCACCGCGATCACGGCGGCGGCCCCCAGGTACGCCGTCCGCTCGGCCCAGCCGGACAGCGCGTAGCCGCCACCGAGCTGCTCGGCCTTCCACGGCCGAAGGGGCTCGAGGCTGTGCGCGCTGACGACGTGCGGCACGCCGTGCAGCAGGCCGCCCAGGTGACCCGCGAGGTTCGCGTACCAGGTGTGCGAGTGGACGATGTCCGCGCCCGCGACGTCGCCGGCCATGAGGAGGTCGACGCCGAAGGTCCGCAGCGCGGCGTTGTGGTCCGCGAGCTCCGCGGGCGCGTCGTAGCCGTGCACGCCGGCCTCGGCGCGCGCACCCTCGAAGCACCGGACGCGCACCTCGACCCTGCTGCGCAGCACCGCGCTCAGCTCGGCGACGTGGACTCCGGCACCGCCGTAGACGTGAGGCGGGTACTCCCTGGTCAGCAGATCGACGCGCACGTGGCCACGCTAGCGCGCCACGGCACGGACGGCTGGTCGTGACGGGGGTCACGCTCTAGGGTTCGAGCATGGCAGCCCCTCGAGTTCTGGCGATCGTCCTGGCGGGTGGCGAGGGAAAGCGCCTCATGCCGCTCACGGCGGACCGTGCGAAGCCCGCCGTGCCGTTCGGGGGCCTGTACCGCCTCGTCGACTTCGCCCTGTCCAACCTGGTCAACAGCAGGTACCTGCAGATCGTGGTCCTGACGCAGTACAAGTCCCACAGCCTCGACCGGCACGTGGCACGGACGTGGCGCATGTCCCCGCTGCTGGGCAACTACGTCGCCCCGGTCCCCGCGCAGCAGCGGGTCGGCAAGCACTGGTACCTCGGCAGCGCCGACGCGATCTTCCAGTGCCTGAACATCATCGAGGACGAGCGGCCGGACATCGTCGTCGTCGTCGGCGCGGACAACATCTACCGGATGGACTTCTCCCAGATGGTGGAGGCGCACGTGGACTCGGGCGCCGAGTTCACCGTCGCGGCGATCCGCCAGCCGATCGGGCTGGCCGACCAGTTCGGCGTCATCCGCACGCGCGCCGAGCAGCCCGACCGGATCGACGCGTTCCTCGAGAAGCCGACCGACGTCGAGGGCCTGCCGGACGCGCCCCACGAGATCCTCGCGTCGATGGGCAACTACGTCGCCGACGCCGACGCGCTCGTCGAGGCCGTGACGCGCGACGCCGAGAACCCGCAGTCCAAGCACGACATGGGCGGCGACATCGTGCCGTTCTTCGTCGACCGCGGCACCGCGGGCGTCTACGACTTCATCCGCAACGACGTCGCCGGCTCGACCGACCGCGACCGCGACTACTGGCGCGACGTCGGCACGCTCGACGCGTACTACGACGCCCACCTCGACCTGATCTCGGTCAACCCGGTCTTCAACCTCTACAACAACGAGTGGCCGCTCTTCACGGGCTACACGGGGCTCCCGCCGGCCAAGTTCGTCCACGCGGGTCCGGGTCGCCTCGGCCACGCCGCGGACTCGCTCGTCTCCCCCGGGGTGATCGTCTCGGGCGCCACGGTGACGGGCTCGGTGCTGTCGCCGGGCGTGTACCTGCACTCGTGGTCCTCCGTGAGCGACTCCGTGGTCATGGACAACAGCGTCGTCGGGCGGCACGCCCAGGTGCACCGCGCGATCCTGGACAAGAACGTCGTGGTCCGCGAGCGCGCCCGGGTGGGGATCGACCCCGAGCACGACCGCGCGCGCGGCTTCACCGTCACGGAGTCCGGGATCACGGTCGTGCCCAAGGGCACCGTCGTCGAGCCCTGAGCCGCTCGTCGAGCCTGAGCCGCACGCCCCACCGTCACCCCGGACGCGCGGACCGTCGCGCGTCCGGGCGCCGAGGGCGCACGGCCCTGGACGCGCCCCGGGCCGACGACGGGGCGGCGCTACCCTGCCCGCGTGACCCCCCGCCGACGCCTCGTCGTGACCGACGTCGACTCGACCCTCATCACCGGCGAGGTGATCGAGATGCTCGCCGACCGCGCGGGCTCGCGCGCCGAGGTGGCCGCGGTCACCGAGCGTGCGATGCGCGGGGAGATCGACTTCCGGCGCTCGCTCCACGAGCGCGTCGCGACGCTCGCCGGTCTGCCCGTCACGGTTCTCGACGACGTCCGGCACGAGGTCGAGCTCACCCCGGGCGCCGAGCGCCTCGTCGCCGAGCTGCACGCCGCGGGGTGGCCGGTGGGACTCGTCTCGGGCGGGTTCGCCGAGGTCGTCGAGCCGCTCGCCGCGAGCCTGGGGATCCGCTTCGTGCGCGCGAACCGGCTCGAGGTGGTCGACGAGCACCTCACCGGCCGCGTGACGGGCCCCGTCGTGGACGCCGAGGCCAAGGCGGCCGCGCTGCGGGAGTTCGCGGCCGCCGAGGGGGTCGCCCTCGAGGACACGGTCGCGATCGGTGACGGCGCGAACGACCTCGCGATGCTGGCGGCGGCCGGGTTCGGGATCGCCTTCAACGCCAAGCCGGTCGTCTGCGCGCAGGCCGACGTCGCGGTGCTCGACGCGCCTCTCGACGCGGTCCTCGAGCTGCTGGACCTCCCCCACCGGGCAGCCGGGCGCGCCTGACCCGGCCGAGCGAGCGGGCGACCGCGGGGGCGGCCGAGGGGTGACCTACCGGGGGGTCGGCCGCAGGACGTCGACGAGGCGCGCCGCGCCGGGTCCGAGTGACGCCCAGTCGCCGGACACGTCCAGCACCGCCAGCCCGGCGGTCGGCAGCCCCGCGCGCACGGTCCCGAGGTGGGCTGCCTCGCCCTCGGCGCCCGCGAGGTACGAGGCCACGGCGGAGACGGCCGGCTCGTGGCCGACGACGAGCAGCGTCCGGATGCGCTCGTCGACCCCGGCCACGACGTCGAGCACCTCACCCGGGCCCGCGTCGTAGAGCCGGTCGGTCACCTCGACCTCGGGTACCGGCTCGCCCGCGAGCGCGCCCCGCACGAGCTCCCACGTCTGTCGAGTCCGGACCGCCGAGGAGACGAGCACGCGCTCCGGGAGCCCCGCGCCCGAGCGCAGGTGCGCCGCGACGTCGGCGCACTGGCGACGACCTTCGAGGCTCAAGGGCCGCAGCTCGTCCGCGAGCGCACCCCCGTGCTCGGCCTTGGCGTGCCGGAGCAGCACGAGGCGCCGCGGCGGGGGCGTCACGGTCACAGACCCATCGCGTGGAAGCCGCCGTCGACGTGGACGATCTCCCCCGTCGTGGCGGGGAACCAGTCGGACAGGAGCGCCGTCACCGCACGCGCCGTCGGCTCGGGGTCCGAGGCGTCCCAGCCGAGCGGCGCACGCTCGGGCCAGCCGCCCTCCATGGCCTCGAAGCCGGGGATCGACTTGGCAGCCGTGGTCCGCACGGGCCCGGCGGAGACCAGGTTGACGCGGATGCCGTCCGGGCCGAGGTCCCGCGCGAGGTAGCGCGACGTCGCCTCGAAGGCAGCCTTCGCGACGCCCATCCAGTCGTACACGGGCCACGCGTAGCGCGCGTCGAAGGTCAGCCCGACGACCGACGAGCCGCGCGTCATGAGGGGCTTCGCGGCGACCGCGAGCGACTTCAGCGAGTACGCCGACACGTGCACCGCGGTCGCGACGTCGTCCCACTCCCCGGCGAGGAAGTTCCCGCCCATGACGGACTGCGGCGCGAAGCCGATCGAGTGCACGACGCCGTCGAGGCGGTCGACGTGCTCACCGACCCGCTCGGCGAGCGCGGCCAGGTCGTCGCCGTCGGTGACGTCGAGCTGGACGACGGGGGCCGGCGAGGGCAGGCGCTTGGCGATCGCCTGCGTGAGCCGGAGCTGCCGACCGAACGACGTGAGGACCACCTCGGCGCCCTCCGTCTGCGCGAGCCGCGCGACGTGGAAGGCGATCGACGAGTCGACGAGGACTCCCGTGACGAGGAGCTTCTTGCCCTCCAGCAGGCCCATGTGCGTCTCCGAAGCGTCGTGGCAGGCGCGGCTGCCGGTGTGTGGTGTTCTCGGTGCGTCGGTGCGGAGCGGATCCGTCAGTGGCCCATGCCGAGGCCGCCGTCGACGGGGATCACGGCTCCGCTGACGTACGCGGCGTCGTCGGAGGCCAGGAAGTGCACGACGCCCGCGACCTCCTCGGGCCGGGCGAACCGGCCGGCAGGGATCGCTGCACGGTAGGCGTCCTGGCGCTCCTGGGGCAACGCCGCGGTCATGGCCGTGTCGATGAACCCGGGCGCGACGACGTTCGCGGTGATGCCGCGCCCGCCCAGCTCGCGCGTGATCGAGCGCGCCATGCCGACGAGCCCGGCCTTGGAGGCGGCGTAGTTGACCTGGCCCTGACCGCCGTAGAGGCCGACCACCGACGAGATGAGGACGATCCGCCCGCGGCGCAGCCGGATCATGCCCTTGCTCGCGCGGCGGACGCAGCGGAACGCGCCGGTGAGGTTGACGTCGAGCACCTGCTCGAAGTCCTCGTCGGTCATGCGCATGAGCAGCTGGTCGCGCGTGATGCCGGCGTTGGCGACGAGCACCTCGACGGGTCCGTGCTGCGCCTCGACCTCGGTGAACGCGGCGTCGACGCTCGCGGTGTCCGTCATGTCGCCCGTCACGCCCAGCACGCCGTCGGGGAGGTCGCCGCTGCGGTAGATCGTGGCGACGCGGTCCCCCGCGGCGACGAACCGCTCGGCGATCGCGCGGCCGATCCCGCGGTTCGCCCCGGTCACGAGGACGCTGCGGGGTCCCGGCGTCGGCGTCTCGGCCACGTGCGCCTCCAGTCGTTCGGCGGGTGCGGGCCGGGTCCGGCCCGGGGGTGACGGTAGCCGACGCCCGCAGGGACGCGTCGCGCCGGCGTACGCCACGGACACGAGGTCGGACCCGGGCACGACGACGGCGACGTGCCCGGGCACGCGCGGTCGCGGCCGGCCCGTGGACCGGGGCGGCCGACGCTCAGCAACCCCTCAGGGTCGCGAACGTACGATCAGGAGGTGAGCCTGCCCTCGTCCGCCTCCCGCACGCCCCGGCGCGTCCGTGCGCGCACGGAGCACGACGCGGTCCAGCGGATCACGAGCGCCGCGCCGTCGCGCGCCGACGACATCGCGCAGCGCAACAAGCGCTACCTGTGGCAGATGAGCACGCGCGTCGTCTGCTTCGTCGGCGCGGTCGCGATCGACCACTGGTCGCGGTGGGTGCTCGCGGCCGGCGCCGTGCTGCTGCCCTACCTCGCGGTGGTGCTGGCCAACGCCGGACGCGAGCGCGGCGTCGGCGGAGCGCGCGAGTCGGACCCGGGCACGTTCCTGGACCCGCGCGGCCTGCCCGGCGGGCCCGGCCCGGTAGCCTCACCCGCGGCCGCAGAACCACCCGCACCGCCGTCCCCGAGGGAGACACCGTGACCGACCGCCCCGAGGCGCCTGCCGACGACGACGTCGTGTGCAGCGCCCGCGGGTGCCGCGCGGACGCGACCTGGGGGCTGCGGTGGAACAACCCGCGGCTGCACACGGCCGAGCGGCGCAAGGTGTGGCTCGCGTGCGGCGACCACCGCCAGGGCCTCGAGGACTTCCTGGGTGCGCGCGGCTTCCACCGCGAGACGGTCCCCGTCGGCGAGCTGGACGACTCGGACGGCTGATGACCGACCCGTCGGCCCGTCGCCGCCGGTGGGCGCTGACCGTGCTCGTCGGCGTCCTCGTCGCCGTCGGCTGCGTCGCCGCGGGCGTGTGGCAGTGGCACCGCCACGAGCAGCGTGCCGCGGCCGTCGAGCTCGTCGAGAGCAACCACGACGCCGAGCCGGTCCCGGTCGACGCGCTGCTCGCACTGGGGCCGCCGCTCGACCCGCGGCACGTCTGGCGCCCGGTCGAGGTCGTCGGCCACTACCTCGACCCCCAGGTCCTCGTCCGGAACCGACCGGTGTCCGGGACCCCCGCCCTGCACGTCGTGGCACCGCTCGTCGTCGACGAGGGTCCGCTCACCGGGGCGGTCCTGCTCGTCGACCGGGGCTGGGTGCCGCCCGGTGACGACGGGAGCGGCCCCCCCGTGGCGGACGCCCCGCCGGGACGGACGACGCTCGTGGCCCGGCTGCGGCCGCTCGAGCCGCCGTCGTCGCGCGACGCGCCCGCCGGCCAGGTCCAGGCGATCAGCGTCCCGGACGTCGGGCGGGCGCTCGGCGGCGAGCCCTGGCCGGGTCCGGTGCTGGGGGCCTACGGCACCGCCGTGACGGAGGACGGCGGGCGCCCGGTCGGCGTCGCGCCGCTGCCCCGCCCCGCGACGACGCTCGGGACGAACATGTCGTACGCGTTCCAGTGGTGGGTGTTCGCGGTCGGTGCCCTCACGGCCCCCGTCCTGCTGATCCGTCGCGAGCGGCGCGACGAGGAGCAGGCCACGGCCGACGACGGGGCCGACGACGGGGCCGGGCCGGGGACGCCGGGGACGCCGGTGCCGCCGTCGGGCGACGTCGCCCAGCGGGCACCGTCGCGACGACAGCGACGCAGGCCGACCGCCGAGGAGGAGGAGGACGCCCTCCTCGACGCCCAGGCCTCCGGCGACGGCTGGACCGGTCGCTGAGCCGACGCCCGACCGGCGGCCCTCAGCGGTCGGCGCGCGGCGTCAGGAGGCGCGCGCCTCCTTGAGGGCCTTGCGCCGGGCCTCGGCCGCGGCGCCGCGGGTGGCACCGCCGCGCGACCGCATCGTCACGCCGGCCTCCGCGAGGACGCCGTGGACGAACCCGTAGGACCTGCCGATGTCGTCGGCGATCGACCGGATGCTCTCGCCCCGGTCGTAGCGCTCGACGAGGGACGACGCGAGGTCCTGCCTGCTGTCGCCGGTGATCCGAGATCCCTTCGGGAGCTTCGCACTCATGGACATCCCCTTCTGGCCATGGACCGGTCACACGCCGCCGACCGGGGGCCGACGACGCCGTGCCGGGCCACGTGGGTCCGGCACGAGCTCACGCGAGCGAGACGAGGTCCGCGTAGCTGTCGTTCCATAGATCTTCATCCCCATCGGGCAGGAGCACCACTCGATCGGGCGCGAGGGCGTGGACGGCACCCTCGTCGTGGCTGACCATGACGACCGCACCCGCGTACCCGCGCAGCGCCGACAGGATCTCCTCGCGGCTCGCGGGGTCCAGGTTGTTCGTCGGCTCGTCCAGGAGCAGGACGTTCGCGGACGACACCACGAGCGTCGCGAGCGCGAGCCGGGTCTT
Organism: Actinotalea sp. AC32; assembly: GCA_031844515.1. Taxonomy (GTDB): domain Bacteria; phylum Actinomycetota; class Actinomycetes; order Actinomycetales; family Cellulomonadaceae; genus Actinotalea. Next base: position 12,285 of record JAUZVJ010000008.1, on the reverse strand, counting down.
CTCGCCGCCGGACAGGACGCGCACGGGCTTGTCGGCGTCGTCGCCCGAGAAGAGGAACGAGCCGAGCACCGACCGGACCTGGGTGTCGGACAGGTCCGGCGCCGCGTGCCGCAGGTTCTCGACGACCGTCAGGGTGTCGTCGAGGGTCTCGTGCTCCTGCGCGTAGTAGCCGAGCTTGAGCCCGTGGCCCGGGACCACCTCGCCCGTGTCCGCCTCCTCGACGCCCGCGAGCAGGCGCAGGAGCGTGGTCTTGCCGGCGCCGTTGAGGCCCAGGACGACGACGCGGGTCCCCCGGTCGACGGCGAGGTCGACGTCCGTGAACACCTCGAGCGAGCCGTACGACTTGGACAGCCCCGTCGCGGTGAGCGGCGTTCGACCGCACGGCGCGGGGTCCGGGAACCGCAGCTTCGCGACCTTGTCGTGCGCGCGCTCGCCCTCGACGCCTGCGAGCAGCTTCTCGGCGCGCCGCGCCATGTTCTGCGCGGCGACCGCCTTGGTCGCCTTGGCGCGCATCTTGTCCGCCTGGGACTTCAGCGCCGCGGCCTTCTTCTCGGCGTTGGCCCGCTCGCGCTTGCGGCGACGCTCGTCGGTCTCGCGCTGCTCGAGGTAGGCGTCCCAGCCGAGGTTGTACTGGTCGAGCTCGCCGCGGTTGGCGTCCAGGTGGAAGACCTTGTTGACGGTCTGCCGCACCAGGCCGACGTCGTGGCTGATGACGAGGAACCCGCCCGAGTACGAGCTGAGGTAGTCGCGCAGCCAGACGATCGAGTCGGCGTCGAGGTGGTTGGTCGGCTCGTCCAGCAGGAGCGTGTCGGCGCCCGAGAACAGGATGCGCGCGAGCTCGACCCGGCGACGCTGGCCACCCGAGAGCGTGTGCAGAGGCTGCCCGAGCACGCGCTCGTCGAGGCCGAGGTTCGACGCGATGCGCCCTGCCTCGCTCTCGGCCGCGTACCCGCCCGCCGCGGTGAACCGCGCCTCGAGCCGCGGGTAGCGCTCCATCGCGGCGTCCCGCGTCGCGTCGTCGGCGCTCGCCATCGCGCCCTCGGTCGACCGCATCGCGCGGACGATCTCGTCGAGGCCGCGCGCCGCGAGGATGCGGTCCGTCGCGACGACGTCGAGGTCGCCCGTGCGCGGGTCCTGCGGGAGGTAGCCGACGTCGCCGCTGCGCGTGACGCGCCCCGCGGTCGGCTGCCCCTCGCCCGCGAGGACGCGCGTGAGGGTCGTCTTGCCCGCGCCGTTGCGGCCGACGAGGCCGATCCGGTCGCCCGGGCCGATCCGGAACGACGCGGACGTGAGCAGCACGCGCACGCCGACGCGCAGCTCGACGTCGTGAGCAGTGATCATCCGAGGTCTCCTCTCACCTGCTGAGGTTTCCTCCCAGCGGCCCCGGACCGTCTTTGTGGCCGGGCACAAACGACGCTCATCCTACGACCGGCTAGGTTGGCCGCCGACCTGATTCCCGCCGTCCGCGACGACGGTGCCATCCCGACGACACCTGGGGAGCCCATGTCGGCCGAGAACCAGACCACCCGACCCGACGCCCTCCCCGCCCCGGTCGCGGGTGCCCACCGGGCGGCGACCGACGTCGCGCTCGTCGCGACGTTCGCCGCGTTCGTGGCCGTGTGCGCCATCCTGCCGTCGATCCCGATGCCGGCCGGTGTGCCCATCACGCTCCAGACCTTCGGCGTCGTGCTCGCCGGTCTCGTGCTGGGTCCGGTGCGCGGCGGCCTCGCCGTGCTCCTCTACCTCGCCGTCGGCTTCGCGGGTCTGCCGGTCTTCGCCGAGGGCAGGTCCGGCCTGTCGGTGCTCGCCGGCCCGTCCGTGGGCTACCTGGTCTCGTTCCCGTTCGCCGCCGCCCTCGCCGGGTGGTTCGGCACGCTCGCCCTGCGGCTCCGGCCCCGCCTGCGCTGGTTCGGCCTCTTCGCCGCGGGCTTCGGCGCGTCCCTGCTCGTCGTGCACCCGCTCGGGATCGCCGGTCTGGTCGCGCGCCTGGACATGACCGTCCTCGAGGCGTTCGTGGGCGTGGACCTGCGCTACTGGCCGGGAGACGTCCTGAAGAACGTCGCCGCCGCGGTCGTCGCCCTCGCGGTCCTGCGGTCGTTCCCCGACCTCGGGCGCACACGGCGCTGAGCCGCGGATGATCGAGCTGCGGGACGTCCAGGTGACCGCCTGGACACCCGACCCGGACGGGCGCGAGCGCGTCGTCCGGCTGCTCGGTCCCGTCTCGCTGACCCTCGGCGAGCACCGCGTCGCCGTCGTCGGCGCCAACGGGTCGGGGAAGTCGACGCTCGCACGACTGCTGAACGGGCTCGTGCTGCCCTCGGCCGGGACGGTGACCGTCGACGGCCTGGACACCGCGACCCGGGGCGCCGACGTCCGTCGACGCGTGGGGTTCGTCTTCACCGACCCCGAAGCCCAGGTCGTCATGCCGACGCCGCTCGAGGACGTCGCGCTGTCGCTGCGTCGGCTCGGGCTCGACGACGCCGAGCGCGAGGTCAGGGCGCGCGACGCGCTGGGTCGGTTCGGGCTCGGCGCCCTCGCGGACGTGCCCGTCGCCGCGCTCTCGGCGGGTCAGCGCCAGCTGCTCGCGATCGCCGCCGTGCTCGCGACCGAGCCGGACGTGCTCGTCGCCGACGAGCCGACGACGCTGCTCGACCTCGGCTGGCGCGCGCACGTCGACCGCCTCCTCGCCTCGCTCCCCCAGCAGGTCGTGCTCGTCACGCACGACCTGGACGCGGCGGCGCGCGCCGAGCGCCTGCTCGTCGTCGACGACGGCCTCGTGGCCTACGACGGCGAGCCGGCGCCCGGCATCGCCCGCTACCGCGAGCTCGTCGCGCGACGGCACGAGGAGCTCCTGCCGTGAGGCGCCGCCGCACGGGACCGGCACGACCCGTCTGGAACCCCCTGGGGCTGCACCGCCCGGGGACCGGGCCGCTGCATCGTGCCCCGACGGGCGCCAAGCTGGCGGCGCTCCTCGTCCTCGGCCTCGTGCTCGTGCTCCACTCCGGGCTCGTGCTGCCGGTCGTCGCGCTCGGCGTCGTCGCGGCCGCGGCCGCGAGCGCCCGCTTGCCCCTGCGGCGGACCGTCCACGGGCTGCTCCCCGTGCTGGTGACCGCCGCACTCGTCGGCGGGTACCAGTGGTGGGCACGCGGGTGGCAGGTCGGCGCGGAGGTCGCGACCGAGCTCGTGACGCTCGTGCTGGCCGCGTCGGTCGTCACGGCCACGACGCGTGCCGACGCGCTCCTGGACCTCGTGGCGCGGCTCGCACGGCCCCTGCGTCACGTCGGCCTGCGACCGGAGGTCGTCGCGCTCGCGCTCGGCCTCATGCTGCGGGCCGTCCCCGTGCTGCTCGCCTCGTCGAGCGAGGCACGGGACGCCGCGCGCGCCCGGGGGCTCGAGCGCAGCCCGCGTGCGGTGCTCGTCCCGGCCGCGGTCCGCATGGTGGGGCACGGCTACCGCACGGGCGAGGCCCTCGCGGCGCGCGGCATCGTCGACTGAGCGTCGACGAGCGCTCCGTCGCCCGATCGGGTGGCCGCCTCGCCGCGCACCTCGATCGACACGGATCTAGCGTGTCGCCATGACGTTCAGCCAGGGCGGTCGGTTCGAAGGCGGTCGCGTCGGTACCCGCAAGGGCGGCGCGATCGCGGGCGGCGGTGCAGGCATCGCGATCGTCGCGTTCCTCATCTACCAGTTCACCGGCGTCGACGTGAGCGGTCAGCTCCAGGGGCTGGGCGGTACGGGCGCCGGCCAGGAGGAGAGCGCCGTCGCCGAGTGCACGGCCGAGCAGGCGAACACCGACCGCGAGTGCCGGCTGTCGGCGGCGATCGAGTCGCTCGACGAGTACTGGGCCGAGGTGCTCCCCGCGTCCGGGACGGAGTTCGTCCGGCCGGAGGTCTGGGCGTTCGAGGCCGCGACCTCCACCGGGTGCGGCAACGCGACGGCCGCGACAGGTCCGTTCTACTGCCCGCCCGACAGCTCGATCTACCTCGACCTCGGTTTCTACGACACGCTCGAGAGCCAGTTCGGCGCGCAGGGCGGGCCGCTCGCCGAGCTCTACGTGACGGCGCACGAGTACGGCCACCACATCCAGGCGATCACCGGGGTCATGGACCGTGCGGACCGCCAGGCGACCGGCGCGACGTCGGACTCGGTGCGCGTCGAGCTGCAGGCCGACTGCTACGCGGGGGTGTGGGCCGGTCAGGCGTCCCAGCAGGTCGACGACGACACGGGCGTCACGTTCCTCGAGGAGATCACGCCCGACCAGCTCGCCGAGGCGCTCTCGGCCGCCGAGGCCGTGGGCGACGACCACATCCAGCAGCAGTCCGGCGGCGAGGTCAACCCGCACACGTGGACGCACGGCTCGAGCGAGCAGCGCCAGCGCTGGTTCATGACCGGCTACGAGGCGGTCGACCCCGCCGTGTGCGACACGTTCTCCGCGACCGATCTCTGACGGGCACGGGCGGGCACGAGGCGGGCACAGGCGGGCACGGGCGGGCACGAGACGAGCACGAGCCGGGTCCGGACGGACGACGACGAGGGGCGGGGACCGTCACGGTCCCCGCCCCTCGTCGCGGGCTGCTCAGATGTTGAAGCCGAGCGCCCGGAGCTGCTCGCGCCCGTCGGGCGTGATCTTCTCCGGACCCCACGGCGGCATCCACACCCAGTTGATGCGGAACCCGTCGACGACGCCGTCGAGCGCCTGGGCCGACTGGTCCTCGATGACGTCCGTCAGCGGGCAGGCCGCCGACGTCAGCGTCATGTCGATGACGGCGTGGTTGTTCGGGTCGACGACGACCCCGTACACGAGGCCGAGGTCGACGACGTTGATGCCGAGCTCGGGGTCGATGACGTCGCGCATCGCCTCCTCGACGTCCGCCGCCGTCGTCGGCGAGATCTCCGTGGTCATGCCTGTCCCTCCTGCGTCGTGGCCGCGCCGGACTGCGCCAGCGCGTCGCGCAGCGCGGCCCAGCCGAGCAGCGCGCACTTGATCCGTGCGGGGTACTTCGCGACCCCGGTGAACGCGGTCGCGTCCCCGAGCGTGTCCTCGAGCTGCTCGTCCAGCCCCTCGCCGCGCGCCTGCATGAGCGCCCGGAAGGTCTCACCGAGCTGCTCCGCCTCCGTGACCGGGACGCCCTCGACGAGCTCGGCCATGACGGAGATCGACGCCTGCGAGATCGAGCAGCCCTGACCCTCCCAGCTCACGCGGTCGATGCCCGCGTCGCCGAGGTGGACGCGCAGTCGGACCTCGTCGCCGCAGGTGGGGTTGACCTGGAACGACTCGGCCGCGTGGCCCTCGGCCAGCCCGCGCCCGTGCGGGCTCTTGGCGTGGTCGAGGATCAGCTGCTGGTACATCTGCTCCATCGAGCTCATGCGCTCACCTCCAGTCCGAAGAACGGCCGCACGCGCCGCAGCGCCTCGGCGAACGTCGCGACCTCCTCGGCCGTCGTGTAGACCGCCGCCGACGCCCGCGCCGACGCCGCGACACCCAGCGTGCGGTGCAGGGGCTGCGCGCAGTGGTGACCCACGCGCACCGCGACGCCCGCGTCGTCGAGGACCTGGCCGACGTCGTGCGCGTGCACGCCGTCGACCACGAACGAGACGAGCGCCAGGCGGTCCGTCTCGTCGGTCGGCCCGAGCACCCGCACGCCGGGCACGGACGCGACGGCGTCGAGCAGGAGGCGCGTCATCTCCGCCTCGTGCGCGGCGACGGCGTCCATGCCGAGCTCGCGGAGGTAGCGGGCCGCCGCACCCATGCCGACAGCCTGGGCGACCATCTGCGACCCCGCCTCGAACCGCTGGGGCGGCGGCGCGTACGTCGTCGTCTCCATGGTGACGACCTCGACCATGGACCCACCGGTGACGACGGGCGGCATGGCCTCGAGGAGCTCGCGCCGCCCGTACAGCGCGCCGACGCCGGTCGGACCGAGCATCTTGTGGCCGGAGAACGCGGCGAAGTCGACACCGAGCGCGTGCAGGTCGACCGGCATGTGCGGCACGCTCTGGCACGCGTCGAGCACGGTGAGCGCCCCGACCTCGCGCGCCCGGCGCACGAACGCACCGACGTCGGTCACCGCCCCCGTCACGTTGGACGCGTGCGTGAACGCGACCACGCGCGTGCGGTCGGTCACGGCGGTCGCGAGCTCGTCGGTCCGCAGACGCCCGGCGTCGTCGACCCCGACCCACCGCAGCACGGCACCGGTCCGCGCGCAGAGCTCCTGCCACGGGACGAGGTTCGCGTGGTGCTCGGCCTCGGTGACGACGACCTCGTCACCCGGTGCGAGCGCGAACCGCCGCGACTGGGCACCGCCGCGTCCGAGGGACGCGTTCGAGAGCGCGTAGGCGACCACGTTGATCGCGGCGGTCGCGTTGGGCTGCCACACGATCTCGTCGTCGGCCGCGCCGACGAGCGTCGCGACCTCGTGGCGCGCCTGCTCGTACGCCTCGGTGGCCTCCTCGGCGAGCTGGTGCGCGCCGCGGTGCACCGCCGCGTTGCGCTGGAGGTAGAAGTCCTGCTCGGCGTCGAGGACGACGTCGGGCTTCTGGGACGTCGCCGCCGAGTCGAGGTAGACCAGCGGGCGCCCGTCGCGCACCGTCCGCGCGAGCAGCGGGAAGTCCGCGCGCACGGCCGCGAGCTCGCCCGCGGTGAGGCGCGGCGTCGGGTCGGTCGTGGCTGTCATGGTCCCTCCCACGGTCTGGGTCGGTCGCGGGGACGGTCGTCCACCCGCGGTGCGGCGGGGCGGGGCCGGCCGGACCGGCCCCGCCCGCGGGGTCAGGCGGAGGCGCCGACGTAGCGGTCGTAGCCCTCGGCCTCGAGGCGCTCGGCGAGCTCGGGACCGCCCTCCTCGGCGATCCGGCCGTCGACGAACACGTGCACGAAGTCGGGCTTGATGTAGCGGAGGATGCGCGTGTAGTGCGTGATGAGCAGGACGCCCACCTCGCCCGTCGACCGCACGCGGTTCACGCCCTCGGACACGACGCGCAGCGCGTCGACGTCCAGGCCCGAGTCGGTCTCGTCGAGGATCGCGATGCGCGGCTTGAGCAGCTCCATCTGGAGGATCTCGTGGCGCTTCTTCTCACCGCCCGAGAAGCCCTCGTTGACGTTGCGCTCCGCGAACGACGGGTCCATGCGCAGCTGCTCCATGGCACCGCGCACGTCCTTGACCCAGTGGCGCAGCGCGGGCGCCTGACCGTCGATCGCGGTCTTCGCGGTGCGCAGGAAGTTCGAGACGCTCACGCCGGGGACCTCGACGGGGTACTGCATCGCGAGGAACATGCCGGCCCGCGCGCGCTCGTCGACGGACATCTCGAGGACGTCCTCGCCGTCGAGCAGCACCGAGCCGCTCGTGATCGTGTACTTGGGGTGGCCCGCGAGCGAGTACGCGAGCGTCGACTTGCCCGAGCCGTTGGGGCCCATGATGGCGTGCGTCTCGCCGCTGCGGACCGTGAGGTCGACGCCGCGCAGGATCTGCTTGGCACCCTCCTTGGTCTCGACGCTGACGTGCAGGTCACGGATCTCGAGAGTGGTCATCAGGTCTCCTCAGGCGTTCACGGTGGTGTCGACGTCGACCAGCACGCGGTCGCCGTCGACGGTCAGGGGGTACACGGGCACGGGCCGGGTCGCGGGCAGCGCGAGCGGCTTGCCGCTGCGCAGGTCGAAGGTCGAGCCGTGGAGCCAGCACTCGATGGTGCAGTCCTCGACCTCGCCGTCCGACAGCGACACCTGGCCGTGCGAGCAGATGTCGGAGATCGCGTGCCAGTCGCCGCTGCTGTCGCGGACGACCGCGACCTCGACGGGGCCCGACTCGCCCTCGAGCTCGACCCGAAGGGCCGAGCCGGGCGCGACGTCGTCGACCATGCAGGCGAGCTGCGCGGTCATGCGGTCACCTCGGCGGCACCGCCCAGCACGCTCATGCTGCGCTCGAGCTCGCGCTCGATCGCCGCGAGCAGGCGCTCCTCGACCTCGGGCACGCCGATCTGCTGGACGAGCTCGGCGAAGAAGCCGCGGACGACGAGCCGACGCGCGTCCGCCTCGGGGATGCCGCGTGCGCGCAGGTAGAACAGCTGCTCGTCGTCGAACCGGCCGGTCGCGGACGCGTGACCCGCGCCCTCGATCTCGCCCGTCTCGATCTCGAGGTTGGGCACCGAGTCGGCACGCGCCCCGTCCGAGAGGACCAGGTTGCGGTTGAGCTCGTAGGTGTCCGTGCCCTCGGCGTTGGCGCGGATGAGCACGTCGCCCACCCAGACGGTGTGCGCGCCGGCGCCCTGGAGCGCGCCCTTGTACGTCACGCGCGACGTGCACCGCGGCACCGCGTGGTCGACGAAGAGCCGGTGCTCCTGGTGCTGGCCGTCGTCGGCGAAGTACAGGCCGAGCATCTCCAGGTCCCCGCCCTCGGCGGTGAACTGGGCGTCGGGCGTGATCCGCACGACGTCGCCGCCGAGCGTGACGACGATGTGCTTGACGACCGCGTCGCGGCCGATGCGCAGGCGGTGCGCCGATGCGTGCACCGAGCCGGCGTCCCAGTCCTGGATCGAGACGACCGTGAGGTGGGCGCCGTCCTCCGCGACGATCTCGACGGTCTCGGCGAGCGTCGCCGGGCCGACGTGGTCGATGACGACGAGGGCCTGGCTCAGCGGCTGCGCGTGCACGAGCAGGTGCGTCGCGGCAGGCGTCTGCCCGCCGTTCGCGGCGTCGTGGCCGGGGCCCTCGACGCGGATGCTCGTGACCGACGACGCGACCGCCTGGGCCGGGACCGTGACGACCGTCGCCTCGCCGAACGAGCTCCAGGCCGTGACGGCCGTCCGGTCGCCCGGCTCGCCCGCACGGCCGAGCCGGGAGTCGTCACGACCGACGATCTCGACGGTGACCTCGGGCGGGTTGACGACCGTGACCTGCGGACCGGCACCAGGCAGGCCCTCGCCCGCGGCGTCGAACAGCGGCGCGAGCCGGTCGACGGGCGAGAACCGCCACTCCTCCTCGCGACCCGAGGGGACCTCGAAGTCGGCGAGGGAGAAGGACGTCGGACGTGCTGCGCGCGACGCCTCGGGGGTGCCGCCGACGCCGTGCACGTGCGCCCCGTCGGCGACGGCGCGGCTGTGGTCGGTGGACAGGTCCGTGGTCATGGATGGCTGCTCCGTGGTGGTGGTGGGCGCGGGGACGGCGTCGTCGACGCCGGACGAGGTGGGGGCGGTCATCAGCCGACCGAGCCCTCCATCTGCAGCTCGATGAGGCGGTTCAGCTCGAGCGCGTACTCCATCGGCAGCTCTCGCGCGATCGGCTCGACGAAGCCGCGCACGATCATCGCCATCGCCTCGGTCTCCTCCATGCCGCGCGACATGAGGTAGAACAGCTGGTCCTCGCTGACGCGCGACACCGTCGCCTCGTGCCCCATCGACACGTCGTCCTCGCGGACGTCGACGTACGGGTAGGTGTCCGAGCGGCTGATCTGGTCGACCAGGAGCGCGTCGCACAGCACGTTCGACGCCGAGTGCTCGGCGCCCTCGAGCACCTGCACGAGCCCCCGGTACGACGTGCGGCCGCCACCGCGCGCGACGGACTTGGAGATGATCGACGACGACGTGTTCGGCGCCGCGTGGACCATCTTCGCGCCGGCGTCCTGGTGCTGACCGGTGCCCGCGAACGCGATGGACAGCGTCTCGCCCTTGGCGTGCTCGCCCATGAGGTAGATCGCCGGGTACTTCATCGTGACCTTCGAGCCGATGTTGCCGTCGACCCACTCCATGGTCGCGCCCTCGGCGGCCGTCGCCCGCTTGGTGACGAGGTTGTACACGTTGTTCGACCAGTTCTGGATCGTCGTGTACCGGACGCGCGCGTTCTTCTTGACGATGATCTCGACGACGGCCGAGTGCAGCGAGTCGCTCGAGTAGATCGGCGCCGTGCAGCCCTCGACGTAGTGCACGTACGAGCCCTCGTCGGCGATGATCAGCGTCCGCTCGAACTGGCCCATGTTCTCGGTGTTGATCCGGAAGTAGGCCTGCAGCGGGATCTCGACGTGCACGCCCGGCGGGACGTACACGAACGAGCCGCCGGACCACACGGCCGTGTTGAGCGCGGCGAACTTGTTGTCGCCGGAGGGGATGACCGAGCCGAAGTACTGCTCGAAGATCTCGGGGTGCTCGCGCAGGCCGGTGTCGGTGTCGAGGAAGATGACGCCCTGCTGCTCGAGGTCCTCACGGATCTGGTGGTAGACGACCTCGGACTCGTACTGCGCGGCGACGCCGGCGACGAGGCGCTGCTTCTCGGCCTCGGGGATGCCCAGGCGGTCGTAGGTGTTCTTGATCTCCTCGGGCAGCTCGTCCCAGCTGGTCGCCTGCTTCTCGGTCGACCGGACGAAGTACTTGATGTTGTCGAAGTCGATGCCCGACAGGTCCGAGCCCCAGTTCGGCATCGGCTTCTTCTCGAACAGCCGCAGCGCCTTGAGGCGCGTCTTGAGCATCCACTCCGGCTCGTTCTTCAGAGCGGAGATGTTCCGCACGACGTCCTCGTCCAGACCGCGGCGGGCCGTGGCACCGGCGACGTCGGAGTCGTGCCAGCCGTAGCCGTAGCTGCCGATCGAGTCGATGATCTCCTGGTCGGTGGTCATCGGTTCGGTGGGTGCGCTCATCGTGTTCCCTCCACGGTCCCCGCGGGACGGTCGGATGCTGCTCGTACGAGTGGTGTCGTCGGGATGTGGGTCGTGCAGACGTGGCCGCCGGACGCGAGCGTCGACAACCGCTGGACGTGCACGCCCAGCAGCTCGGAGAAGGCGCGCGTCTCGGCCTCGCAGAGCTGCGGGAAGCGCGACGCGACGTCCTGGACGGGGCAGTGCCCCTGGCACAGCTGGACGGCGGCACCGCGCAGCGCGGGCCGCACCGACGCGGCGTACCCGTCCTGCGAGAGGGCCTCCGCGAGGGCACCGACACGCTCGGCGACGTCGTGGCCGGCCGCGTCGACGGCGGCGGCGTGACGGTCCGTGAGCTCGGCGGCGCGACGTGCGGCGAAGGCGGACACGGCCTCCGGCCCGACCGTCGCGGCGAGGTACTCCAGCGCCTGGGCCGCGAGGTCCGAGTACGCGCTGCTGAGCGAGGCCTGCCCGCGGTCGGTCGCGACGAAGCGCCGCGCCGGACGCCCACGGCCTGCCGTCGGGAGCACGGAGCGGTGCGCGGCGATCTTGCCGTCGACCTCGAGGGCTGCGACGTGCCGACGGACGCCGGCAGCGGTGAGGCCGAGGGCGGCCGCGAGCTCGACCACGGACACGGGCCCGTCCTCGACCACGAGGCGCAGGACGCGCTCGCGCGTGGAGTCCGCGTCCTCGCGGACGACCTGGGCGGGCGGGGCGACGCTCGACGCAGCAGCGCTCACGGTCCACCTCCGTCCAGGTCGTGGGGCCGGTGGGCCCCGAGCGGGCCGGGAGCGGCCGCGCCGAGAGCGACGGGTCAGGCCCGCCGTCGATATAGGCAACATGGTTGTTGTCGAATTGCTTCCCCGCAACGAAGGCGAGCCTCACCCGGACGCGTGTCCTGCCTCACACGGCGGAAGCGGTGCGGTGGACGCCGCGCCCCGGCGCCCGGTCCCGCCCGACCTAGACTGCGTGCTCGTGCCCTCCTCCCCCGACGCCGTCCGCGTCGACGGACTCGTCAAGCGCTACGGGCGCGTCGAGGCCGTCCGCGGGCTCGACCTCGCGGCCCGCCCGGGCGCGGTGACGGCCGTCCTCGGGCCGAACGGTGCGGGCAAGACCACGACCGTCGAGTGCTGCGAGGGGCTGCGGTCCCCCGACGCCGGGACCGTCCGCGTCCTCGGCCTCGACCCCGTCGCGGACGCCCGGGCGCTGCGTCCGCGCGTCGGGGTGATGCTGCAGGACGGCGGCCTCCCGTCGACCGTGCCCGCGGGCGAGGTGCTGCGGCACGTCGCGTCGATGTACGCCCGGCCGCGCCCTCTCGACGAGCTCGGCGACCGGCTCGGGCTCGGCTCGTTCGCCCGGACGCAGGTCCGGCGCCTGTCCGGCGGGCAGCGTCAACGGCTCGCCCTCGCGGCGGCCGTCGTCGGGCGCCCGGAGGTGGCGTTCCTCGACGAGCCCAGCGCGGGCCTCGACCCGCAGTCGCGGATCGCGGTCTGGGACCTCGTGCGCGAGCTGCGCGACGACGGCACGGCGATCGTCCTCACGACGCACCAGATGGCCGAGGCCGAGCAGCTCGCCGACCACGTCGTCGTCGTCGACGGGGGGCGCGCCGTCGCGGCCGGGACCCCTGGCGGGCTCGTCGGCGGCGCGGGGCAGCCCACGGCCGGCACGC
>JAUZVJ010000007.1:0-105528 GCA_031844515.1 Actinotalea sp. AC32 | reverse complement strand
CACGTCGCACTCACCATACGTCATCGAGCAGTTCGAACCCGGCGACATCGTGCCGCTGCATCGACGCGGAGACGAACTGATTGGTTCGCCGATCGACGCCACGGCCATCAAGGCCAAGACCTACCGGACCGAATCGCGTCAGTTCGCTGAAGCGATCCTGAGCCGCGCCGTCCTCATCGTTGAGGGCGCCACTGAACTCGTGGTGTTCAGTGCCGCCTCGAACGCCCTAGAGCGTCTTGGGCGTCCGGGCTACACCCACATCGACCTCTCCGGTGTCTCGCTGTTCAATGCCAAAAACGACAGCACCGTCAAGAAGTTTGCGCCGGTCTTCAAGTCTATGAACAAGCGCGTCTACGGCGTCTGGGACCGGCCTCGCGGTACGGACACTGCCACGGCGGTGCAGGGAGCAGACGATAGCGCCGACCTCCCGACCGCCGCGTTCGACAGATTCTGGGAGTCGCCCGAGACGGGTATCGAGCGGGTGCTCGTCAAGCAGACCTCGACCGCGGTCCTGCGTCGCTTCCTGGATGACGTGGCCACACGGGAGGACTACCCGCGCTCGATCGTGTACACGGCAGCGACACCAGATGATGACCTGGAGTCGGTCGCCTGCGAGGTGCTCAAGGCCCGGAAGGGCGACAACTGGCCCTACGTGGAACTTCTATTCGACAAAATGGAGACGATTGACGAAATCCCGCGGTTCGTCAGGGATGTGCTGCTGGCGATTGATGCAGACCTAGCCATGGCTCCCGAGGAGCCAGCTGGCATGGGGTCGGATGACGCGCCGGCGGCAGAGAAGGCGGGTTCCGAGATATCCTCCGAGGAGGAGCGCGCGCTGCCCGTGGATCCAGGGGTATGAGCTTCGATCTGTCGGAGGAAGCCAGTGCTGCCCTTCTCCGCAGCGGGCCCGTGTTGGTCTTGGGCGGCCCGGGGTCGGGCAAGACGACGCTGTCACTGCTGAAGGCTCAGCAGCTAATCCCGACACTCGAGCCTGGGCAGGAGATCCTGTTCCTGAGCTTCTCGCGTGCAGCCGTGCGCCAAGTGCTGCTCCGCTGCGCGGATGTCCTGACGTCCGCTGAGTATAGGCTGATCACCGTAAAGACATACCACGCGTTCTGCATGGATCTTCTGCGCGCGCATGGTCGGCTGCTTAACGGACGCCAGGCTCGCATCCTCTTTCCAGCAGAAGGGCGCCTGCGCAAGACCGCCCTCGGGTCTGAAGCATGGGACGCAGAGGAAGTCCGCCTTGCCGCCGATGACGGCGTCTATGCCTTCGACCAATTCGCCCCGAGCGCGGCGCGGTTGGTCGGTGGCTCTCTTGCCCTGGCCGAACTAATTTCCGACCGGTACCCGATCGTCATTCTGGACGAGTTCCAAGACACCAGTGACGCGGAGTGGGAACTAGTGCAGCACCTCGCGAAGCGTTCACGGTTAATCGTGCTTGCTGATCCTGACCAGCGAATCTTTGAATGGGACAAGCGGGTCGATGTCCGACGGCTCGAGCAGTTGCGCGAGGTGGTTTCCCCCGGGGAATTCGATCTCGGGGGCTTGAATCACCGCAGCCCCAACGCCGGGATCTTGGCGTACGCGGACGCGGTGCTTCGGAACGGAGTCTTGCCCGACACGCGTGACGTGGTGAACTCGTCCTACCGCGGGGGAGCGTTCGCTTTGGCCGTGCACGTATCGGTCGCCTGGGCCTTCGCGGAGATGCGGAAGCTGGAAGTTGAGAATCCATCGGTGGCGGTGCTCGCGCGCACGAACGCGCTGGTCGGGCAGATCTCCTCGGCGCTCGACACGCCTCACACGTATAAGGGCACCACCTACTCCCCTATTGAGCACGAGCTCAATTGGGATGCAGAGCAGACGACGGCCGCCGCCCTGGTTGTTGCCTCGATCCTTGAGTGGCCACAGAAGGTGGAGGGCGAAGGCGTGGCCGCGACGCTAGAGGCGATCGCCGACTACTACGACGTCAAGAACGCCAACCGACCCAGTGCGGCGTCGACAAGCGCACGCGACAAGTACCGTGGCTACGCACAGCGGATAAGGGAAGGACAGGCATCTCGGCGCCCCACCCGCGCTCTCGTCGGTTTGTTGGAGGCCGGCTCAAAGGGCATCGACCTTGTTGGTGACCCGACAACGGACTGGCTGACGGCTCGCGACCTCATTACCGGGATTGCGGACCTCGCGGAGATCGCGACCAACGTGCGCTACGTACGTCTGCTTCGGGCTACGGGCGAGATCGGTGGGCGGCTTGGGGATCAGTGGAGCCAAACCGGCACCTACGGCAATGCCGCAGAGATCGTCCGCCGTGCGCTTGAGGCCAGCCTGGTGATGGGCGACCAGCGGGCCCCTCGTGGCTGCATCCTGATGAGCCTCCACAAGTCGAAGGGCAAGGAGTTCGATGCCGTTGTGCTTGTCGAAGGGCAGTACACCGGGCAGTTCTTTAACCCCGCGAAGGAGCCAGCGCCGTTCATGGCGTCGCGCCGCCTGCTGCGAGTCGGGATAACGCGAGCGCGCCGGAGGGTGACCATTGTGCGGCCCTCCGGGGCGCCGGCCCTCGCCGACGGAACTGGCACTGGGCCGCACTAACGGTGGTGCCCGGGTCTGTTGGGCGCTCCGTGAGCGCGTGGTCGGTGCGTGATCGCCGCGCGGGCTGGTGAGACCTACCGTCGAACGCGGCGCCCGAGGAGGACGGCGTCAGGTGTGGTGAGGTCGTCCACGTCGGACGGAACCGTTGCGGTCACCGTTTCGAACTCGGGGGTCTCGAACGTAATGGTCCATGCGCCACTTGGCTCCTGCTGCTCCTGGATAGGTTCGGCGGTCTTCATGTCGATGTCGAACTCGATGCCGATCCGCCACCGGGCGACCGCCACGCACCTTCCCCGGGTCGCCTTCTCGCTCTGCTTGCGGCCACGGCGCTTTGCGACCCATCCCCTGACGATGTGCTCGGCGGCGATCGCCATGCTCGCTGAGATCGCTTGCCCGCCGACCCACTCGAGCGCCAGCTGAAACGTCTCGGGAGCGACAGTGAGGCTGAGACGGTCATCGTGGTCGCCGCGCCGCGGTCGCCCGCCCTCGGATGGCTTCTCCTCCTGCTCCTGCCGCACTGTGCATGTCCGCGGCGTGTGGTCCCGCGTCGAGATCTCGACGGGCAAGCCCAGATCGTGCAGGATGCCGGCAAGCTCGTGCATCTGCGGAACCCCGACCTTGCGCGGGTCCGGCCCGACCGCGACCAATCCGTCCACAACCACGCTGTGCAGGGCGGGGGCGGCGCGCTCGGTGGGCATGGCCCCCATGATGCCCGCGCCCACCGGTGCTGCACATCGGCATTGCATAACCGACTCCGCGGCCACGAATTGGGAGATGTTTGCCGACCCCGCCGCGCTCACTGCCCGGATTGGCCGGCCCGCGACGATCACCGCGGCCCTGTGCCTAGGACAGGTCTGCCCTAGCCCTGACGCTCCGCCTCGATCTCACCGGCCCACGTCCAAGGCGACGTGCAGCTCTTCGCGGCCCGCCGCACAGGGTTGTCCGCGTGGCGGAACCGCACGAGGAGGGGCCGGCGGTCCGAAGCCACAGCGATCCAGCACCGCCCGCAGA
Organism: Actinotalea sp. AC32; assembly: GCA_031844515.1. GTDB lineage: Bacteria > Actinomycetota > Actinomycetes > Actinomycetales > Cellulomonadaceae > Actinotalea. Next base: position 101,928 of record JAUZVJ010000007.1, on the reverse strand, counting down.
GCGCCGCGGACGCCCCGGCGCGTCGCCGTGCTGCCATGTCTGCTGTGGGGCGCGCGTACTGACACGGGGGCTCGATGAATCTGACCGCACGCTAGCGTCGACCTGGTGACGACCCGGGACATGAATCGGCTCTACGACCAGGTGTGCCCTCCCATCGCCAGTGGGCTCGTCTACCACTACGGCGCACCGATGACCGCCCACGCGATTGCTTTCGGCAGTCCCCTCCGAGCGGCGCTGTCGTTCGTGATGAACGACCGCTCCGAGGTGGAGACCGGACGGCAGGTGGTGCAGGAGTACACCGAGTACAGGATGCGCGCGGAGCAGTACGGCTCGCTGGGCGATGACCTGGAACTCCCGGAGGGCGAGGTCAAGCGCGATCTCATGCGACTCGCCGATGCGTGGCTTCCTGACCTGCGCGGGTTGGAGGACTTCGGTACGCCGAGTGACGCGCCTCTGAGCCGGGCTGTGCTGCTGCTGCTTGTGAGCGCCATCGCTGGCTCGTGGCTGGAAGACAACGCCTTGTACATCGCCTGCGCTTCTACGGTGGAGGACAGGCTGTCCCAGTGGCGCGCCTACGGGTCCTGCGTCATGGGTCTCGATGCATCACGCGTGTTCGGGCCAGTGTCCGCCTCGCCTGGGAAGAGCGACGAGGACGCCGCTGCCGTGGAGTCCCGCGTGCCGTTCACCACACCGGCTGCCGGTGAGCGCTACATGGCGTCTGACCTCGAAGTCACGCCCTCTCAGGAGATCAGGCTCACATGGCGACGCGTGCTCTACACCAACACCGATGAGGTGCACGCCTCGCTTGCAAGCCTGACCAGCGCTGTGGGCGACGTGTTCGCTGCTGCGTGCCGTGGCGAGGTTTCCAGCGACGATGCTCTCGCCTGGGCGATGCAGTGGTACATCACCACGGTTGGGCTCATCAAGGACGCCACGTTCATCGAGGAGTCGGAGGTTCGGCTGGTTGTCGCCGGTGCGGAGGAGCGCGATGCCCTGGTGCATGTGCGCCAAGGTCCATATGGGCTTGCGCCGTACATCGACCTCCGACCGATCAGCGTGAGTGATGAACCTGATCTTGACCCGCCCCTGCTGCGAACAGTGAGCCTTGGTCCCGGCGTCAGCGAGACCGACGAGCGGACGTTGACCTACCTGCTGCGCGGGAAACGGGTGTCCGTCAATCGCATCGCTGCGCCCGCCATTGTGGACCGGTAGCCGGAGGCCGCTCCTCAGCCTCTCGGCATGGACGAGGACCAACGCCCGGAATCTTCCCTCGTTCATCCCGGCGAAGCGGTGCGGCTCTGGGTAGAAGGCTAGAAGCGCCGCAGGGCAGCGCGGTGATCGTCGCCGCGGTTCTCCCAGCTCCACTTCCCCGGATTCAAGAGTCGCCGGGCCTGACCTCCTCAAGGTCACCGTGGTCAGCGCGTGGTCAGCGCGCACCCCGGAATGGGGTCACCACTCGAACTACCCGCATGTAGTTCCGCAGGTCAGCGCGTTATCCACAGTCCAAGATCGAACTCCTAAAGCGGGTCTCGCGTCGCCTCGGGACGCCCAGGTGCGCCGCTGCTGAGCGTCAGAGTGCCATCCGCGCCCGAGCGTCTTCCCACTGTGGCCCCGACGGCAGACGACCGTGGGACCCTCAGCCTTTCCGGAGCTCCGCGGCGGAGTCCGCGAGGAACGTCTCGAGGGTCCGTGCCGGACGGCCCGTGACGCGCTCCACCGTGTCGGTCACCGGTGCGAAGGTGCCGGCGTGCACGCGTTCGAACGTCCACAGCGTGAGGTCACGCTCGAACCCGGTGAGGCCCTCGAGGGCCTCGTCGATGGTGATCTCCCGGTGCGTCACGCGGTGGCCGGCGGCGGTCGAGAGCTGCTCCGCGACCTGCGGCAGCGTGAGCGACTCCGGACCGGAGAGCTCGTGGACCTGTCCCTCGTGACCGTCGTCGAGCAGGGAGCGCTCGGCCACCGCGGCGATGTCCCGTGCGTCGATCCATGCGAGGCACGCCCCGCTGCTCGAGAAGGCCAGCTCGCCCTCGTCGACGAGCTGACCGAGGAAGAAGCGCTCGTCCGTCAGCACCTGCATGAACCAGCTCGGTCGCAGGATGGTCCACCGCCGACCGCTGCTGCGCACGACCTGCTCGGTACGCACGGCCCAGCCGTGGGGCCCCACGGAGTCCGCGTCCCGCTCGGACAGCAGCACGACGCGCGCCTCGGCCGGCAGCTGGATGAGCAGCGCGTCGATCAGCTCGGGCGCGTCCGCACGATCCGGCCGCACCACGTACGCGGCGTCGACACCGTCGACCGCGGCCGCCCAGGTGGACGCGTCGTCCCAGGAGAAGGCGGTGGGCTGGACGCCCTCAAGCGTGACCGTCGTCGGATCGCTGCTCCCGCCGAGCACCTCGACCCCCGGCCAGGCGGTGAGCAGCCGCGCCAGGGGGACCCCGGTCTTGCCGCGCACGCCGGTCACCAGCACACGAGTCACGCGAGCTCCTCCACACCGATCGATCGCCCGGTCCGGGACCATCGTGGCCGATCGTCGGCGCCGTGGCAGGTCGGCCCGGACCGGCACCCGACCGCCCCTCACCGGAGGACGAGCGGACGTCAGCCAGCGACCGGGTCAGCGCGCCTCGTCGTCCTGCAGGAGCACGAGGCTCGTGCCCTGCGGATCGCTGACGTGGAACATCGGCGGCACCCCCGGCCACCGCAGCACGTCGTCGTTGTGGTGGGTCACGCCGTCCACCTCCGCCAGACGCCGGTACGCCGCGTCGGCGTCGTCCGTCCCCAGGCGGATCGCCACCGGCACCGGGCTGTCCGGCGGCAGCAGGAGCAGGGTCACCCCCGACCCCGGCGGGACGACCTCGATCACCCGAGCTCCCGGCATCGCCTCGCCGTCGAACACGACCTCGCAGCCCAGCACGTCGGTGTAGAACACCGACGCCGCATCCAGGTCGGCCACCGGTACGGACACGCTCAACACTCTCGTCGTCGCCATGGTGGATGGACCCGCCTCACGACGAGAAATCAGCGGTCCGCGCTCAGGGCGTGTCAGGTTCGCGCACGAGAGGCGTCGGGACGCGCAGGAGGTCCTGCAGGTCCGTGTAGCTAACCGGTGCGGGTCCCGGGTCGCCGCCCTCTCGCGCAGCCCGCGCCGCCGCCACGCCCGCGCCCAGGGCGTGGCGGTACAGCGCCGATCCTGTGCTCACCCGCGCCACGCCGGCCTCGCCGAGCCGCTCGAGCGAGACCCCGGGACGCCACAGGACGTTGAGCGGGACGGCCACCGCGGCCGCCACATGCGCGACGTCGTCGAGGTCCAGCAGGCCGGGCGCGAACACGCCCGACACACCCTCCTCCCCGTAGGCAGCCAGCCGGTCCACCGTCGCCGGGCGTCGCTCGTCCTGCGGGCCGACGCCGAGCCAGTACACGTCCGTCCTCGCGTTGACGAAGAGCTCGGGCGTTGCGCGGACGACCGCTTCGATCACGGCCACCGGGGCACGCGCGTCACGCAGGGTGCCATCGGGCCGGCCGTCTTCGAGGTTGATCCCGGCGACCCCGAGGCCGGCCAGGTGCGCCGCGAGCGCAGCCACCTCGTCCGGGTCGTCGGAGAAGCCGTCCTCCAGGTCCACCGTGACCGGCTCGTCGACCCGCTCCATCAGGCGGGCGGCCAGCGTCGCGGTGAGCGCCCGGCCGGCCCGCACGCCGTCGAGCAGCCCCGCGGCCGCGGTGACCCCCAGGCTCGTCGTCCCCACCGCCTCGAACCCCGCGTCGGCGAGCGCCACCGCGGAGGCGACGTCCCACGCGTTCGGCAGCAGCAGGGGTGCCGGGCCGTGGTGGAGCGCGGCGAAGCACATGACAGCCGACTCGCTCCTGGCGCCGACGCTACGTCCCTGACCGTCGCCCGGGCAGCGGGGGGAGTCGCCGACCGTCGTCCTGGTGCGCAGGGCGCCCGCGAGCGCGCCCCTCAGGACTCCTTGACGCGCGGCGCCGTCCTCGTCATCGCGGAGAGCTCGTCACCGGTGGGGTACGAGTGCTGCGCACCTCTGCGCCCCACGGCACAGGCTGCGACGTCGGTCGCTCGGACGACGGCCCTGTCGAGGGGCGCATCCTCCGCCAGGCCCAGCGCCAGGGCACCGACGAAAGCGTCCCCGGCGCCCGTGGTGTCGACGGCCGTCACCTCCCGCGCCTCCACATGCGTGAGGACGACGGCGCCGGCCGGGTCGCGTCGACCGAGGACGGCCCCTCGTGCGCCGAGGGTGAGCACCACCGATCGAGGTCCGAGCTCGAGCAGCCGGCGGACGGTGTCGGAGGCCGGGCCCGAGACGTGTGCCTGCGTGCCGGCGGCGGGCGAGCCGCTGACGAGCAGCGCTGCCTCGGACTCGTTGACCACAAGGGGGTCGGCGGCCTCGAGCACCGGCGCCGGGAGCGGTGCGGCGGGTGCCGCGTTGACCACGACGCGAACACCGGCCCGCCGCGCGCGGCGGACGGCGTGCTCGACGGTCGACAACGGGATCTCGAGCTGCACGACGAGCACGTCACCCGCTGCCCACGTCACCTGGTCGATCATCGCCCCGTCCACCAGCCGGTTGGCTCCCGGGGCGACGACGATCGAGTTCTCACCGTCGGGCGTGATCAGGATGATGGCGGTGCCGGTGGGGGCCTCGACCGTCCGGAGCGCGCTGACGTCGACGCCCGCCTCGCTGATCGAGGTCCGCAGCATCCGGCCGTGCGCGTCGTCCCCGACGCACCCGACGAAGGCGACCTGCCCGCCGAGCCGCCCAGCCGCCACCGCCTGGTTCGCGCCCTTGCCACCGGGGCTCACGACGGCGTCGGACCCGAGCACGGTCTCGCCGTCAGCCGGGCGGTGGTCGACGTCGACGACGACGTCCGCGTTGGCCGACCCGACGACGACGACTCGCGCGGTCCTCATGAAGACCTCCCGGACGGGTCGGGGTCGGGCCTGGCCTGGCGGTCGAGGGGCGGGCCGTCGATCGGGTTCACGTCCCCACCGCCCGCGCCGCCACCATCCCCAGCAGCTGCATCTTCTCGTGGCTCTCCGTCCCGGGCGCCGCCGTGTAGACGAGCAGCAGGTGCGACTGCTGGGGGTCGAGCAGCGTCTGGCAGTGCAGCTCGAGGTCGCCGACCTCCGGGTGGACGAACCGCTTGACGTCGTCGATGCGCACACCCACCTCGTGCGTCTCCCACAGCCGGCGCAGCTCCCCGCTGCGCGCGAGCGCGTCGTCGGCGAGGCGGGCCGCGCGCGAGCCGGGCCCGCGCAGCGTGACGACCCGCCTCAGGCTGGCCGCGTACACGCGTGACAGGTGCGCGTGGTCGTCCGGGTGGTACAGGCGGCGGCTCGTCGGGTCGGTGAACCAGCGGTAGCCGATGCTGCGCGACGGTCCCATCCAACCCGTCGCGTCGCCCGTGAGCGCCACGCCCAGCGGCGTCTGGCGCAGCGTCTCGCCGAGCTCGGTGACGACCTCGGCGGCCGTGTCGCCGAGCCGGTCGAGGATGCGCAGGAGGCCGGGGCTGATGTGCTCGCTCAGCGCCCCGCGCGGTGGCGGCTGGTGGCCGACGAGCCGGAACAGGTGGTCGCGCTCGTCGAGCGTGAGGTGCAGGCCCTGCGCGATCGCGGCGAGCATCTGCTCCGACGGCCGCGGCCCGCGCTCGCGCTCGAGCCGGGCGTAGTAGTCGGTCGACATGGTGCACAGCGCCGCGACCTCCTCCCGGCGCAGGCCCGCGGTCCGACGACGCCGTCCGCGCGGCAGCCCGACGTCCTCGGGCTGCAGCGCTTCGCGTCGGCTGCGGAGGAACTCCGCGAGCCCTGCCCTGTCGATCATCCGATGCCCACCCGTCCCGCTCGTCCGTCCGGTGCCCCCTTCCTACCCGGCGCGGCCACGCGGAGCCACGGCCTGCCGATCCCCCCGTCCGGTGGCCCGAGGGGCGGATCGGCAGGTCCTGGTTGCGACCGGCGCACCCGCTCAGGCTGGCGGTACGTCACGACCGACCCGACGAGGAGAAGCCCATGAGCCACCACCCGGCCGTCGACGCCCGACGGCACCAGCACCCCGGCACGGCCACCGCCGCACCCGGCCCCACCACAGCAGCCGAGCCCACGCCAGGCCCCCGGCACCCGAGCGCGAGCACCGCCGCGCGCCGCGCGCTCGGGATGCCGGACCTCGCACCCGAGTCGGCCGCCCGGGCCGCCGCCCGGCGGACCCTCGAGCGGGTCGGCGGACCGGTCGGACTGGCCGTCGCCGCCGCCCCGGTCGTCGCCTTCGTCGCGACGGACGCCGCCGCGGGCCTCGGCCCGGCCGTCTTCGCGCTCGGCCTCACCGCCCTGGCCGGCGCCGCGGTCCGGGTCGCCCGGCGCGAGCCGACCGGGGCCGCCGTCGGGGGCGTCGTCGTCGCGGCGGTCTGCGCCGCGGTCGCGGCGCTCGCGGGGGAGGCTCGCGCGTTCTTCCTGCCGACGATGGCGCTCCCGGCGGTCTTCGTCGTCGCGTACCTCGTCGCGTTCGCCGCCGGACGCCCACTTGCGGGCCTCATGGTGAACCGCGTCGCGGGCGGCCCGCGCGACTGGGTCAACCACCCCGCGCTGCGCCGCGTCTACCTGGTCAGCTCGCTGATCGGGCTCGCGATGGCGTCGGCCAACCTCATCGGGCGTGTGGCCTTCTACCTCGCCGACGAGCCCGGCGCCCTGGCCGCCATCCAGGTCGGCGCCATGACCGCCTTCGCCCTGCACTTCGCGGTCACGCTCGTCGTGGCCCGCCGCGCCGACGGCGGCTCGACCGCGGTCGAGCTGCCCGCACCCGCCGTGGCAGCGGCGTCCTCCCGCCGCTGACCAGCCGCCCAGCACCGCCCACCACCACCCCACCCGAAGGAGCTCGACCATGCCTCGCACACCCCACCTCGCCCTGCCCGACCTCACCGGACGACGCGCCGTCGTCACCGGTGGCAGCGACGGGATCGGCCTGGGCATCGCCCGACGCCTCGCCGCAGCGGGCGCCGACGTCGTCCTGCCCGTGCGCAACCGCGCGAAGGGCGAGGCCGCCGTCGGCCGCATCCGTCAGGAGCACCCCCGCGCACGGGTCTCGCTCCGCGACCTCGACCTCGCGTCGCTCGCCTCGGTCGCCGCCCTCGGCGCCGCTCTCCGGGCGGAGGGCGACCCCATCCACCTCCTGGTGAACAACGCGGGCCTCATGACCCCGCCCGGGCGCACGACGACGGAGGACGGGTTCGAGCTCCAGCTCGGGACCAACCACCTCGGCCACGCCGCACTCGTCGCGCACCTGCTCCCGCTGCTGACCGCAGGGCGCGCCCGGGTGACGAACCAGATCAGCATCGCGGCCGGCAGCGGCAGGATGCACTGGGCCGACCTCAACTGGGAGCGCGACTACGACGGTCGGCAGGCGTACGCGCAGTCCAAGCTCGCGCAGGGCCTCTTCGCCCTCGAGCTCGACCGGCGCAGCCGCGAGGCCGGCTGGGGGATCACGAGCAACCTCTCGCACCCCGGCGTCGCGCCCACGAGCCTGCTCGTCGCGCGCCCGGAGATCGGGCGCGACCGCGACACCCCGCAGATCGCGGCGATCCGCCGGCTGTCCCGCGCGGGCATCCTGCTCGGCACGATCGACAGCGCCCCGCTCCCCGCGCTCCTGGCCGCCACCGCGCAGGAGCCGGCCGGAGGGCAGCTCTACGGACCGGCCGGGCTCGGCCACCTCGGTGGGCGTCCGGTGCAGCACCGGCTGTTCCGCCCGCTGCGGGACCCCGCGGACGCCGAGCGAACCTGGCGCGTCACCGAGGCGCTGCTGGGGCTGACCGTCGGGGCCGCGCCCGCGAGGTGACGCGGAACCGCCCGCCGGGGCGGGTCACGTCGCCCGGTTCACCCGACGTGGCCCGCTCGACGGCACCCGCCTGCGACGCGGGCCTTGACGTCCCGAGCGCCTCCGGAGTCGCATGGTCTGATGGACCCTGTGCGCCCGACGCGGCACCCGTGAGCGGCGGCACCCCGTGAGCAGCCAGGCCGAGCGGGTCGCCACCTTCCGACAGCTCCACGCGGCCGGCTGCTTCGTCATGCCGAACCCGTGGGACGAGGGGAGCGCGCGGGTGCTGGAGCAGCTCGGCTTCCGCGCCCTGGCGACCACGAGTGCCGGCCTCGCGTGGACGCACGGCCGCACCGACGGCCACGTGACGCTCGACCAGACGCTCGAGCACCTGCGCGCGATCGCGGGCGCCGTCGGCGTCCCCGTCAACGCGGACCTCGAGGGCGGGTACGCGCTCGATCCGCAGGACGTGCACACGAACGTCACGCTCGCCGTGGCGACGGGGATCGCGGGGCTCTCGATCGAGGACTCCACGGGGGACGCCGCCTCACCTCTGCACGACGTCGGCCTGGCCGTCGAGCGCATCCGGGCCGCCCGTGAGGCGATCGACGCGAGCGGCACGGGGGTGGTCCTGACCGGCCGGTCGGAGGGCTTCGTCGTCGGTCGGCCCGACCTCGACCAGACCATCCGGAGGCTGCGCGCGTACGCCGACGCCGGGGCCGACTGCCTCTACGCCCCGCGGATCGAGACCCGGGAGCAGGTCGCGGCCATCGTGGACGCCGTCGCCCCGGAGCCCGTGAACCTGCTCGTCAACGCGCCGTTCATCACCGTCGCCGAGGCGGCCGCCCTGGGCGTGCGGCGCGTCAGCGTGGGCGGGACGCTCGCACGCACCGCGTGGGCCGGCTTCCTGGGGGCGGCACGGGAGATCGCGGACACCGGGACGTTCACCCGGTTCGACGGGCTGCCGAACGTGGACGCACTGCTCGGCGAGCGAGGGACGCGGTGAGGTCGGGCGGCTAGGTCCCCGACCCGTCGTGCGTGCCGCCCAGGCGTGCCTGGGTGCACCCGCACGACTCGCGGTGCTGCACGACGGCGGGGATCCTCAGCGTCTTCGGCCGCGACGTGCTGCCGGCGATCCGCCTGAGCAGCAGCTCGACGGCCTTGGAGCCGATCGCGCCGGCGTCCTGGGCCACGGTCGTGAGCCTCGGTGAGAAGACGTCGGCCCACTCGAAGTCGTCGAAGCCCACGACGGCGATGTCCCCGGGCACCGACAGGCCGCGTTCCTGGAGGGTCCGCATCGTCGCGATCACCATCGTGTTCTGGGCCGCCACGATGGCTGTCGGGGGATCCGGCAGGTCGAGCAGGGCGCCGACGACGACGCGGGTGCGCTCGGCGTCGGAGCCGCCGCGCACCATGAGCTCGGGCACCTCGGGAAGCCCGGCGGCGGCGAGGCCCTTGCGGTAGCCGGTGACGCGCTCCTCGCTGGTGGTCAGCCCCGCCATGCCGGCCACCATGGCGATCCGGCGGTGACCGCGCTGGGCGAGGTGCAGCACCAGCTGGGCGACCGGCTTGACGTTCTCGCTGCAGACCGCGTCGAAGCGGGCGTCGGGGGAACGGTCCACGAGGACGGTCGGGAGCCCGGTGCGGGCCAGGCGGTCCAGCACCTTCGCTGCCCCGGACGACGGCGCCAGGAGGAGTCCGTCGAGGCGGCGCTCACGCAGGGCCGCCACCACGCGCTCCTCGGTCGCCGGGTCGTCGTGGGTGTCGGCCAGCACGAGCGTGTAGCCGACCTTGCTGGTCGCCTCCTCGATGGCGTGGACGACCTCGCCGAAGTAGAGGTTGGTCAGCGCCGACATCGCGACACCGATCTGCTGGGTCTTGGACCGCACGAGGGAGCGGGCCTGGTGGTTGGGGACGTAGTCGAGCGTGTCGATCGCCTCCAGCACCCGCTCGCGGGCCTCCTCGCTGACGAACCGGGTGTTGTTGAGGACGTGCGACACCGTCGAGGCGGACACGCCCGCCCGGCGTGCCACGTCCGTGATGGTGACCACACCGCCAGTATGCACAGGCAAGCGTTTGCGCAAACGCTTGCCGAACCAAAATGTGACCTGGTTCACTCGAAATCACCCGGAGACGGCGCCCAGCAGGAGCGCCGGCGACGCAAAGGAGCGGGACGTGAGATCGAACGGGATGAGCAGCGGCGGGCGTGGGCGTCGATGGTCGACGGGGGTGGTCGCGGCGGTCGCCGCGGTCGGCCTGCTGGGCGCCTGCGGGTCGGACGACGACGCGCCGGCGGAGGCAGGAGGCGGCGACGCGGCCGCCGAGGGCGACGTCACCGTCGGCCTGATCACCAAGACCGAGACCAACCCGTTCTTCGTCACCATGCGCACCGTGGCGACGGACTACGCGCAGGAGCAGGGCGTCGGGCTCACCGCCCTCGCCGGCGAGTTCGACGGGGACAACGAGGGCCAGGTCCGGGCCATGGAGAACCTGATCTCGCAGGGCGTGGACGGCATCATGATCACGCCGAACAACTCCAGCGGCGTCCTGGGCGCGATCGAGCAGGCCCGGGCGCAGGGCATCGTCGTCATCGCCCTGGACACCGCGACGGACCCGGAGGACGCGGTCGACGCGACCTTCGCCACCGACAACTTCGAGGCCGGTCGGCTCCAGGGTGCCTACGTGCGGGCCGTCCTCGGCGACGAGGAGCCCCGCCTGATCATGCTCGACGGCACCGCGGGGGGCACGGTCGACACCTTCCGGCACGACGGCTTCCTCGAGGGCTTCGGCCTGGAGGAGGGCGACCCGGCGATCCTCGGCATGGAGAACACCCAGGGGGACCAGAACACGGCGCAGACGGCGATGGAGAACCTGCTCCAGCGCAGCCCCGACGTCAACGCGGTCTACACGATCAACGAACCCGCTGCGCGCGGTGCGTACGCGGCGATCGAGGCCCGCGGTCTGGCCGACCAGGTCACCATCGGGTCGATCGACGGCGGGTGCGAGGGCGTCCAGGACGTCGCGGACGGGAAGTACGCGGCGACCGTGATGCAGTTCCCCGCCGAGATGGTCCGCCAGGGCATCGACGCGATCGTCGAGGCCGCCGGTGGCGGCGAGGCGCCGTCGGGCTTCGTCGACACGGGCAGCGTCGTCATCACCGACAACCCGATCGAGGGCATCGAGTCCGAGGACACCGCATGGGGCCTGGAGAACTGCTGGGGCTGACCGGTGGTCCCCGCAGTGACCGCGCCGCCATGAGCTGACGCTCGCGGTGGGAGGCGAGCCCCTCGCCCCCACCGCGGCGGTGACCCGGGTGCGTCCGTGCGTCCCGGCACGACGCCGCCCCGAGACGGAACCACACCGACACGGAACGAGGACCGACCATGAGCGAATCCACCGCTGCCGCCGCCGCCCGACCGCCCGGCCGCTCGGCCGCCGACCCGCCCCCCGGCGGGGCCGCCCCACCGGCGTCCGAACGTCGGCAGGCGCTCGGCAGGGCCCTGCGGAACCCGCTCGTGGGGCCGCTCGCCGCCCTGCTCGTCGCGGTCGTCCTCTTCACCCTCATGACGGACACGTTCGCCACCGCGGGGAACGCGTCGCTGATCCTCCAGCAGTCGATCGTCATCGGGACGCTGGCGCTCGGCCAGACCCTGATCATCCTCACCGCGGGGATCGACCTGGCCAACGGTGCCATCGCCGTCCTCGGCACGATCGTCATGGCGAAGTTCGTCTTCGAGGGCGGCGACCCCCTGATCGCCCTCCTCCTCGGACTGACGATCACCGTCGTCCTCGGCACGGTCAGCGGCCTGCTGGTCACACGGCTGGGACTCCCGCCGTTCATCGTCACCCTGGGGATGCTCACGGTGGTCTACGCGATCGCCCGCCTGTACTCGGGGTCGCGCAGCTACGCCGTGAGCGAGCCGCTGCTGCGGTTCTGGGGACAGGGCACCACCGTGGGGGGTGTGCGGATCACCTGGGGCACCCTGCTGCTCCTCGTCGTCTTCACGGTCTTCTGGTACGCGCTCGCACGCACCGCGTGGGGCCGTCACGTGTACGCGGTGGGCAACGCCCCGGAGGCGGCTCGGCTCGTCGGGATCAAGGTGAACCGCACGATCCTGTCGGTGTACGTCGCGGCCGGTGCGCTCTACGGGCTTGCGGCGTGGCAGGCACTGGGCCGCATCCCGAACGCGGACCCGAACGCCTACCAGACCGCCAACCTCGACAGCATCACGGCCGTCGTCATCGGCGGCACGAGCCTGTTCGGCGGGCGCGGCAGCGTCGTCGGCACGCTCATCGGCGCCCTCATCGTGGGCGTCCTCCGCTCGGGACTCACCCAGGCGGGGATCGACAACCTGTACCAGGACCTCGCCACGGGTGTCCTCGTCATCGTCGCGGTCTCCCTGGACCAGGCGTCGCGAAGGAGGGCGGCACGATGAGCAGCACGACGACAGGAACCGAGGACCGCGGCGCGCAGACGCCGCAGGCCGACGGCCGGACCCCGGTGCTCGAGGGCCGCAAGCTGTCCAAGTCCTACGGTCACGTCCGCGCGATGGTCGACGCGGACTTCGAGCTCATGCCCGGCGAGATCCTCGCGGTCATCGGGGACAACGGCGCCGGCAAGTCCACCCTGGTCAAGGCGCTGTCCGGTGCGGTGACGCCCGACAAGGGCGAGCTGCTGCTGGACGGCAAGCCGGTGACCTTCCGTTCCCCCATCGAGGCCAGGGCCCTGGGGATCGAGACGGTCTACCAGGACCTGGCGGTCGCCCCGGCGCTCGACATCGCGTCCAACCTGTTCCTCGGGCGGGAGCTGCGGCGGTCCGGTCCGCTCGGCAGTCTGCTGAGGACGGTCGACGCGCGAGCCATGCGGGACGAGGCGCAGCGCCAGCTCGACGCCCTGGGTGTGCGGGTCCCCGACGTGCGCCAGCCCGTGGAGAGCCTGTCCGGTGGGCAGCGCCAGAGCGTCGCCGTCGCTCGCGCCGCCGCGTTCGCCACCAAGCTCGTGATCATGGACGAGCCCACGGCAGCGCTCGGCGTCCGCGAGTCCGGGATGGTGCTCGACCTGATCCGGCGGATCAGCGCGCGGGGCCTGCCGGTCATGCTGATCTCGCACAACATGCCGCACGTGTTCGACATCGCCGACCGCATCCACATCCATCGGCTCGGCAGCCGGGTCGCGGTCGTCAGCCCGCGGACCCACACGATGTCCGACGCGGTCGCGATCATGACCGGAGCGGCGCGGCCCGAGGACGTCGGGGGCCGCAGCCACTACGACGAGCGCGCGCAGGGGCGGAAGAGGGCCCGGGGAGACGGGTCGGACGGCGCTCCGGCGCCCGCCGACCGGGTGGACCCGGAGGGCGGCGAGGGCGCGGGGAGCGTGTCGTGAGTCGGGATGCCGGTGAGGCGCTCGACCCCGCGCTCCTGGAGCGCGCGCTGCGGCTCGCCGACCGCGGCGGGCGCCGGATCCTCGGGATCACGGGGCCTCCGGGGGCCGGCAAGTCGACCGTCGCCGAGGCCCTGGCGCTCGCGCTCGGCCCACGCGCTCGGCTCGTCGGCATGGACGGCTTCCACCTGGCCGAGGCCGAGCTGCGGCGACTCGGGCGCCACGACCGCAAGGGCGCACCCGACACGTTCGACGCAGGGGGGTACGTCGCGCTCCTGCGCCGGCTGCGCGCGGCGGACGAGGCGGTCGTGTACGCCCCCTTCTTCGACCGGTCGCTGGAGGAGGCGATCGCCGGGGCCGTCGCCGTCCCCCGGGAGGTCCCGCTGGTCATCACCGAGGGCAACTACCTGCTCGTCGAGGACGGCGACTGGCGTGCCGTCCGTCCGCTCCTGGACGAGTGCTGGTACGTCGAGGCGGACGAGGAGGAGCGACTCCGACGCCTCATCGCCAGGCACGAGCGCTTCGGCCGTTCCGCCGCCGAGGCGCGCGAGAGGTCGACGGGCTCGGACCAGCGCAACGCCGACGTCATCGCCGCGACGATCCACCGGGCGGACCTCCTCGTGCGGTGATCGGCCCAGGCTCGCGGACCGGCGTCGTCAGCGCGGCAGCACGTACAGGTAGATGAGCAGGTAGTGCAGCACCGCGGCCGCGACGACGAGCACGTGCCAGATCTCGTGGAAGCCGAGCACGCCGGGTACCGGGTTGGGCCGCTCGACGACGAAGACGACGAACCCCACGCAGTACAGGAGGCCGCCGGCCGCCATGAGGGCGTACGCACCGAACGGCAGCGGCACGCCGGCGCCCACGAGCAGCACCGGGATCCAGCCGAGGACGATGTAGAGGGTGTTGGTGACGTACTTCGGCAGCTCGCGCAGGGTGGACCGCAGCGCGATCCCGACGGCGGCGATGACCCACACCGCACCCAGCACCGCCCAGCCGTAGGCGTTGCGGAAGACGACCAGCACCAGCGGCGTCACGGTGCCCGCGATGAGCAGGAACACCGAGACGTAGTCCAGGGTGCGGAGCACCTCGTTCACGCGCGGGCCCCGGTCGAGGCCGTGGTGCAGCGTGCTGGCGACGAACAGCATGAGCACCGACAGCCCGTAGACGCTGAACCCGACGATCTTCCACGGGTCGGCCTGCGCGGCCGCCTGGGTGATCAGCAGCGCCGCGCCGACGACGGCGAAGCAGCTCGCCGCCAGGTGCGTGATCGTGTTGATCCGCTCGTCGGTGACGTGGACGCTGCCGTCGCGGCTGCGCTGCGGGGTGGTGTCGTGTTCCGTCGTGCCCACGGTGACCTTTCCTCGGGGCGCCGGACGCCCGCGCAGGGGCGGGGGGAGTGGGGTGAAGCCTAGCCAGGCCGGGCGGGGACGACCGGGACCAGCCGCCCTTCCGGTGACCCGCCCGACGGTCACGAGCCTGCGGGTCGACCCGCCAGCGCCGTCACAGGCCTCCCGGCACCACGACCCCCGCCTCGTACGCCACCATCACGAGCTGCGCGCGGTCCCGGCACGCGAGCTTCATCAGCAGCGAGCTCACGTGCGTCTTCACCGTCCCGTAGCTGACCACGAGGTCGTCCGCGATCTCGTGGTTCGACCGGCCGGCGGCGACCTCGCGCAGCACCTCCCGCTCGCGCTCGGTGAGCGTGTCGACGCCGGGCGGCCGGGCCGGTGGGGCCTCGGGCGTCCGCCGCACGAACTCCTCGATCAGCCGCCGGGTGACCGACGGCGCCAGCAGCGCCTCCCCGGCGGCCACGACCCGGATCGCCGCGAGCAGGTCGTCGGGCGGTGTGTCCTTGGGCAAGAAGCCACTCGCACCCGCCCGCAGCGCCGCGAAGACGTGCTCGTCGACGTCGAACGTCGTGAGGACCAGGACGCGGGTCCTCGAGGTCCGCGCGTCGGCGGTGATCGCCCGGGTGGCGGCGAGGCCGTCGCCGCGCGGCATGCGGATGTCCATCAGCACGACGTCTGGCCTCTCCCGCTGCACCAGCGCCACCGCGTCGGTCCCGTTCCCGGCCTCCCCGACCACGTCGAGGTCCGGCTCGAGCCCCAGCAGCACGGTGAGCCCGCGCCGGACCAGGGCCTCGTCGTCGACGACCGCGACGCGGATCATCCCGCGCCCCCGAGGGGAAGCCGTGCGGTGACGCGGTAGCCGCCGTCCGGCCGGGGACCCGCGGCCAGGGCGCCACCCCACACGGCCACGCGCTCGCCCATCCCCAGCTGCCCGTGACCTCCCGCGCCCGAGGCGTCCGAGGCGCCCGGGGCGCCCGGGGCGCCCGGGGCGCCCGGGGCGCCCGAGGCGCGAGCGGGACCCGCGCCCCCTGGGGCACGAGCGGCCCCCGCCTCGACCACCGCGCCACGGCCGTCGTCGACGACCTCGATGAGCAGCGCGCCGCCGTCGCGCCGCACCGTGACCGTGGCACGCGCGGAACCGGCGTGCTTCACGACGTTCGTCAGCGCCTCCTGCACCACGCGGTACGCGGTCAGCCCGAGGGCTGGGGGGACGTCCCCGAGCGTGCGCTCGACGCGGAGGTCGACCGGGAGCCCGGCGGCGGTCAGCTCGGCGGCCAGCTCGCCCAGCGCGTCGAGGCCCGGTGGAGGTGCGTAGCCGTCGCCCTCGCCGGTGCGGAGCGCGCCGAGGATCTGCCGCACCTCGGCGAGCGCGCTGCGGCTGCGCTCGGACACCGAGAGCAGCGACGCCTTGGCCTCGGCGGGGTCGGAGTCGATGACGTGCGCGCCGACGCCGGCCTGCAGGGCGACGACGCCGAGCGTGTGCCCGATGACGTCGTGCAGCTCCTGGGCGATGCGCAGGCGCTCGTCGGCCACCGCACGGCGCGCCTCCTCCAGGCGCGCCCGCTCGGCGAGCTCGGCGCGGTCGGCGAGCAGCGCGACGGTCCGCCGCCGCTCGGCGACGCCCCGACCCAGCGCGATCGCCCCGGCGAAGAGGGCGGTGTTGGTCGCGAGCCCGCCGAAGGTCATGGACTGCGGCGTCACGACGCTCAGCGTGACGAGCACCCCGACCGCCCACACGCCCGCGAGCGCGGTCCGGCGGCCGTCCGACCACGCGGCCACCGAGTACGCGGCGAGGAACAGGCCGGACCCGATGACCGCCGACGTGTAGCCGAGCCCGAGGACCACCACGACCGGGACCGACGCCATCAGCAGCACCGCCAGCGGGAACCGTCGGCGCAGCGCGTACGGCGAGGCCCCGACCGCGACGAGCGCGACGTAGGTCGCGTCGGGCGGCCGGGCCTGCGTGCCGACCGCCGACGACACCACGGCGCCGGCGAACAGCATCGCGGCGAGCACCGAGTCCAGCAGCCAGGGACGCTCGTCGTCGAGCGCCCGCAGGCGGGCCCAGCTCGCGTCCATCCTCCGAGGCTACTGACGGCCTCCCGCGCCCCGCATCGGCCTTCGGACCCAGGGCGGCGTCCGTCCCGGGACCGGTGCGGGCACCGCCCTGACCAGCCATGACGCCGTCGGAGGTCCGGTCTGCGGCCCGACGACGGCGCCCGCCCGACCCGCGAGTCTGAAGGCATCGACGAAGCACCACCGAGAGGCCACCACGATGTCGGACGACAGCCGATCCCCACGCAGCCGCGCCCGGCGCCGCGGCTACCTCCTCGCCGCCGCGATCGCCGTCGTCGGCCTCGTGGGCGCCGGCACCTGGGCCGGCACGGCACTGATCGCCGAGGCCTACCGCCCGGCGACCTTCGAGCGCACAGCCGTCCCCGGTACGGGGACCGTCACGCTCGCCGGCGGTGACGTCCGCGTCGTCTACGCGGAGGGCACGGCGACGCCACCGACCCCCGAGCAGGTGCACGTCACCGCACCCGACGGCGCCGACGTCCCGCTGCGTCCGTACCGGGGCGAGCTCGAGTACGACGTCCCGGACGGCACAGGCGTGGGCGGGCCCGACGGCGCCCCCGGCCGGCTCGGCGTCGCCGTCGCCTCGTTCACCGCGCCCGAGCCCGGCTCGTACGAGGTCGGCTCGGCGTCCGGCTCCGGGACGCTCGCCGTGGGGCCGGACCTCGCGCCGGGTGCGCTGCGTGCGGTCACGCTCCCGGCCGGACTCGGCCTGCTCGCCCTTCTCGGCGGCCTCGCGCTCGCCGTCCGCACCGCCACCCTCAGCACGAACGGAGCCTGACATGACCGCCGCGCCCCTCGTCACCCGGGTGGTCCCCGCGGTGCTCCTCGCGGCGTCGGCCGCCGTCGCGCTCGGCGTGGTCATGCCCCGGGGGCCGATGACGACCGGGCAGTCCGTCGTCGCCCTGCTGGTCGCGCTCGGGGTCGGCGCCGCGGCGGGCGTCCTGGCCCGCAGCCGGTGGGCCGCCCTCGGGGCACCCGTCGCCTACGCGCTCGTGTTCGAGCTGGTCCGGCTCGGCACCGAGGGCCCGACCGTCGACCGGATCCGGTTCGACAGCATCTTCGCCACGGGGGCCATGATCGCCGGACGCGGGTTCGACCTGGTCGTCGTCCTGGTGCCGATGGCGGTCGCCGCCCTGCTCGGCGCGGCCTGGGCGCGACGGCGCGCCGGCGTCGTCGTCGGCTCGCGCGCCTGGCGCGTGGTGCGCCGCACCGGGCTGACCGGCGCGACGCTCGCCGTCGTCGTCCTCGCCGCCGCACTGGTCCGCCCCGCGTCGACCGAGGCGATCCTCGGGGCCGACGGCGAGCGGCTGGCGGGGAGCGTCGCCGAGCTCGTGACCATCGAGGTGGGTGGGCACGCCCAGTCGCTGATGATCCGCGGCGCCGACGCCGACGCGCCCGTCCTCCTCTTCCTCGAGGGTGGGCCCGGCGGCACCGCGGTCGGCTCGATGCGCTACGCGGGCGAGCCGCTCGAGCAGGACTTCGTCGTCGCCACCTGGGACCAGCGGGGCACCGGACGCTCCGCGGACGAGCTGGCTCCGGTCGGGACGATGACCGTCGAGCAGATGGTGTCCGACGCCGTCGAGGTCGTCGACCACCTGCGCGAACGCTTCGACGAGGACCGCGTGTACGTCGTCGGCAGCTCGTGGGGGACCACGCTCGGCGTCCTGGTGGCCCAGCGGCGACCCGACCTGGTGCACGCCTACGTGGGCGCCGGGCAGATGGTGAGCCAGGCGGCGACCGACCAGCTCATGTACGACGAGTCGCTGGCGTACGCGACCCGCTCCGGGGACGCGGCCTTCGAGCGGACGCTGCGCGACATCGGCCGGCCGCCGTACGACGACCCGCTGGCGTACCCGCTCGCGCTCTCCTCGAATCCCGAGTGGAGCGACTTCGAGCCGGGCGCTGACCACGAGTGGCGTGCGTCCTACCCGACGAGCGTCTTCGTGGCCGAGTACACGCTCACCGAGCAGGTGCGCTCGATCGCGGGCCTGTACGAGACGTTCGCCGCGCTCTACCCGCAGCTCCTCGGCATCGACTTCCGGCGCGACGTGCCGCGCCTCGACGTCCCCGTGCTGCTGGTCGAGGGCGAGCACGAGGCGCGTGGGCGCGCCGTCCTGGCGCAGGAGTGGTTCGCGGGCCTCGAGGCGCCGTCGAAGGAGCTCGTCACCTTCGACAGCTCCGGGCACACCCCGCACCTCGACGAGCCAGGGCGATTCGCCGACCTCATGGCGGAGCTCAAGGCGCGGACGTACCCGGGCTGACGGCGCACGACGACGCCGTCGGGCGCCGTCGTCCGGCTCGGGGTGCCGCTCGGGCCGCCCCGACCTACCGTCGGGAGCCAGGTGCACGGAGCCCGTCCACCCGACGACGACTCGCACGCACCACCTCACCCGACGCACGACGAGAGGTCGACCATGGAGTACCGCACGCTCGGGCGCACCGGGCTGTCCGTGTCCGAGATCGGCTACGGCGCGTGGGGGATCGGCGCGTCGCAGTGGGTCGGCGCACGCGAGGACGAGTCGGTCGCGGCGCTGCACCGGGCCATCGAGCTCGGGGTGAACCTCATCGACACCGCTCGCGGGTACGGCGAGAGCGAGCGGATCGTCGGCGGCGTGGTCCGCGAGCACCCGGGCGTGCTCGTCGCGACCAAGGTGCCGCCGATGAACGCCACGTGGCCCGCGCCGTCGGGCCTGCACCCGGACGAGACGTTCCCCGGCGCGCACATCCGGGCGAGCCTCGAGGAGAGCCTCGCCGCGTCGGGGCTCGAGGCGTTCGACCTGCTCCAGCTCCACGTCTGGAGCGACGAGTGGGTCGGCAAGGGCGACTGGCTCGAGACGGTCGCCGCGCTGCGCGACGAGGGCAAGATCCGCTTCTTCGGTGTCTCCATCAACGACTACCAGCCGGAGAACGCTCTCGAGCTCATCGGCAGCGGCGCGGTCGACACCGTGCAGGTCATCTACAACGCGTTCCACCAGCAGCCCGAGGAGCACCTGCTCCCGGCGTGCCGGCAGCACGACGTCGGCGTCATCGTGCGGGTCGCGCTCGACGAGGGCGGGCTGACCGGTCGGGTCACCGCGGACTCGACCTTCCCCGACGGGGACTTCCGCAACCGGTACTTCGGCGGCGACCGCCCGGCGCAGGTCGAGCAGCACGTGCGGGCGCTGACCGAGGATCTCAAGATCTCGACGGACGAGGTCGCCGACGTCGCGCTGCGGTACGTGCTCGACCACCCCGCCGTCTCGACCGTCATCGCCGGCATGCGCAGCGTCCGCAACGTCGAGCGGAACGCCGCGACGAGCGACGGCCGGCGCCTGAGCGAGGAGCAGCGGGCCGTCATCGGGCGTCACCGGTGGGAGCGGAACTTCTACCAGGCCCCCGACGTCGAGTAGGCGATGGCCACCGAGACAACGGACGACGACGGCGCCGCGACCCCCCGGTCCGCGAGCGCCCCGGCATCGACCGACTCTGTCCTGGCATCGACCGACGCCCTGCTCGACGTGCTGGCGCCAGGAGCACGCTGGCTCCGGGCGACAGCCTCGTGCTGTACACCGACGGCATCACGGAAGCCCGTGCGGTGCGGCCGGTCCGGGCCGACGACGAGGGTCGCCCGCACGGTGCACCGGTGACCCTGTTCGGCGAGGCCCGCCTGCGTGCGGTGCTCGCCGAGACCGCCGCCACCCGGGCCACCCCGGCCACCGGGGCGGCCACCGACCACGGCCGGGCCGATCTTCTCGCCCGCGGCATCGACGAGGCTGTCCAGGTCTTCGCGGCCGGTGGGCTGCGGGACGACGTGACGCTCCTGGTGCTCCACGTCCCCGAGGGTCAGGGGCAGCCGACCTGACTCCGTCCCGGCTCCGACCCGCGCGGTGAGCGCGTCGGTCGCGGCCGCCGTCGGTCGCGCCGTGCGCGCCACGACCGTAACGTCGATCGCATGACGACGTACCGGGTGAACGACGCAGCCGTCAGGAGAGCCCGCCGGCTCATCGACGACGGCCGGTACGACACCACGACCGAGTGGTCGGACGCGGCGCCGAGCACCGAGCAGGAGAACGACGTCGTCGAGCGGGACGGCTACGAGGCCTTCGGCGAGTGGCACCTCGCGGTCGACACGGAGGCCTCCGAGGAGACGAAGGGGCGCTACGGCTTCCCCTACGGCGACTTCTCGAGGGTCAACCGGGCCGCGCTCGTCCACGCCAAGCAGCGTGCGGCGCAGAACCACCACGACGCCGTCGAGAAGGCCGCCGGCTCGCTGCTCGAGCACCTCGACGCCCGCGAGGGCTGACGGGGCACGGCCGCCGCGCACCCACCGGATCACCCCACCACCCGCAGGAGGCCCCCATGCAGTACCGCACGCTCGGACGGTCGGGGACGGTCGTCTCCACGCAGGCCCTCGGGACGATGACGTTCGGGGCGGAGGCCGACGAGGCGACGTCCGGGCAGATCATGACGGCCTACGTCGAGAACGGCGGGACGTTCTTCGACACCGCGGACGTGTACAGCGCGGGCGTCTCGGAGGAGATCATCGGCCGGTGGCTCGCCGCCCACCCGACCGAGGCGGCGCAGGTGGTCGTCGCGACCAAGGGGCGCTTCCCGATGGGGGAGGGGCCCAACGACGTCGGGCTGTCACGCCGCCACTTGCGCACGGCCCTGGACGCCTCGCTGCGCCGGCTCGGGGTCGACCACATCGACCTCTACCAGGTGCACGCCTGGGACGCGCTGACCCCGGTCGACGAGACGCTCGGCTTCCTCGACGAGTCGGTGCGCGCCGGGAAGATCTCCTACTACGGGTTCTCGAACTACCTCGGCTGGCAGCTCACCAAGGCGGTGCACGTCGCCCGCGCGCACGGCTGGTCCGCCCCGGTCACCCTGCAGCCGCAGTACAACCTCCTGGTGCGCGACATCGAGCACGAGGTCGTCCCCGCGTCGCTCGACGCGGGCATCGCGCTCCTGCCGTGGTCGCCGCTCGCCGGCGGCTGGCTGAGCGGCAAGTACGAGCGCGACGTCCCGCCGACCGGCAGCACGCGCCTCGGTGAGAACCCGAAGCGCGGGATGGAGGCGTGGGAGGCACGCAACGCCGACGAGCGCACCTGGCGCGTCATCGACGCCGTCGGGGAGGTCGCCGAGACCCACGGGTGCTCGATGTCGCAGGTCGCCCTCGCGTGGCTCGCCGCCCAGCCGGCGGTGACTTCGGTGATCCTCGGCGCACGCACGGTCGAGCAGCTCACCGACAACATGGGCGCCGCCGACCTCGAGCTGACCGGCGAGGAGGTCGCGCGGCTGACCGAGGCGAGCGCACCGCGGGTCGACGACTACCCGTACGGGACCGCCGGCGCCCAGCAGCGGCACCGGCCGATCACGGGCGGACGCGGCTGAGCACCGCACCGCCCCTCCCGGCCCGGCTCCGCCGCGACCCGTGGGGCCGGAACTTCTCCGACGCGCCCGTCGTCGAGTAGACGATGGCTACCGAGACGCACGACGACGGCACCGCGCCCCGGCGTGGGCACGGTGCCGCGCGCCTGCACGACCGGCTCCGCTCGCACCCGCTGACCGCGGCGCCGTACCGGATCGGCGTCGTCGTCGTCGGCCTGCTGGTCGTGACCGCCGGCATCGCGATGCTCGTCCTGCCCGGGCCGGGCGTCGCGGCGATCCTGCTCGGCCTGGCGATCCTCGGGACGGAGTTCCCGTGGGCGAAGCGGTGGGTGGAGACGGCGCTCGGCGTGCTGCGCCGGCTCCACGCCCGGACGCTCGGTCGGTGGCGGTCGCGCCGCGCTCCAGGTGCCCGCCGCGCGGACACGCCCTAGGTGACGGCGTCGTCGAACCGCTCGCGCGCCGCGGTGACCTCGGCGAGGTGGGCCGTCGTCCATGCGAGCAGCGCGTCGACCGGCTCGCGCAGCGTCTTGCCGAGCGGCGTGATGCGGTACTCGACGGCGACCGGCCGCGAGCTGGTCACCACGCGCTCGACGATGCCGTTGCGCTCGAGTCGGCGCAGCGTCGCCGTGAGGGACTTCTGCGTCACGGCCGGGATCGCGCGGCGGAGGCCGTTGAAGCGCAGCGGGCCGTCGCACAGGTGCTCGAGGACCAGCACGGACCACGTGTCGAGGACCTGACCGAGCAGCTCGCGCTGAAGCGCGCTGATCGCGAGCGCGCCGTCGTCGTCGGACGGCTGGGTGGGCGGCGCGAGGGACGGCACCTCCCGGGTCGTGGTGGTCTCCGTCATGACACCTAGTCTCGTTGAAGTGCCCTGCGGCGACCAGGTAGCAATGGGATACCTCAGCCGACGACGAAGGAGCTCCGATGTCCGTCCACCTGCTCAGCCCCGACGGCCTCGCGCCCGGCACGCCGTACCACCACGTCGCGATCGCGATGGGGACCCGGCACCTGCACGTCGCCGGCCAGGTCGCCGGAGGCCCCGGCGTCGAGCGCGCGCCCGACCTCGCGGGTCAGGTCGCGCAGGCCCTGCGGAGCACGGCACGCGGCCTCGCGGGCGCGGGGGCTACGTTCGACGACGTCGTGCGGCTCACCTTCTACGTCACCCGGTGGACCCCCGACCGGATCGGCGAGTTCATGGCCGGTGTCGCGAGCGTCGCCGAGGAGCTCGACCTGCCGTCGCCGTTGCCGCCGTCGTCGCTGATCGGCGTCGAGGTGCTGTACGAGCCCGACGTGCTCGTCGAGGTGGAGGCGACCGCGGTGCTGGACTGACGAGACCGCCACGGGGCCGGCGGTGCCGAGCGTTTTCAGCCGCTCGGACGCGCCCGGTCCCCTCACGCGGGCCCCCGCCCCGGCCGATACGAACGGTGAGCAACGAGAGGGCGGACCCGTCGTGAGGCGGGGACGCGACGCCACGGGACCCACCAGGTCAGCCGGGCCGCCGAACGAAGGGACGGGTCCGACCAGGATGTCCGAGCACGCCACGTCCACGAGCGACGCGCGCGGCGAGATCGCGGGCGAGAAGTTCCGCATCTGGTCGCGGCCGGACGGCGTGGTCGAGATCGCGTGGGCGCCCCACGTCCCGTCCGGGATCGAGGACGCGCGCGCGGTGATCGCCGCCATGAGCGAGCTCACGGGCGGCCGCGCGGCGCCGCTCCTCGTGCACACGACCGACGCCGGCCCGCAGGACCGCGCCGCCCGCATGGAGTTCATCCGCCGGCAGGAGGTCGTGGCCGCCGTCGCGCTGGTCGTCGGGAACCCGCTCAGCCGGATGATGGCGACGTTCTTCATCAACGTGAGCCGGCCGGACGTGCCGATCCGCCTCTTCGAGGACGAGGTCGCCGCCGTCGCGTGGCTCAGGGAGCACCGGGTGTGACGACGACCCCGGTGCCGGACACGGACACCGCCCCGGACCTCGAGCGTCGGCTCGGCGAGGTCGTCGCCGTCATCCAGGAGCTGGCCGCACTCCGGTTCGGTGCCCGCGCCACGGTCGGCGCTGCGGGCGACATCGTCGACGCCGTGGCCGCCGGAGTGAACGCGCTGGGGGAGGAGCTCGCGGCGTCCTACGAGGAGATGGAGCGCCGCGTCGCCGACCGCACGGCCGAGCTCGCGATCGCCACCGAGGAGCTGCGTCGCCGGGCGCTGCACGACGACCTGACCGGCCTCGCGAACCGCGCGGCCTTCTTCGACCGGCTCGCCGAGCGCCTCGACGAGCGGCAGGGTGTCGGGTTCGCGGTGCTCTTCCTCGACCTCGACGACTTCAAGGCGGTCAACGACACCCTCGGCCACGCGGTGGGCGACCAGCTGCTCGCGGAGGTCGCCCGGCGCATCCGGGGTGAGCTCCGAGCGGGTGACACGGCCGCCCGCGTCGGCGGCGACGAGTTCGTCGTCCTCCTCGACGACGTCGCGTCGGGCGACGCGGCGCTCGCGGTCGCGCGCCGCGTCGGCGAGTGCCTCCGCGCGCCCTACGAGCTCGGGACCCACCAGGTCACCACGACGAGCAGCATCGGCGTCGCCGTCGGGCCGCAGGGCGTCGGGACCCCCGACGCGATCGTCGCCGCGGCGGACGCGGCGATGTACGGCGCGAAGCGGAGCGGCCGGGGGGCGTGCGTGCTGCACGAGACGGACCGCTACGGCCGGACGTCGTCCGCCGATGTAGCTGGGGTACCGGCGGCGTCGGTCTGATCGCCGAGCGATCGCTCCGGCGTCGACGGACCTGGGCTGACTCACGGCGCGGACATGCCGAGACGGGAACCCCGGGGCGTCGTCTGCTCACACCGCGGTCCGTCGACGGCGTGCACCCGTCGCCCCGCGGGATGGACTGCGGCGCACCTGCGTGTCCGCCCGGGCGGTCTTCACCACCCATGGGAGCCTCGCACCATGGACCCGCGTCCCGGTCAGGCGCTCCCCGCGGAGGCGGCCGACGGCCTCGCACCGGTGCGGGTCGAGACGGTTCCAGGGCTGGGCGGTCGGACGGACCGTGTCGTGCACGTCACGGGCGCGGAGCAGTCGGCCGACGCAGTCCGAGCGCTCGGCATCACGACCCCCCGTCCGGCACTCGTCGTCATCGGAGGCGCAGACGCGGTGTCTCCTGGTGACGAGCGCACGATCCGTGCTCTTCTGGACCGCGGGATCACCGCCGTGGCGGGGTCGGCGGGAGCGGTCGTCATCACCGGAGGGACGAGCGCGGGGCTGATGAGAGTCCTCGGGGAGCTTGCGGCCGAACGCCCTGACATCCTTCTCCTCGGCGTCGCGCCGGCGGCTCTCGTCCGCCACCATGCGGCCCCGGAGCCGACGGCGGAGGCGGTGGAGGGGCCGACCCTCGTCGCCCTCGATGCGAACCATCACTTCTTTGTCCTCTCCGCCGGCACGACGTGGGGGTCCGAGACGGAAGTGCTCGTCGCCGTGGGTGAAGCCGTCCGGGCTCAGCAGTCAGGTGGAGTCGTGCTGCTCGCCAACGGCGGCGCCGTCGCACAGCATGAGGCGGAGCGGTTCATGGCGTCAGGCTGGCCGGTGATCGCACTCCGCGGCACGGGCCGAGCGGCTGACGCGCTGTCGGAGGCGGTACGTCAGACGCGGTCGCGTCGGGCGGAGTGGCGCGAGGCTCTCGGCCTCCGCCGGAGGGCCCGGACCGGCTGGCGTGGACTGGCTGGCTCAGCCGTCGAGGTCCACGACGCCCGACCTGGTCACGACAAGCCGGAGCTGCTCGCGCGTCGAGTGTCATGGCACCTCTCCGACCGCGCGGTGCTTCGGGCGGCGTGGACGCGGCTCGGGTCGTTCGAGGCGGCCGCGATCAGCAGCAAGGAGGCCGCTCGCCGTTTTCAGCTGGTGCTCGCGATGGGTGCCCTCGGACTCAGCGGGCTGAGCGTCGTCTACGGAACGGTGGCTGCGCTCAACCGCGTCCAGGTCGCGCTCGTCGTGCTTCCTCTCTTGCTCGCCGTCGCGAGCAGCCTCAGCGACACCGTGGCGCCCGCACGAAACTGGCTCCTGATGCGGCAAGCCGCGGAGTCGGTGCGGCAGGCCATCTACCGTGCCGAGGGTCGGACGAGCAGTCCGGCGCCCGAACGTGACCAGGCGCTCGCGGTGCAGCTGGAGGCGGTCACGCGGTCCCTCGTCGACTCCGGGACACCGCTCGGCTTCATCGCAGACACTGACGGGCGTCCGAGCACGATCGATGCGGCGACCGACGAGTTCGCACCTCTCACGCTCAGCAGGTACATGACCGAGCGGGTCGAGGGACAGCTCCGGTACTACCGGCGGACAGCGCGGCTCATGCGACGACGTGAGCACCTGTCGATCGCGGTGACGGCGTTGCTCGCAGGAGCGGCAACGATCGTGGCGCTGCAGGTGACGTTCGCACCGTGGATGCCGTTCCTCGTCCTCATCGCCTCGACCCTGGTGATCGTGCGGCAACGCGCCCGGTGGGAGGACAAGGTGACGCTGTGCGGTATCGCCATCGCTGGGATCGAGTCGGCGCGGCTCGACGCGCTGCTGATTGGCGGTGCCGACGTCGACGCGGTGCTCACCCGGATGGTCAGCTCGGTGGAGGACGTCATCGAGAGGGAGCTCGCTGCGTGGAGCCAGACGATGCGCCGTTCACAGCTCGACGCGGTGCACTTCCGGCAGGCGCACGTGGACAGCAGGGTGTGAGCGGGAGCGACATGCTGGTCAGTCGAGCAGAGGCCGCCTGTCGACGTGTCCTCCGGACGGCGACCGAGCGATGACGGTTCGCCGAAGCGTCTTCATCGCCCACGCCCGTGCCGACCGCGATATCGCGGCGTTCTTCGACGACCTCGGACCGACGGTCGGCGAGTGGTCCGTCATCCGAGTACCGGTGTCGGAGGACTGGTGGACCAGCGCCCAGAAGTGCATCCACGCGTGCGATGCGTTCGTGTTCGTCGACACGGAGGCGGCCAGGATCTCCCGGTGGTGCCTGCAGGAGCTCGCAGCCGCGGAGGCGGCGCGTCGACCTGTGCGCCGGATCACACGTGAGGAGCTGTGGACGCTCGCCGACATGCTTGCCCGCTGGTCGTGGTGACGCTCTGGGCTCAGGCGTTCGACTTCCTGCGAGCATCCGCCGACGAGAGCGCCTCGACGCCCGCCCGCAGCACCTCGAGGATCCGGTCGGCGTCGTACACGCTCCCTGCCCACGTCCCGCCGCTGGCCGCCTGGAGGGCGGCCCACAACCGGGTGTCGTCGGGCAGCGCGGCATGGGGCGCGAGGTCCGGGTGCGGCGACCGCGCGGCGAGCACCCGGGCGCCGTCCTCGGGGCTCACGCGCCCCTCGGCGTCCCCGACGTAGTCGACCGTCCCCTCGAGCGCGACGACGTCGATCCGGATCTCCACGAGGTCCCCGTCGCGCAGCCGCCCGAGCGGTCCGCCGGCCAGGGCCTCGGGTCCCACGTGACCGATGCACGCGCCCGTCGACACCCCGGAGAACCGCGCGTCGGTGACGAGCGAGATCTCCTTGCCGTAGCTGAGGTACTTCAGCGCGGACGTGACCTGGTACGTCTCCTCCATGCCGGTCCCGAGCGGCCCGCCGCCCATGAGCACCATGACGTCGCCGGGCGCCACCGAGCGCGCCTTGATCGCGGCGATCGCTGCGGCCTCGGAGGTGAACACCCGGGCCGGCCCGACGTGGTGGAAGACGCCGTCGACGATCCGCGACGGGTCGATCGCGGTCGACTTGATGACGGACCCCTCGGGCGCCAGGTTCCCGACCGGGAAGGTCGCCGTCGGCGTGAGCCCCCGGCGGCGCGCGGCTTCGGGGGCCATGATGACGTCGTCGGCCTCGACGCCCTGCTGCTCGAGGAGGACCTGCTTCATCCGGGCCCGTCGCTCCGAGCCCTCCCACCAGTCGAGCACCGTCCCGAGCGTCTCACCGGTCGCCGTCAGCGCGTCGAGGTGGAGCACCCCGAGGTCCCGCAGGTGGAGCATGACCTCCGGGGTGCCGCCCGCGAGGAACATCCGGACCGTCGGGTGCTGCACGGGCCCGTTGGGCAGGACGCTGACGATGCGCGGCACGGCCTTGTTGACCCGCACCCAGTCGTCGACGGTCGGCACGCGCAGACCCGCGGCGTGCGCGATCGCGGGCAGGTGCAGCAGGAGGTTGGTGGACCCGCCGACGGCGGCGTGGACGACCATCGCGTTCTCGATCGCCGCGTCGGTCAGGACGTCCTTGGTCGTCAGGCCGAGCGACCGCTGGCGCAGCACGGCCAGCGCCGACTGCCGCGCCATCTCCTCCCACACGGGCTCACCCGACGGTGCGAGCGCGGAGTGCGGCAGCGCGAGCCCGAGCGCCTCGGCGACCACCTGGCTGGTCCCCGCGGTCCCGAGGAAGTGGCACCCGCCGCCGGGCGACGCGCACGCGCGGCAGCCGAGCTCGGAGGCGTCCGCGAGCGACAGCTCGTCGTTGGCGAACCGCGCCCCGAGCGTCTGCACGCGCGCGAGGTCCTCGCCCTGCACGGGCGGCAGCGTCACGCCGCCCGGCACCAGCACGGTGGGGAGGTCGCGCTGCGACGCGAGCGCCATCATCGTCGCGGGCAGGCCCTTGTCGCAGGTCGCGACACCGATGACGGCCGAGCGCGTCGGCAGCGACCGGATCAGGCGCCGCATGACGACAGCGGCGTCGTTGCGGTACGGGAGCGAGTCGAACATCGCCGTCGTGCCCTGCGACCGGCCGTCGCACGGGTCGCTCACGTACGTCGCGAACGGCATCCCGCCGGCCTCCGCGATCGTCTCCGCCGCGGCCTGCACCTGACCGCTGAGCTCGAAGTGACCCGAGTGCAGGCCGAGCGCGACGGGCCGCCCGTCGTCGGACCGCAGCCCGCCCGCCGTCGAGACGATCATGACCTGCGGCCCCAGCATGTTGGCGCGCGGCCAGCCCATGCCTGCGTTCTGGGTCATGCCGAAGACCGTCCCGCTGGGCTCGTCGCGCAGCAGCTCCGGGGTCAGCGGCAGCCGGCCCTCCGGTCCCGGGGCCTGGGTCCGCACGGCGTAGATGCCGTCGTGCGGCTCGAGCAGCGTCTCCCAGGACACCGCTACATCCCCTCGACGGTCGCCATGAGCGCCGCGAGCGCGTCGGCCTGCTCGGGCGTCGCGGCGTGGTGCGGTGCGGTGCAGTACCGCTCGAGCTGCACGCCCCGCCGGATCATCCCCTCCTTGAGCAGCGGGAAGAACGGCGTCGCCAGCGAGTACAGCCCCATGAGCACGTCGATCCGGCGCTGCTGCGCCGCGATGGCGGTCGCGTCGCCGCCGTCGACCGCGCGCGCGTACGCCGCGCAGATCTCGGGGTAGAGGTTCGCGAGCCCGCCGATCGCCCCTGCCCCTCCGGACGTGACGACGTGGTGGAGGTTCTCGTCGAAGCCCGCGAGCACCCGGAACTCGGGGAACTCCGGCAGCAGCTCGGTGAGGAGGCGACGCGTGTGGCCGACGTCGAGCACGGTGTCCTTGTAGCCGACGACGTTCGGGTGCCGGCGCAGGAGGTTGCGCGTCACCTCGGCGCTGAGGTCGTGCCCCGTGCGCGCCGGGAAGTTGTAGAGGTAGACGTCGCCGTCGACCTGACCCGCGACCTCGGAGAAGTACGCCTCGATGCCCGCGTCGTCGAGCGCGAAGTAGAACGGGCTGATGACGATGACGGCGTGCGCGCCGGCGTCGAGCGCGTACCGGCTGAGCTCGACGGTGTCGTCGACCCGCAGGCACGACGTGCCGACGACGAGGTCCCCGCGCGGGCCGACGTGCTCGACGGCGAGGTCGATGAGCTCACGCTTGTCGTCCGGCCGCATGGAGAAGAACTCGCCCGTGCTGCCCATGAGGACGATCCCGTCGACGCCGCCGCCGAGGATGTGGTCCCAGACGGCCACGTTCCCGTCGCGGTCCAGGTCGCCGTCGGCGTCGAACGCCGTGACGGCCGGTGCGTAGTAGGTCGCCATCGCGCTCACCAGACCCTGACTCGGGACGTGCCGCCGTCGAGCGCCGCGAGCGGCCCGGGCGGGTAGGGGGTTCCGGGCTCCTTGCGGTTCCCGACGAGGTCGACGTCGGCGACGACGGGCGACCCGTCGCGGTCCTCGAACCCCGCGGCGGCGATCCGCACCCGCCCGAGGTCGGCGCCAGTGACCACCGGCGACACCGCGGACGTGAGCGCGGCTGGGAGGTCGAGCTCGAGGTGCACCTCGTCGCCGTCGTCGACGACGCGGACGACGGCGGCCTCCGTCACGGTGACCGCTCCCGCCTCGTGCGCGGCGGGGCGTGCGCCGTCCGCGTAGGCGTTGGACCGCACGTACGCGGGCTGGTGCTCGTGGTGGAAGCGCGAGTGGTCGCCCGCGCCGCCGGGCGACCCGACGCGCTGCTGGTAGTCCTCCCACGACGCCGGGAAGCCGTCGTAGGCGTGCGTCCCGAACGACTCGGGCGGGAACCCCTCGAGCACGAGCGGCGCCTCCGGGCCGTACACCCCGCCGCGCGCGCCGACGAAGAGGTTGCCGACGTACCGGTCGTCGCCCGCGTAGATGAACGCGTACCCCGCGACCTGCGTCGAGTGGGGCACGTGGTACGGCGTCGCGCGGTCCAGCACGGGCTGCATCCGCACCGCGCCGAGCACCAGGTTGTTGACGAACGCGTTGCCCTGGCTGAACAGCTCGATCGCGATCGGGGACGCGAGCACGTTGTGGTCGATCGTCGCCGGGCCGTGGCTGACCTCGACGAACAGGTCGCGCAGGTTGCGGTACAGCACGTTCCGGCTGATCCGCGTGCCCTGGACCTGCCAGTCGAGCCAGATGCCGAGCGTCGTGTCGTGGATCCGGTTGTGCACGATCTCGACGTCGATCGGGGCGTGCAGCTTGATGCCGCCGATCTCGTAGCCGTAGAACTCGTGCTTGGTCCCGATGTGGTGGATGTGGTTGTCGGCGATCGTCGAGAACACGCAGCCCAGGTGGCCGACCACGCCGTTCTGGCCGCAGTCGCGGATCTCGTTGCGGCGGACGACGTGCGAGCCGACGTGCTCGCGGTCCCATCCCTGGTGGGACGCCGTGAAGACGGCCTCGATCTGGTACTGGTAGCCCGGCTTGTCGCCGCGCTCGTGCGCGAAGTTGTCCCCGCTCGCGGCGTTCTTGCCGAGCGAGACGCCCGAGCACTTCGAGTCGCGGATGAGGTTGTCCTCGATGACCCAGCCCTTGGCCCAGTTCGGGCCGATCAGGCCCGGCTGGTCGGCCGTCGGCGGCGTCCACGGCGTCGCGGCCTGCGCGAGCTCGAAGCCCCGCACCGTGATCCAGTCGAGGTGGCTGCGCTCGGGGTAGAAGACCGCCGGTCGCACGTTGATCTCGACCAGCTCGGCGTTGGGGTCGGCGTCGGCGAAGTTCGCCCAGATCGTCGTGACCTCGTCGGACACCTCCGCGAACCACACGTCGACGGTCCGGTCCGGGTCCACGAGCTCGGTGTCGAGCGCGGTCCAGGGGTATCGCGTGCGGGTGCGGCGCTCGGGCGCCAGGACGTCGGCGCGGTCGTGCACCTCGTGGAAGGACCGGCCGTTGAGGTAGACGTCCCCGCGGTGGGCGAGGGTGCCACCCGGCCCGGGGTGCAGCCAGTCGCCGGCGACGGGCTCTGCGAACGGGTTGAGGTCACCGAACAGCGCGTTCGGCACGTCGACCCGCCACACCGTGCCCTCGTCGCGCACCCAGCCGGTCACGACCTCCGACCCCTTGATCGCGACGTGCTCGCCCGGTGCCGCCTCGAAGGTGATCCGGCGGTCGTCGCTCACGCCGCCGCGCACGGGCCGCACCCACTCGCGGTACGTGCCCTCGTGCACCTGGACGGTGTCGCCCGGCATCGCCGCGCGCGCGGCGCGGTTGATCGTGCGGAACGGGGCGTCGCGGGTGCCGTCGGCCCGGTCGGAGCCGGTCACGGCGACGTGGAAGGTGGTCACGGGGGCGTCCTCCGGTCGGGGGCCCGGGGCCGCGCTCGGACGACGTCGTCCGACGGCGGCCCCGGGAGGAAACTCTTTCGTCGCGGTCTCGCGTCCTTGGCGACGATAGACGGCGCTCCGGGGGATGGGAAGTGCCGCGTGAACGCGCGGAGCGCTGTCGGCGGCGTGGGCCGCCCGTCGGCCACGGAGGAAAAAGTTTCCGCTACGGTGGGCGCGTGACAGGGACCAGCCGTTCTCGGCCCACGCTCGAGCAGGTCGCCCTCGAGGCGGGCGTGTCGACCTCGACCGCGTCGAAGGTGCTCAACGGGCGGCCGAACATCTCCGCCGGGACCCGTCGCCGCGTCGAGGAGGCGATGGAGCGGCTTGGGTACGCGCCGACCACCGGCCCCCGCGTCGGGACGGCGCCACGGACCGCGACGGTGGTCTTCCGCACGCTCGCGGACACCTACGCGATGCGCGTGCTCGAGGGCGTGCTCGCCTCGGCGCGGGTGCACGGCGTCGAGGTGCTGGTCGACGTCCTCGACGTCCGGGGGAGCGAAGGCGGCCGCGACGGCGCAGGCGGTGCCTCGGACGGCACCCGAGCCGGCGCCCCGGGCGGGGCCGCACCGCTCTCGCCCGGCTGGATCCGCCGCCAGGCGGCGCGCGACCGCGTCGGCGTCGTCCTCGTCACGTCGGAGCCGACCGCCGAGCAGCACCGCCTCCTGCGGGCGCACGGCGTCGCCGTCGTGCACGTCGACCCCGCCAACCCGCTCGACGACTCGACCGTCTCGGTCGGGTCGGCCAACTTCTCCGGTGGCGTGCAGGCCACCCGGCACCTGCTGGACCTCGGCCACCGTCGCATCGCGTTCGCCGGGGGCGGCCCGACGTTCCAGCCCTCCGCCGAGCGCCTCCACGGCTACCTGAGCACGCTGCGGACCGCCGGCGTCGAGGCGGACGAGACCCTCGTGCGCTCGCGGGCGCACACCTTCGAGGCGGGCGTCGCGATGGCCGACGAGCTGCTGGGCCGCCCCGACCGCCCGACGGCGGTGTTCGCGGCGTCCGACTCGATCGCGCTCGGGGTGCTCGCGTCGGCGCAGCGGCACGGGCTGCGCGTCCCGCAGGACCTGTCCGTCGTCGGGTTCGACGACAGCTCCGCGGCGGTGTCGTCGGTGCCCGCGCTCACGACCGTGCGGCAGCCCGTCATCGAGATGGGGCGCGTCGCGCTGCGCACGCTCCTGCAGCTGGCGCGCGGTGAGCGGGTCGACTCCCACCACGTCGAGCTCGCGACGACGCTCGTCGTCCGCGACTCGACGGCGGCGCGGTCAGGGGACTGAGCGCGTCGGCCCGGAGTCGCGCTCGGGCGCAAGGGGCCGATGGTCCCAGGCGTGGTCGAGGACTACATCTAGCGTCGTCGCTCGCAAACAGCCACAACATCTGGTGCAGTGCGAGGAGAGGGCGGGATGACGACGGCGACGCAGCGCGACCCGGTCGAGGCAGGACGAGGCCGGTACCGCGGAGGAACGCCCGACCGCCTCGTCGTGCGCAAGCGCGACGGCCGCACGCGCCCCTTCGACGAGCGACGCATCCACACCGCGCTCGCCAAGGCGTTCAAGGAGGTGCACGGGGTCCTCGGACCTCTGCACGAGCTCGTGCTCGCCGACCTGACCGCGCACGTCGTCGATGAGCTGAGCGCGCGGTTCCACGACGAGGTGCGCATCTACGAGATCCAGAACGTCGTGGAGCACGTGCTGCTCGGTTCGCGCGAGTACGACGTCGCGAAGGCGTACATCGACTACCGCGTGCAGCGCGACCTCGCACGCTCACGGACGCTCGACGTCAACCACTCGATCGACCTGCTCGTCGGCAGGGACCGGTCCGTGGTCCACGAGAACGCGAACAAGGACGCCGACGTCTTCACGACGCAGCGTGACCTCACCGCGGGCGCCGTCGCCAAGGCCGTCGGGCTCCGGATGCTCCCTCCCCACGTCGCGAACGCGCACGTGAAGGGAGACCTGCACTACCACGACCTCGACTACCACCCCTATGCACCGATGACGAACTGCTGCCTCATCGACTTCCGCGCGATGCTCGGGGAGGGCTTCCGCATCGGCAACGCGCAGGTCGACCCGCCCCGGTCCATCCAGACCGCCACGGCCCAGGTCTCGCAGATCATCGCGAACGTCTCGTCCAGCCAGTACGGCGGCTGCTCGGTCAACCGGATCGACGAGCTCCTCGCGCCGTACGCCGAGCTCAACTTCGCCAAGCACCTCGCCGACGCCGAGCGGTGGGTCGACGGCGAGGTGCGACGGCACGCGTACGCGCAGGAGCGGACGCGCAAGGACGTCCACGACGCGATGCAGAGCCTCGAGTACGAG
Source organism: Actinotalea sp. AC32 (assembly GCA_031844515.1). Lineage (GTDB taxonomy): Bacteria > Actinomycetota > Actinomycetes > Actinomycetales > Cellulomonadaceae > Actinotalea. Next base: position 67,616 of record JAUZVJ010000007.1, on the reverse strand, counting down.
ATCAACACGCTGTTCACGTCGAACGGGCAGACGCCGTTCACGTCGGTCGGCTTCGGGCTCGGCGAGAGCTGGTTCGAGCGCGAGATCCAGCGCGCGATCCTCGAGATCCGCATCCGCGGTCTGGGCCGCGAGCGTCGGACGGCGATCTTCCCCAAGCTCGTCCTGACGCTGCGGCGTGGGGTCAACCTCGAGCCCGGCGACCCGAACTACGACCTCAAGGAGCTCGCCCTCGAGTGCGCCACGAAGCGCATGTACCCCGACGTGCTGAGCTACGACCGGATCGTCGAGATCACCGGGAGCTTCAAAGTCCCCATGGGCTGCCGCTCGTTCCTCCAGGGCTGGACCGACGAGGACGGCCGGGACGTCGTCGAAGGCCGCATGAACCTCGGCGTCGTCACGCTCAACGTCCCGCGGATCGCACTCGAAGCGCGCGGCGACCTCGCCGCCTTCTGGGCCCTGCTCGACGAGCGCCTCGAGACCGTGCACGACGCGCTCCTCTACCGCGTCGAGCGGTGCGCCGAGGCGGTTCCCGCCAACGCGCCGATCCTCTACGTGCACGGCGCCTTCGGCCGCAGGCTCGAGCCCGACGACGCCGTCGACGAGCTCTTCGGTGGCGGGAGGGCGACCGTCTCGCTGGGGTACATCGGCCTGTACGAGGCGGCGGCCGCGTTCTACGGAGGCGCCTGGGAGGACGACGCCGAGGCGAAGGCGTTCACGGTGCGGGTGCTCCGGACGCTCGCGGACCGGGCGAAGGACTGGACGGCACGGCACGGCTACCAGTTCTCGGTCTACGCGACGCCCAGCGAGAGCCTCACCGACCGCTTCTGCCGGCTCGACCGGGCCAAGTTCGGCGCCGTCGCCGACATCACGGACAAGGAGTACTACACCAACTCCTTCCACTACGACGTCCGCAAGAGCCCGACGCCGTTCGAGAAGCTCGACTTCGAGATGGAGTACGCGCCGCTGAGCTCGGGCGGCTTCATCCACTACTGCGAGTACCCCGTCCTCGAGCACAACCCGAGGGCGCTCGAGGCGGTCTGGGACCACGCGTACGACCGCGTCGGCTACCTCGGCACCAACACGCCGATCGACCGCTGCCTCGAGTGCGGGTTCTCAGGTGACTTCGACCCGACCGAGCACGGATTCGCGTGCCCCGCGTGCGGCAACACCGACCCCAGGACGTGCGACGTCGTCAAGCGCACGTGCGGCTACCTCGGCAACCCGCAGCAGCGGCCGATGGTCCGCGGACGCCACGTCGAGATCTCCTCGCGCGTCAAGCACCACCTCGCCGGCGGCCGACCCGCCGAGGCCTGAGGTGGCGAGGACACCCGGGCCGCGGTGGCGGGCCGAGCGGGTCAGCCACGGGCACGTCGCCGACTACGCGCCGTTCGTCGTGGTCGACGGCGAGGGCGTCCGGTGCAGCCTCTACGTGAGCGGCTGCCTCTTCTCGTGCGAGGGGTGCTTCAACCGCGCCGCGTGGTCGTTCCGGTACGGGACGCCGTTCGACGACGTGCTCGCGGACCGCATCGCCGCCGACCTGCGGCACGAGGCCGTCCAGGGGCTCTCACTCCTGGGCGGCGAGCCCTTCCTCAACACGGGCGTCTGCCTCGCCGTCGTCCGGCGCCTGCGGGCCGAGCACGGTCGCGCGAAGGACGTGTGGTGCTGGTCCGGTTACACGTTCGAGCAGCTCGCCGCCGACGCCGCGGCGGGGGAGGCGGACAAGGCGGAGCTCCTCGGTGAGCTGGACGTCCTGGTCGACGGCCCGTTCGAGCTGGGCCTGAGGGATCGGACACTCGCGTTCCGCGGGAGCGCGAACCAGCGGCTCCTGGACGTCCCGGCGTCCCTCGCGCGGGGCGCGCCCGTCGCGTGGCGGCCGACGACGCGCTGAACGGAGCGCCGCGAAGGCGGAGCGCCGAGCGCGAGGCCGAGCCCGACGACGAGACCTCGTCTCAGCGCGGCGCGGCGGCCGTGCTCTCGCGGACCGTGAGCGAGGTCGCGAGCTCGACGTGCCGCGACGCGGGACGGCGCCCGTCCGCCATCGCGAGCACGGTCTCGACCGCCATCCGACCCATGCCCTCGAGGTGCTGGTGGACGGTCGTGAGCGGCGGCGTCGTCCAGGCCGCCTGCGGCGTGTCGTCGAAGCCGACGACGCTGAGCTGCTCGGGCACGCGGATGCCGAGCGCGTGGGCCGTCGCGAGCACGCCGACGGCGATCTCGTCGTCGGCGGCCATGACCGCGGTGGGCGGGCGGCGCGACGTGAGGAGCTCGCGCGCGTGCCGGGCGCCCGACGCGACGTCGAACTGGTCGGAGCGGATGAGGGCCGGGTCCACCTCGATCCCCGCGGCGTCGAGTGCCGCCTGGTAGCCGTAGAGCCGGTCGCGGGCGGCGTCGGACGCCTCGGGGCCGCAGATGCACGCGATGCGTCGATGACCGAGGCCGATGAGGTGCTCGGTCGCCGTGCGTGCCCCGGCCCAGTTGCTCGACCCGACGCTCACCATGCGGCGGTGTCGCGTGTCCACCGGGTCGACGATGACGAAGGGGAGGGCCGCGTCGCTCGCGGCGTGGATGAGCCCGTCGGGCTCGGAGAGCGTGAGCCCGATGATGCCCACGACGCCGACGGCGCTCTGGTCGGCGACCCACTCGCGGGCGACGGCCCGCTGCGTGCGTGACGCGCGGTCCGGTGCCAGCCGCGTGAGCAGGTCGACGTGCCGGTCGGTCGCGGCGGCGAGCACGCCCTGGAGGACGCCCATGATGTACGGCGACGCGGGGATGTCGAAGACGACGGCGAGGGCCTGTCGCGTCGAGGTGGACGCGGGCGTCGTCGTCGGCCGGTAGCCGAGCTCGGTGACGGCGGCCAGGACGCGCTCGCGGGTCGCGGCGGAGACGTCGTCGCGGCCGTTGAGCGCCTTGGAGACGGTCGCCTTGGAGACGCCGGCGGCTGCCGCGACGTCCGCGAGCGTGGCCCGACGCTGGGCCGGCACTCCGGTCATGTGCACTCTCCTGACGAAACTGTTTCGAATCTGTGCGCGCCCGGCTACGCCCGTCCGGGGGGTTTGCGTACACCCTCTAGCCAAATACGAGCACCGTGCCCTACTGTCGGCTCACGATACACGTTGCGAAACAGTTTCGGAACGTGGGCCCCGCGCAGAAGCGGGTCTCGCTGACCAACGGAGGTCCTGATGTCTGTCGACGCGTCACCGCCAACGCTACTGATCGACGGCCGTGCCCCGGCCGGTCAGGCGTTGCGGCACGTCTGGAACGAGTGCCTCGGCGCCGGCCGCGCCAACGAGGCGCTGCGCGTCGACTGGCAGGAGCACTTCCGGGAGGCCGTCGAGGTCCTCGGAGCCCGCTACGTGCGGTTCCACGGCGTCTTCCACGACGACATGTTCGTCTACCGCGCCTCGAACGGCGGGGGCTTCGGTCCGCCCACGCCGCTTCCGGAGCCCGTTTACACGTTCGCGTACGTCGACAAGGTCTTCGACGCGATCCTCGACGCCGGTGCACGGCCGTTCGTCGAGCTCGGGTTCATGCCGCGTGAACTCGCGACGCAGACCGAGACGCTCTTCTGGTGGAAGGCGCACTGCAGCCCGCCCACCGACATGGGCGCCTGGGTGCGGCTCGTCACCGCGACGGTCGAGCACTGGGTCGAGCGCTACGGCCTCGAGGAGGTGCGCCGCTGGCCCTTCGAGGTGTGGAACGAGCCGAACCTCGTGCCGCACTTCTGGACGGGCACGCGGACCGAGTACTTCGAGCTCTACGAGGCGACCGCGCGAGCCATCAAGGCGATCGACCCCGGGCTCAAGGTCGGGGGTCCGTCGTCGTCGGTCTTCGTGCCCGACGCCCGGTACGACGGCGAGTCGCACGACCGGTCCGTCGAGTCCGCGACGGCGGAGGCGCCCGACCCGGACGTGCTCCCCTGGAAGCCCGTGTGGATCAGCGAGCTCATCGACTACTGCGCCGAGCGCGACCTGCCCATCGACTTCCTGTCGACGCACCTGTACCCGACGGACTACGCGTACGACACGCAGGGCGTCGGCCGCCCGATCAGCCGCAACCGCGACGCGACGCTGCACGACCTCGAGGCGCTCCGCAAGATCATCGCCTCGAGCCCGTACCCCGACGCCGAGCTGCACATCACCGAGTGGTCGACGTCGCCGTCCAGCCGCGACCACATGCACGACACGGTGTTCGCGGCGACGTACGTCGCGCGGGCGTTCCTGCAGTGCCAGGACCTCGCCGACTCGATCTCGTACTGGACGTTCACCGACGTGTTCGAGGAGGGCGGCGGCGGGATCGGCCCGTTCCACGGGGGCTTCGGGTTCGTCAACGAGCAGGGCATCCACAAGCCCACGTTCCACGCGATGGCGATGCTCAACCGTCTCGGGCGCACCATCGCGCTGCAGACCGAGCACGGCGTCATCACGCGCACCGACGACGACGCCGTCGCGGCCGTGTTCCTCAACTACCCCGACTCGATGGGCACGCGGTCGGTCGGTGGCGCGACCAGCTACGCCGACGCGCGTCGCCATGCCGACGAGGGCCCCGCCCGCCGCATCACGCACACGGTCGCCGGGCTGACCCCGGGTGCCGTGTACGACGTCGAGGTCCTCGACACCGAGCACGGCAACGTCGCCGAGGCGTGGCACCGGATGGGGGAGCCGCTGAACCTCTCCCGGCAGGACGTCGCCGACCTCAAGCGGGTCGCCGACGCCCTCGACCGCCGCACCCTGACCGTCGACGCGGACGGCGTCCTGGCGATCGACCTCGACCTCGCCCCGTGGGCCGTCGCCTCGATCGCCCCGGCCGCGACGCCCTGACCCACCCGACCACGCACCGACCCCACCCGGCACACCCGAAAGGACCTCGATGATGAGGATCGACAAGCGAACCGCCCGAGCAGCAGCCTTCTCGGCCGCGGCGGCCCTGACCCTCGCGGCCTGCGGAGGCGGCGACGGCGGCGGCGGCAGCACGGCCGAGGAGCCCAGCGAGGAGAACAAGCCCGCGGAGCTCACGGTCGCCGCCTGGATGGACTTCCCGCAGGAGCTGCTCGACTCGTTCGAGGAGGAGCACGGCATCGAGGTCGTCGTGAACTCGTTCCCCGACGGCGCGTCCGCGCAGACCGTGCTGCGCAACGGCCTCTCCGCCGACGGCGCGGGCCTGTCCGACGTCCACCTCGTCGAGCTGGACTGGTGGACCGAGATGATGGCGATCCCCGAGGACTGGGTCGAGCTCCCCGAGGTCCCCGACCGCTGGGTCGACTGGAAGATCACGCAGGGGTCGGTGGACGGCCGGATCACGGGCTACGGCACGGACATCGGACCGCTCGGCATCGCGTTCAACCAGGACATGACCTCGGCCGCGGGCGTCGCGACCGACCCCGAGTCGTTCGGCGAGTTCATCGGTGGCGAGGACGCCACCTGGCAGTCGTTCCTCGACGCGGGACGTGAGTACGTCGCGACCAACGACAACTACTTCATCGACTCGCTGACCAACGCCTTCCAGGCCGCGATCAACCTGCTCCCCGCCGCGTTCGAGGACCCCGAGTCGGGTGCGCCGTACGACCTCGCGGAGAACACCGAGGTCAAGGACCTCTTCATGACGTTCGCCGAAGCGGCCGAGGACGGCGTCTCCGCGGGCATCGCGATCGGCCACGCCGACTGGGGCGCCGGCTTCCAGAACGAGCAGTGGGCCACCGTGGTGACCCCGGCGTGGATGACCGGGATCATCGCGGACAACGCCGACGGGATCGACGGCTGGCGGATCGCGAGCGCTTTCCCCGAGGGCGGTGGCAACTGGGGCGGGTCCTTCTTCGCGGTCCCAGCGACCGGTGAGAACACCGCGTGGGCCGTCGAGCTCGCCGACCACCTGACCTCGGCCGAGGCTGCCGTCGCGTGGTTCGACACGACGGGCCAGTTCCCGTCGCAGCTCGAGGCCATGGCCAGCCCCGAGATCTCCGAGGCCGAGAACGAGTTCTACGGCGGTCAGCGCGTCGGCCAGATCTACGGCGAGCTCGCCGAGGCTGCCGGCGACGCCGCGGCCGGTGGCTTCCGCGGCGAGAACTTCGCGGGCATCCAGACGCTCGTCACCGACGGCATCCGGCTCGTCGAGTCGGGCGGGGCGACGCCCCAGGAGGCGTGGGACTCCGTCGTCGCCAACTTCGACGCGCTCGGCTTCGAGACCGCCGAGTGACCGCCGAGTGATCCCTGAGTGATCCCCGTGCGGCCCGGTCCTCGGCTCGTGCCCGAGGACCGGCCGCGGCCGGGTGCCGGCGGCCGACGCCGCCGGCGCACCTGACCGCGCCGCGCGTCACCGAACGACTTCACGGAAGGCGCCAACGATGGCAACCAGCTCGGCGGCACCGCGTGCACCGCGCCGCGTGGGGTGGGGTCAGCGGCTGTCCCGGTGGGACATCAAGCTCTCGCCCTACCTGTACATCTCCCCGTTCTTCGTCCTCTTCGCGGTCTTCGGCGCGTTCCCGCTGCTCTTCAACGTCGTCGTCGCGCTGCACGACTGGCACCGCCGTGCGGGCATGGGCGACTTCGTGGGGCTCGACAACTTCACCTGGGTGCTCAGGCAGCCGCTGTTCTGGCGGTCGCTCGAGAACACGTTCTCGATCTTCCTGTGGGGCGGGATCCCGCAGCTCGTGCTCGCGCTGCTCATCGCCGCGGTCCTCGACCAGAACCTGCGCGCCCGGACCTTCTGGCGGATGAGCGTGCTGCTGCCGTTCGTCGTGATGCCCGTCGCGACCGCGATGATCTTCGGGCAGGTGTTCGGGCAGTTCGGGCTGCTGGTCCCGAACCTCCAGGACATGGGGCTCCTGACCCACGTCGACTCGCCGTTCTTCCAGGACCGCCTGCTGTCGCACGTCGCGATCGGCTCGATGGTCGTGTTCCGGTGGACCGGCTACAACGCCCTCATCCTCCTGGCCGCGATGCAGGCGGTGCCGCGCGAGCTCTACGAGGCGTCGACGGTCGACGGCGCGAGCCGGATGCGTCAGTTCTTCTCGGTGACGCTGCCGAGCATCCGCCCCACGATGATCTTCGTCGTCCTCACGATGACGATCGGCGGCCTGCAGATCTTCGACGAGGTCCGGATGTACGACGGCGGCGGGACCGGCGGCGGCAACGGCGGCGCCGACAACCAGTGGACCACCGTCGTGCTCTACCTCTACAACCTCGGCTTCGGCGACTGGCAGGACCGCCTCGGGCAGGCGGCGGCGGTGGGCTGGATCTTCGCGGTCGTCATCGGCGTCTTCTCGCTCGTGAACTTCCTGCTCACGCGCTCGATCTCGTCGTCGTCGACGAGGACCCCGCGCGTGTCGAAGGCCCGGCGCGACGCGGTCATCGCACGGGCGCGCGTCGCGGCGGCCGAGTCCGAGCGCCGGGCCCGCGAGGCGGGCGTCGCCACGATCATCGGCCGGACGACGACGTCCGACGCCTCGCGCCCGCCCGACGTCGACGGACGGACGGCCGACGCGCACCGGCCCAGGGAAGGAGTCACGCGATGAGCACGGGCTTCATCGAGAACACGGCGGGAGCGGGCGCCGCCCGGTACGCGCGGAGGCGGGCCGCGACGGGCAAGCCCGTCCGGTCGCACAACCCGTCGACCCGCCGGCCCGGCTGGGTGACCTACGCACTGCTCGCCGTCGTCTTCGTCGTGTCGGTCTTCCCGCTGTACGCGTCGGCGATGTACGGCTCGTCGAGCACGCAGGAGATCTCGCGGGCGGTCGGGACCCTGCCGAGGTTCTTCCCGACCCTGACGCTGCTCGAGAACTTCGGCGAGGTGCTCTCCGCGTCGCAGTTCAGCTTCTGGATGGCGTTCGCGAACTCGGTGCTCGTCGCGGTCGCGGTGAGCGCGTCGACGGTGTTCTTCTCGACGCTCGCCGGGTTCAGCTTCGCGAAGCTGACGTTCCGGGGGAGGCAGGCGCTCTACCTCACGGTCATCGCGACCCTGGCGATCCCCGCGCAGGTGGGCACCATCCCGATGTTCGTCATGATGAACGACTTCGGCTGGATCGACTCGCTCCTCGCGCTGACGGTCCCCGGGCTGGTCGGCGCGTTCGGCGTGTTCTGGATGACGCAGTACCTGCAGGAGGCGCTGCCGTTCGAGCTCGTCGAGGCGGCGCGCGTCGACGGCGCGTCGATGTTCCGGACGTTCTGGTCGATCGCGATGCCGGCCGCGCGACCCGCGGCCGCGACGCTCGCGCTCTTCACGTTCGTCGGGTCGTGGAACAGCTTCTTCTGGCCCGCGGTCGTGATGCGGTCGCAGCTGACGATGCCGCTCGTCATCCCCCAGCTGCGCGGTGCGTTCACCACGGACACCGGGCTGGTCATGTCCGGGGTGTTCCTCGTCGCCGCACCGCTGCTCGTCGTCTTCGTCTTCGCGGGCAAGCAGCTCGTCTCGGGGGTCATGGCGGGCGCGGTCAAGGGCTGACCGCACGCGCCTGACGGCGGCGCCGTCAGGCGGGTAGGCGGCCTCCGACGGGCGCCGCCGTCAGGCCGAGGCGGCCACGACGAGCTGCCGGGCGGGCCGGGCGCCGAGCACGCCCTGCTGCGCGACGTCGAGCGCGACGTCGTCGACGCGGAGCCCCTCGGCCGTGAGCCGGACCTGGGAGACCGACGCGTTCGGCAGGGGGACGAGGACGCCGTCGCCCACGGTGGCGAGCCAGACGCCGAGCGCGAGCCCGTGCCCGACGACGAGCACCTCGCCGCCGTCGGGGTGCGCCGCCGCGATGCGCGCCATCGCCTCCCGGAGCCGGCCGAGGAAGGTCACCGCGTCCTCGCCGCCCGGCAGCCCCGGGTGCGTGCCGGCGATGATCTCGCCGACGAGCTCGGGCCAGGCGATCACCTGGTCGAGCACCGACTCGTGCTTCCGCTCGTACTCGCCGAAGTGGTACTCGCGAAGGCCCGGGTCGGTGCGGAGCCGCACGCCCTCGTGGTGCCGGAGGATCTCGGCCGCCGTGGCGACGGCGCGTCCCGACGGCGACGAGTACGCCGCGACGAAGGACCGCTGCGCGAGGTGCCGGGCGGTCGTGCGGACGCCCTCCCGGCCCTCCCGCGTCAGCGGGGAGTCCGACCGGCCCTGGAGCAGGCGGCGCTGGTTGAGGTAGGTGCGCCCGTGGCGCACGAGCGTGAGGGTGAGCGTCCCGGTCGTCGTCGGAGCGACCGTCGTGTCCGTCGTCATGGCGCCGACGGTAGGTGCGGCGCCCGTCGGGCGGGCGACGCCGACGTGACCGGGCGGTGAAGGGTCGGGGCCGGACACCTACCGTGCGAGCAGCGCGGTGAGGACGTCGAGGACCTGCTCGGGCGCCTGCTCGGCCATGAAGTGCCCGCCGTCCAGCGTGCGGTGGTCGAGGTCGCTCGCCCAGGTGCCCCACAGCCCCGCGGCGTCGTACCCGAGCACGCTGCCCCAGTCCTGCTGGACGACCGTCACGGGCATGGCGAGCCGGCGGCCCGCCGCGCGGTCGGCGCGGTCGTGCTCGAGGTCGACGGTGGCCGAGGCGCGGTAGTCCGCGACGATCGACGGCACCGCGGCGCTCGACGCCGCCAGGTAGGCGGCGCGGACGTCCTGCGGGATCGCCCGCTCGTCGGCGCCCCAGCCGTCGAGGAAGGCCGCGAAGAAGTCGCCCGCGACCGCCGCGATCATCGCCTCGGGAAGACCCGGCGGCTGCGCCATGAGGTACAGGTGCCAGGCGACGGACGCCTGGACCCCGTGGAGCACGTCCCACATGTCGAGGGTCGGCAGCACGTCGAGCGTGCCCAGGTGGGTCACGGCGTCGGGGTGGTCGAGACCCGTGCGGAGGGCGACGAGCGCCCCGCGGTCGTGCCCGACGACGGCGAAGCGCTCGAACCCGAGCGCGCGCGTGAGCCCGACGACGTCGCGCGCCATCGTCCGCTTGGAGTACGTGTCCACGCCGTCCGCGGGTGGCTTGTCGCTGTCGCCGTAGCCGCGCAGGTCGGGGCAGATCACCGTGTGCCGCTCGGCGAGCTCGGGGGCCACGTGCCGCCACATCAGGTGCGTCTGCGGGAACCCGTGCAGCAGCACCACGGGCGTCCCGCTGCCCGCGACGGCGACGTCGAGGTGCACGTCGTCGGCGCCGGGGAGCCGCTGGTAGTCGAAGTCGGGGATGCGCATCGGGGACCTTCCGTCAGGGGGTGGTGGTGTCGGGTGCGTCGTCGTCGGCGGTGGCGCCCGCGAACAGCGCCGGTCCGGGCGGCGGGCCGGCGTCGCCGTGGGCGAGGGCGGGTAGGAGCACCGCGTCGACCAGGTGCTCGAGGTAGGGGTCGTCGGCGGGGGCACCGGTCAGCGCCCGGAGGACCAGGGCCGACCCGGCGACCTCGTCGAACGCGTACGCCGTCGCCGTCGCCGGGAGCTCGCCGCGCGCGACCGCGCGACGCAGGACGGCGTCGGGCAGCCTGGCCCCGGTGTGGCCCGCGGTGCGCTCCATGAGGTCGCCGAGAGCGGGGTCGCGGGCGGCGCCCTGGAGCAGGGCCACGACGAGACTGCCCTCGGAGCGGCCGAGCATCTGGGCGAGACGCCGGCACAGCGCCAGGAGGTCGTCGCGGAGGCTCCCGGTGTCGACGTCGGGCGGGGGTGGGCCCTGCTGCCGGCCGACCGCGGCGGCGACGAGGGCACGCTTGTCCGGCCAGCGCCGGTAGACCGTCGCCTTGGAGGTGCCGGCCCGTGCGGCCACCCGCTCCATGGACACCGCGTCGTAGCCCGCCTCGGCGAGCAGCGACAGCGTGGCGCTCAGGATGGCGTCCGCCTTGCCCGGGTCGCGGGGACGTCCCGGCCGGGCGGCGGGCTGGGGTGGGGGATTGCGATACGACACGGTTCGGATCGTAACCGACGGTGAGGCGTCGCGAAGGCGCCGTCTCGCCGCGCGAGGCGCAGGGTCCGCCCTGCCGATCCGGCGAGTGAGCCCGACCTTCCTCGGGTCCGATCTGCCCGATCTCTTGCGAAATCGTTATCGACATCCTTATCGTGCTCCTGCTGGATAAGTTCGATGGCTTGACGTAAAGCCGTCGGACCCCCCCATGGAGAGGAACAACGATGTCCCATCCCCTGACCATGCGGCGTGTCGCCGCCGTCGCGGCGACCGCCCTCACGGCCGTCGCGCTGGCCGTGCCCGCCCAGGCGGCCCCGTCCGAGCCGACCCTGCGCGAGGAGGCGCCTCGTGACCTGAAGATCGGCAGCGCCGTCTGGGGTCAGAACGAGCTGCTCGACTACGACAAGAAGAACCCGACCGAGTTCCAGCAGATCCTGGCGTCCGAGTTCAACTCGATCACGCCCGAGAACGACATGAAGTGGGCCGAGATCCACCCCGAGCCCGGGGTCTACGACTTCTCGGGCGCGGACGCCGTCGTGGCGTTCGCGAAGGCCAACAACCAGGAGGTCCGCGGCCACACGCTGCTGTGGCACAGCCAGAACCCGCAGTGGGTCATCGACGCGAGCGCGACGTGGAGCTGCGACGAGGCGCGGGACGTCCTCGAGGAGCACGTCCGCACCGTGGTCGGCCGCTACGCCGGCGAGATCTACGAGTGGGACGTCGCCAACGAGATCTTCCAGGACGACTGGGACGCGGGCGGCGTGCGCCTGCGCACCGAGGCGAACCCCTTCCTCAAGGCGTGCGCCGAGGACCCGGTCGCGCTGCTCGGTGACGTCTTCCGCTGGGCGCACGAGGCGGACCCCGAGGCCGTGCTGTTCCTCAACGACTACAACGCCGAGGGCATCAACACCAAGACCGACGCGTACTACGCCCTGGCGCAGGAGCTCCTCGCCGACGGCGTGCCGCTGCACGGCATGGGCGCCCAGGGTCACCTGAGCCTCATGTACGGCTTCGACGAGTCGATCCAGGCGAACTTCGAGCGCTTCGCCGCGCTCGGCCTGAAGGTGGCCGTGACCGAGGCCGACGTCCGCATGCCGCTCGGTGAGGACGGCGAGCCGACCGAGGAGCAGATCGCGCTCCAGGCCGAGCGCTACGACGCGATGCTCGAGGCCTGCATCAACGTGTCGGCCTGCACCAGCTACACGGTGTGGGGCTTCGACGACGCGCGCTCGTGGGTCCCGGGGGTCTTCCCCGAGGGCTACGCGACGATCATGACCGAGGACTTCGAGAAGAAGCCCGCGTACTACGCGCTGCTCGAGACCCTCACCGAGGCCACCCCGGGCAAGTCCCCGCGCACCCCGCCGGGCCTGAACCGCTGAGCCTCACCCGCTGAACGCGTCGATGGCGCGTGGGCCCCTCGGGGCTCACGCGCCGTCGGCGTCGAAGGCCCGCCACCGCCCCTCCGACACGACCTCGACGACGCCGTCGTCGACGACGACCGCCGTCTGCTCGTCGATGACGTACGAGGGGACGCCGATCCCGGCGGCCCACCGCTCGGCGGCGTCCATCGTGTTCGTGGGGAACGCGTCGAGGTGGGGGAAGATCGCGAAGTCGACCACCCCGAGGGTCCGGTCGTCCGGCGCGCCCGACCACTCCACGAACAGGTCGCCGATCCGGGGCGTCATCACCATGCTGCCCGCGCTCACGCCGACCCACACCGTGTCGGTCAGCGACGGCAGCAGGTCGGCGAGCCCGGACTCGCGCACCCAGTGCGCCAGGTACGTCGCGTCGCCGCCGTCGACCAGCAGCACGTCGGCCTCCCGGACCCACGGGACCCAGCGCTCGGCGCCGATGCTCGGCAGCGCCGTGAGCTCGAGGACGCCGAGCGACCCCCACCCGAGGCCGGTGAGGTGCCGCCAGTCCGGCCGCGCGGCGACGAGCCCCTGGACCGACTCGGGGCCGCACATCGGGTGACCCCACTGCGCGGTCGGCACGCACAGGGCGCGGCAGTCCGCGACCGGCCTGCCGAGCAGCCGCACGAGCGCGGCCTCGATGCTCGGGTTGGTCACGCCGCCTGAGGTGAGCAGCAGCTTCACGATGCCTCCGGTGTGCGCGGCTGGTGGGTCCCTGGGCAGACCCTGCCCGAGGCCGGAACTCATCGCGCGGCCGGACGGCGTCGGCGCGCCGGACGGCGTCGGCGCGCCGGACGGCCGAGCGCGTGCGGGACCTCCGCCCCTGTGGTCCGGGCGTCTGACGGTGGACGCTACCCACGCACTCCCGCACCCACCTCGAGCAGCGCCGGCAGCGCCCGCTCGAGCATGTCGGACGTCGCCGTGAGGCTGATCCGGAAGTGCCCCGCCCGGTCGAACACCGTCCCGGGCAGGACGTAGACGCCCCGCTCGGCGAGCGCTGCGGCGAACCCCACGGCGTCGCCCCCGGGGGCCGCACCCCACAGGTAGAACGTCCCCTCGGGGACGGTGAGCGCGTACCCGGCGTCCGTCAGTGCGCCGACCATGCGGTCCCGCCGTCGCGTGAGCTCGGCCAGGTCGATCGACACCGTCTCGAGCGCGGGCACCGCGTACTGCATGAGCGCGTCGGGGAAGCCCCAGCCGAGCGCGAGCTGCAGCGGCAGCATCGCGGCGCGCAGCTCGTCGCGGACCGCGTCGGGGATCGACGGCGAGAGCGCGAGGTACCCGAGCCGCTGACCCGGCGCGAGGAGGACCTTGCCGTAGCTGTAGTCGACGAGCGTCCACGGGTAGACGGCGGCTGGGCTCGTGAACCCCATGCCGTCGAACCGGATGCGCCGGTACGGCTCGTCCGACAGGAGCCAGACCCGCCGGCCGTTGCGTGCCGACGCCTCCTCGAGCACCGCGGCGAGCTCGACGAGCCGGTCGCGCCCGTAGACGCGGCCGGTCGGGTTGGCGGGGGAGTTGACGACGACGACACGCGTCCGTGGCGTGATGGCGCGGGCGACCGCGTCGACGTCGAGGTCGAAGGTGTCCGGGTCGAGAGCGGCCTTCACGGGCACCATGTCCGCGGCGCGCAGCATCGGGGCGTAGAACCAGCCGGGTGCGGGGATCACCACCTCGTCACCGACGTCGGCGACGAGCCGGAACGCGAGCGCGATCGCGCCGAAGGCGCCCTGCGTCATCGTGATGTCGGCGGGCTCGAAGGGCAGCCCGAGCTCGCCCTGCAGGCCCGCGCTGATTGCCTCCTGGGCCGGCGGCAGGCTCGACTTGTACGCGAACCAGTCGGTCCCACGTGGCTCGAGGACCTCCCGCAGCGCGGTCACCAGCCCGGGCAACGGCATCTCGTGCGGGTCCCCGAACGTCAGGTCGACGACGCCGTCCTGCCCGTCCATCGCCCGCAGCGACAGGAAGAACGACGTGACCGGCTCGATCGCCTGGTCAGCGGCGCGTGCACGCTCGGACAGCTCCATGGCTCAGCCCTCCACCGGACGGCCGCCGTCGGCCGACGTGGACCTCCACCATGGCACCGCGCCGCCCGCAGCGACAGGGTCACGGGCTGCTGGACCGGGTGCGGGCCGGGGCGCGCGAGGTCAGGCGTCGACGGTCTGCGAGATCCACGACGTGATGTTGGCGTTCTTCGGCGAGAACACGACCCGCACGGCCGACGGCGCGGCGTCCCCGGCGTGCGGCAGCTCGATGCGCGTGCGCCCCGAGCGCGAGGCGGTGCGCTTGCTGATCGTCGTCCACGAACCGTCGGTGCCGCGACGCTGCAGCAGCACGCTGCCCGGGAGCGCGCTCAGGAGCAGGAGGTGCGACGGCCCCTCGCGGCGCAGCGCCGTCGCGCGGGCGCGCTCGCGGTCCTTGCGGCTGACCGCACCGATGGGAGCGGCGACCCCCATGCCGGGGCTGACCCCGGGCCCGGTGCTCATGGGCACCGAGACCGCGACGGTCGCCCGCTCGTGCCTGCCGTCCATCGTGCCTCCACGTCGGCGTGGGCGCCGGGCTGCGTGCGCGGCGGCAGCGGCCTCGGCGTCGGCGCGACGACGTTCCCCTGCAGGTCGGAGCCTAGTGAGCGCCGAGGCCGTCCATGCGGGGTTCACGTGCGTGCAGTCGCCGGACGACCGCGAGCGCTCCCGCGCCCGCGAACCACGCGGCGACGCCGGCCGTCGAGAGCCCCAGCGGTCCGTGCACGCCCGGCCCCGCCCAGGCGATGGACAGCAGCCCCAGTGCGGCAGCGACGTACGCGACGGCGACGACCACGCCGACGACGACGTCGCGGCGGGGCGCGTCCTGCTGCGGCCGAGCCGCTCCGGCCCGACGGGCGGGGGACCCGGCACCACGCTGCTCGACCCGACCGACCGCGGCGACCAGGCCCGCCAGCACGACTGCGAGCAGCGCGACCCACGGCACCCGCCACGCCCACCACCCGGCCGACCCGACCGCCGCCCGGGGCAGCACGCTCAGCGCGTCGAGCGCGGTGCCGACGACCACGACCGCCGGCATGTGCCACAGGAACAGCGTGAAGGTCACCGAGTTCGCCGCGACCACCGCCGTCCACGGGCCGCGTCGGCGCAGCCGCCGCTCGGACGCCCCGCGCGCGAGCAGCGCGAGCCCGAGCTGGGCGGCCGCCAGCGCGAGCAGCGCGAGGTTCGGCGGCGAGGCGTTCTGCACGGGCGCGCCGGGCACGTTGACCATGCTCACCGGGTACGGCCCGAGGGCGGTGAGGACGACGAGCGCGACGCCGCCGCCGAGCAGCATCGTGAGCGCGGCCTGGCGCCCCCGCGGGAGGCTGCCGTCGCGCCAGGCGAACCCGACCTGGTGCATCACGACCCACCCGACCACGAGGTTCCCGTACCCGAGCGCGTCGGGCAGCGGGCCGAGCAGCGCCGCGTCGCCGAGCGCGACGAGGACCACGAGCAGCCCGACGACCTGCAGCCCCAACCGACGGTGCAGCGCGTGGGCGACCGGCGTGAGCAGCACCATCGCGAGGTAGGCGACGAGGAACCACAGGGGCAGGACGGCGGCCGCGACGCTCTCGCAGACCTGGCGCGGGTCACCACCCACGAGCCGGGCGACGACGGCCGCCGCGGCGACCACGAGCAGGAGCACGGTCACGGGCGGCATGAGCCGCGCGCTGCGGGTGAGCAGCCAGCCCACGTCGCCCTCGCCGCGTCGGCGTGCGGCGGTCAGCGACGCGGCGTTGGCGAAACCGCCGACGACGAAGAACAGCGGCATGACCTGGAACAACCACGTCAGCGGGTGCGCCCAGGTCAGCTCGACGAGCGCGCTGGTGCCGGTGAGGACACCGTCCTCCTCGCGGATCGAGACGATCAGCCAGTGGCCGAGGACGACGGCGCCGATCGCCACCACGCGGAGCAGGTCGACGTGGCGCTCACGGCCGGGCGGCGTGCGATCCACCCGCTCACGCAGAGTGCCCACACCGACCACGATAGGCGCGCCCGAACGCCCGCCGGCCGCCCGTCTGTCGGCCGCCCGCCGGGCGTCGTCGGCGGCTCCGGGGTCTCTGCGGAGTCGAGCGGTCGGAAACCGACCGTCTCGATCCGCACAGCGCTGGCGGGCGAACGGAGCCCGGACGGTGAGCCTCGCGTCGTCGTCGTCGTCGGCCGTGGGCCGCTACGGCGTGGGGGTGAGGACCTCGACGTCGGCCTCGCGGAGCGCGTCGGCGAGGTCGGCCGGGGGTGGCACGTCCGTCACGAGGTAGTCGGCGCGGCCGAGCTCGGCGATCTGCGCGAAGAGGCGCCGGCCGAACTTGGTCGAGTCCGCGAGGACGGCGACGCGCGCGGACCGGTCCATCATCTCGCGCATCATCGTCGCCTCCCCGAGGTTGCTCGTGGAGTAGCCGGCGTCGGCCGAGACCGCTCCCACGCCGATGAGCGCGAGGTCGCAGCGGATGTCGCGGTCGGCCCCGCTGTGGGTCGGGAACGCGACCGGCCCCACCGTGCCCTGCGCGCTGAGCCGCACCACGCCGCCGAAGACGTACAGGTCGCGGAACGCCACCGGGTTGAGCTCGGTCGCGAGGCGCAGCGAGTTCGTCGCGATCGTGAGGTCGCGGTGGTCGACGAGGTGCCGCGCCGTCGCGAGCGTCGTCGTCCCCGCGTTGATCATGATCGCGGCGCCGTCGTGCACGAGGCCCGCGGCGAGCGCCCCGATCTGGTCCTTGGCCTGCGTCTGCAGGCGCAGGCGCACGTCCACGCCGGTGTCCGGCCGGGGCACCGCCTGGAGGCTGATGGCCCCTCCGTGGGTGCGGATGAGCACGCCGTCGGCGTCGAGCTGGTCGAGGTCCCGGCGGATCGTGTCCGGGGAGACGTCGAACCTCTCGGCGAGGTTCGCCACGGTCACCTGGCCGGTCTCGGCGACGTACGCCGCGAGCTCGGCCTTGCGACCTGCGGGGAGCCGCCGCGAGGAGCTGTCGATCGTCGTTGACATGCAGGAAGTGAAGCCCACGGATGCGGGTTCGTGCAAGAACCCGCATCCGCGGGTCCTCGCGAGCGAGCATCTCGCACCCGTCTCGCGCAGGGGAACGCGCCGTTGTGACGGTTGACACACCCTCGTCGTCCCGTTTATGTTGCAGAAACCCGCAAGAGTGCGCAGCGAAGCGCAGGAAGCGGCAGAGCCCCCAGAAGGAGAGTCATGAGCAAGGGCGCGAACGTTGGACGCTTCATCGCCGTCAGCGGTGCCGCAGCACTCGCACTCACAGGCTGCTCGGGAACCGCGGACACGGGTGGTGCCACCGACGGCGGCACCGGCGACGGCGGCGAGGTCACCCTCGAGTTCTCGCAGTGGTGGGAGCCCGAGCTCCCCGAGGGTGCCTTCCGCGAGCTGATGGACCAGTTCGAGGAGGAGAACCCCGGCATCAAGGTCGAGCTCCTCTCCGGGCCGTACGCCTCGACCAAGGAGCAGGTCGTCGCCGGCGCGGCCGCGGGCACGATGTCCGACGTCGTCGGCCTCGACGGCGCGTGGGTGAGCGACTTCGCCCAGCAGGGCGCGATCGCCGACCTGACGGCCCTCATGGAGGAGGTCGGCTACGACGACTCCGGTCTCGCGAGCCAGGTCCAGGTCGACGGCGCGACGTACATGATCCCCGTCGTCAACTTCGTCTACCCGATGTTCACGAACGACGCGCTCCTGGCCGAGGCCGGCGTCGACGCGCCGCCGACGACGCGCGACGAGTTCGCCGAGGCCGCGGCCGCCGTCACGGGCGACGGCGCGTACGGGTGGGTCCTGCCGCTCTCGCTCGAGGCGCCCAACGGCATCCAGAACGACGTCATGTCGTGGGTGTGGGCGTCCGGCGGCTCGATGCTCGAGGACGGCCAGCCGGCCCTCGTCGACAACCCCGAGGTCAGCAGCGCGATGGAGTTCATCCAGGGCCTGTGGGACGACGGCGTCGTCGCCCCCGGCGCCTTCACGATGAAGGAGCAGGACAAGGTCGAGGAGTTCACCAACGGCCGCGTCGGCATGATGATCGACTCGCTCGCGCACGTGAACCTCATCCGCGAGCAGAACCCCGACCTCGACTTCAGCATCTCGGCCATCCCGGCCGAGGAGGGCTACGAGGGCGAGCGCGGCATCCCCTACGCCTCGTGGGGCATCGGCGTCGCCGAGAACTCGGAGAACAAGGAGGAGGCCTTCAAGCTCGTCGAGTTCCTCATGAGCGAGGAGGTCAACAGCGAGCTGTCCTCGATCGCCAACGCGTTCCCGGGCAACGTCGACTCCGTGCCGGACTTCGTCGAGGAGGACGAGCTCTTCGGGACGGCGTTCGAGATCTACCAGTCGGGCTTCCCGGCCAACGAGTTCACCGGCCTGCCCGTCGCCGAGCAGCTGATGCGCGACTTCGGCGAGGAGTTCCAGCGCGCGCTCGACGGGCAGCAGTCCATGGAGGAGGCGCTCGCCGCCGCGCAGGCCACGTGGGAAGAGGAGTTCTAGGCCGTCCGACCTGGACCCCGGGTGGTGCCGGCCACGCGCACCGTGACCGGCACCACCCGCCGCCAAAGAGAGAGCCGCGTCATGTCCCAGATCACCAGCCCGCCGCGGAAGGCGCGCCAGGCCCCCGTGCCGGCGGCCGGCCCCGACGACGGGGCCCGCGCACGCCGCGTCTCGCGGCTCAAGCGCCGGCTGACGCCCTACGGGTTCCTCACCCCGACGGGCATCCTGCTCGTCATCCTGATGGTCACGCCGATCATCATGGTGATCACGTACTCGCTGCTCGACGGGGTCATCACGAACAAGAACCCCGCGTTCATCGGGTTCGAGAACTACGCCGAGGTCCTCACCGACCCGGTCTTCTTCAAGGCCGTGCGCAACACCCTGGTCTTCACGCTCACCTCGGTGGTCGTGCACTTCGCGATCGGGCTCGGCTTCGCGCTGATGCTCAACTCGCCCCTGCTGGGCGACCGCATCAAGGGTCTGTTCCGCGTCATCTACATCCTGCCGTGGCTGTTCACGGTCGCGATCGTCGCCGTGCTGTGGCGGCTGCTGCTCAGCCCGAACGGCGTGATCAACTACCTGCTCGGGGCGACCGGCCTGACCGAGGGGCAGACGGAGTGGCTCGCCAACCCGTCCACCGCGCTCGCGGCCGTGACGTTCATCAACATCTGGTCCGGCTACCCGTTCTTCATGATCTCGCTGCTCGCGGGCCTGCAGGGCATCCCGCGCGAGCTGTACGAGGCCGCACGGGTCGACGGCGCGGGCGCGTGGGCGCAGTTCCGCCACGTGACCCTGCCGCAGCTGCGGCCGATCATCATCTCGATGGCGCTGCTGGACTTCATCTGGACGACGCAGCAGTTCGCCCTCATCTGGATGACGACGGGCGGTGGCCCGATCGACGCGACCGAGGTCCTGTCGACCTTCACCTACAAGCTCGCGTTCACGCGCTACGACTTCTCGGTCGCCTCCGCCTCGGCGGTCCTGGTGCTGCTGATGTCGATGGTGCTCGCGTTCTTCTACGTCCGGCACCAGAAGTCGAGGGACTGACCATGACAACTCTCGCCGAACCCGCGATCATCGCCGAGCCCGCACCGCAGCGCACCGCGCCGCGCAGGACCGGGAAGAAGGCGGCGCTCCTCGCCGCGCTGATCCTCGGCGGCTGCTTCTCGGCGCTGCCCGTGGTGTGGATGCTCGCGAGCTCCTTCAAGCGCAACTCGGAGATCTTCGAGTTCCCGCCGCGGCTGATCACGCCGGGGTTCTCGTTCGACGCGTACACGACGATCCTCACGGATCCGGTGAAGCTGCGGTTCTTCCTCAACAGCTACGTCGTGGCGCTGTCGGTCACGGTCCTGACGCTCGTCGTCGCGGTGCTCGCGGCCTACGCGTTCAGCCGGTACGAGTTCTGGGGCAAGAAGACCATCAACGTGGTGGTCGTCTCGGTGCAGGCCGTGCCCCCGATCACGCTGCTCATCCCCTACTTCGGGCTCATGGTGGGGCTGCGCCTCTACAACACCTACCAGGGCCTGATCCTCACCTACATGGTGTTCACGCTGCCGTACGCGATCATCATGATGACGGGGTACTTCAACACCCTCCCGAAAGAGCTCGACGAGGCCGTCAAGGTCGACGGGGCCGGTCCGATGACCGCCTTGTGGCGCATTCTCGTGCCGATCTCCGTGCCCGGTCTCGTCTCGGTCGGCGTCTACACGTTCATGATCGCGTGGAACGAGTTCCTCTTCGCGTTGACGCTGACCCGCACCGAGGACATGCGCACCGTCCCGATCGGCATCCAGCTGCTCATGGGCCAGCACTCGTACGAGTGGAACGAGATGATGGCGATGAGCATTCTCGGCTGCATCCCGGTGCTGCTGCTGTTCCTCTTCTTCCAGCGTTACTTCATCGGGGGGATGACTGCCGGCGCCGTCAAGATCTGAGCACTCACCGAATTCCATCCACGAACGTACCGAGAACGCACACCCGCAGACGGACAGAGAGTAGACGACACCATGTTGATGAGCGGCAAGGACCTGCTGGCGGTCGCCAACGAGAACTACTTCGCCATCCCCGCGTTCAACATCAGCGACTGGGCGATGGGCAAGGGCATCTTCGAGATCAGCGAGAAGCTGCGCGCCCCCCTGATGGTCGCGATCCACCCCGACGAGGTCGCGCACCTCGGGCGCGACGCGCTCCCGGCGATCATCCAGCGCGCGCACCGCTCGTCGGTGCCGGTCGCGATCCACTGGGACCACGGCGGCTCGTACGAGCAGGTGCTCGAGGCCATCCAGTTCGGCTTCACGTCGGCGATGATCGACGCGTCGATGCAGCCCTTCGAGGACAACGTCGCGATCACGAAGAAGGTCGCCGACACCGCGCACGCGGTCGGCCTGTCGGTCGAGGGCGAGCTGGGCACGATCGGCAAGCTCGACGAGCAGGCGGAGGAGGGTGTCGCCGTCTCGGCGATCACCTTCACGGACCCGCAGCAGGCGGTCGAGTACGTCGAGCGCACGGGCATCGACAGCCTCGCCGTCGCGATCGGCACGGCGCACGGGCTGTACCCCAAGCACATGAAGCCCGAGCTGAAGCTCGACCTGCTCCGCGAGATCAAGGAGCTGCTGCCCATCCCGCTCGTGCTGCACGGCGGCTCGGGCAACCCGGACGACGAGATCGGCCAGTCGGTCAAGCTCGGCGTCAACAAGATCAACATCTCGAGCGACATCAAGGTCGCGTACCACGACCGCATGCGCGAGGTCCTCGCGGACACCACCCTGCGCGAGCCGCTCGTGATCCAGCCGCCCGCGATCGCGGCGATGCAGGAGGTCGCGGCCCAGAAGATCCACCTCTTCGACGCCGCCGGCAAGGCCGACCTGTACTGACGCCCGGTCCGCCGGACGTATCGCGCACCAGCACGGAAGGAGCAGGCCGCACATGAGCACGCAGTTCGTGCTGGGGATGGGTGGGACCGTCGACTACGAGATCCGGTGGGACCCGCACGTGCTCGAGACGCTTGCCGCCGAGCACGGCGTCGGGCCGGACGACCTCGACGTCGACGCCCCGGTGGACTCCGTCCGGGACCTGGTGCGCAGCCTGCTGGCGTTCGTCCGCGACGGTGTCGGAGGAGAGCGCTTCGTCGCCTCCTCCGACATCGTCGAGGCGGTCGCGTCGCGGTTCGACAAGGCCGTGACCCTCGGCGGCACGTGCGTGCGGGCCGCGATCGCGATGGACGTCCTCGGGGTCCCGAGCACCGTGCACCTCGTCTCGATCGACGACACCGTGCGGCGTCTGCTCCCGACGACGGTGGACCACGTGTCGAGCGCGACCGAGGACACGCTCGACCCGCACCTGATCGTCCAGTACCCCGCGGGCGCCCGGGTCCGCCTGGGCGGGGGCGGTGAGGGTCCGGACGCGGTCGAGGTCGTCGCACCGCGCCCCAACCGGATCATCTACGCCAACGACCCGCCCCACCGCGAGCTCCGCATCGCCGACGACCTCCCTGACGCGCTGCGCACGGCCGACGTGTTCCTGCTCTCGTCGTTCAACGTCATCCAGGACCCGGCGACCCTCGAAGACCGGCTGGCGCGCTGCGTCGACGCCCTGGGCGCGATGCCCGACGGGGCGCTCGCCATGTTCGAGGACGCGGGCTTCCACGTCCCGGCGTTCAGCACGCGCGTGCGCGACGTCATGGCCGGCGTCGTCGACGTCTACAGCCTCAACGAGGACGAGATGCAGTCCTACCTCGGCCGCCGCGTCGACCTGGTCGACCCGTCCGACGTCGCGGCCGCCGTCGCGGACCTGCGCGCGCTGGTGCCTGCGCCGACGCTCGTCGTCCACACGCAGCACTGGGCGCTCGCCGTCGGCGAGCGCGGCCGGTCCCTGGGGCCGGCGCTGCGTGGTGGCATCGTGATGGCGAGCACGCGCTACCGCCTGGGTGACGGCTTCACGGCCGACGACTACGCGGCCACGGCCGCGACGGCACCCGGCGACGACGCCGCGAAGGTCGCCGCCGAGGTCGAGCGCCTGGTCGGCCCCGACGCGACGGTCGTCCCGGCGCTCGACCTCACGGCGGTCCCCGCGCCGACGACGATCGGCCTCGGCGACACGTTCGTCGGCGGGTTCCTCGCCGCGCTCGCGACCGGCCGCGGCGACGCGGCATGACGACCACGTCCGACGCCCGTCCGGCGGGTGGACCGTCGTGGGTGGACCTGCTGCGCGACGGCCGCGTCACGCTGCCCGAGGCGCTCGCGTCCGTCGAGGAGCTCACCCGCGCCGACGGGCGGCGGACCGTCGCGGTCCGGCTCGCGGGCGGTCTCGCGTTCGAGGTGCTGCCCGACCGCGGCCTCGACCTCGGAGCGACGTGGTGGGGCTCGACCCCCGTCGCGTGGCGGTCGATGCACCCGGTCGACCCCGGGCCCGGCCACGGCTGGGAGTCGCGCTTCCTCGGTGGGCTGCTCGCGACGTGCGGTCCCGACAACATCGGCCCGCCGCGCGGCTCGTCGGGCCAGCACGGCACGCACCACCTCACGCCCGCGACCGACGTCCACTGGTCGCGCCGGACCACCGACGAGGGCGTCGAGGTGACGGTGCGCGGCGTCGTCGCGCACACGACCTTCGACGGGCCGCGCGTGCTCGTCGAGCGCGAGGTCGTCGCGTCGACGGGCTCCGCCGCGGTCGAGGTGCGGGACGTCGTCAGGAACGTCGGCGACCACGCCGTCGGCGTCCCGCTGCTGTACCACGTGAACCTCGGCGCACCGCTGCTGCGGCCGGGTGCGCGCCTCGAGGTCGCGGCCGACGACGTCGTCGTGCGCGAGCCGCTGCCGCCCGGGCGCGACCCGCTCGTCACGCCGGACCCCGGACGCGGGCTCGAGCCCGTCGTCGCCGAGCACGTCGGCGTGCGCGGTGCCCGCGCGACCCTCGTCGGCGACGACGACCACCCGGACGTCGTCGTCACGTGGACCGGGGCGACGCTCCCGCGCCTGTGCACGTGGAGCTGGCCGGCGCGCGGCGCGTACGTGCTGGGCGTCGAGCCGACCAACGCGCCGCTGTTCGGCCCCGAGCGCGACCTCCCGCACGCCGGCGCACCCGTGCTCGAGCCGGGGGAGACCTGGCGCACGGGCGTGCGGATCGCCGTCGGACCCCACCGAGGAGGAGCCGCATGAGGCCCGTCGCACTGCCCGCCAACCAGCCCGCCGACCGGTTCTACGCGGGCGGTCGGCAGATCGCCGCGCTGCGCGGCACGGCGACGTGGGCGACGCACGAGCCCGAGGACTGGGTCGCGTCGACCACCGCGGTCTTCGGGCAGGAGCCCGTGGGCCTCACGGTGCTGCCCGACGGCGGGCTCCTGCGCGACGCGATCGGGGCCGACCCCGTCGCCTGGCTCGGCGCCGACCACGTCGCGGCGTTCGGCCCCGACCCGGCGCTGCTGGTCAAGCTCCTGGACGCGGGTCAGCGGCTCCCCGTGCACGCGCACCCCGACGTGCCCTTCGCGGCGGAGCACCTCGGCCTCGCGCACGGCAAGACCGAGGCCTGGGTCGTCCTCGAGCCCGCGCGCGTCCACCTCGGCTTCACGCGCGACGTCGGCGCGGACGAGCTCGCCGGGTGGGTCGCCGACCAGGCGACCGACGCGATGCTCGGCGCGATGCACGCGCTCGACCTCGCGGCGGGTGACGCGGTGCTGGTCCCGGCGGGCCTGCCGCACGCGATCGGCGAGGGTGCGCTCGTGGTGGAGCTCCAGGAGCCGACCGACCTCTCGATCCTCCTCGAGTGGGACGGGTTCGCGATCGACGGCGCCGAGGCCGGTCACCTGGGCCTCGGGTTCGACGTCGCGCTCGCCGCGGTCGACCGGCGGGGCTGGTCTCCCGAGGAGGTCGCCCGCCTGCGCGGTGCGACGTCCGCCGACGACGGCGACCTGCTGCCCGACGCCGCGGCGTTCTTCCGCGTCGAGCGGTGGTCCGGCCCGCGCACGCTCGACGCCGGGTTCGCGGTGGTCGTGGTCGTCGACGGGTCGGGGACGCTCGCCGCGGGCGGAGCGGAGCTGTCCGTGCGCCGGGGCGCGACCGTCGTCGTGCCCGCGTCGGCCGGCCCGGTCGCGCTCGACGGTGCCGACCTGCGCGTCGTCGTCTGCCGTCCGCCGGCCGCGGCGAGCTGACCGACGCCTCCACCGGTTCCTCGTGCGGAGCCGACGGGTCGTTCCGCGACCCTTCGGCTCCGCACGAGCGGTGGCCGGACCTCGGGCGTCGTCGGGGTCCGAGGTCCCTTGCGGGCGTCCTCCCTGCGGGGTGACGCTGGGTCCACCGGGGCAGACGTCCGGGGGGTGAGCGATGGGCGCGACATCCGTCCCAGGCAGGGGAGTCCCTCCGCCCGCGCCCGCACCCGTCCCCGCCGCCGCGTCGGGCCGGCCGGACTCCGTCGTCGTCTCGATGATCTCGATCGCCGTGATCGCGGGCACCGCGGTCGCGCTGCGCGCGCTGGACGTGCCGAGCGAGGTGACGGCCCCCGTGTCGACGGCCTCGGGCGCGCTCGTCCCGATGGTCGCGATCCGACGCGGTGAGCGGCGCAAGAGCAAGGTCGAGCACGTGCAGGAGATGCTCTCGGGGACCTTCGCGCGGCCGCCCGTCTACGCGGCGATCATCGCGGCGGGGCTCCTCGCGCTGACCGAGTGGGTGACGTACGTCGTCGCGTTCGTGGGTGCGGCGGCCGTCTCGTGGGCGGGCGAGGAGGCCGGCGTGCTCACGACGGCGGAGTCGGAGGTGCTGCTCGGCTCGGCGGGGGCGAGCGGTGCGGCCACCGTGCTGGGCCTGCTGCTGACGATGGTCGCCGCGGTCCCGATCGGCGCGTACGTCGCGCACCGCGTGCTGCGGCGCGACGTCGTCGTCGCGCTCGCCGCCGTCGCGCTCTCCCAAGTCATCACCTTCCTGCTGCTCGGGACGCTCAGCGGGTTCGCGGGCTTCCGGCCGTGGCCCTGGGTGGTCTGGGTCGTCCTCGTCTCCGGCGCGATCGCCCTCGGCGTGGCGCGCGGTCGGAGCACGCGCTCGCTGTTCCTCGTGGACCGCGTGTTCCGGCGGCTCGGGGAGGCGGACCGTCGGGCCGTGCTGTCGCTCATCGACGAGGAGCAGGTCGCGCAGCGCCTCGCCTGACGCGCCGTCGGGCCGCTCGGACGCCGCCCGTGACGACGGGGTCGCGCCTGCGCGGACGTCCCACCAGCGTCGGCCGGATGTGACCCGTGCGCATGTGTCACATCGCGCACCTCCGCCGCCATGACGCCCCTGATCACGCGGGGGCGTTACCGAACCGTGACATCCAGCGTCTCGACGTGTGAGGAATTGTGAGCGCTATCATTCATCACACGGCCCGACGGAGGGCCTCGGCGGGGGCACCCGTGGCCGGCGATGACGCCGGACCAGAACAAGGAGGTTTTGGAGATGCGGAACAAGGTTCTGTCCGGACTGGCGCTGCTCGGTGCCGTGACGCTCGGGCTCTCGGCATGCGGCTCGGACGGTGGCGACGACGTCGCGGCCGGCTCGGGCGGCGGTGGCGGCGGCGACGACGTCATCACGGTCGGCTTCGCGCAGACCGGCTCGGAGAGCGGGTGGCGCAGCGCCAACACCGAGTCCATGAAGGAGGCGTTCTCCGAGGAGAACGGCTTCGAGCTCGTCTTCAACGCGGCCGACAACGACCCGGCCGCCCAGATCGCCGCGGTGCGGTCGTTCATCAACCAGGGCGTCGACGCGATCGTCATCGCGCCGATCGTCGAGGACGGGTGGGACGACGTCCTGCAGGAGGCCCAGGACGCCGAGATCCCGGTGATCCTCGAGGACCGCACGGTCACGGCGTCGGAGGACCTCTACGCCACGTGGGTCGGCCTCGACTTCGAGCTCGAGGGCCAGAAGGCCGGCGAGTGGGCCGCGGAGAACTTCACCGAGCCCACCAAGATGGTCGTGCTCGAGGGCACCACGGGCTCCGCCCCTGCCAACGACCGCGCCGAGGGCTTCGACGCCGCCATCGAGGGCACGCCGATCGAGAAGATCGACTCGCAGACGGGCGACTTCACGCGCGACGGCGGCAAGTCGGTCATGGAGGGCTTCCTCCAGAAGTACGGCGTCGACGGGATCGACCTGGTCTACGCGCACAACGACGACATGGGTCTCGGCGCGATCGAGGCCATCGAGGCCGCGGGTGCCGTGCCGGGCGAGGACATCAAGATCATCACGATCGACGCGGTGCGCGACGGCATGCAGGCGCTCGTGGACGGCAAGATCAACTACATCGTCGAGTGCAACCCGCTCCTCGGCGAGAAGGCCGCCGAGCTCGTGAAGTCCGTGCTCGCCGGCGAGGAGGTCGACAAGCGCACGATCGTCGAGGACCAGGCGTTCGACCAGGCCGCCGCCGAGGAGGCGCTGCCCGACCGCAAGTACTGACCGGTCGGACCGTCACACCGAGCAGCGGGGTGGCGACGTCGGCCCCAGGTCCGACGTCGCCGCCCCGCGACCGACGAGGAAAGCAGCCCCACATGTCAGCGGACACCTCTGCGGACCCCGCAGCGGCCACATCGACGCAGGCCGCAGCGGACACCTCCCCGTACGTGGTCGAGATGCGCGGCATCACCATCCGGTTCCCGGGGGTGCTCGCGCTCGACCACGTCGACCTGCTGCTCCGCCCGGGCGAGGTCCACTCGCTCATGGGTGAGAACGGCGCCGGCAAGTCGACCCTCATCAAGGCGCTCACGGGCGTCTACCGCGTCGACGGGGGGACCATCACGGTCGGCGGCGAGGAGCGCACCTTCACCTCCACCGCCGACGCGCAGGCCGCCGGCATCTCGACCGTGTACCAGGAGGTCAACCTCTGCACGAACCTCACGGTCGGCGAGAACGTCATGCTCGGCCACGAGCGGCGACGCGGACGCACGATCGACTGGCGCGCGACGCACGACGAGGCCGCGCGTCACCTCCGGGGCCTCGGCCTCACGATCGACCCGCGCTCGCTCCTGTCGTCGCACTCGATCGCGATCCAGCAGCTCGTCGCGATCAGCCGCGCGATGGTGCTCGACGCGAAGGTGCTCGTCCTGGACGAGCCCACCTCGAGCCTCGACCGCGACGAGGTCGAGCAGCTGTTCGGCGTCATCCGCGACCTGCGCGCCAAGGGCGTCGCGATCCTCTTCGTCTCGCACTTCCTGGACCAGGTCTACGAGATCTCGGATCGGATCACGGTGCTGCGCAACGGCACGCTCGTCGGTGAGCACCTCGCGGCCTCGCTGCCGCGCGACGTGCTCGTCACCGAGATGATCGGGCGCGCGCTCGACGACCTCGAGGCGCTGTCCGGGACGGCGCGCCGCGAGGTCGACCGGTCCGGCGAGCCCGTCCTGCGCGCCGAGGGGATCGGCAGGCGCGGTGTCCTGGAGCCCGCGGACCTCGAGGTCTACCCCGGCGAGGTCGTCGGCCTCGCCGGCCTGCTGGGCTCGGGCCGGACAGAGCTGGTCCGGCTCCTGTACGGGGCCGACCGCGCCGACACCGGCCACGTCTCGGTGCACGGCTCGCCCGCGCGCATGACGACGCCGCGGCACGCGATCGACCACCGCATCGCGTTCTCGTCCGAGGACCGCCGCGGCGAGGGGATCATCGCCGACCTGACCGTCGCCGAGAACATCGTCCTGGGCGTCCAGGCGCGCCGCGGCTGGGCCCGCAGGATGCGCCGCCCCGAGCGGGACGCGATCGTCGCCGAGTACATCGAGGCCCTCGGCGTGCGGCCGGCCAACCCGGACGCCGTCGTCGGCAACCTGTCCGGCGGGAACCAGCAGAAGGTGCTCCTCGCGCGGTGGCTCGCCACCGCACCCGAGCTGCTCGTCCTGGACGAGCCCACGCGCGGGATCGACGTCGGCGCGAAGGCCGACATCCAGCGCAAGGTCTCCGAGCTGTCGGCCCAGGGACTCGCCGTGGTCTTCATCTCGTCCGAGCTGGAGGAGGTGCTTCGATTGGCGCAACGGATCGCCGTGCTGCGGGACCGCCGCAAGATCGGGGAGCTCGACTCGGCCGAGGTCGACCTGGACGGCCTCATCGACTACCTGGCCAACGAGGGCAAGGGGAGTGCGGCGTGACCACCTTCTGGAAGCACCGGCTGTTCTGGCCGGCCGCGGCGCTCCTCGCGCTCGTGACCGTCAACTCGATCGCGAGGCCGCGGTTCCTGTCGATCACGATGCGTGACGGCGAGCTGTACGGCGCGCTCATCGACATCCTGCGCAACAGCGCACCGCTCATGCTCGTGGCGCTCGGCATGACGATCGTCATCGCGACGCGGGGGATCGACCTCTCGGTCGGCGCGATCATGGCCGTGTCGGGCGCGGTCGCCCTCACGGTCATCGACGGGTCCGACGACCCGGGCAACCTCGGGACGGTCCTCGTCGCGGTCGCGACCGCCGTGGCCGTGGCGCTCGTCCTGGGCGTGTGGAACGGGTTCCTCGTCGCCGTGCTCGGCATCCAGCCGATCATCGCGACGCTCGTGCTCATGCTCGCCGGACGCGGCGTCGCGCTGCTCATCACGGGCGGGTTCATCACCACGGTCAACTCGGACCCGTTCTCCTACATCGCGAGCGGCTACCTGACACTCGTGCCGTTCGCCCTCGTGATCTCGGTCGTCGCCGTCGCGGTCATCGCGCTCGTCGAGCGGCGCACCGCGCTCGGCGTCCTGACCGAGGCGGTGGGCATCAACCCCGAGGCCAGCCGGCTCGCGGGCGTCCGGTCGCGCGGCATCGTGTGGGGCGCGTACGTGCTCAGCGGTGCCCTCGCCGGCGTCGCGGGCATCGTCTACGCCTCGAACATCAAGGCCGCCGACGCGAACGCCGCGGGCCTGTTCATCGAGCTCTACGCGATCCTCGCGGTCGTGCTCGGCGGGACGTCGCTCGCAGGCGGCAAGTTCTCGGTCGCGGGCACGGTGATCGGGGTGCTCGTCATCCAGACCCTCGAGTCGACCATCCTCTTCCTCGGCGTCCCGTCCGCACAGAGCCCCGTGTTCTTCGCGCTCGTCGTCGTCGTCGTGGTCATGGTCCAGTCGAAGCGGGTCCGGGGCGCGTTCGGCATGGTGCGACGACCCGGACGGGACGGACCGACCGGACCGGCGGGACCGACCAGGCACGAGGCCGTGACCGGCCGACGGACGGAGGTGGCGGCATGACCGCGACGGTGACGGAGGCCCGGACGGAGCGCCTCGAGCGCGTCTCGACCGCGACCCGGACGTTCATGAGCAGGCACGCCGCGATGACGCCCACGTTCGCGGCGCTCGTGATCCTCGCGCTGCTGCTCGTCGGGGCCGAGGCCTCGCTGCGCGGCGACTTCGTGACGCCGCGGACGATCTCCTCGCTCCTGCTCGACAACGCCTACCTGCTGATCCTCGCGGTCGGCATGACGTTCGTGATCCTCACGGGCGGCATCGACCTCTCGGTCGGCTCGGTCATGGCCTTCACGGGCATCCTCGGTGCCCAGCTGCTCGGCTCCGGCGTGCCCGCGTGGCTCGCGGTGACGGTCATGCTCGCCGGCGGGGCCGCGATCGGGCTGCTCATCGGGGTCCTCGTCCAGTACTTCGACGTGCAGCCGTTCATCGCGTCGCTCGCAGGGCTGTTCCTCGCGCGAGGTCTGGCGTTCGTGGTGAGCCTGTCCTCGATCCGGGTCGAGGAGCCGGCGGTCCTGTGGCTCCAGCAGAACCGCATCCGGCTGGGCGACTGGTACGTCACGCCCACGGGGCTGCTCGCGCTCGTCGTCGTCGCGCTCGCCGCGTTCACGCTGCACCTCACGCGGTTCGGCCGGACGGTCTACGCGATCGGCGGCAACGAGCAGTCCGCGCGGCTCATGGGCCTGGACGTCGCCCGCACCAAGGTGGCCGTGTACGTCATCAGCGGGTTCTGCGGCGGGCTCGCGGGCCTCGTCCTGACGGCCTACTCGGGCGCCGGCTACCCGCGCAACGGGATCGGCACGGAGCTCGACGCGATCGCGGCCGTCGTCATCGGCGGGACCCTGCTCACGGGGGGCCGCGGCTACGTGCTCGGGACCCTCGTGGGCGTCGCGGTCTTCGGGACGATCAAGACGATCATCTCGTTCATGGGGGCCGAGCAGTCCTGGATGCAGATCATCGTCGGGGCGCTCCTGCTGCTCTTCATCGTCATCCAGCGGGCCATCGTCGCTCGGGCGGAGCGACGCCGATAGCCGCCGCGCAGGGGGCGGTGGACGCCGCGCCCCGTCCGTCTCGCGATAATGGCGGGATGGACGGGGCGCTGCCGCTGCTCGAGCTGACCGGGGCGACGGTCCGCTTCGGTGCAGACGCGGCCCTCGACGACGTCTCGTTCCGCATGTTCCCCGGCGAGGTCCACTCACTCATGGGCGAGAACGGTGCGGGCAAGTCGACCCTGATCAAGGCGATCACGGGCGTCCTGCCGCTCGACGCCGGCACCCTCACGCTCGACGGCGCCCCGGTCCGCTTCGGGGGCCCGCACGACGCGCAGCGCGCGGGCATCAGCACCGTGTACCAGGAGGTCGAGCTCCTGCCGAACCTCTCGGTCGCCGAGAACGTCCTCCTCGGCCGGGAGCCACGGCGCCACGGCGTGCTCAGCCAGCGGCTCATGCGCGAGCGGGCGCGCGAGATCCTCCTCGACCTGGGGCTCGACCTCGACCCCGGCTCCGCGCTCGGCTCGCACCCCGTCGCCGTCCAGCAGCTCGTCGCGATCGCGCGCGCCATCTCGACCGACGTGCGGGTCCTCGTGCTCGACGAGCCCACGTCGAGCCTCGACCTCGACGAGGTCGCCGAGCTCTTCCGGGTCATCCGCGAGCTGTCGTCGCGCGGCGTCGCGATCCTCTTCGTGTCGCACTTCCTGGACCAGGTCTACGAGATCTGCGACCGCGTGACCGTGCTGCGCGACGGCCACCTCGTCGGCGAGTACCTCACGCGTCAGCTCCTGCGCATCGACCTCGTGCAGAAGATGCTCGGGCGCGACGTCTCCGACTTCAAGGCGCGACGACGCGTCCCGGTCGACGACGAGCCCGGGACCGAGGCGTTCCTCAGCGCGCGGGGCATCGCGTCGGCGCCCGAGCTCACGCCGGTCGACGTCGACCTGGCCGAGGGCGAGGTCGTCGGCGTCGCGGGTCTGCTCGGGTCCGGGCGCACCGCGCTCGCGCGGGCCCTGACCGGCGTCTCGCGCCTCGAGTCGGGGATCGTCCGGATCGAGGGGACGCCCGTCGACCTTGACTCGCCGCGCAAGGCGATCCAGCTCGGCGTCGTCTACTCGTCGGAGAACCGCCTCGCCGAAGGCATCCTCGGCGAGCTGTCCGTCCTGGAGAACATCACGCTGTCGGTCCAGGCTCAGCGCGGCGTCCTTCGGCGCATGCGGCCCGCCCGCCAGCGCGAGCTCGCGCAGAGCTGGGTCGAGGCGCTCGGCATCCGCCCCGCGGACCTCGACCGGCCCGCGGGCACGCTCTCGGGCGGCAACCAGCAGAAGGTGCTGCTGGCCCGGCTCCTCGCGCTCGCACCGCGCGTGCTCGTGCTCGACGAGCCCACGCGCGGCATCGACGTCGGCGCGAAGGTCGAGATCCAGAACCTCGTCGGCGAGCTCGCGGACAACGGGCTCTCGGTCGTGTTCATCTCGGCCGAGCTCGAGGAGGTCCTGCGGGTCGGCGACCGCGTCGCGATCCTGCGCGAGGGCCGGCTCGTCGACACGCTGCCCTCGGCGGAGCTCACCGTCGACTCGCTCCTTGCGCTCGTCGCGAGCCCCGACGAGCAGGAGGACTGACGGTGGCCGACGACAAGGCTCCCCGCGCCGCCAACATCTTCGACGTCGCGCGGCTCGCGGGTGTCTCGCACCAGACCGTCTCGCGCGTCCTCAACGACCTGCCGAACGTGCGGCCCGCGACGCGTGAGCGCGTCGAGCACGCCATCGCGCAGCTGCGGTACAGCCCGTCGCCGGCCGCCCGCTCCCTCGTGTCGCGCCGCACGCGCACCCTCGGCCTCATCGCGCCCGCCGTCTCCGACCACGGGCCCACCCGGATCGGCATGAGCTTCTCGATCGCCGCGCACGCCGCGCGGTACAGCGTCGACACCGTCGCCGTCGTCGACGACGACCCGGGCGGCGTCCGCGCCGCGATCGAGGGCCTGCTGCGACGGCGCGTCGACGGCATCGCGATGATCGTGATGGACATCGGCGTGCTCGAGATGGTGCGCGAGCTCGACCTGTCGGTGCCCGTCGTCGCCGCGGCGTCGTCGTCGCGCCGCAGCCCGCTGCTCGTCCAGATCGACCAGTACCGCGGGGCGCGCGCCGCGGTGCGGCACCTCGCCGAGCTCGGCCACACGCGGATCGCGCACATCGCCGGTCCCGCGCGGGCGGCCGACGCGGTCGAGCGCGTTCGCGGCTGGCGCGACGAGCTCGCGGAGCGCGGGCTCCCGGTCGTGGACCTCGCGTACGGGGACTGGACGGCTGAGGCCGGCTACCGGCTGGGTCGCGAGATGGACCTGGAGCCGGGCATGGCGGTGTTCGCGTCCAACGACCTCACCGCGCTCGGGCTCCTGTCGGCGCTGCGCGAGCGGTCGCTCGGCGTGCCGGAGGACATCAGCGTCGTGGGATTCGACGACATCCCCGAGGCCGCCTTCCTCTACCCGCCGCTGACGACGGTGCGGCAGGACTTCAGCGCGCTGGGCGCCCTCATGGTGCAGAAGCTCCTCGTCACGCTCGAGGAGGACCAGGAGGAGACGACCGACACGCCCCTGCCGACCCGGCTCGTCGTGCGCGAGTCGACGCGCAGCGCGGTGCGGGACGCCGTCGAGCCGTCGGCGTCGGAGCGCGTCCAGCCGCTCTGAGCGGGCTACCCCCGCAGGTCCCCGTGCCCGTGCCCCTGCCCGTGGCCATGCCGTGCCCCTGCCCGGCCCGGGCGCGGGTCAGGGCACCGGCGGGTGCGCGGGGTAGCGCGCCGCGAGGGCCGCGACATCGGCCGGGCACGGCTGCATCGCGGCGGCGAGCGCGGTGACGACCTGGTCGACCTCGTCGACCGGCACGTCCGTCGACGACGTGTGCAGCACGAAGCCGCCGCACGTGACGCGCCGTGCGTCGCCGCCGCCGACGTCGTCGGGCCAGCGCCCCACCTCGACGGTCGCGTCACCCACCCGGCTGCTCCCGACCACGGCGGGCTGCGGCACGACCGCGGGCGGTGCCTCGGCGGGGAACAGCGTGAGCCACACCGAGCCGTCGCCCACCCGCACCGAGTCCGTGAGCAGGATCCCGAAGTCGTGGTCGCCGCCGCCCCGCTCGACGTCCACCGTGGCTGTGACGTCCCGCCACCACGCCTCGAGCAGGCAGCGACCGGCCTGCTCGGCGCACATCGGGTGGTCGGGCGCGAAGACGTCCTCGCCGACGACGTCGCCGGCGTCCGGGCTGCCGTCGGCCGGATCCGTGCCGTCGTCCTGCGTGCCGTCGTCCTGCGTGCCGTCGTCGGCCGTGTCGTCGGGCTGCTCGAGCGGGGGAGCCGTCGCGGTCACCGTGAACACGCCCCACAGCGGGGAGCCGCCCGGCCTCGCGCGGACCACCCGGTAGGACCCCTCGTCGAGCGCGGGCAGGGCGACGGGCGACCCCCACTCGACGCCGAGGGCGGGCTCGCGCTCGCGGACGGGGACGTCGACCACGTCGACCCAGTCGTCGTCGGTCCACCGCTGGACGAGCGCGGACGGGTCGAGCACGGAGTCGACCGCCTCGATGTCCTCCGCCGTCAGCGTGCCGTCCGGTCCCGCGGGGACCTGGGTCGCGACGCGGACGAGCCCACCCTCGACCGGGACGATCACGGGGTCGACGGTGAGCCGCACCTCGTCCGACGGCGGCTGCGGCGGCGCGGCCCCCGCACCGGTGCGGACCTCGAACACCCCCGTCGCGACGTCGCCGCGGTTGGGGCGCTGCACGAGCCGGTACCAGCCGTCGTCGAGGCCCTCGGTGCTGAGGACCGTCGCGAGCCCGGGCTCGCCGGGCGTCGCGCCCAGGCCGATGTCGGGCTGGGCGTCGATCCGCCCGACCACCTCGCCGACGCACTGCCACTCGACCAGGCACAGCATCGTGACGCCCGCGCGCCGCCAGCGGCTCCCGTCCCAGCGCTCGACCTCGGCGTCCACGCCGAAGGTCAGGTCGTTCGCCTCGCTCGCCACGAGGACGACCGTGACCACGCCGCCGGGCTCGACCACGGCGGGTGCGACCTGGATCGCGACCGGCCGGCTCTGCTCCGCCGGGGGCGGGGCCGTCACCGCGGGTCCTGCGCCGCCGCCGGGCCGGACGACGAGGACGACGGCGAGCACGGCCGCGACCACGCCGAGGCCCGAGAGCGCCCGCACGGCCGCACGGCGCCGTCGTCCCCGCCGGACGACCGGCTCGGGGTCGACCAGGATCACGGGCGCGACGTCCTCGAAGCGCGCGCGCAGGTCCTCCGTGCCCTCCGTGCCGTCGGCGCTCCGCGTCCCCTGCCTGCCGCGCGACGGGTTCCCGTTCCCGGTCATGGTGCGCTCCCGTCGTGCGTGCGTCCGGTCGGATGGGTGCGTGGCGACGTCGGTGCCGGTGGTCGTGGTGCCGGCGTGGCCCCGGAGTCCTCGGCGAGCAGCTCCCGCAGGCGCGCGAGCCCGCGCGACGCGGTGGACTTCACGGTGCCCAGGGAGACGCCGAGCTCGGCGGCCGTCTCTGCCTCGGTCAGCCCGACGAGGTGGCGCAGCGCGACGACGCGTCGCTGCTGGGTCGGGAGCGCGCGCAGCGCCTGCCCGAGCCGGTCGCGCTCGGCGCGTGCGGCCGCGCCGTCGTCGGCCGACGGGTCGGGCATCGCGTCCGGAGCGGTGAGGGTCTCGCGGCGGTCCTTGCGCCACGTGTCGATCCGCGCGTTGGCGAGCACGCGTCGCGTGTAGGCGAGCGGGTCGCCGTCGTGCACGCGGCCCCACACGAGGTACGTGCGCAGCAGCGCGTGCTGGAGGAGGTCCTGGGCGCGGACCGGGTCCCCGCACAGGTACCAGGCCACGCGCCCGAGCTCGGGTGCGGCGGCGCGCACGAACGCGGCGAACTCGGCGTCGGGGTCACCCCGTCCGTCGCGCACGACGACGGCGTGCTCGGCGGCGTCGGCCGGGTGCGCGGCCGGGCCTGCCGTGGTCGGCGCGCCGGCGGCGGGCGTGCCGGCGGCCGGCGTGCCCGTGGCCCCTCTGCCCCTCATCTGCCCCTCATGACCCTCCAACGGCTCGACCCCCCGAAAGGTTGAGTCGGTCCGGCCCGCTCAGTCCTCGATGACGTCGAGGCCCTGCTCCCGCAGGCGCGCGAGGCTGTCGAGCATCGCTCGGAGGGCGTCGGGCGGGTGGGGCTCCCAGTCGTCCAGCTCGGCGACGACGCGCAGCGCGTGACGCGTCCGGTACGACTGCGTGGGGTTGCCGGGGAACCGCTTGTCGGTGACGTTCGGGTCGTCCTCGAACGGGCCCAGGGGTTCGACGACGTAGACCCGCCCGTGCCCCTCGACCCCCGCGAGAGCGCTCGCGAGCTGCGCACCCCACGCGGCGGTCGGGACGAGCCCGGTGAAGTAGATGTGGTTCGAGACGCGGCCGTCCTGGAAGTTCGAGCCGTACCCGGGAACGAGCTCGGTCCCGGGCGCGACGACCGACCTGGTCCCGTGGAAGAAGGGGCCCTCGACGTGCGCGCAGCTCTCGTAGGTCACGCGCTCGCGGGCGGGCGTCGGCGTGTCGGCGGCGTCGGCCACGGGCGTCCTCCTCGGGGTGGGTCGGGATGCGGCGCCGGG
Organism: Actinotalea sp. AC32; assembly: GCA_031844515.1. GTDB lineage: Bacteria > Actinomycetota > Actinomycetes > Actinomycetales > Cellulomonadaceae > Actinotalea. The sequence continues at coordinate 31,113 of JAUZVJ010000007.1, read as the reverse complement.
CCGGGCACCCCCCGGGGGGGGCCCGGCCCGGCGCGGTGTCACGTCACGGGATGTCCGACCTCGCCGCCTCGCGGCGGATCTGCCGCGCGTCGTAGGACGTGAGGAACCGCTGCTCCTCGAGCTCGCGGACGCTCTCGTTCACGGCCCGCACGTACGTGCCGTGGTTGCGGTACAGCGCGTCGAGCGTCGCCTGGTCGAACGGGTCCTCCCAGCCGGCGATGAAGCAGAACGACGCGCCCGTGGCGGTGCCGTACCAGGTGCTCGTCGGCACCTCGAGGTAGGGCGTGCGCCACCCGCCGACGACGTTCCCGAACTCGTCCAGCACGGGTGCGCCGTCCTCGACGAGGATCGGCTCGGCACGCGGCGGTGCGATGCCCTCGCGCACCCACAGGTCGAGGTTCTGCAGGGCGGCGTTGAAGAAGACGTCGCTCGGGAAGCGGCTGCGCGGACCCTGGTCGCACTCCATCGGCGGGACGGTGCGCCCGGCCTGCACGATGTCCTCCGGCGCGGCCGAGTAGTAGAGCTCGTCGGGCGTCGCGTGGCCCGCGCCGGCCATCTCGTAGTGACGGTAGAGATCGCCGGGCTCGTCGCTGTCGGGACGGCGCGAGCCGATCCCGAAGAGGTAGTCCGACTGGGACATGATCCGCATGACGGGGACGCCGACGTCCTGGATCTGGCGGCGCGGGTCGTCGCGCGGCGGCGCGGGCTCGCACTGGTTCATGGGGTAGGCGCCCGCGAAGGCCCCGCCGGCCACGCCGACGATGTACCCGTCGTAGGGCTGCTCACCCGTCTCCTCGACGACGAGCGGCCGCACGGCGTTGATGTAGTTCACGAGGTACCCGCCGGTCTGGGAGTACCCGAAGCCGTAGGCGTACTCGACGGCCGAGGTCCCGTCGCCGTAGGTCAGCGGGTTGCTCGCGTCGTCGCTGCGCAGCCACTGCGAGACCTGGGTGTACATGTCCCACACGAGGCCGTTCTCGGTGCTGCGGTCGCTGTCGGCGGCGACGACGAGGCAGTTCGCCGGGTCGTCGAGCGGCAGCGGGTTGGCCCAGGAGAGCGCACCGTAGCGCTCGGGGTCGAACGTCTGCAGCGCGTCCACCGCGATGGGCTTGGCGGTGATCCCGACCCACGCGTCGCCGCTGTCGACGATCTGCTCGTGCATGAGCGCCCAGCCGATGTTGAGGTCGAAGAGGTTGGACGGGTTGAGCATCTCGACGACGACGTTGCCGCTGAAGTGCTGCTCCTTGGCGGGCCGCCGGACCAGCACGCGCGTCGTGTACGGGGCGTCGGCCGTGACGACCTCGGCCGGGCCGTCCTCCGGCCACGTGTACACGTTCGCGACGCCGCTGACGAGGTACTCCTCCTCGACGTAGCCGAGCTTGTCGAGGTCCTGCGGGACCAGCTGGTGGTCGGCCGCGCCGAACGGGTACGACGTCTCCGAGACGGGCAGCGGTCCGACGACGTCCGTGAGGCCGGTGGCCGCGGCGAGCTCGTCGGAGATGTCGAGCGCCACCGGGGCCGCCGCGGCGGGGCCGGCGACCGTCATGAGAGGGACGGCGAGCGCGGCGGCGGCCGCGGCGGCCACCCCTCGCGCGCGACGTCGACTGCGTGGCCCGAGAACCATGGTTGTGCTCCTCACCGGCCCGCGTGGGAGCGGGCCGTCCCCTGCGGCGCCTCGTTGCGTCGCCGTTCGCACGCTAGGTCCGGACTCCGCGTCCCGCACCCACCCGGCGGCAAGATGCACAGACGTGCGCCCGAGGCCGTCGGTTCAGGCCCGGCTCAGGCGCCGGCCACCGCGGTCCCGTGCGGGGCGGCGTTCTCGCCGGCCGGCACCCTGAGCATGCTGTGCGCCAGCAGCGTCGACCCGACGACGGCGGCCGGCATGGTCGCGACCGCGCCGCCCGGGACGAGGAAGCACAGCTGCGTGGCCGCGCCGAAGCCCACGGCGCGCAGCCGGTGGGCGCGCAGCAGGCGGTTGCGCTCGGGCCGGTCGATCCCGCGCGCGATGAGGGCCCTCGTCGTGAGCTCGTGCGCGAGCACCCAGCCCGTGAGAAGGACACCGACCACCCAGCCGAGCGCCGTGCCCACGAGCGGCACCAGCCCCACGAGCCCGGCGACGACGGCGACCGCGAGCCCGCGCAGGACCATGACGAGGCCGTCCACCGCGCCGCGCCAGAAGCCCGTGTCGCCCGAGGGCACCCCACCGGTCTCGGTGACCTCGACCGCGCGCCAGATGCGGTCGTAGAACGGCTCGCCGATCGCGAGCGTCAACCCGGTGAAGCTCACGACGACGAGCACGACGGCGGCGGCGAGCAGCAGCGCCTTGACCGCGAGGTCCGCGACGCCCTGCCACACGGCCGGCCACGCGTCGGCGAACCCGGTCAGGGTGTCCCCGAGCCGGTCGAGGTTGAGCACGAGCACGACCAGCACCCCGACGACGAGCAGCCCGGCGATCGCCGCGGGGACCAGGCCCCACGCCATCGCCGTCGGGCGCCGTCGCCAGAACGCCCAGCCGTGCAGGAGGAGGCGGGCACCGCGGGTGAGCTCGTTCACGACTCGGCAGCGTAAGGGCTCGGCCGCGAGGTCACCCGGGGGCGGGGACGGTCCCCGCGTCCGACGGCGCCGGGGACCGCGCTCACCGTCGTCGTCGGCCGGTGACGTGGGCGAGCGCACCCACGGTCTCGAGCCCGGCGTCGAACCCGCCCGCGTCGAGCGCGTCGCGTGCCGCGGCGCCCGCGCTCGCGGCGTCCCCGCCGGGCGGGGCCTCGAACCACAGGTGCACGGCGCCGTCGCCGGTCAGCAGCTCGTCGAGGCGGGCGAGCTCCTCGGTCGCGGGACCCGTCCAGAAGGTGTTCACGTTGATCGCGAGCACGACGTCGTACGGACGCCCGTCACCGTGGAACGCCGCGAGGTCGCGCTCGGCGACGTCGGCGACGCCCGCCTCGCACCACCGCGCGAGCCGCTGCTCCGCGTGCGCGACGGCCGTCGCGGAGCGGTCGAGCGCGGTGACGTGCCCCTCGGGCACGAGGCGGCACACGAGCTCGGCCGCGACGCCGGTCCCGCAGCCGACCTCGAGCACGCGCGCGTCGGGCCGCAGGTCGAGCGAGCCGACCGCGGCCAGGATCCGTTCCGGTACCGCACGCGCCATCCCTCGACGGTAGCGACGGCGACCGACACGCGAGGCCGACGACGCCGCCCCCACCGGAAACAGCGAGCGCCCGCTCCCGTCGATGGTGTGTGATCCGGCCATGACGATCACCCTGACCACGCCCGACGTCGCGGGGCTGCCCGAGGTCGTGGCCGAGCTCGCTGCGTGGCAGCACGACGACGCCCCGATGCAGCTGCACCCGGGCGACGTCGGCTGGGCGTGGCGCTTCGGTGCCGAGGAGACGGCCGCCGCCGTCCGCACGTGGTCGCGGGGCGGCCGCGTGCTCGCCGTCGCGCTGCAGAACGGCCCGACCCTCCTGCGCGTGACGACCGCACCCGACCTCCGGGACGACGCCGAGCTCGCTGAGCGGCTGCTCGACGACGTGACCCGGCCCGAGCGCGGCGTCGCGGGACCGGACGCGTCCGTCGACGTCCCGAGCGGGACGCTCCTCGGGGACCTGCTCCGCGAGCGCGGCTGGACCGAGGGGGAGCCGTGGACGCCGCTGCGCCGTGACCTCGCCGAGCCGGTCGAGGACCCCGGCGTCCGCGTCGAGACGGTCGGCCCCCGGAACGCGCCGCTCCGCACGGCCGTGCAGCGGGCCGCGTTCGAGCGGTCGACGTTCACCGACGAGCGCTGGCGCACGATGGCAGCGGGCGCGCCCTACGCGGACGCGCGCTGCCTCGTGGCGTTCGACGACGACGGCGCCGCGGTCGCCGCCGTCACGGTGTGGTCAGCGGGCGTCGGTCGCCCTGGCCTCGTCGAGCCGATGGGCGTGCACCGCGACCACCGGGGTCGCGGTCACGGCCGCGGGATCACCGTCGCCGGTGCCGCGGCGCTGCGGGAGCTGGGGTCCTCGAGCGCGCTCGTCGCCACGCCGACCGGCAACGCGGGGGCCGTCGCGACGTACGTCGCGGCGGGGTTCGCGCCGCGTCCCGAGACGCACGACCTGTGCCCGGTCCGGTGAGCTGACGGGCGCGGCGCGTCCAACGGGGTCGCCGGGCTGACGGCCCGCCGTCTAGCCCTCCTCGTCCGCGAGCACCCCCGCGAGCGCCTCCGACCCGCGTGCCAGGAGCGTCACGTCGGCGCCGACGGCGACGAACGACGCCCCGGCGTGCGCGTACTCGCGCGCCGCGTCGGGCTCGAACGCGTTGACGCCCACGGGCTTCCCGGCGGCGCGCACCGCCTCGAAGGTCCGCAGCACGGCCGCGACGACGTCGGGGTGCCGCTGCCGGCCGCGCAGCCCCATCGACGCGGACAGGTCGGCCGGCCCGACGAGCACGCCGTCCACCCCCTCGACCGCCGCGATGTCGCCCGCCGCCTCGACACCCTCGGCGGTCTCGACCTGCACGACGAGCGACACGTGCTCGTCGGCGTCGTCGACGTACCCCTCGACGCGTCCCCACCGCGCCGAGCGGGCGAGGGCCGACCCGACGCCGCGCCGCCCGCGCGGCGGGTACCGGACCGCCTCGACCACCGCGCGGGCGTCGTCGGCCGACGACACCATCGGGACCAGGAGGTTCTGCGCGCCGACGTCGAGCACCTGCTTGATCGTCACGACGTCGCCGACCGGGACCCGCACCACGGGCGTCACGGGGTACGCCGCGACCGCCTGGAGCTGGGCGAGGACCGACTCGAGCCCGTTGGGGGAGTGCTCCATGTCGACCAGCACCCAGTCGACGCCCGACCCGGCGCACACCTCGGCGACCAGCGCGCTGCCCGAGCACACCCACATCCCGACCAGCGCGCGCCCGTCACCGGCCGCGCGCGCGGCGAGGACCTCACGGAACGTCGGGTTCAGACGAAGTGGCACGAGACCGTCCCCAGCTCTCGGAAGTCGGCACGCACGGTGTCCCCGCGGTGCACCCACACGGGTCGCGTGAACGACCCCGCGAGCACGACCTCGCCGGCATCGAGCCGGTCGCCGTGCTGCGCGAGCTTGTCGGCGAGCCACGCGACCCCGCGCGCCGGGTGGCCGAGCACGGCGGCCGCGACGCCCGACTCCTCGACGTCGTCCCCGCGGCGCAGCACGGCCGACACCCACGGCAGGTCGACGTCGTGCGGCGCGACGTGCGTGTCCCCGACCACCATGGCCCCCATCGCGGCGTTGTCGCTGATCGTGTCGACGATCGTGCGCCCCGCGAGCTCGATGCGCGAGGAGAGGATCTCCAGCGCGGGCACGACGTACTCGGTCGCGGCGAGCACGTCGTCGACCGTCGCGCCCGGTCCGACCGGCGCCGCGAGGCGGAACGCGAGCTCGACCTCGACGCGGACGTTCGAGAACCGCGCGTGCTCGACGTCCGCGCCGCTCGGGACGACCATGTCCGCGAGGATCGCGCCGTAGTCGGGCTCGTCGATGCCCGTCGCGGCCTGCATGACCTTCGACGTGAGCCCGATCTTGCGGCCCACGGGGGCGCGCCCCGCGGCGAGGGCGCGGCGGCGCCACTCGGCCTGCACCGCGTACGCGTCGTCGACCGTCATGCCCGGGTGGCGTGCCGTGAGCAGCGGCACGGTGGTCCGGTCGCGCTCGGCCGCCGCGAGCTCGTCGGCGACCGTCGCGACCTCGTCGGCCGAGAGCGTGCGGGTCACAGCTGGTGCCCGAGCTTGTACTCGCCCTGCTTCCACGACGGCAGCGCGTCGGCGGCGTCGTCGGGGCGCGTGTAGGAGAACCCGTCCGCGCCGATCGTCACGGCCATCTCGCTCGCCTCGACGCGCGGCACCACGGGCTGCGGGTTGCCGTCGAGGTCGAGCACGAGCGACGCCTCGGTGTACCAGGACGGGACGACGGGGTTGCCCCACCAGTCGCGGCGCTGGTTGTCGTGCACGTCCCACGTGACGACGGGGTTGTCGGGGTCGCCCGTCCAGTAGTCCTGCGTGTAGATCTCGACGCGGTGGCCGTCGGGGTCGCGCAGGTAGAGGTAGAAGGCGTTGGAGACGCCGTGCCGGCCCGGGCCGCGCTCGATCCGGTCGGACAGCCGCAGGGCCCCGAGCCGGTCGCAGATCGCGATGATGTTGTGCTTCTCGTGCGTCGCGAAGGCCATGTGGTGCATGCGCGGCCCGTCGCCGCCCGTCATCGCGGTGTCGTGCACGGTGGGCTTGCGGCGCATCCACGCGGCGTAGGTCGTGCCCTCGGCGTCCTGGATGTCCTCGGTGACCCGGAAGCCGAGGCTCTCCATGAACGCGACCGCGCGCGGGACGTCGGGCGTGACCTGGTTGAAGTGGTCCAGCCGCACGAGCGCCCCCGGGGTGTGCAGGTCGTAGCGCCACGCGAGGCGCTCGACGTGTTCGACGTCGTGGAAGAACTCGTACGGGAAGCCCAGCGGGTCCTCGACGCGCACCGAGTCCCCGACGCCGCGCACGAAGCCCTCCGCGCGACGCTCGACCCGGCACCCGAGCTCGGTGTAGAACGCGACCGCGCGGTCGAGGTCCTCGGGCGCCCGCACGCGGTACGAGAACGCGGCGCACGCGGCGACCGGGCCTCGGCGCAGCACGAGGTTGTGGTGGATGAACTCCTCGAGCGTCCGCAGGTAGACCGCGTCGTCGTCCTCCTCGGTCACGACGAGCCCGAGGACGTCGACGTAGAACGCGCGCGACGCCGCCAGGTCGGTCACGACGAGCTCCATCGACGCGCACCGCACGACGTCCGGCGGGGGCGACGACGGCGTCGGGATCCGGTCGGCGGCCGGGCCGGACCCGGGGCCCGGGACGAGTGCGCTCATGTCAGCCCTCCACCTTCTGCGCGTCGGCCTTGCCGAACGTCGGGTGGTGCGCGGTCCCCAACGTCACGTGCACGGCCTGCTGGTGCGTGTAGAAGTCGATCGAGCGGTAGCCGCCCTCCTGACCCAGGCCCGACGCCTTGACGCCGCCGAACGGGGTCCGCAGGTCGCGCACGTTGTTGCTGTTGAGCCAGACCATCCCCGACTCGACCGCCTGGGCGAACGTGTGGGCGCGCCGCAGGTCGTTCGTCCAGACGTACGCGGCGAGCCCGTACCGCACGCCGTTGGCGAGCGCGAGCGCCTCCTCCTCGGTGTCGAACGGCGTGATCGCGACGACCGGGCCGAAGATCTCCTCGGTGAAGATCTGCGCGTCGGGCGGCACGTCGGCGAACACCGTCGGTGCGACGTAGCTGCCGGTCGGGAACCCGTCCGGCCGCCCCCCGCCCGCGACGAGGCGTCCCTCCGTCTTCCCGATCTCGACGTACCGCATGACCTTGGCGAAGTGCTCGGGGTGCACCAGCGCGCCCACCTCGGTGCGCGGGTCGTGCGGCGGGCCGACGACGACGCGCGCCGCCTGCGCCGCGTACCGCTCGACGAACTCGTCGTACACCTCGCGCTGGACGAGGATCCGGCTGCCCGCGGTGCAGCGCTCGCCGTTGAGCGAGAAGACGCCGAAGATCGTCGCGTCGATCGCGGCGTCGAGGTCCGCGTCCGCGAAGACGACCGCGGGCGACTTGCCACCGAGCTCCATCGACAGGCCCTTGAGGTGCGGTGCGGCGTTGGCGAAGATCGTGCGTCCCGTGCTGCTCTCGCCCGTGAACGAGATGAGCGGCACGTCGGGGTGCTTCACGAGCGCGTCGCCCGCCTCCTCGCCCAGGCCGTTCACGAGGTTGAACACGCCGCGCGGCAGGCCCGCCTCCTCGAAGATCCCCGCCCACAGGGACGCCGAGAGGGGCGTGAACTCGGCGGGCTTGAGCACCACCGTGTTGCCCGTGGCGAGCGCGGGGCCGAGCTTCCACGACTCGAGCATGAACGGGGTGTTCCACGGCGTGATGAGGCCCGCGACGCCGATCGGCTTGCGGTTGACGTAGTTGATCTGCCGGCCCGGGACCTTGTACGCGTCGTCGGTCTGCGCGACGACGAGGTCGGCGAAGAACCGGAAGTTCTCGGCCGCGCGCCGCGCCTGGCCGAGCGCCTGCGTGATCGGCAGCCCCGAGTCGAAGCTCTCGAGCTCGGCGAGGCGCGCGTCGCGGGACTCGACGATGTCCGCGACGCGGTGCAGCACGCGTGACCGCTCGCGGGGGAGCATCCGCGGCCACGGGCCCTCGTCGAACGCCCGGCGCGCGGCGGCGACGGCGCGGTCGACGTCGGCGGCCTTCCCGGCGGCGGCGTGGACGTACGCCTCGCCGGTCGTCGGGTCGAGGACCTCGAACGTCGCGCCGTCGAGCGAGTCGACGTGCTCGCCGTCGACGTGGTGACGCAGGCGCCCGGGCAGGTCGGCGGGTCGGTGGTCGGTGCTCGCGGGCCCGGTCTCGGGGCGGGTCTCGGGCCGGTCAGGCGTGCTCATGCGTGCGCTCCCGGGTGCTCGTGGGCGAGGTAGGCGGTGAGGGTGGCCGAGCGGTGCTCGCGCGCGGCCCGCTCGATGTCAGCGAGCGGTGCGCCCGCCTCGAGGAGCCGCACGAGCTCCTCGTGCTCGCGCACCGACTCCTGCGCGCGGCCGGGCACGAACGTGAAGGTCGAGTCGCGCAGCTGCCGCAGCCGCGCCCACTCCGCGGTGACGAGGTCGAGCAGGCGCGGGTTCGGGCACGGCGCGAAGAGGACGGCGTGGAACTCCTGGTTGAGCGCGGTGAACGCGTGCGGGTCGAAGTCGTCGAGCGTCGCGACGAGACGGTCGTTGACGGCGCGCGCGCGGCGGAGGTCGTCGGCCGTCAGGTGCGGTGCGGCGAGCGCGGTCGCGGCACCCTCGAGCACGCCGAGCGTCGCCATGCTGTGCCGGTACTGCGAGTCGTCGATCATCGCGACGTGCGCGCCGACGTTGCGCTCGAACGTCACGAGCCCCTGCGCCTCGAGCCGGCGGATCGCCTCGCGGACGGGCACGACGCTCATGTCGAGCTCCGCGGCGATCGTCGCGAGGACGAGGCGGTAGCCGGGTGCGTACTCGCGGGCGGCGATGCGCTCGTGCAGCCAGTCGTACGCGCGCTGGGACTTGCTGCGCGACGCCGTCGCCGGCCCAGTGGTCGTCATCGGCCCGCCCGCCACGCGTCGTAGCGCGCGCGCCAGGTGGCGTCCATGGGGAACAGGCCGTCGACGGGGTGACCCGCGGCGACCTGCTCGGCGACCCACGCGTCCTCGTCCTCCTGCGCGAGCGCCGCGTCGACGACCTCCTCGACCATCGCGCGCGGCACGACGACGACGCCGTCCTCGTCCGCGACGACGACGTCGCCCGGCTGGACGGTCGCGCCGCCGCACGCGACCGTGACGTCGGTGTCCCACGGCACGTGCCGCCTGCCGAGCACCGCGGGGTGCGGTCCGCGGCACCACACCGGGAGGCCGACGGCCGCGACGGCGGCGTGGTCGCGCACCCCGCCGTCGGTGACGACACCCGCGGCACCCCGGACCCTCGCCCGCAGCGCGAGGACGTCGCCGAGCGTCGCGGACCCCGCCTCGCCACGCGCCTCGATGACGAGGACCTCGCCCTCGCCGAGCGAGTCGAAGGCGCGCTTCTGGGCGTTGTACCCGCCACCGTGGCTCGCGAACAGGTCGGCACGGTGCGGCACGAGGCGCAGCGTGCGCGCGGTCCCGACGAGCCTCGTGCCGGGGAGCACCGGGCGCACGCCGTCGACGTGCACGTCGTCGAGACCGCGCCGGCGCAGCTGCGCGCTGATCGCCGCGACGGGGGTGCGGAGCAGCCTCTCGCGCAACCCGGGTGCGAGCGCGGGACGCGCGACGGCGGGTCGGACGCCCGCTGCCGCGCCGGCTGCGTCGTCGTCGGCTGCCTCGTCGGCCGGGGGCTCGGGCGGGAGCCCCGCCGCCGCGCGCGACCCCCACGCCTCGGCGCGCTGGACGTCGTCGGCGGCCGGGAGCGAGCCGAGCGCGCCGTCGAACGCGTGCGTGCCCTGCGTGACCGTCGTGACGAGGCGGCCGGTGCTCGGGGCGTCCGGGGCGTCCGGGGCGTCGACCTCGACCTCGACGACGTCGCCGGGGACGATCACCGACGAGCCGGCCGGCGTCCCCGTCAGGACCACGTCGCCCGGCTCGAGCGTGAGGTGCTGGGACAGGTCGGCGACGAGCTGCGCGAGCGGGAAGATCATGCCGGCGGTCGTGTCCTCCTGACGCAGCTCGCCGCCCACCCACGTGCGGACCCGGAGGCCGTCGGGGTCGAGCGCGCGCGCGTCGAGGAGGCGCGGGCCGATCGGCGTGAACCCGTCGCGGCCCTTGGAGCGGACGTTGGAGCCGCGGTCGTTCGCGCGGAGGTCGTACACGCCGAGGTCGTTCGCGGCCGTGACCCACGCGACGTGCTCCCACGCCCGCTCGACGGGCACGCGCCGCGCGGCGGTGCCGATGACGAGCGCGACCTCGCCCTCGAACGCGAGCAGCTCGGTGCCCGAAGGGCGCTCGACGGTCCCGTCACCGGACGCGAGCGAGCTCGACGGCTTGAGGAAGTAGGACGGGTGCGCGGGGCGGCGGCCGCGCTGGTCGGCGCGCGAGGCGTAGGCGAGGTGCACCGCGAGGACCTTGCCGGGCCGCTGCGGCAGCGGCGCGAACCGGGGGTCCGTGACGGCGGGCCCGCCGGGGGCGTCGGCGGCCCGGGCTGCCCCGGCTGCCCCGGTGAGGTCTGCGTCGTCCGTCATGCGCTGACCCTCGCGATCTCCTCGTAGAACGGCGCGACCACGGTGGCCGAGACCCGCAGGTCGAGCAGCAGGAACGGTCGCTCGGGCGCGGGCCGGGCGGCCCAGGCCGCGAGGACGTCGAGGTCCTCGACGGTCCCGATGACGACGCCCTCGGCCCCGAGCGCGCGCGCGACGCCCGCGAAGTCGACGTCGGGGATGAGCATCGGCTCGCGCGCCAGGCCCTTGCGCCCGTAGTGGTGGACCTCGGCGCCGTACGCGCCGTCGTTCCAGACGACGGCGAGCCCACGTCCGCCCGCGACCCGCACGGCCGACTCGAGGTCCGACAGCGCCATGAGCCCGCCGCCGTCGCCGGTCGTCAGGACGACCGTCGCGTCGGGTCGCGCCATCGCGGCGCCGACGACGCTCGGGAAGCCGAGCCCGATCGCCTGGAACGCGGTCCCCACCATGACGGTGCGGTCGGGCGAGGCGACGGGCCAGTACATGTTCGACCAGCCGAGGAAGTGCCCGCCGTCGGAGACGACGACCCGGTCCTCGGGCAGGAGCTCCGCGATCCGCGCGGCGGCCGAGCGCGGGTCCAGGCGTCCGTCGGGCGCGACGCCGTCGCCGGGCTCGTGCCGCCGCGCGGCGGCGACGTCGACCGTCTCGCGCCACCGCCCGGCGTCCGCACGCGGCGCGCCGCGCTGACCGAGGCGCGCCGAGCCGTCGCCGAGCGCGGTCAGCTCGCGCAGGACCGCGTCGGCGACCGCCGCGACGTCCCCGCGCACGTACCCGCCGACGTGGGGGTGCGTCGCGGCCGGTGCGACGTCGACCTGGAAGACGCGCGTGCCGGGCGAGAACAGCTCGCCGAAGCGCATCGTGAACTGGTTGAGGGACGCGCCGAGCACGACGGCGACGTCGGCCTCGCGCACGAGCGCCATCGCGCCCGCCGCACCGAAGCCGCCCGCGACGCCGAGGTCGAACTCGGGCCGCGGGAACACGCCCCGTCCGAGCGCCGACGTGACGGTGAGCGCGCCCGTGGCGTCGGCGAGCTCGCCGAGCACCTTGCCCGCGTCGGCGACCCATGCGCCGCGGCCCGCGAGGAGCAGGGGCCGGCGCGCGGTCGCGAGCGCCGCGGCGATCTCGCGCACGACGCCGTCGGCGAACGGCCCGCGCGGTACGAGCGGCTCGGGCAGGCGCGGTGCGGGCGTCTCCGGGACCGGCCCCACCTCGAGCGTCGCGACGTCGTAGGGGATCGCGAGCACGGTGGGCACGCGGTAGGTGAGCGCGTGCTCGACCGCGATGACGGTGGTCGCGGCGGCGTCCGCACGGCCGACGGTGTAGGTGCGGGCGCCGACGGCCGACGCCATCGCGATCTGGTCGACGTCCCACGGGCGCGGGCCCGACGTCGGCTCGTCACCCACGACGAGGACGAGCGGGACGTGCGCCTGAACGGCCTCGGCGAGCGCCGTGAGCGTGTTGGTGAAGCCTGCGCCGTACGTCGTCGTCGCAGCCGCGAGCCGGCCCGACGCGCGGTGGAACGCGTCGGCCGCGACGACCGCGCCGGCCTCGTGCCGGACGGGCGTGAAGCGGGCGCTCGTGCACCGCTCGAGCGTGTCGAGCACGTACGCGTTGCCGTTGCCCATGACGCCGAAGACGTGGTCGACGTGGGCGGCGAGCGTGACCGCGACGTGCGCGGAGACCGTCGGCATGCGCGGACCCTCCCGTGGCGTGCGACCGCAGGGCCTCGTTGCCGCTGCGACGAGCCATCATATACGATCCGTCCACCTCGACATCGGCGTCAGGGGAGTCGGTCGCATGCAGTTCCACCACCACGGGTACGTCTCGGGCGACCCCCGGGTCCAGCCCGCCGCGGGTATCGGCCTCGACCGCCCCGCGGAGCTGCCGGACGAGGTCGACGTGCTCGTCGTTGGCACCGGGCCTGCGGGGATGATCGCCGCGGCGCAGCTCGCGCAGTTCCCCGAGGTGCACACGCGCATCGTCGAGCGCCGCGACGGCCGGCTGCGGGTCGGGCAGGCCGACGGCATCCAGGCGCGCAGCGTCGAGACGTTCCAGGCGTTCGGCTTCGCGGGCCGGATCGCCGAGGAGGCGTACCGGATCACCGAGATGTGCTTCTGGCACCCGGACCCGCACGACCCGTCGCGGATCGTCCGTGGTGAGCGGCCGCCCGACGACCCGCACGGCCTCAGCGAGTTCCCGCACCTGATCGTCAACCAGGCCCGCGTGCTCGACCACTTCGCCGAGCACATGGCGCACTCGCCGAGCCGCATGGCGCCCGACTACGGCTACGAGCTCCGCTCGCTCGAGCGCACCGACGACGCCGAGCACCCCGTGACCGTGACGCTCGTGCGCACCGCGGGGGAGCGGGCGGGCGAGGAGAAGGTCGTGCGGGCGCGCTACGTGCTCGGCGCCGACGGCGCGCGCAGCCGCGTCCGGGAGTCCATCGGCTGCACGATGCGGGGCGACTCGGCGTTCCACGCGTGGGGCGTCATGGACGTCCTCGCGGTGACCGACTTCCCCGACATCCGCCTCAAGTGCGCGATCCAGTCGGGCTCGGGCGGCAACATCCTGCTGATCCCGCGCGAGGGCGGTCACCTGTTCCGCATGTACGTCGACCTCGGCGAGGTCACGCCCGAGGACCACCACGCGATCCGCAGCACGACGATCGAGCAGGTCGTGGCGAAGGCGAACGCGATCCTGCACCCGTACTCGATCGACGTGAAGGACGTCGCGTGGCACAGCGTCTACGAGGTCGGGCACCGCCTCACCGACCGCTTCGACGACGTGCTTCCCGAGGAGCGGGGCACGCGGACGCCGCGCGTGTTCATCGCGGGCGACGCGTGCCACACGCACAGCGCGAAGGCCGGCCAGGGCATGAACGTGTCGATGCAGGACGGCTTCAACCTCGCCTGGAAGCTCGGGTACGTGCTGACCGGTCGCAGCCCGGAGAGCCTGCTCGACACCTACTCGGCCGAGCGGCAGGTGGTCGCGCAGGCGCTCATCGACTTCGACAAGGAGTGGTCGGGCCTCATGGCGAGGAAGCCCGGTGAGCTCGACCCCGGGTTCCTCGCCGACTTCTACGTCCGGACCACCGAGTTCCTCTTCGGCTTCATGACGCGCTACGCGCCGTCGATGGTCGTCGCCGAGCCGGTGCACCAGGCGCTCGCGGCGGGCTTCCCGGTCGGCAAGCGGTTCCGGTCGGCGCCCGTCGTGCGGGTCGCCGACGCGAACCCGCTGCACCTGGGCCACCAGCACCGCGCCGACGGCCGGTGGCGCGTCTACGCGTTCGCCGACGCCGACGCGCCCGACGACGGCTCGGCGCTGGTCCGCTGGGCGCACTGGATGGCCGAGGGAGCCGACTCGCCGGTCGTCGCCCACACCCCGGCGGGCGCCGACCGCGACACCGTGCTCGACGTGAAGCTCGTCCTCCAGCAGCGGCACGCCGACGTCGAGGTCACGCAGGTGCCCGAGCTGTTCCTGCCGAGGACGGGCCCGTTCGGCCTGGTCGACTACGAGAAGGTCTTCGCGGCCGATCCCGCCGACGACGTCTTCGACGCGCGCGAGGTGGACCGGCGTGGCTGCGTCGTCGTCGTGCGGCCCGACCAGTACGTCGCGGGCGTCTTCCCGCTCGACGGCACCGCCGAGCTGGCGGCGTTCTTCCGGCAGCACCTGCTCGTGCGGCGGCCGTAGCCGCCACCGGTGCGAGGCGGCGGCCCGGCCGACGGCGCCGCGGCGAGGCCGGCGTCAGGCCGTGCGGCGCGCGAGCAGCGTCGAGTCGTCGATCTGCACGGTCACGCCGTCGCGCACGGTCGTGCGCGGCCGCTGCTCGACGACGACCACCTCGAACCCGTCGGGCAGCGCGGGGAGCAGGTCCTCGGCGAGGAACATGGCGCGGCGGTGCGAGGTCGCGAGGTGCGTGAAGACGTCCGACGGCGCGTGCCCGACGACGAGCAGGTGCCCGCCGGGTGCGACGGCGGTCGCGAGCCGGCGGGTCGCCTCGACCATGCCGCCGTCCGGCGGGTGCAGGAAGTGCGTCGTCACCAGGTCCCACGTGCGGCCCGCGGCGTCGAACGTCCGGGCGTCGACCTGCCACCAGTCGACGCGGTCCGCGACGCCCGCCTGCTCGGCGTGCCGTGCGGCGCGGGCGAGGCCGTTCGCGGAGAAGTCGGCGCCCGTCACGCGCCACCCCTGCCGCGCGAGCCACACGACGTCGCCGCCCTCGCCGCACCCGACGTCGAGCGCGGTGCCGGGCGTCAGGTGCGAGGCCTCCGCGACGAGCTGCGCGTTGGGGTGGCCGGACCACACCGTCCCCTCGCCCGCGTACCGCTCGTCCCACGCCGACGGCTCGAACATCTCGTCCGGGGCGCCGCCCTCGTGCTCGTCGTGGCCGTGCGCGTGCGCGCTCACCGGGGTGTCCTCGCGTCCATGGGGGGAGCATGCGCTGCCCGTCGCGGGCTGAGCAACTCCTGTTGCCGAACCGGCAAGTCCCCGCACCCTTGTGGCGACGCCGAGCCGCGCGAGAATGGTCCCCCACCCGGAGGGAGGCCGCATGGAGCTGGGCGTGTACCTCGCCGCCGCGGTCGTCGGTGGCCTCCTCGCGACGGCGGTGCGCCTCCCTCCTCTCGTCGGGTACCTCGCCGCGGGGTTCGCCCTCGGCGCCGTGGGCGCGCCGGCCCCGGCCGGGCTCGAGCAGGTCGCGGACCTCGGCGTGGTGCTGCTGCTCTTCGCGATCGGCCTCAAGTTCGACGCGCGCACGCTCCTCCGGCGCGAGATCTGGCTCACGACGACCGTCCGCCTGGTCCTGTCGACCGCGGTCGCCGTCGGGTTCCTGGGGCTGCTCGGGGTCGTGGTCCCCGCGCTCGTCGGCGACGAGGGCGTGGGGGCGTTCGCGCTCGTGGGCTTCGCGCTGACGTTCTCCTCGACGGTCTTCGTCGTGAAGGTGCTCGAGGACCGGTCGGACACGACCTCGCTCTACGGCCGCATCGCCGTGGGTCTGCTCGTGCTCCAGGACGTCGTCGCGGTGATCTTCCTGGCCCTCGCGGGCGGCGAGGTGCCGAGCCCGTGGGCGCTCGCGCTCGTCCTGCTCCTGCCCGCCGCGTGGCCGCTGCACCGGGTCTGGGACCGGATCGGTCACGGCGAGCTCCAGGCGCTGTTCGGGGTGGCGGTCGCCGTGGGGCTCGGCTGGGGCGTGTTCGAGGCCGTGGGCGTGCACGGCGAGCTCGGTGCGCTCGTGATGGGCGTGCTGCTCGCCAAGCACCCGAGCGCGTCGGAGCTGTCGCGGTCCCTCATGACGTTCAAGGACCTCATGCTCGTCGCGTTCTTCCTCCAGATCGGGCTGCACGGGCGCCCGGGGCCGGACGAGCTGCTGCTCGCGCTGCTGCTGCTCGCCGTCCTCCCGTTCCAGGTCGGGTTCTACGCCGTCCTGCTGTGGGCCATGCGGCTGCGGCGCCGCACCGCGTTCCTCGCGGGTCTCGTCCTGGCGAACTTCTCCGAGTTCGGCATCATCGTCGCGGCCGTCGGTGCGTCCTCCGGGCTCATGGACGAGCGGTGGGTCGTCGTCGTCTCGCTCTCGGTCGCGATGAGCTTCGCGGTGTCCGCCCTGATCAACCGGCGCGGCGTCGAGCTCGCGACGCGCATGGTCCGGCTCCTGCCGCACCACAGCACGTACCAGCTGCACCCCGACGACCGCCTCGTCGACATCGGCAAGGCGGACGCGATCGTCCTCGGGCTCGGGCGGATCGGCGCTTCCACGTACGTCCGGCTGCGCGACGAGTACGGGCTCTCGGTCGTCGGCGTCGAGCACGACCAGGCGCGCGTGCACGAGCTCGAGGCCCAGGGGTTCGACGTCGTCCGCGCGGACGCGACCGACATCGAGTTCTGGGCGCGCGTCGAGCGCGCGGGCCAGGTGCGCGTCGTCGTGCTCGCGATGCCGTTCCACAACGCGAACCTCATCGCGCTGGCACGCCTGCAGGCGGCGGGCTTCACGGGCAAGGTCGCGGCCGTCGCGCGCTACGACGACGACGTCGCCGAGCTGCGCCGCCACGGCGCGGACGCGGTGTTCCACCTCTACGGGTCGGCCGGTGTCGCGCTCGCGGAGCACGCCGCCGAGGTGCTGCTGCACCGCGAGGGGGCGGGTCACGCGGTGGACCCGGAGACGGCCGCAGGTCTGCCGCCGGCGGACTGACGGACGGGCCGAGCGCGCACCCCGACCGTCGCCCTTTCGTCGAGATGAGACTTCCGCCGGCGTGCCCGAGCGACACGCCGGCACGAACTCGGATCTCGACGCGCGTCGGTCCTGCCGCGGCGGGGGCCCCGGTGGCCGCCGAACGGTGGCCTCAGTGCGGGTCGGTCGCGTTGAGCACCTCGACCACGCGGTCGTAGTCGCCGCGGGCCTCGCCGAACCGCAGGAAGCGCACGCGCTCGACCAGCACCTCGTCGTCGGCGGGCCGCTCGCGCAGGAGCGTGACGACCTCGCCGACGAAGTCCTCGAGAGGGAGGGCGTGCTCGCTCGTCGCCTGCCCGGGCAGGAGGTCGGTCCGCACCGCGGGCGGCACGAGCTCGACGACCCGGACCGACGTGTCGGCGAGCTGGAGCCGCAGGCTCTCGCTGAGCATGTGGACCGCCGCCTTGCTCGCGTTGTAGCTCGGCGTGACGCGCAGCGGGGCGAACGCGAGGCCGGACGAGACGGTCATGATCGTCGACACCGGGCGGGCCTGCAGGTGCTCGACGAAGGCCGCGACCAGACGGATCGTGCCCAGGAGGTTCGTCGTGACGACGCGCTCGGCGGACGCGAGGAACCCGTCGGCGCGGTGCCAGTCCTCGACCTGCATGACGCCCGCCATCGTCACGAGGGCGTCCAGCGCGGGCCAGCGATCCAGGACCTCGGTCGCGGCGCTCCGGATGCTGTCGGGGTCCGCGACGTCGATCCGGACGGTGCCGACCCCGGGGTGCTCGGCGGCGATCCGCTCGAGCAGGTCGGTGCGCCGGCCGCCGACGACGACGGTGCTGCCTGCGTCGTGCAGCGCGAGGGCGAGAGCGAGACCGATGCCGCTGGTCCCGCCGGGGATGAAGACGGTGCTGCTCGTGATGTCCATGGCGACCACGGTGCCGGGCGCCGCTCGGGGGCGGGAGCGGAGTGGTCATCGGGGGATCGACGCTCCCTGGCTGGGCGCGCCCCGACCCTGGCCCGGGCGTCCTGCGACCGGCGACCATGGGCGCATGGACCGTGTCGCGCTCGCCGACTTCCTGCGCCGACGGCGCGAGTCGCTCCGCCCCGACGACGTCGGCCTCGTCGCGGGTGCGCGTCGCCGGGCTCAGGGCCTGCGACGGGAGGAGGTCGCCCAGCTGGCCGCGATGTCGGCGGACTACTACACGCGCCTGGAGCAGCGACGTGGGCCGCAACCCAGCGAGCAGATGCTCGCGGCGCTCGCGCGGGCTCTGCGGCTCGACGGCGACGGCCGGGACCACCTCTACCGGCTCGCCGGTCGGAACCCGCCGGGCCCGGGGGTGGGGGGCACGTTCGTGGCGCCCGCGTTGCACCGGGTCCTCGACCGACTCGACGACACACCGGCGCTCGTCCTGTCCTGGCTCGGGGAGACCCTCGTGATGAACCGCATGGCGGTCGCGCTGCTCGGCGACCGGTCGGGCCACCGAGGGCTCGCACGCAGCGAGGTCTACCGGTGGTTCACCGACCCTGACGGGGCGCGGTCCATGTACCCGCCCGAGGACCGGGACCGGCAGTCGCGTGCCCAGGTGGCGTCGCTGCGGGTTGCGTACGGCGTGCTCGGGCCCCGCTCGCAGGCTGGAGAGATCGTGCGTGCGCTCGAGCGGGAGAGCGCCGAGTTCGCCGAGCTGTGGCAGCGGCACGAGGTCGGGAGGCGGTTCGAGGACCACAAGGTGCTGATCCACCCCCAGGTCGGAGCCATCGAGCTCGACTGCCAGGCCCTGTTCACCGAGGACCAGTCGCAGTGCCTCCTCGTGCTCACCGCGCCGCCGCGCTCCGAGTGGGCGGAGAAGCTCGCACTGCTCGGAGTCATCGGCACGCAGGAGCTCGAGCCGCAGACCACGCCGGGCGCCGGCTGAGACGCGTGCGGCGGGCTCAGCGTGCGGGCTCGACCGTGCGGCTCACGATCCACGCGTGCTTGCCGACCTGCCGGACGCGGTCGAACCCGTGGTCGTCGAACAGCTCGACCGTGCCGGTGAAGAGGAACCGGCCGTGGGCGACGCGACCCTCGGTCACCTCCGAGATCGCCTCGACCAGGCCACCGCCCTGGCGGGCGATCTCGTCGAGCGCGGCGCCGACCGCGATCCGCGCGACGCCCTGGCCGCGGTGCCTCGGGTCGACGTAGACGCACCCGATCCGCCAGTCCGGCACGGGCGTCGGCTCCTTCTCGTACATCCGTCGGTGCTTGATGCCGGGCAGCTCGGGTGTGGGTCCGTACTGCGCCCAGCCCTGCGCGCGGCCCTCGTCGTCGACCACGAGCGCCGCGTGCGCACCGCCGGTACGGACGCGCTCCTCCTTGACCTCCCGACGGCTGATCCCGCGCTCGCGCCCCTCCGGGTGCCACCCGAGGCACCAGCACCCGCCGAAGATCCCGTTGTTGCGCTCGACGAGCTCGGCGAACACGTCCCACGTCGAGGCGTCGAGCAGGCGGACCGAGTACACGGGCGGGGCCTCGGGCGGGCCCACCGGCGTGCTCATCCCACGACCTGGTCGAGGACGCGCGCGAGCTCCGCAGGCGCGCTGACCATCGGCCAGTGGCCCGAGTCGAGGTCGACGTACGTGACGGTCGCGTGCTGGAGCTCGGGGACGTCGCCGCCCTCGACCCACGCACGTGCCTGCTCCGGCGAGAACTCGGGGCACACGAGGACGACCGGGACGTCGTGGCGCCGGCCGTCCGTGTACCGCACGACGCCGTGCGCGACGCCCTCGGGGACACCGATCGCGTCGCGCTCGAACGCGGCCCGGGCGTCGTCGTCCAGGTCGTCCGCGTCGGGGCCCTCGAACGGCTCCCAGCCCGGGAAGGCCATGGCGCCGTCCCGCACCGGGAAGAACTCCGCGTAGCGCTCGCCGTCCGCGGCCGGCACGCCGCCGATCAGCGCGACGCCCGCGACCCGCTCGGGCCGCGCGTCCGCAGCGAGCCAGGCGAGGGTCGCCGCGGCCGAGTGGCCGACGACCCACACGGGGTCCGTGGCACCGTCGACCGCACGGACCACGGCCGCGACCTGGTCGTCGAGCGTCGCGGCCGCGTCGCCGTCGCCCTGGCCGGGCAGCGCGACGGGCACCGCGCGGTGCCCCTTCGCCTCGAGCGGTCCGACGACGGCGTCCCACGCCGACGCGTCGAGCCACAACCCACCGACGAGCACGATCTCCATGGGTCTCTCCGTCCCTCGGGGTGCGATGTCACGACAGTAGGGCGGGGCTCCGACACGACCCCGGCCCGCCGCCGGCTGCGCGCGCCGTCGCAGCCCGCGCTCCGCCCGCGTTCAGGAGCCGGCCGTCGTCTCCGGACGCTCCGACGGGGCCGCGTGCGCCGTGTCGTCGCCGGCCGGGACCAGGACGGTCGAGAACAGGCGGCGCGTGCGGTGGCCGTCGGGCCGGTGCTCGAGCCGCGTGAGGACCACCGCGCGCAGGTCCGCCACGAGGTCGGTGAGCTCGTCGTCGGTGAGGTACAGCGCGTGCTGGCGGTACCCGACGCCGTCGCGCGCGAGGTCCACGTCGCCCGCGTCGAGGTAGCGGTCGAGGTCGCCGACGAGCCCTGCGACGAAGGTGAGGAACGCCCTGCGGTGGTCGTCGGGGCTCATCGCGGCCGCGGCGTCCGCGTCGACGTACGCGGCACCGGCCCGCAGGCGGTAGGTGCGCTCCACCGCGCCGCGGACGCGCCGCTCGTCGGCGACCTCGAGCACGCCGCCGTCGACCATCGCCGCGACCTGGCGGTAGAGCGTCGCGGTCGCGACGTCGGGCAGCGCGGCGCGGAGCTCACCCGTCGTGAGCGCGCGGTCGCCGAGGAACGCCTGGACGATCCGCAGGCGCACGGGGTGGAGGACGACGTCGGCGGGCCTGAGCGTGGTCACGTCCCCACCATACGCACGATTGACAACATTCTCATTGGTGGGAATGATGAGGCGCATGCCCACCGTCTCGATCTCCCCGTCGACCCTGTCCGTCTCGTTCTCGCTCGGCGAGAGGGTTGCCGGCCTCCTCCGCGACCAGCACGTCCCCACCTCGGCCGTCACGGGCGCGGAGGTGGTCCCCGACGGACTCGCGGCGCTGCGTGGCCTCCGTGCGCCCGGGCTCGGCCTCCCGGGGGTCCGGGGGATCGGGACGTGGCGTCGGCGGCACGGCGGCAGCACGCTCGCGTCGGTGCGCGCCGGCCGCCCGGCGCTGCGGGTGACCCTCAGGGGGCAGCGGTGGGCCGAGCTCCTCCTCGACGTCGACCGGCCCGAGCAGGTCGCCGCCCGGCTGACCGGCCGCTGACGCGACCACCGACCGACCCCGGGCACCGCGCCCGACCCGACGAAGCCTCGCCCCGAGGAGAGACTCATGACCACCACCGACCTGACCTTCACGTCGGGTGGGCACGCGCTCGCCGCGAGCCTCGCCGTCCCGGCGGGCGACGGCCCGTTCCCCGCCGTGCTCGTGCTCCCCGGATCGGGCCCGGTCGACCGCGACTCGAACCACAGGCGCCTGCCGCTCGACATCACGGGTGCCCTGCGGCGCGCGCTCGCCGAGGCGGGGCTCGTCGTGATGGCGTACGACAAGCGCGGGGTCGGCGCGAGCCCGGGGGGCTGGATGACCGCCGGTCTCGACGACAGCACCGAGGACGCCCGGGCCGCGCTCGCGGTGCTGCGCGCGCGTCCCGAGGTCGACGCGTCGCGCGTCGTCGTCGTCGGCCACTCGGAGGGGGCGATCCACGCGGGGCGCCTCGCCGCGGACGTCGAGGGGCTCGCGGGGGTGGCGCTGCTGAGCGCCTCCGCGACGCCGGGCGAGGAGCTGCTGCGCTGGCAGACGGGCAACGTCGTCGCCTCGATGCCCGGGTGGCTGCGGCGGGTCCTGTCGGTGCTGCGCGTGGACCTCGTGGCGAGGACCGAGCGCAACCGCCGGCAGATCGCGCGGACGACGACGGACGTCGCGCGCATCGGGGGGCAGCGGCTCAACGCCCGCTGGCACCGCGAGTTCATGGCGTACGACCCCCGCGTCGACCTGGGGCGGCTCACCGTGCCCGTGCTCGCCGTCACGGGGTCGAAGGACCTCCAGGTGCGGCCGTCCGACCTCGCGGTGATCGAGAGCACCGTGCGCGGGCCGGTCGAGGTGCACGAGGTGCCCGACGTCTCGCACGTCCTCCGGTCGCAGGTGGGGGCCGCGTCCCTCGCCGGGTACCGCAAGGACGTCCGGCAGCCCGTCGACGAGCGTGTGCTCAGGCTCGTGGTCGAGTGGGTGGGCCGCACGGTCGGGGTGCCGGCGGAGCGGTGACCCCGGCGTCGGCGCCGTCGCGCCGAGGACCCCGGCGTCGGCGCCGTCGTGCCGAGGACCCCGGCGCTCGTCCCTTCGAGGGAGCGCCGGGGTCGCGTCGCGCGGTCAGGCGCGCGGTCGCCGGTAGGTCGCCCGGGCCCACCACCAGCCGAGCAGCGCGAGTCCCACGCACCAGGCGACCGCCGTCCACGCCGTCCCGGCCGCGAGGTCGCCCCCACCGAGCAGCCCGCGCAGGGTCTCGATGACCGGCGTGAACGGCTGGTGCTCGGCGAACACCCGCACCGCGGTCGGCATCGTGTCGACGGGCACGAACCCGCTGCCCAGGAAGGGCAGCAGCAGGAAGATCATCGGCGTGTTCGACGCCGACTCGACGCTGCGCGCCGCGACGCCCATCCCCACCGTGACCCACGTCAGCGCGAGCGTCAGGAGCGTGAAGAAGCCGATCAGCGCGAGCCACTCACCGACGCCGGCCTCGGGACGGAACCCGAGGAGCACCGCGACGCCGAGCACCGCGGCCGTCGCGACGAGCGTCTGCACCACCGCGCCGACGACGTGGCCGCCGAGCACGGCCACGGGTGCGACGGGCATGGTCCGCAGCCGCGTGACGATGCCGCCGGTCATGTCCATCGCGACGCTGATCGCGGTGGCCTGCGCGACCGCGGTCGCCGTCATGACGAGCATCGTCGGCGCGATGTAGTCCAGGTAGGCGGCACGCCCGGCGGCACCCGGTGCGACGCCCTCGGCGACGCCCGCGCCGAAGGCCCCGCCGAAGACGTAGACGAACAGCAGCAGCAGCACGACCGGCATGCCGACGACCACGCCCGTCAGCGACGGGTAGCGGGCCATGTGCAGGAGGCTCCGGCGCGTCATCGTGACGAGGTCCTGCGTCGGCCGGGGCGCGGCGGCGACGGGCACGGCAGGGGCGGCGGCGGCGGTCATCACGCCACCTCCTTCGAGTCGGCCCCGGACTCGGTGCCCGGAGCGGTGAGGGCGAGGAAGACGTCGTCGAGCGAGCCCGCGTCGTGCGCGGCCTTCAGCCCGGCCGGCGTGTCGTGCGCGACGAGCCGGCCCTCGTGCAGGACGGCGACGCGGTCGGCCAGCTGGTCCGCCTCGTCGAGGTACTGCGTCGTGAGGAGGACCGTCGTGCCGTGCGCGACGAGGGTGCGAACCTGGTCCCACAGGTCGCGGCGCGCCCGGGGGTCGAGCCCGGTCGTCGGCTCGTCGAGGAACACCACGCGCGGGTCCGCCACGAGCGTCATGGCGAGGTCGAGCTTGCGCGTCATGCCGCCCGAGAGCTGCTGGGCGGGCTTGCGGGCGGCGTCGCCGAGGCCGAACCGCTCGACGAGCCCGGCGACGCGGCGGCGCCCCTCGGTCCGCGGGAGGTGGACGAGGTCGGCCATGAGCCGCAGGTTCTCGACGACCGTGAGCAGAGGGTCGACCGCGGAGAGCTGGCCGGTCACGCCGATGAGGCGTCGCACGGCCTGCGGCTCCCGGGCGACGTCGTGCCCGAGGACGCGCGCCGTGCCGCCGTCAGCGGGCAGGAGCGTCGAGAGGATCGAGACCGTGGTCGTCTTGCCGGCCCCGTTGGGGCCGAGCAGCGCCGTGACCGAGCCGACGGGGACGGAGAGGTCGAGGTCGGCGAGCACCGTCTGGTCGCCGTACCGCTTGTGGAGGCCGACGACCTCGATCGCCGGGGTGAGGTCGGCCCCGGAGGGCCTGGTTGCGGGCATGGTCGCTCCTCGCGCGTAGCCGGGGACTCCCGGCCTCGCCGGGAGCGTCAGATGTCGAGGTCCTCGACCTCGGGTTCGGTGGCGTAGGCCTCCACCAGGGATGCGAGCTCGGCCGGGACGGCCGCCCGGAGCTCGTCGAACGTCTCGAAGACCGTGAGGGCGGCCGAGGCCGGGACCTCACCCCACTGCTGGTCCGAGCTGAGGTGCTTGCGCCAGCCCGTCAGCTCACCCTCCTTCCCGGCGGACCAGACGAAGCCCTTGGGTCGCTCGAGGTGGACGGCGAACCGGCCGGTGCGGGTCCGGTAGACCCGGTACCGCTCGTCGCCGTCCTTGGTCGAGCGGTGCCAGTCGACGAGCTCGACACCCTGGAACCGCTGGACCTTCCGCCGGCCGACGCCGACGCGGACGGCGATGTCGTCGAAGCCCTGGAGGCGTCCCTCCTCGACCTCGACGAGCCGACGCAGCGCCTTGGAGATGGCCGCCGAGAGGTTGCCCCCGGTGAGCTCCTGCGCGCGCTGGAACACGGGCAGGTCGGCGTCGGAGACGTAGATCGTCTTGTTCGGCATGAAGCCATCGTAGGCACGGTCACGAGTATATGCATACATCTACGTATAGCAAGACCGCACGAGACGGAACCGGAGGCCGAGCGTGGGCCCGGGCGAGGCGCGGGCGTGGTGGAGGTCGTCGCCGGCGCCGTCAGCGCGGCGACGCGAGGTACGTGTGCCCCGCCGCCCGCAGGCGATCCACGAGGACGTCGCCGAGCCCCGTCGCGGGGGTGAGCGAGCCCGCCCGGTCGGGGAGGCGGTCCTCGTCGTGCGCGAGGGCGAGCGCCGCCTGTCCGATCATCACCGCGGTCGCCGCGTACCCGGGGTCACCGCTGCCGGCGGCCACTGCGCGGTAGTGCCTCCCGGTCGTCGTCGTGGCGTGCACGTCCATGCGGAACCAGCCGTCGCGGCGCGTCTGCTCGTCGGGACCGGTGCCGGGTTCGGGGAGCACCCGGTCGAGCAGGGCGCGCGTCGGCGGGAGGGCGAACGCGGCGGCGGCGACCCCGAGGCCGGCCGTGACGCCGAGCGCGCGTGCGGCGCCCCGGGCACCGCGTCCGGCGGCCATGACCTCGCCGTACCGCAGCGTCCGGCCGTACGCCCAGCCGTGGAGCGCGTTGGACCGGCGCACGACCCGCGAGTTGAACGACGCCATCGGGAAAGCCGTGACCCACCCGCCGTCGACGGCCTTCCCGGGTGCGGGCGCGTCGGGCGGCTGGGGGACGTCGGGCTCGGCGGCCCGGTCAGGGCTGAGCGAGAAGGGGTCGGCGAGCAGCCGCCGCGCTGCGGGGTCGCCCGCGGCGAGCTCGACCACGCCACGCATCGTCGCGAGCGTCCCGCCGCTGACCCCGCCGCGGGCCCGCGCGACGAGGCGGACGTGCGCGAGCGAGCCGGCGTCGTCGGCCAGGACCCGGCGGTGCAGCGTGAGGACCGCGAGGTCGGACGGGACCGAGTCGTACCCGCACGCGTGCACGAGCCGTGCACCGGTCGACCGCGCCACGTCGCCGAACCGGTCGACGGCCGCGCGGACGAACGGCGCCTCGCCCGTGAGGTCCGCGTAGTGGGTCCCGGCGCGCGCGCACGCCTCGACCACCGGCATCCCGTGACGCAGGTACGGGCCCACGGTGCTGACGACGACGCGCGTCGACGCGGCCATCGCGGCGAGCGAGGCCGGGTCGCCGGCGTCGGCGACGACGACGGGCCAGGTGGTCGCGGGTCCGGGCAGCCCGGCGCGCACGCGCTCGAGGCGCTCGCGGGACCGGCCCGCGAGCGCGACGCGCGTGCCGGGCGGGGCGTTCCGCGCGAGGTGCTCGGCGACCAGCGCGCCGACGAACCCCGAGGCCCCGAAGACGACGACGTCGTGGTCCCTCGCGTGGTCGCTCATCCGCGAATGCTCGCCGCGGCGTAGGCGGCGGCCGCGTCGTCGTCGCGGCCCAGGCGCCGCAGCAGGTCGGCGCGGACCGCGTGCCACAGGTGGTTGCGCTCGAGCGGGATCGCGTCGACGAGCGCGAGCCCGGCGGCCGGACCCTCGACCTCCGCGACCGCCACGGCGCGGTTGAGGGCGACGAACGGGGTGGGCGTCAGCGCGAGCAGGTGGTCGTACAGCGCGACGACCTGCGGCCAGTCGGTGCGGTCCGCCGACGGCGCGTCGGAGTGGACCGCCGCGATCGCCGCCTGGAGCTGGTACGGGCCCGGCCTGCGCAGACGCAGGCAGCGGCGCACGAGCGTCCGCCCCTCCCACGCGAGCGCGTCGTCCCACCGGCTCCGGTCCTGGTCGGCGAGCAGCACGATCCGGCCGTCGTCGTCGGTCCGCGCAGGACGGCGCGACTCGGCCAGGAGCATGAGCGCGAGCAGGCCGAGCACCTCGGGCTCGTCGGGCATGAGCCGTGCGAGGAGCCGTCCGAGGCGCACGGCCTCCGCCGCGAGGTCGACCCGGCCGAGCTCGGGGCCCGCCGTCGCGGTGTGCCCCTCGGTGAAGACGACGTGGATGACGGCGAGCACGCCCGCGAGGCGGTCGGGCAGCTCGGCGGGCCCCGGCACGCGGTACGGGATCCCCGCGTCGCGGATCTTCGCCTTGGCGCGCACGACGCGCTGCGCCGTCGTCGCCTCGGGGACGCCGAACGCGTGCGCGATCTCCGCCGTCGTGAGCCCGCCCAGGAGCCGGAGCGTCAGGGCGACGCGTGCGGGGAGGGCGAGCGCGGGGTGGCACGCCGTGAACACCAGGCGCAGGCGGTCGTCGGGCAGGTGCTCGTCGACGGGCAGCCCGGACATGACGACCTCCTCGGCGCTCGCGGCCACCGCGCCGCCGACCAGCCCCTCGAGGACGGCGCGGTGCTCACGCACCCCGCGCGTGCCCTCGCGGCGCAGCCGGTCGACGGCGCGGCGTCGTGCCGTGGTCAGGACCCAGCCGGCGGGGCTGGGCGGCAGGCCGGTGACGGGCCACGTGCGGGCCGCCTCGGCGAACGCCTCCTGCACGGCCTCCTCGGCGGCGTCGAGGTCGCGCAGGCCCCGTGCGAGCACCGACACGGCGCGGCCGTACTCGCGCCGGTAGACGTCGGCGACGTCGTCGGGGCCCGCGAGCACGGTCAGCGCCCGCCGTGCCGCACGGGACGGACCTCGATCGGCAGCCCCGTCGCACGCGTGAGGCGACGGCCCCACTCGAGCGCCGCGTCGAGGTCCGCGACGTCGACCACCGAGAACCCGCCGAGGTGCTCCTTGGCCTCGACGTACGGGCCGTCGACGGTGAGGACCTCGTCGCCGTCGGGCCGCAGGACGGTCGACGAGCCGGGCCCGTGCAGGCCGGCCGCGAACACCCACACGCCCTGGTCCCGCATGTCCTGGTCGATGCGTCCCACCTCGGCCATAACCGGCTCGAGGAGCTCCGGCGGCGGGGGAGGACCGACGGGCTCCCACAGTGACAGCACGTACTGCGGCATGGTGCACCTCCGGCTCCGGGGCGGCCCGGTGCCGCCCTCACCCACTGGGACGAATGGTCGCGGCGCGGATCGACACAGGGAAGGGCGGGTGGCAGGTCCGCCGGGTGTGCGCCGACCTCCGCGGCGTCGGACCTTCCCCGGCGGCGGGCCCCTGGACGCGGACGCCTCACGTCGTCAGGGGAGCAGCCGATGGGACGGGGAAGCGGTCCTTCAAGCAGACGGAGGCACAGTGACGTCGTCCCCGACCCTGCTCGTGTTCTCCCCGAGCACGGGTGGGTACTACTTCGGGGCGCTCCTGCGCGGCGTCGCGCGTGAGCTCGCCGCCGTCGGAGGACGCGCCGTCGTCGTGCAGACGCTGGAGCCCGGTGCGCGCAGCGACGAGCAGGGCGAGGCGCCCGACTTCGCGCCGCGCGTGGGGTGGGACCACGCCGACGGCGTCCTGTCGATCACGTCCGCGGTCCGGGGCGAGTACCTCGCCCCGCTCGTGGCCCGCGACCTGCCCGTCGTCGTCGCGAGCGGCACGGCGGCGGGCGTCGCCGTCCCGACCGCCGCGCCCGACAACGCCGGCGGCACCGCGGCCGCCGTCGAGCACCTCGTGCGGCACGGCCACACGCGCATCGGGTTCGTCGGGAACGTCGCGCAGCGTGACGTGCGGGACCGGTACGACGCGTACGTGCGCACCCTCGAGCGCCACGGGCTCCGTGCCGACCCCGCGCACCTGCTCGCGGCGCCGGACAACGGCACGTCCGGCGGGCGGGCCGCGGGCGAGGCGTTCCTCGCCGCGGGTGACCGACCGACCGCGCTCATGGTCGCGACGGACCGGAACGCGCTCGGTCTCCTGGGCGTCGTGCAGGCCGCGGGCGTCGACGTCCCGGGCGACGTCGCCGTGGTCGGGTTCGACGACATCGAGGCGTCGGACGTCTCCGCCCCGCCGCTGACGACCGTCTCGCAGCCCTTCGACGAGGTCGGGGCGCTCGCGACGCGGCTCGTGCTCGAGGGCGTCGGGGGTCGGCCGGTGCCCGCGACCCCGCACGTCGCACCCGCGTCGCTCGTCGTCCGCGGCTCGTGCGGGTGCCGCCCGGGCTCCGACGGCGACGCGACCCGCGGGGCCGACGACCCCGCGCGGGCGGGCGACGACGCGCGGGTGGGCGACGCCGGGACACCGGTCGACGCCGGCAGGACCGCCGCCCTGCTGCTGCGCGCCGTGAGCAGCGGTGTGCCGGGGCGCGACGCCGACGCGGAGCGGCTCGTCGACGACGTCCTGCGCGTCGTGCACGCCGCGACGCCGGACGCCGCCGCCCTGCGAGGGCTCCTGCGCCGGGTCGCCCCGCGCGCGGACGCGATGCGGGTCGTGACGCGCGTCCTCGAGCGCCACGTCCGCGCGACGCTCGACGTGCCGGCCGCGGCGACCCTGGTCGGCGCGCTGCGCGACCTCCAGGCCGGGGCCTTCCTGCAGCAGGCGGCGGAGGTCGAGCAGATGCTCGACGAGCAGGTCGCGGTCGACGCGGGCCTGCTCGACACGCGCGACCCCCGCTCGCTCGACTGGCTGGCCGGGACCGGCGTCCGCGGCGCGGTCCTCGCGACCTGGGAGGGCGACCAGGAGCTCGTCGTCGCGGGGGCGTACGACCCCGGCGGCCGGCTCGCGGTGCAGGTCGGCGAGCCGGTGCCCGTCGAGCAGTTCCCGCCCGCGTCGCTCGTGCGGACCGCCGCGCCCGAGGACCGACTCGTGTGCTTCGTCGTGCCCGTGCGGACGCGCGAGCGCGACTGGGGCCTGCTCGCGCTCGTCACCGAGATCGAGGCGACGTCGGCGCGCGAGACCTACCACCACTGGTCGGCGCTGCTCGCGTCGGCCCTGGAGCAGCAGGCGCTCCAGGCGGCTGCGCACGCGAGCGAGCAGCGCCACGCGCTCGCCGCCGAGGCGGCCCGCGACGGCCTGTGGGAGGTCGACGTCGCGACCGGGGCCACGTACGTGTCCGAGCGCGGTCGCGAGCTGCTCGGGTTCACGCGCGATCAGCCCCTCGAGACCGCGGCGTGGAAGCGCGGCGTGCACCCCGACGACCTGCCGGGTCTGCGTGCCGCCATCCGCGAGGTGCTCGCGCTGCCCGGGGTCGCCGTCGAGCGCGAGTACCGCGTGACGCTGCCCGGCCACACCGAGGCGCAGTGGCGGCTCGTCCGCGCGCTGGGCGTCGCCGACGGGACGGGCGCGTGCGCGCGGATGGTCGGCTCGCTGTCCGACGTCGACCCGCGCAAGCGGCTCGAGGAGCGGCTGCGGCTCGGCGCGCTCTACGACGAGGTCACGGGGCTGCCCAACCGTCGCCACCTGCTCGACCGGCTCGCGCAGGCGGTCGAGACCTCGCGCCGTCATCCCGACCGCGGCTACGCGGTCGTCTTCCTCGACCTCGACGGGTTCAAGCTCGTCAACGACTCCCTCGGGCACCTCGTCGGCGACCAGCTGCTCACCGTCGTCGCCGACCGCCTGCGCCGTCAGGTGCGCGCGGCCGACACCGCGGCGCGCTTCGGCGGCGACGAGTTCGCCGTCCTGCTCGCTGACCCCGTGCCCGACGAGGTGCTCGTCATCGCGCACCGCCTCCAGCGCGCGATCGCGGAGCCCGTCGTCCTCGCGGGCCAGGAGGTCACGGTCACGGCGAGCATCGGCATCACGACGTCGGACGTCGGCTACACCGACCCCGAGGACGTCCTTCGCGACGCCGACACCGCGATGTACGACGCCAAGGCGACCGAGCGCGGGACCGCCAGCGTCTTCGAGCGGGGCATGCACGTGCGCGCGACGGGCCGCCTCCAGGAGCGCGCCGAGCTGCGCCGGGCCCTCGTCGAGGGGCAGTTCGTCGTGCACTACCAGCCCGTCGTCGCGCTCGACGACGAGGCAGCCCGCGCCGGGAGCGGCACGGCGGCGGGGGAGCCCGCTGCGTCGTCGTCGGCGGAGGACGTGGCGACGGGACGCGGGTCCGGGGTGTCGCACCTCGAGGCGCTCGTGCGGTGGCACCACCCCGAGCGGGGCGTGCTGCTGCCCGCCGAGTTCCTCCCCGCGCTGGTCGACAACGGGTCCGTCGTGACCCTCGGCGAGCAGGTCCTCGAGCAGGTCTGCCGCCAGCTCGCGGAGTGGGAGCGGCAGGGCGCGACGACGACGGTCGCGGTCAACCTCTCGCACGCGGAGTTCTGGGCCGCGGACCTGCCCGAGCGCCTCCGCGCGGTGCTCGACCGGCACGGCGTCGCCGCCGACCGGATCGTCCTCGAGGTGACCGAGGCCGTGATCATGAGCGACATGGGTGGCGCGCAGCGCGTGGCCGGCACGCTGCGGGACCTCGGGGTCGCGCTGCACGTCGACGACTTCGGCACGGGCCACTCGTCGCTGGCCGCGCTGCGCGACCTGCCCGTCGACGCGCTCAAGATCGACGGGTCGTTCATCCGCGGCATGGACGACGCCCGGACCGGCGAGCTCGTGCGGGTGGTCGTCGAGCTCGGGCGCGTGCTGGGCCTGGGTGTCGTCGCCGAGTGCGTCGAGACGGCCGACCAGGCGGCCGCGCTCGCGGCGATGGGCTGCGGTCGTGCGCAGGGCTGGTTCTACGGACGCGCCGAGCCGGGCGACGTCGTCGGTCTCCTGCTCGAGCGCACCGCGGAGCGGGAGCCCGTGCGCACCTGAGCGCGCCCGCGCCTGGCCGGTCGCCCCCAGCACGTCGAGATGAGAGTTGTGGGGGGGGGGGG
>JAUZVJ010000006.1:0-108087 GCA_031844515.1 Actinotalea sp. AC32 | reverse complement strand
CATGTCCGCACGCGCGCAGATCGGTGTCACTGGCCTTGCTGTGATGGGTCGGAACCTGGCGAGGAACTTCGCCCGGAACGGGTTCGTGGTGGCGGTGCACAACCGGTCGGTGGGGCGGATGCGCAGTCTGGTGGCTGAGCACGGTGATGAGGGGCAGTTCGTGGGTGCGGAGTCGATGGCGGACTTCGTGGCGGCGTTGGAGCGGCCGCGCAAGGTGGTGGTGATGGTCAAGGCGGGTGCGCCGACCGATGCGGTGATCGACGAGCTGGTGGGGTTGCTGGAGCCGGGGGACGTCGTGATCGACGCGGGGAACGCGCACTTCCCGGACACGGTGCGTCGGGAGGCGGCGTTGGCCGAGCGGGGGCTGCACTTCGTGGGGTGCGGGGTCTCCGGTGGTGAGGAGGGGGCGCTGCTGGGCCCGTCGATCATGCCGGGTGGGTCGCGGGAGTCGTACGAGGTGCTGGGGCCGATCCTGGAGAGGGTCGCGGCGAGGGTGGACGGTGTGCCGTGCTGCACGTACGTGGGTCCGCAGGGGGCCGGGCACTTCGTGAAGATGGTGCACAACGGGATCGAGTACGCGGACATGCAGCTGATCGCGGAGGCGTACGACCTGCTGCGCCAGGGGTTGGGGATGAGCGCGGCGGAGATCGGTGGGGTGTTCGCGCAGTGGAACACCGGGGACCTGGAGTCGTTCCTGATCGAGATCACCGCCGAGGTGCTGGCGCACACGGACCCGGTGAGCGGGGGTGCGTTCGTGGACGTGGTGGCCGACCGGGCCGAGCAGAAGGGCACCGGGCGGTGGACGGTGCAGAACGCGCTGGACCTGGGGGTGCCGATCACCGCGATCGCCGAGGCGACGTTCGCGCGGGCGTTGTCGGGGTCGGTGCCGCAGCGGGCCGCGGCGGTCGGGGTGCTGGCCGCGGACACGGTCGCGCTGCAGGTGCCGGACCGGGAGGCGTTCGTGGAGGACGTGCGTCGGGCGTTGTACGCGTCGAAGGTGGTGGCGTACTCGCAGGGCTTCGACCAGATCGCGGCGGCGTCGCGGGAGTTCGGGTGGGGCATCGACCGGGGTGCGATGGCGCGGATCTGGCGGGGCGGGTGCATCATCCGGGCCCGGTTCCTGGACCGGATCACCCAGGCGTACGAGCGTGAGGCGGACCTGCCGCTGCTGCTGGCCGACCCGTACTTCGCCGACGCGGTCGCGCAGGGCGTGGGTGCGTGGCGGCGGGTCGTGTCCGCCGCCACGCTCGCCGGGATCCCGACCCCGGCGTTCTCCTCCTCCCTGGCCTACTACGACGGGGTCCGCGCCGAGCGCCTGCCGGCGAACCTGATCCAGGCCCAGCGGGACTTCTTCGGCGCCCACACCTACGCCCGCACCGACCGCCCCGGCACCTTCCACACCGACTGGTCCGGCGACCGCACCGAGACCGACGCCTGACATGGCGCGGAGCCTCGGCGCGCAGGTGCCCCTCGCGGACCTGCAGCCGGTCATCCTGGGCGGGGACATCGGGGCCTACAGCCTCGCGCGCACCTTCCACGAGGCGTACGGCGTGCGTCCAGTCGTCGTCCCGTCCGTGTCCACCGGGCTCGTCCGGCACTCGCGCATCCTGACGGCCGTCGTGGAGCCGCACATGGACGACGCCGACGCGGTCGTCCGGCGGCTGCGCTCGATCGCGGTGGAGCACAGCGGCAAGCGGCTCGTCCTGCTGGGCAGTGCCGACTGGCTCGTGCGGACCATCATCGAGAATCGGGACGCGCTCGAGGACCTCTACACCATCCCGTACACGACCCTCGCGAACCTCGACCTCGTCACCGACAAGGAGAGCTTCGGCCGGCTGTGCGTCGAGCTCGGGCTCGCGCACCCGACCACCGTCGTGCACCACGTGGGCTCGGGGGAGGTGCCCGACACGTCGCACCTGCGGTTCCCCGTGATCGCCAAGACGGGCAACACCGCCGCGTACCACCTCGTCGAGTTCCCGGGCAAGAAGAAGGTCTTCACCGTCGACACGCCCGACGAGCTCGCGGCGCTCATGGCGCGCGTCGAGGCGTCCGGCTACCGCGACTCGTTCATCATCCAGGACCTGATCCCGGGCGACGACTCCGGCATGCGCATCCTCACGTGCTACTGCGACCGCGACGGCGTGATGCGGTTCGCGTCCTTCGGGCACGTGCTCCTGGAGGAGCACACGCCCGGTGCGCTCGGGAACCCGGCGGGGATCATCACGCAGGGCGACGCGCAGATCGTCGAGCAGGCGCGCCGGCTCCTCGAGCACATCGGGTGGACCGGCTACGCGAACTTCGACCTCAAGCACGACCCGCGTGACGGACGCACCGTCTTCTTCGAGCTCAACCCGCGCCTCGGTCGCAGCAACTTCTACATCACGGCCGCGGGCCGCAACACCGCAGAGCTGTACGTGCGCGAGCACCTGCAGGGCCTGGACCCGTTGCCGGACGGCGCCGAGGCGGAGCTCACGACCGAGCACCTCTACACGGTGCTCCCGCGTCCGCTCCTCCTGCGCTACGTCACCGACCCCGCGCTGCGCCGCCGGACGCGGGCCCTCATGCGGACGCGGCGGACGACCAACCCGCTGTGGTACCGGGCCGAGACGGACCCCCGACGGGTCGCGTACCTCGTGCTCGCGCAGCTCAACCAGTTCCGCAAGTACCGCACGCACTACCCGCTGGCTCGGGCCACCGGGGACACCCGCGAGCGCGCGGGCGCTGGGAGCGGCTCGTGAAGGGTGACCTGCCCGTCGGCGTCATCGGCGGCGTGGGGCCGCAGGCGACGGCGTACTTCCTCGACATGGTCGTGCGCCTGACGGACGCCGCCCGGGACCAGGACCACCTCGACCTCGTCGTGCTCAACCACGCCACGATCCCGGACCGGACCGCCTTCATCGTCGGCGAGTCCGACGAGGACCCGGGCCCCGTCATGGCCGAGGACGCGCGGCGCCTCGAGCGGTTCGGCGTCCAGTTCCTCGTCCTGCCGTGCAACACGGCGCACCACTTCACGGACGAGGTCGCGGGCGCCGTGACGGTCCCGCTGCTCAACATCGTGGAGGAGACCGTCGCGGAGGCACGCCGCCGGGTCCCCGGGCTGCGCACACTGGGGCTCCTCGCCACGACGGGCACGGCGCGGGCCGCCGTCTACCAGCGCGAGGCGGAGCGGCACGGTCTTACGTGCGTGCTGCCGGACGACGACGACCAGGCGCGCGTCATGCGCATCATCTACGAGCAGGTCAAGGCCGGTCGGCCGGTCGACGTCGACGCGTTCCACGACGTGGTGGACGGGCTCCGCCGGCGCGGGGCCGAGGTCGTCGTGCTCGGCTGCACCGAGCTGTCCGTCGTCGCCGCCGACCACGACCTGCTCGCGGACCGGACGCTCGTCGACTCGCTCGACGTGCTCGCACGCCGCACGATCGAGCGGGCCGGGCACCGCGTCCGCGAGCCCTGACGGCGCTCACCCACGCGACGCCACCCCACGACGCGCCGCGGGGTGACGCGTCAGCCGAGCCGGCTCGTCCCGCTGTACAGGTGGAGCACGGGGACCCTGAGCTCCTCGCGTGCCCGCGACGCCCAGTCCGTGTGGAACGTGTCCTCGAGGGCGTGCGGCTGCGTCACCACGACGACCTCGCGCACCGCGAGCCGCCCGACCGCCGAGCGCAGCGCGGGCAGCGGGTCGTCCTCGACGACCGTGCCGTCGACGTCGACCCCGGCGGCGCGGAACGCGGCGAGGCTCTCGGCGAGCTGGTCCGTCGCCGTCCTGCGCGCCTCCTCGGGCTCGGGCTCGCGACCCAGCACGGCGTCGAGCGCCTCGCGGAGCTCACCCATGCTGAGGTGGTCGACGAGGGACACGAGCATGTTCTGCTCGGTGTCGGCCGGGACGAGCACGTGGTAGCGGACGTCCGCGTGCAGCGACGTGATGTGCTCGACGTCGGCGCCGGTCAGGGAGTCCTCGGTCAGCACGAGGATGGTCTCGGTCACGCCGACGAGCCTAGCCGCGAGCGAGCACCCACCGCCCCACGAGGAAGCCGTCGGCGTGCAGCAGGTGGGCGGGCACGGCGTGCGCGAGCCGCGGTGTGCCGCCCGCCGCGACGAGCGGGGGACCGCCACCGGTCACCATCGGGCTCTGCGTCAGGCAGAGCTCGTCGACGAGCCCGTCGGCGAGGAGCGCACCGAGGAGGCGAGGACCGCCCTCGGTGAGGACGCGCCGTCGGCCGGCGTCGACGAGCGTGCGTACGACGCGTCCGACGTCGAGCGGGCCGTCGGCCACGTGCAGCCGGTCCACGGGGAGGTGGGCGCGCAGGTGCCCGAGGAACGGCGCGTCCGAGGTCGTGAAGACCCACGGGGTCGGCCGGTCGTCCAGCAGCGCGCCGGGCAGGTCACCGCGTCCGGTGACGACCGCGAGCTCGGGGTCCGGGGTCTGGCCGGCCTCCTCCCGGGCGGCGCGCAGCGCGGGCGGCGTGCGCGGCGCGCGGTAACCCTCCGCGCGCACCGTCCCGGCCCCGACGAGCACGACGTCGCTGAGCGCCCGCAGCACCTGGAACACGCGGTGGTCGGCGGGTCCGTTGATCGACCCGGTGCGCCCGTCCGGGCCGGCTGCCGCACCGTCGAGGGTCGTCACCATGTTGGCGCGGACCCACGGCCCCTCGGGGTACGCGTACAGGGCGCGCAGCGCCGCCTCCGCGTCGTCGGGCTCGATGCGGCCGGCACGGTCCGCGGGGAGCAGCACGTCGAGGGCAGGCGAGGCGTCCACGAGGCCGACGCTAGACCCGGCGCGGGCCGGCGCGCACGACGGCGGACGGTGACACACCTAGGCTGGCTCCTCGTGACCGCCGCACGCAGCCTCACCGGACGTCGACCCCAGGTCCCCGCCGAGCGGCTGCTCGCCGGTCTCGTCCCCCCGCGGCAGTTCGACGACGCGTCGTTCGCGTCCTACCGGCCCGACCCGGACCACCCGAGCCAGGCGGCCGCGCTCGACCGCGTGGCCGAGGTCGCGGCGTCGCTCTCGCGTCCAGCGCGGCGCTCGTGGTGGCGCGGACGGGCCGCGGCGCAGGACGCCGCAGCGATCTACCTGGACGGCGGTTTCGGGGTGGGCAAGACGCACCTCCTCGCCGCGCTCGCGCACGACGTCGGCGCGGAGCACGCCGCGTACGGCACCTTCGTCGAGTACACGCACCTGGTGGGAGCGCTCGGCTTCGCACCGACGGTGCGCGCCCTCGCCCACCGCCGACTCGTGTGCATCGACGAGTTCGAGCTGGACGACCCGGGCGACACCGTGCTGATGTCACGCCTGCTGCGCGAGCTCGGGGACCACGGCGTCGCGCTCGCCGCGACCTCCAACACGCTGCCCGAGCAGCTCGGGGAGGGCCGGTTCGCCGCCGACGACTTCCTCCGCGAGATCCAGGCGCTCGCCGAACGGTTCGAGGTCCTGCGGATCGACGGGCCCGACTACCGGCACCGAGGCGCGACCACGGTCCACGACGGCCTGCCCGACGACGTGGTGCGCGCCGTCGTCGACGCGACGCCCGACGCCACGTGCGACCCGTTCGACGAGGTCGTCGCGCACCTGCGGACGGTGCACCCCAGCCGCTTCGGCGCGCTCCTCGACGGCGTCACCGCGGTCGGCCTCACGGGCGTCGCGCCCGTGGCGGACCAGGCCGACGCGCTGCGTCTCGTCGTCCTCGTCGACCGGCTGTACGACCGCGACCTGCCCGTGCTGCTCGGCGGGTCCGGGACGCAGGACCTCTTCGGCGACCAGATGCTGCGCGGCGGGTACCGCAAGAAGTACCTGCGCGCGCTGTCGCGGCTCTCGGCGCTCGCCGAGCGCGGCGCGGCCCTCGTCCGCTGACGCCGCGCCCGCCCGCCGCCGCCGGCGGGCCCGGGGCCAGACCCGAGAGCCGCTCAGCCGACGACGTCGAGGGCAGGCGCACGCACGACGAGGACCGACCGGCCGGGCACGACGAGCTCGTCGTCGTGCTCCTCGTGGCCGTCCCAGGCGGCGAGCACCTCGTGCGCACCCCCGGTCACCCGCACCCGCAGCGGTGACGTGGCGAGCACGACGACCACGTGCACGCCGCCACGGTGGAGCACGAGCCAGCTGCCGTCCTGGCCGCCGTGCTCGACGGACGTCGCGCCGAGGTCGCCCGAGGCGATGTCGGGCTCGGCGTGCCGCAGCGCGACGAGGTCGCGGTACCACCGCAGGAGGCGCGCGTGCCGGGGTGCCTCGGGCTCCGACCAGTCGAGGCGGCTGGCCTCGACGGTCCCGGGGGCCTGCGGGTCGGGGACCTCCACGGGTCCGCCGTAGACGTCGTCCCAGCCGTGCCCGCCGAACTCCTCGGTGCGACCACGGCGGATCGCCTCGACGAGCTCGGGCTCGGCGTGGTCCGTGAAGAACTGCCAGGGCGTCCTGGCGCCCCACTCCTCGCCCATGAAGAGCATCGGGGTGAAGGGCGCCAGGAGGACGAGCGCGGCCGAGACGGCCAGCCCTCCGTCGTCGAGCCGGGCCGACGGGCGGTCGCCGATCGCCCGGTTGCCCACCTGGTCGTGGTCCTGCGCGAAGACCACGAACCGCCGCGCGTCGGTCCCCTCGGGGACGGGTCGGCCCCAGTCCCTGCCGCGGAACGTCGACCAGCCGCCCTCGTGCACGAAGGCGCGCGTGAGCGCGTGCGCGAGCACCTCGAGGGGTCCGAAGTCGACGTAGTAGCCGTGGCGCTCCCCGGTGACGGTGGCGTGGACGGCGTGGTGCACGTCGTCGGCCCACTGCGCCGTCATCCCGAGGCCTCCCTCGGCGGTGGGGGTGACCATCCGCACGTCGTTGAGGTCGCTCTCGGCGATGAGCGACAGCGGCCTGCCGACCTGGGTGGACAGGTCCGCGACGGCGTCGGCCATCTCGGCGAGCACGTGCCGCGGCGAGTCGTCCACGAGCGCGTGCACCGCGTCGAGGCGCAGCGCGTCGAGGTGGAAGTCGCGCAGCCAGCGGACCGCGTTGTCGACGACGAACGCCCGGACCTCGCGCGAGTCGGGCCCGTCGAGGTCGACGGCCTGCCCCCACGGCGTGTGGTGGCGGTCGGTGAAGTAGGGGCCGAACACGCTCAGGTAGTTGCCCGAGGGACCCAGGTGGTTGTGCACGACGTCGAGGCACACCGCGAGGCCCCGCGCGTGCG
Organism: Actinotalea sp. AC32; assembly: GCA_031844515.1. Taxonomy (GTDB): domain Bacteria; phylum Actinomycetota; class Actinomycetes; order Actinomycetales; family Cellulomonadaceae; genus Actinotalea. The sequence goes on along the minus strand of JAUZVJ010000006.1, from coordinate 100,921 downwards.
CCGCGTCGACGAAGCGCTGGAGCGCCGCGGGTCCGCCGTACGGCTCGTGGACGGCGTACAGGGCGACGCCGTCGTAGCCCCAGCCGTGCACGCCGGGGAACGCGGCGACGGGCATGAGCTCGACGACGTCGACGCCGAGGTCGACGAGGTGGTCGAGCCGCTCGATGGCCGCGTCGAGCGTCCCGGCCGGGGTGAAGGTCCCGATGTGGAGCTCGTAGACGACGGCACCCCGGACGTCACGCCCCGCCCACGCCGCGTCCTGCCACTCGTGCGCGCCGGCGTCGAAGGTCCGGCTCGGTCCGTGGACGCCGTGCGGCTGCCAGGGGCTGCGCGGGTCCGGCCGCGGGTCGCCGCCGTCGACCGCGAACGCGTAGTCGGTCCCGTGCGGGAGGTCGACGGGCGCCTCCCACCAGCCGCCCTCGCGCCGGATCATCGCGTGCACGGCCGTCGTCGCGCTGTCCTGGTCGAGGGCCGCGCCGGGCAGGTGGAGGTCGACGCGCCGGGCGGCGGGCGCCCAGACGGTCGTGCGGGTGGTCCAGGTCGTGGGTGCCGTCGTCACGTGCTCAAGCGTGCCCGGGACGGACGAGGAGAGCCACCGGGAGGTCCTCGAGCAGCCGCGCCAGCGGGACGAGACCGCCGTCGTGCGTCCGGCCGCTCAGCGCGTCGCGCCACGGACCCTCCGGGAGCGCGACCGTGTGCTCGCCCCAGCCGCCCAGACGGTCCAGGGCGAGCGCGAGGCGCGTCGCCACGGTGACGACCTGCGGCTCACCGCCGTCGGTGCGCGCGAACGCGAACGCGTGGCCCGACGACGCGGGCAGCGCCTGGTAGCCCGCGTGCTCGCCCACGAACGCGCCGGGCAGGTCACGTCGGGTCCGCAGCGCGCGCGACGTCACGAGCAGCTTCTCGTCGGCGAGGCCACGGGGTCCGTGCTGCTCGAGGCGGTCGAGCTGCTCGGCGAGCGCCGCGTGGTCCACGGGACGCCGGTTGTCGGGGTCGACGAGCGCGACGGCCGGCACCTCGGTGCCCTGGTACACGTCCGCGACGCCCGGCATCGTGAGCTGGACGAGCTTGGTGCCGAGCGTCGTGGCGCGCACGCCCGGCGCCGCGCGACGCAGCCAGCCCTCGTACGCCTCGACGACCGCGGGCAGCGAGCGGACGTGGCGCGCGTGGTCGAGCACGGCCTGCTCGTAGGCCTCGTCGGGTGCGGTCCAGGACGTGTGGGACTTCGCCTCACGCACCGCTTTGGTCAGGTACTCGACCAGGCGGTCCTCGGCGATCGGGCCGTCGTCGCCCCACGTGCCCGCGAGCGTCTGCCACAGGATGTTCTCGGTCCGTCCGTCCAGCAGCGACGGGCGGGCGTCCGCGGTCGCCGTGCGCAGCGCCTCGACCAGCTCCGACCACTCCACGGGCAGCTCGGACAGCACGGCCAGCCGCGCGCGGACGTCCTCGCTGCGCTTCGTGTCGTGCGTCGACAGGCCGGTCATCGCGACCGGGGCGTGCTGCTGCGCTCGCAGGGCGAAGGCGTGCAGCTCCTCGGGGCTGATGGCGAACCGCTCGGGCGCGCCGCCGACCTCGGCGAGGCCGAGCAGGTGCGTCCAGCGGTAGAAGGCCGTGTCCTCGACGCCCTTGGCCATGACGGCGCCGCACACCTGCTGGAACCGCACCACGAGCTCGTCCCGACGCGCCTCGCGGGTCCGGCCCGCCGAGCCGATCTCGTGGCCGAGGAGCATCTCGGCGAGGAGGTCCAGCGTCTCGAGGCGGTCGCCCTCGAGGCGGCCGCGGGCGCGCGCCACGCAGTCGGCGAAGGCGGACGCCGCGTCGGGGTGCACCGGTTCGCCTGGCACGACGTAGTACCGGTAGCGGTCGGCCGCCACGAGCAGCTCGACGAGGCAGTCGTGCAGCGAGCGACGGGTGTGGTCGCGCAGGCGGACGTCGTCGCGGCAGATGTCCGCCGCGAGGCCGGCGAGCCGGTCGACCTCGGCGTAGAGCGGGCCGTTGACGATCTCGCGCTTGGCCTCGTCGACGATCGCGGGCAGCGCGTCGGCCGTGTCACCGGTCAGGCGGTGCATGACCGCGCCGAGCTCGCCGCCGCCCCCGGGGTCCACGAAGGCGGCCTCGATGCGCCACATCGCGTCGTAGCCCGTGGTGCCCGCGGTGGCCCAGTCCTCGGGCAGCTCCTCGGTCGGCGCGAGGATCTTCTCGACGACGACCCACGCGTCGTCGGTCGCCTCGGCCAGGCGGGCGAGGTACCCCTGCGGGTCCGCGAGGCCGTCCGGGTGGTCGATGCGCAGGCCGTCGACGGTGCCGTCGTGGACGAGACCGGTCAGGAGCCGGTGCGTGGCGTCGAACACCTCCGGGTCCTCGACGCGGACGGCGGCCAGCGTCCCGACGTCGAAGAAGCGGCGGTAGTTGAGCTCCTCGTTCGCGACGCGCCAGTAGGCGAGCCGGTAGTGCTGCCGGTCGACGAGCTCGGCGAGCGGGAGGCTCTCGGTGCCGGGGCGCACGGGGAACACGTGGTCGTAGTAGCGCAGCACGGTCTGCGGCTCGCCCCCGCGGTCGCCGGGGACGACGACCTCGTCCAGGCGCAGCTCGTCGGACGCCAGCACCGTGCCCAGCCGGCTGCCCAGGACCGGCATGAGCAGCGCACCCTCGCCGGCGGTCCAGTCGACGTCGAACCACGCCGCGTACGGCGACTCTGGTCCGTGCGCGAGCACCGACCACAGCGCCCGGTTGTGCCACACCGGCGTCGGGACGGCCATGTGGTTGGGGACGACGTCGAGGACGAGGCCCAGGCCGCGCTCGTGCGCGACGGCGGCGAGGCGGTCGAGCCCTTCCCGGCCGCCCATCACGGGGGAGACCTCGTCGTGGTCGACGACGTCGTAGCCGTGCGTGGACCCGGGCGCGGCGGTCAGCACGGGGGACAGGTACAGGTGCGTCGCACCGAGGCTCGCGACGTACGGCACGAGCGCCGCGGCGTCGTCGAACGTGAGCTCCGCGTTGAGCTGGAGGCGGTAGGTCGAGACGGGCACGTGCCGGCCGGCCGGCGGGCGCCGGCGGCTGGGGCCCTGCCGGACCTCGGTGCGGTCGCCGCTCACTCGCCCGTCCCGGCGACGGGCCGCGTCAGGACGAGCACGGACCGGCCGCTCACGACGAGCGACTCGCCCGCCTTCACCTTCGCCCCGTCGGCGAGGTTGTGGTCGGTGTCGAGCACGCAGCTCCAGACGGTCCCGAACTTCGCCGGGGGCAGGGTGAACTCCACGCCCTCGGGTGCGGCGTTGTAGAGCATGAGGAAGCTGTCGTCGACGACGGCCTCGCCGCGCACGTCGGGCTCGGCGATCGCCTCGCCGTTGAGGAACACCATGACGGCCTTGGCGAACCCCTGGTGCCAGTCGGAGTCGGACATGGGCGAGCCCGACGTGCTGATCCAGGCGATGTCCCGCAGGTTCGACTCGCCGCCGTGGTCCGCGCTGCCCGCGAAGAAGCGCCGACGACGCAGCACCGGGTGGTCGCGACGGAGGTGGACGAGCTTGCGCGTGAACGCGAGGTGCTCGGTCTGCGCCTCGTCGAGGTCCCAGTCCATCCAGGTGATCTCGTTGTCCTGGCAGTAGCCGTTGTTGTTGCCGCCCTGGGTGCGCCCGAGCTCGTCGCCGTGCGCGAGCATCGGCACGCCCTGCGACGTGAGCAGCGTCGTGAGGAAGTTGCGCATCTGGCGCCACCGCAGCGTGGTCACGCCGACGTCCTCCGTCGGGCCCTCGACGCCGCAGTTCCAGGACCGGTTGTGGCCCTCGCCGTCGGCGTTGCCCTCCTGGTTCGCCTCGTTGTGCTTCTCGTTGTAGGAGACGAGGTCGCGCAGCGTGAAGCCGTCGTGGGCCGTCACGAAGTTGATCGAGGCGATGGGCTTGCGGCCGGTGTGCTCGTAGAGGTCCGACGAGCCGGACAGGCGGCTCGCGAACTCGGCGAGCGTCGCGGGCTCGCCGCGCCAGTAGTCCCGGACGGTGTCGCGGTACTTGCCGTTCCACTCGCTCCACAGGGGAGGGAACCCGCCGACCTGGTAGCCGCCCTCGCCGACGTCCCAGGGCTCGGCGATGAGCTTGACCTGGCTCACGACCGGGTCCTGCTGGACGAGGTCGAAGAACGCCGAGAGGCGGTCGACCTCGTGGAACTGCCGCGCGAGCGTCGAGGCGAGGTCGAAGCGGAAGCCGTCGACGTGCATCTCGTTGACCCAGTACCGCAGCGAGTCCATGAGCAGCTGCAGGACGTGGGGGTGGCGCATGAGCAGCGAGTTGCCCGTGCCGGTCGTGTCGTAGTAGTGCCGCGGGTCCTCGTCGACCAGCCGGTAGTACGCGGCGTTGTCGATGCCCCGGAACGACAGCGTCGGGCCGAGGTGGTTGCCCTCGGCCGTGTGGTTGTAGACGACGTCGAGGATGACCTCGATGTCCGCCTCGTGCAGGGCCTTGACCATCTGCTTGAACTCCTGGACCTGCGCGCCGGCGGTCGGGGAGGAGGCGTAGCCGTTGTGCGGGGCGAAGAAGCCGATCGTGTTGTAGCCCCAGTAGTTCGACAGACCCTTCTCCTGGAGGGTCGTGTCGTTGACGAACTGGTGGACCGGCATGAGCTCGACGGCGGTGATGCCGAGCGACGAGAGGTGCTCGACCATCGCGGGGTGCGCCATCCCGGCGTAGGTGCCACGCAGCTCCTCCGGGACGCCGGGGTGCTGCATGGTCATGCCCTTGACGTGCGCCTCGTAGATGACGCTCTCGTGGTACTCGTGCATCGGCGGACGGTCGTGGCCCCAGTCGAAGTAGGGGTTGATGACGACCGACGTCATGGTGTGCCCGAGCGAGTCCTCGTCGTTGAACGACTCCGGGTCCCCGAAGTCGTACGAGAAGAGCGACTGGTGGCCGTCCACCTGGCCGTCGATCGCCTTCGCGTACGGGTCGAGGAGCAGCTTGGCCGGGTTGCACCGGTGCCCGTTGGCGGGGTCGTAGGGGCCGTGGACCCGGAACCCGTAGCGCTGACCGGGCTGCACCGAGGGGAGGTAGCAGTGCCAGACGAACGCGTCGACCTCGGGCATCTCGACGCGTTCCTCGGAGCCGTCGGCCGCGATCAGGCAGAGCTCGACGCGCTCGGCCACCTCCGAGAACAGGGCGAAGTTGGTGCCGGCGCCGTCGAAGGTCGCGCCGAGGGGGTAGGGCCTACCGGGCCAGATCTGCATGGGCCAAGAGTGCCAGGGCGCAGGGCTTCCCGCCTGACCGTGTGTCCGGTTTGTGGGGATCCTCACGCGGCGAGGCGGCCCCCTCAGATGAAGAGCAGCTGGGCGCCCTCCGTCATCTCGATGAAGTCGCTCGCCGAGATGATCCCCTCGACGGACTCGTGCAGGTCCTCGGCGCCCAGGCGGTTCATGTCCGCGCTGAGCCGGCAGGCCCACAGGTGCCCGCCCGCGGCGACGACCTGCTCGAGGAACTCGGGCACGGTGGGGATGTCGAGATCGGCGAGCGTCCGCCGCATCTGCCGGGTCGCGAGCGCCGTCATCCCGGGCAGCGGCGTGAGCCCCATCGGCATGTGCGTCGCGGTGTTGCCCACGGGCGTGAACTTGAGGTCGCCCATGCGGCGCTTCGTGATCATGTCGAAGCCCCAGAACGTGAAGAACAGGTGGGTCTCGACCCCCTCGCCGAGGGCTGCGTTGGCCAGGACGAGGCCCGGGTAGGCCATGTCGAGGTTGCCCTTCGAGCAGATGATCGCGAGCCGGCGGCCGGTCGCTGCGTCGTCGTCGAAGCGGGGGACCAGGGGTGTGCTCATCGTGCGTCCTTCCTCGTCGCGGGGCGTCACACGCAGCCGCGTGGCTTGGGCAGCCCGGCGACGTACGCCATCTTCTTCGCGGGCTTGGTGGGGAAGAGCTCGAACTGGAGGCGCGTCGGGAAGCCCCCGACCGCCTGGACGCGGCGGGTCGTCGCGGTCTCGCCCTGCGTCGCGAAGTCCGCGCGCAGGAAGCGGAGGACCTCGCGGTGCCGCTCGGTGAGCTCGAGGCCGATCGCGGCGGCGAGCTCCGCCGCGAGGTCCTCGTCCCACTCGGCGGGGTCGGTCAGGAAGCCCTCGGCGTCGACGTGGACCTCGCGTCCACCGATCGTGGTCACGGGCATCGGTCACTCCTTCCAGGTGGCACCCGCGGGCGCGGGGTCGGCGGCGGCGCGGACGTCCTTGCCCGCCATGGACAGGCGTGCAGGGACCGGCATGCGCCGGCCCGGCAGGAGGACGTTCCAGTAGAGGTGGCGGAACGCGAGCTTGCCCAGGTGGTTGACCCGGGTCTCGCGCAGCAGGCTCAGGGGACCGACGACGGGCAACGGGTACGTCCCCGGGAGGGGCTCGACGTCGTAGCCGAAGTCGAGCAGGAGCGCGCGACCGTCGCCGGACTCGACGAAGCAGTTGGCGTGCCCGTCGAACGCGTGCGTCATGGGGCGGCCCTCGATGTGCTCGAGGAAGTTCTCGACGAAGGCGTCGACCTCGAAGTGCGCGACCGAGCCGGCCTTGGACGTGGGCACGTCGGCCGCGTCACCGATGGCGAAGACCCGGTCGGACGCGCGCGACAGGAGGGTGTGCCGGTCGACGGGCACGAAGTTGAGCTCGTCCCCGAGGCCGGACCGCGCGACCAGGTCGGCGCCCATGTTCACGGGCACCGTCACGAGGAGGTCGTACGGGATCTCCCGACCGTCGTAGGACCGCAGCACGTGCGCGTCGCCGTCGACGGACTCGACGACGAAGTCGGGCTCGACGGCGATCCCGCGCGTGTCCAGCATGTCGCCGAGCCGGGCGGACGCGACGGGCTGCGTGAAGGCGCCGGACAGCGGCGTCACGTACGTCAGGTCGACGCGGTCGCGGATCCCCTGGCGGCGGAAGTACGCCTCGGCGAGGAAAGTGAGCTCGAGCGGCGCGACGGGGCACTTGACGGGCATCTCCGCGACGTGGACGACGAACCTGCCCCCCGTCCAGTCGGCGAGCCGCGCGGCGAGCCGGAGCGCGCCGCCGTAGGTGTAGAACTCGTGCACGTCGCCGCCGAGCGCCTCGGGCAGGCCGGGCGTCTCGTCGGGGCGCGGCGACGTGCCGGTGGCGACGACGAGGTAGTCGTAGGCGAGCGACCGTCCGTCGGTGAGCAGCACCTCGCGGGCGTCCACGTCGACGCGGTCGACCTCGGCGGTCACCAGGTCCACGCCGCGCCGCAGGGTGCGTGCCACGGGCCGGCTGACGTCCTCGGGGCGCATCGCGCCGAACGGCAGGAAGAGGTACCCGGGCTGGTACCGGTGGACGGTCGACCGCTCGACCACCGTGATCGACCACTCGGTCTCCTCGAGCCGGGGTCGGAGCCGGTTGACCACCATCGTGCCTGCCGTGCCGGCACCGAGGACCACGAGTCTGCGCATCGTGCGCTCCTGGGACGTGGGTCGCCGAGCGGGTCGGCGGGGCGGGGGAGCCGTCCTGGTGTCGACGCTAGGACCGCGCCGACGGCCCTGACAGGGACCTAGGTCGGATACGCCGGGGGGTATGCCGCTCACGCGTCGCCCGGCCTCGGCGGCGCGAGCGGATGCGGCCGGTGCGGTGCGGTGCCACGGTGGGCCCATGAGCGAGCAGACACCGTCCACCGAGCCCTACGACCCCGCCGAGGACCCCGACTCCGACCCCGAGAACCTCGAGCCCCGGACCGGCTCGCAGGCCTCGGGCGGCCCGTCGACCGGTGACCCCGACGCGGACCCGGACATGCTCAACCCGCGCCAGGACGCCGGCGACTGAGACCCGCCCCGTGCGCATCGGCGTCGTCGGCGCGAGCGGCAACGCGGGGACCGGGCTGCTGCGGCACCTCGAGCACGACCTCGAGGTCACGGTCGAGGTCGCCGTCGCGCGCCGGGTCCCCGCGGGCCGCCCGCCGGCGCCCTACGCGGGCGCGTCGGGTCGCCCCCGGTGGCTCGCGTGCGACATCGGGGCCGACGCGCCGGACGACGCGGTCGTGGCCCCGCTCGCCGAGGCGTTCCGCGGCCTCGACGCCGTCGTCCACCTCGCATGGCAGATGCAGCCCAGCCACGACCGGGCCCGTCTCCGCGCGACGAACGTCGACGGCAGCCGACGCGTCGCCGAGGCGGTGGTCGCGGCCGGCGTCCCGCACCTCGTGGTCGCGTCCTCGGTCGGCGCCTACAGCCCCGTGGCCGACGACGACCCGCGCGACGAGTCCTGGGCGACCGAGGGCGTCCGGTCGAGCTCTTACAGCGTCGACAAGGTCGCCCTCGAACGGCTCCTGGACGAGGTCGAGGACCGCGTCGCGGTCGCCAGGGTCCGACCCGCGCTCGTCTTCCAGCGCGACGCGGGGTCCTCGATCGAGCGGTACTTCCTCGGGCCGGGTGCCCCTGCGTGGCTCGTCGGCGCGCTGCCCGTCCTGCCGTGGCCCGCCGGGTTCCGCGTGCAGGCGGTGCACGCGGACGACCTCGCGGCGGTCTACCGCGCCGTCGTCGTCGCGCGCGCCACGGGCGCCTTCAACGTGGCCGCGGACGACGTCCTGCGGCGTGCCGACGTGGCCGACGTGCTCACCGACGGTCGCGCCGTCGACGTCCCGGTGCCGCTGGTCCGCTCGGCGGTCGCTGCGGCGTGGCGTGCGCGCGCGCTCCACCTGAGCCCCGGGTGGATCGACCTCGCAGCGGGGATACCGCTCCTGGACACCACGCGCGTGCGCACCAAGCTCGGCTGGCGACCGCGGGTGACGGCTCAGCAGGCGCTCGCCGAGGTCGTCGAGGGGATGGTCGCCGGGTCGGGGACCGCGAGCCCGCCGCTGCGCGCACGTGGGCGCGCCCGGCCCTCGCTCCTCGGGGGTCAGTCCGCCGAGTGGTGACGGCCCGCCCGTCACGCGGTCAGCGCGCCAGGCGCTCGACCACTCCCGCGAAGACCCGGGGCGCACGCCGCGCGACGGGCACGACGAGCGGGCGCGCGGGCGACGTCGCCCACCGCACGAGGCCCGCGGTCAGGACCCGGTAGTCGCGCGTCGCCGCCCGCCACGCGCGCTCGTAGGCCGCGGGGTCGTCGAGCGTCGCGACCGCCGCGCGCGCCTGCGCCCAGCCGACCCGCAGGCCCTCGCCCGTCAGCGCGTCGACGTACCCCGAGGCGTCCCCGACGAGTCGCACGGGCCCCGCGGCACGCCGCAGCGACCGCTGCCGCAACGGTCCCGCCCCTCTGGTCGTGCTGACCACCGGGGCGCCCGCGACCCGGCGTGCGAGGGCCGGCGACGCCGCGACGGCGGCGTCCAGGTCCGTGCCGCGCGGCCCCAGGACGGCGATGCCGACGACGTCGTCGGCGACCGGCGTCACGTAGACCTCGGCGCTCGGCGTCCAGTGGACCTCGACGAGGTCGGTCCACGGTGCGACGCCGACGTGGTGCCGCAGGCCGTACCGGCGCCGGTCGCCGGCGCCCCCGCGTGCGTCGGCCGCGGCCGGGCGGGCGGGGGTGTCCTCGAGCCCGAGCCGACGGCGCACGGTCGAGTGCAGCCCGTCGCACGCGAGGAGCCAGCGCGCGTCGACCCCCGCCGCGCGGACCGTCCCGCAGGACGTGAGCACCTCGACGTCCTCGACGCGTGCGGCCACCGTCACGACCCCCAGCTCCGCCGCGCGCCCCCGCAGGGCGTCGTGCAGGACCGTGCGGCGGACGCCCCGACCCGCCGACCCGACGAACCGGTGCGAGACCGCCGTCTCGTCCGAGCAGTACCGGATCCCCGCGATCGGCCGGCCCGCCGGGTCGACGTCCCACGCCTGGAGGAGCCGCAGCGCACCCGGCATGAGCCCCTCGCCGCACGCCTTGTCGACAGTGCCGGGGCGCGGCTCGACGACCACGACCTCGAGGCCGGCGCGACGCGCCTCGATCGCGGCGCCGAGCCCCACGGGCCCGCCGCCGACGACGAGGACGTCGGTGTCCGTCACGCGGCCGTCACCCGGCCGTCACGGCCGCCGCCGTCGTGCCCGCGCGCGCCGCCGCCCGCGCCCGCCCGAGCCTCAGGCACCGGCGGCCGTGCGCCGGGCGGCCTCGAGCGCGCGCTCCTCGGCGGGGATGCGGAAACGGAGCAGCAGCACCGCGTTGAGCACGGTGAACGCGACGGCGGTGACCCACGCGCTGTGCACGAGCGGGAGCGCGACGCCCTCGAGCACCACGGCCACGTAGTTCGGGTGGCGGAGCAGCCGGTACGGGCCCCGGCTCACGAGCGGGAGGCCGGGGACCACGATCACCCGCGTGTTCCACCGGGGCCCCAGCGTCGTGATGCACCACCACCGCAGGGCCTGGCTCGCGACGACGAGCACGACGGCGGTCCAGCCGAGCCACGGGAGGAACGGGCGGTCGGCGGCGGTCACCTCGACGAGCGGCGCGACGAGCAGCGCGGTGTGCAGCGCGACCATGGCGGGGAAGTGGCCGCGACCGCTCTCGACCCCGCCGCGCGCGAACGACCAGCGCGCGTTGCGCGCGGAGACGACGAGCTCGAGCACCCGTTCGACCGCGGTCGCGACCAGGACGACGACGAGGAGCCACAGCACGTCGTCAGCCCTCCGGCCAGCGCAGGAGGACGGCCTCGGAGCTCACGCCCGGGCCGAACGCGAGGACGAGGCCGGGCGAGCCGGGGCCGGGCGGCTGCGCCATGACGCGCGCGAGGACGTCGAGGACCGACGCCGACGACAGGTTGCCGACCTCCGCGAGGGACGAGCGGCTCCGGTCGAGCGCGGTCGCGGGGAGCCGGAGCGCGCCCTGCACGGCGTCGAGGATGCGCGGCCCACCTGCGTGCACGACCCAGGCCTCGACGTCCTCGACCTTGAGGTCGTGCGCCGCGAGGAGGCCCTCGACGTCGGCGGCGACGTGGGTCTCGACCAGGTCGGGCAGGCCCGCCGAGAGCACGATCCGGAAGCCGCTCGCGCCGACCTCCCACCCGAGGACGTCCTCGGTCCCCGGGTAGAGACGGCTCGCGGCGCCGACGACGTGCGGGCCGGCCGCGGCGGGGTGGTCCACGCCGACCATGACGGCGGCCGCCGCGCCGTCGCCGAACAGGCCGCTCGCGACGAGGTTGGCGGCCGACGAGTCCCCGTGCTGGAGCGTGAGCGAGCACAGCTCGACGCACACGAGCAGCGCGACGTCGGCGGGGTGGCCGACGAGGTAGTCGTGGACGCGCGCGAGGCCGGCCGCACCGCCGGCGCAGCCGAGCCCGAAGGACGGCGTGCGCCGGACGTCCGGACGCAGGCCGACCCGCGCGGCGACGAGCGCGTCGACCGAGGGGGCGGTGACGCCGGTGACCGACGTCAGCAGGAGGTGGTCGACGTCGGCGGGAGCGAGCCCGGCCAGGTCGAGCGCGTCGCGGACCGCACGCGCCGCGAGCTCGGTCCCGATCTCGCGGAAGCGGTCGTTGGCCGAGCCGAAGTCGGTCAGCGCGGGGTAGCGGTCGAGCGGGAGCGCGAGGTGCCGCGTCGTGACGCCGCTGCTCGCGTGCACCTTCTCCAGCAGCGCACGGGACCGCTGGTCGGGCGCGACGAGCGGCGCGATGGTCGCGGTGATCTCGGCCTGGGGGAGCGCGGGGCCGGGCAGGGCGCGCGCGACCGACACGACACGTGACATTTCCGCATCGTGCCACGGTGTCCGGTTCGCGGCGCGATCGGTAGGTTCGCCGGGTGGGAGCCGTCGGAGGTGCAGCGCCGCGCCGTGCGAGCCCGGCGCGCGGGAGCCGGCCACCGCGGAGGGCCCTCGCGGGCGCGCTCGTGGGTGCGTCGCACCCCGGACCGACCGTCGTCGTCACCGTGCTCTCCGCGGCCCTCGCGGCCGCCGTCGGTGGAGGTCCGCGCGCGTGGCTCGCCGCAGCCGCGGTCCTCGCCGGTCAGCTCTCGATCGGCTGGTCCAACGACTGGCTGGACGCGGGACGCGACGCGGCGGTCGGACGCCGGGACAAGCCGGTGGTGCGCGGTCTCGTTGGCGCGCGCGTCCTGCGGCGTGCCGCGCTCGCCGCGCTCGTGCTGTGCGCAGTGCTCTCCCTGCTGTGCGGGGCGGTGGCAGGCGCGGTCCACCTCGTCGCGGTCGCGTCGGCGTGGGCCTACAACGCCAGGCTCAAGAGCACGGCGTCCTCCTGGCTGCCGTACGGCCTCTCGTTCGGCCTGCTCCCCGTCTTCCTCGTCCTCGCGGTCACCGGCGCCCCGCCACCGGGATGGCTCGTGGCCGTGGGCGCGCTGCTGGGGGTGGGCGCCCACCTGGCGAACGTGCTCCCCGACCTGGAGGACGACGCCGCGACGGGGGTCCGCGGCCTGCCCCACCGCCTGGGGCGACGGGCGACGAGCGTCCTGGCACCGCTCGTGCTCGCGGTCGCCGTCGTCGTCGCGACGTCCGCGCCGGCGGGTCCGCCGACCGCGAGGGCCGCGGCCGTGGCCGCCGCGGCGGTCCTGCTGGCTGCAGGAGCGGGCGCGGTCGCGGTCACCGTCCCGCGCAGCCGAGCGCCGTTCGCGGTCGCGATGGGCGTCGCGGTGCTGTGCGTCGTCGCGCTCGTGGTCGGCGGCGGCCTCGGTCCCGCGGGTCGTGTCGGTGGTCGGTCGGAGGATGACGTCATGTCCGGCCCGTCCACGAGCAGCACCTCCGGCGTCACGGCGCCCTCGACGCCCGACGTCACCGTCGAGCGCGTCGGGCCCTTCGTCGCGGTGGCCTCGATACCGGTGGCGTCCCACCGAGGGCCGGTCCGGCGCACGGCGTTCGACCGCGAGGTCACGCGGGACGGGTGGTCCCCGGGGTCGCGGTGGGGCTACGACGCCGAGCTGGAGTGCTACTGGGCCGAGCTGTGGCCCGAGGGCGCGACCGAGCCCGTCGTCGTCGGTGCGGGGCACCTGATCACGACGCTCCCGGGCCTCGCGCGCGCTCTCGCGCACGCCGGGCATCTGCAGGAGAGCGACGCGCTGCTGGCGCTCACCGCATGAGCCCCGGACGGTCGGACGGGCCGTGACCGCCTCGCGGTGGGGTCCGGGCGCACGGTCCCCACGACCCGCCTCGACCTGCGCGTCGGCCCCGTCCGTCGTAGCGTCGAGGGACCGACCACGAGGAGGCCGAGATGGGTACGGACGACAAGGTGCGGAACACCGCCGAGGAGTGGGGCGGCAAGGCCAAGGAGGGCATCGGCGAGGCGACGGGCGACCGCGACCTCCAGGCCGAGGGTCAGGCCGACCAGACGGAGGCGAGCCTCAAGCAGGCCGGTGAGAAGGTCAAGGACGCCTTCCGCCGCGACTGACGCCCGCGGAGCGGGCAGCGAGGGCCGGACCACGTGGTGGTCCGGCCCTCGCTGCGTCGGCCGGTAGCGGCTGCCCTGCGTGGCGTGCTCGCCCGGTCCCGGGACTCAGTGCGCGCCGACGGCGCGCGCCTCGGTGACCGCCTGAACCACGCCACCCGACCACGGCTCGCCGTGCCCCGGAAGGACCGTCGTCGCACCCGTCGCCGCGAGGGCGTCGAGCGACGCGAGAGCCTGCGTGCTGTCGGCGGTCGCGGCCCCGGCGATGATCTGGGGACCCTCGACGCCCGTGTACGGGTCGAGCGTGACGAGCGCGTCCCCGCTGATCAGGACGTCCCGGTCGGGCAGGTGCAGCGCGCAGTGGCCCGCGGTGTGCCCGGGCGAGAACACGACCACGGGTGCTCCCGGCGCAGCGAGGACCTCACCCGGTGCGAGTGCGCGCAGCCCGTGGACCCCACGCACGCGCAGCGCCCCCGCGCGGGCCATCGCGCCCAGGATGCGCAGGGCCGAGGGGTGCCGGAACGGGTACTGGCCGCGCATGTTCTCGTGCGCGTACCGGTACGGGTGCGCGGCGATGTAGTGGTCGTCCTCGTGCGCCCAGACGGGGACGTCGAGCCGCTCCTGCAGACGTGCCGCGAACCCGGTGTGGTCGAAGTGTGCGTGCGTGAGGACGAGGCCGACGACGTCCTCCGGCCGACGGCCCAGCTCGCGCAGCGCCCAGCCCATGAGGGGCCAGGTCGCGGGCAGCCCCGCGTCGACGAGCAGGACGTCCTCGCCCTCGACCACGACGTAGCAGTTCACGTACGCGTGCTCGAGCCGGAACACCCGGTCGGCCACCTCGGTCGTGAGCATCGGCGCTCCCATGGGCTCGGTCGGACGGGGCGGGGGACCCCTGGGCCCACGGTAGGGCCGGTGCGACCCCCGGGCTCGTCAGCCGCCGGTCGCGGCGAGGACGCCGCTGTCCACGACGAGCTCGGCGTCCAGGGTGACGTAGCCCCGCGACTCGAACAGCACCGTCACCCGCCCCTGCTCGACGACGGACACCGTCCCGGAGCCCCACTCGACGTGCTCGACCGACTGCCCGGGACGGAAGGGCGCATCCGTCACGTCCGTGCTCGTCCCGGCGTCGCAGCTGTCGCAGCGGCCGCACGGCCGTGGGTGGTCCTCGCCGAGCAGCTCGAGCAGCACCCGGCGCCGGCAGTCGGTCGTCTCCGCGTAGGTGCGGACCAGCTCGACGCGCGAGCGGTCGAGCGCGGCTGCGTCGTCCGCGCGCTCCCGCACGGCACGGACCACCTCGGCCACCGACCGGTCACCGAGCCGCCGCCACGCCCCGGCGCGCTCCTCGACACCCCCGGCGGCCGCGACCGCCGCGAGGGCCCGGGCGACCGTGCGCGCGCCGAGACGCGAGCGCGCCGCGACCTCGGCTCGCGTGCCGGGACCCTGCTCGACGGCGGCGAGGACCGCCTCGAGGGTCGCGCGCCTCGGCGCGCCACCCGCGCGGAGGTAGTGGTTGAGGCCGACGTCGTCGGGGTGGTGCACGAGCAGCGCGAGGGCGTCCTCGCCGTCGCGGCCGGCGCGTCCGACCTCCTGGTAGTACGCGTCGAGCGACGGCGGCGGACCAGCGTGCACGACGAACCGGACGTCGGCGCGGTCGACGCCCATCCCGAAGGCGCTCGTGGCGACGACCAGCTCGGCGTCGCCCGTGAGGAAGGCGTGCTCGACGCGGCTCCGGTCACGGCCGCTCATCCCGCCGTGGTACCCGAGGGCCGGGCGGCCGGCGTCCCCGAGAAGGGCCGCCAGCTCCTCCACGTGCGCCCTCGTCCGTGCGTACACGATGCCCGCACCCGACGTCGCGACGGCGGACTCGACGACGGCCGCGTCGCGCTCGGGTGCTCCCGCCGTCGTGCGCGCGCCGAGCCAGATGTTGGGGCGGTCGGTGTCGTGCACGAGGACCCGGGGCGAGCGCATCCCCAGCCGCTCGACGACCTCCTGCCGGACGTGGGGCGAGGCCGTCGCGGTCAGGGCGAGCACGCGGGGCGAGCCCATGCGCTCGGCCGCACCGGCGAGGTGCAGGTAGTCCGGTCGGAAGTCGTGCCCCCACTCCGTGACGCAGTGCGCCTCGTCGACCACGAGGAGCCCGACGCCGGCCCCCGCGAGCGCCCCGACGACGTCGTCGCGCGCGAGCTGCTCGGGCGCGAGCAGCAGGACCTGGACCTCGCCCCGGGCAACGGCCCCGAGGGCGGCGCGCCGCGCGCTCGCCGGCACGGCCGAGCTGACCGCCTCGGCACGCAGGCCCGCCTCGGTGAGCGAGGTGACCTGGTCGCGCTGGAGCGCGAGCAGCGGCGAGACCACGACCGTCGGGCGCCCCGAGATCATCGTGGCGATCGCGTACACGGCCGTCTTGCCCGCACCCGTCCGGGCGACGAGGAGCGTGTCGTGCGCACGCAGGCCCGACAGAGCGTCGCGCTGCGCCTCACGGAGGCGGCCCCCTTCACCGAGGACGCGCTCGACCGCCTCGTCGAGGGTCGGCGGGGCGACGACGTCGGGTTCGGCGGGAGTGGGCGGGCTACCGGCTCGGGTCACCCGGAGGTTGTATCCCGGCGCGGGTACGGGCGCACGGCGAGGACGCCGCGGACGCGACGCCGCACCTCGGGGCGCCCTCGGGGGTCAGGCGCGGCGCGACATCGGGATCAGGAAGGCGAGACCCCACAGGACGATGCCGGCGGCGTAGAGGGGACCGGACTCGAGGTCGAAGCCGACCATCAGCGCGACGAACCCGCCGATCATGAGCGCGATGCACAGCACCGCGAGGAGCACCCCCGACGCCGCGGGTCGGTCGACGGCGGGCTCGTCCCACGCAGGCTCACGGGCGTCCACAGGTCCTCCTCGGTCGACGGTTCGCGGCAACTGTCGCCCACCGGCGCCACGGCCGCAACATCGTGTCGTCGGGCGGACCTCGCGCGCGGTCGCCCCGTGACCAGCGGCCCGAGCGGTGCCCGTCCGAGACACAGGCACGGCGGGGCCGAGCAGGCCGGGGACGCCCCTCCCGGGAGCGTCGGGTACCGTCCTGCGGTGCCTCCGACCGACCCGGGTCCCGCCGCGACCACCCCGGCGCTGACCGCGTGCAGCCTGTGCTCCGGGGAGACCCTCGGGGACGGCGACGCACCGGGCGGCCAGATGGCCCGGCTGCGTGCCATCGAGGAGGCCGGCCTCGCGCGGCTGGCGCTCGTCGAGTGCCTCGACGAGTGCGAGCGCGGGGACGTCGTCGTCGTCCGGCCGAGCCCGCAGGGTCGTCGCTGCGGTGGCCGGCCGGTGTGGTTCGAGCAGCTCGCCGGCCCTGAGCGCAGCGAGGCGCTCGCGCGCTGGCTCGGATCGGGTGGGCCCGGTCTTGCGGCGCTGCCCGACGAGCTGGGCCCCGCGCGCATCGAGCGGTCGCGTGACGCCGACGACGACGCCGGCAGCGCTGCCGGTGACCCGGCGCCCGTCGACGCGGGCGCGGTCGTCGCAGGTCAGGCGGCAGGCACCACGGCGGCTGCGGCGACCTCGGCCTGCTGCACCCCGACGCGCGACTGAGCACGCCGATTACTCGGCGGTCCGCGACGGACCCGCACCGCGGCAGGGCGGTCCCAGGCCCGGTGGGTCACCAGGCGTGCGCCGTGCGAGGACCGGACCGACGACCCACGGGCGCCGTGGCGGCCGACGACGGCGCCTCGTACGCCGTCCGCCCGCCCCGGAGCGACCGGCACATCGCGACCTCCTCGGCGAGGAGCTGCACGAGTCTCGCGGTGCCGTCGGGAGCGGCCGCGAGCGCCTCGACCGCGTGCTCGACGACGAGCTCGCCCGGGTGGTTGCGCGACCGCACGCTCACGAGGCCCGCCGTGAAGCGCCGTGCCCACCCGGCCTCGCCGGGGACCTCGTCGAGCGCCGCGCGGGCGCGCGGACGCAGGTCGTCGGCCGGGCGGCCCTCGAGGACCGCGATGAGCCGCTCGCTCGTCATGAGCCCCACCGCGAGGACACGCGCCTCCTCGCGGGCCGCCACCGGGAGCGCCCGTGCGGCGGCGAGGGACGCGATCTCGTAGTCCCAGCGCGGGTCGTCGCCGACCAGGCCGACCACGTCCGGCACGAGGTGCACCAGGCCGGCCCGGGCGACGTCGTCCACGGAGTCGTTGACGAGCCGGGCGAGGTGGGCGAGGAGTCGGTGGGTGCACCTGGGCCGGTCGCTCCACCGCTCGCCGGCCAGGAGGCTCGCCCACTCCATGAAGCACGCACCGTCCTTCGGTCGGCGGTGTCGGCCGGGGGAGAGGACGGGGAGGACGTCGGGGACCTGGCGCACGGGGCTCACCTCGCCTGGGACGGCTGTGTCCTCCGAGTGTCCGTCAGCCACCACGGTCTGGCAACGGCCGGATCGCGCCGGGGAGCCGGCAGCACGTCGTCGGCGCGGGGCGTCGTGACGGGCGCTCGGGGCGTGCTCAGCCGGTCCCACCGGTCCGGCTGCCCGGTGGACGCATGCGCCGCAGCTGCCCGCGCAGGTAGGGCCGCGCCCGGCGCGCGCCGCCACGGAGCGCGACCGCCTCGTCGAGGCGCTCGAGGGCAGCCCGGACGGTGTCGAGGTCAACGGGCCACCCGCGACGAGCGCACTCGTCCGCCCAGTCGGCCGGCGAGGTGTGCCCGCGGTCGGCGTTGCACCGCCGGCACGCCGCGACCTCGTTCTCGGGCCAGGACGGTCCGCCCTTGGTGCGCGGCACGAGGTGGTCGGTCGTGGCGGGGACGAGCGCGCCGAACGCTCGTCCGCACCACAGGCAGCGGCCTTCCTGCGTGCGCACCGCCGCGGCGAGCCGCTCGAGGCGGCCGCGGTCGCCGGTCACACCGCGCTCATGCCGTGCGCCCCGCGGGCGACCACCGGCTCATCTCGTGCTCACGACCTGGTCATCACGCGCTCGTCCGACGCGCTCAGGCGACGAACACGCAGAACGGGTGCCCCGCGGGGTCGGCGTAGACGTAGAGCGGCTCGTCGGGGTCGTCCGTGCGGTCGAGCAGGAGGCGTGCGCCGAGCGCGAGTGCGCGCGTGTGCTGCCGCGCGAGCTCGTCGAGGTCGGGCACGGTCGTGTCCAGGTGGAGCTGCTGCGGAACGCCCGGACCCGGCCACGTCGGCTCGGGCAGCTCGTCGACGCCCTGGAAGGCGAGCGCGACGCCGGCGCCCCGCAGCACGAGCCAGTCCGCGTCGTCGGGGGTCCCGTCCGAGGGCGGCTCGTCGCCCGCGCGGTACTGCAGGCCGAACATCTCGCGGTAGAACTCCGCGAGACGACGAGGGTCGGTCGTGTCGAGCACGACGGAGCGGATCTCGGGGTACGCGCTCATGCTGGCTCCCGGCGGGTGAGGGGTGGACCCCTCGACGGTAGGACGGTGTCCGGGCCTGCGCGCGTCCCGCAGTGCCCGCGCGACGCGCGACGCGCGGCGTGGGACGGTGGTCGACGACAGGGAGGGCGACATGAGCGAGATCGACGACAGCCGGGTCGACCGGGACGGTCCGCCGGGCACGGGTGCTCACGACGTGCGCGACGACGTCCCCGTGCTCGAGGCCGACGAGACGGTGCCGCCGAGGCCCGAGGAGGAGGTCGCCGACGTCGCACGGTCCCGGCCGGACCCCGCCGGGCACGGTGGTGGCGACGGTGGTGGGTGACGCTGACGGGTGACGCTGACGGGTGACGCAGCAGCCGGGGCGCGACCACGCGCCGAGGACGACGAAGGCCGCCCCGGTCGTCCGGGGCGGCCTCGTTCTGGTGGGCGATACTGGGATCGAACCAGTGACCTCTTCCGTGTCAGGGAAGCGCGCTACCGCTGCGCCAATCGCCCGTGGTGTGTGCGAGGTGGAGACGGGATTCGAACCCGTGTAGACGGCTTTGCAGGCCGCTGCCTAGCCACTCGGCCACTCCACCGCAGGCTCTCATGCCTCGTCCAGGTCACCCCGACACGGGTATGTCGCCTCCGAGCGGACGACGGGATTCGAACCCGCGACCCTCACCTTGGCAAGGTGATGCTCTACCAACTGAGCCACGTCCGCGCTGCACCGTCCGGATCTTCCCCGGCTCTGTGCGGCGTCCCAGACTCTAACGCACCCCTGGCGCGATCGTCCAAATCGAGGGTGTCGCCGGGCGCGGCGTGCGGCGACGGCCCGGCCCACTCGCTCGTCGTCGCGCGTCTGGGCCCCTGCGTCGTCGCCCTGCGTCGGGCCACCTCCCGTGCAGCCGGGCGTCCCGAGCCGGGCGCGCCGCCGCGCCGTCGTCGGGCGCTAGCGTGACCGCGTGCACCGGACCGCAGACCCACGCCCCGCCCGGGCGACGGGTGCGGGCCGGGCCCGGTTCGGCGACGTGGTCGCCCACGACGTCGTCGACTGCGTCGACCTGGGGCGTGACGGCGACCGGCTGACCGAGGGGTTCTGGGCCGTGGTGGGGGAGTTCGACGGCCCCGTCCGCGCCTGGCGCTTCGCCGACGTCCGGCGAGCGGGCGACGCTGGGCCTGAGCGGGACGACGACGCCGACGGCGACGCGTGGCACGGGCCGGACGCGTCGGCGTGGAGCACGAGCCTGGACGCGGCCGCCTACCGGCGCGGGGTCGAGTCGGTCCGGCACGCGGTGCACGAGGGCGACGTCTACCAGGTGAACCTCTGCCGGGTGCTCGAGGCACCGCTCGCGCGGGCGGACCGGGAGGGAGGCGGCCCCGAGCCCGATGCGGCAGCGCTCGCCCGCCGTCTGCGGAGCGCGAACCCGGCCCCGTACGAGGGGTTCGTCCACGTCCCGACGGGCTGCGGCTCCGAGCCGGTCTGGGTGGTCAGCGCGTCGCCGGAGCTCTTCCTCGACGTCCGAGACGGGTGGGTGTCCTCCGGGCCGATCAAGGGCACGGCGGCCACGCCCGAGGGGCTCCTCGAGAAGGACCGGGCGGAGAACGTCATGATCGCCGACATGGTCCGCAACGACCTGCAGCGGGTCTGCCGGCCGGGGACGGTCGAGGTGACCGACCTCCTCGGTCTGGAGCGGCACCCGGGACTGGTGCACCTCGTGACGACGGTGCGCGGGCGCCTGCTCGCGGGGACCGGATGGTCGGCGCTCCTGCGCGCGACGTACCCGCCGGCGTCGGTGTCGGGCGCGCCCAAGAGCTCGGCGCTGCGCCTCATCGGCGAGCTCGAGCCCGTTCCCCGTGGCCCCTACTGCGGCGCCGTCGGGTGGCTCGACGCCGACGCGGGCCGCGCGCGCCTCGCCGTCGGGATCCGGACGTTCTGGTGGACGCCCGAGCGGGGCGGGCTGCTGCGCTTCGGGACCGGTGCGGGGATCACGTGGGGGAGCGACCCCGATGCCGAGTGGGCGGAGACCGAGCTCAAGGCGCGACGGCTCGTCGGGCTCGCGAGCCGAGGCGGGCGCCCGACCGGCGACCCCGGGGACGCCCGGGACACGGCGACGACCAGGTCCGAGGAGAGGAGCACGACATGAGCGGTGCGGCGGTCGACGGGGTCGTGGTCTGGGTCGACGGCCGGCTGGTGCCCGCGGGCGCCCCGGCGCTCGACGCGGTCGACCACGGCCTCACGGTGGGCGACGGCGTCTTCGAGACGTGCGGGTTCGAACGAGGTCGTCCGTTCGCCCTGACGCGCCACCTCGCGCGGCTGCGTCGCTCGGCGCGCGGTCTCGGGCTCGGCGACCCGGACGAGGACCTCGTGCGCCGCGGTGTCGCGGAGGTGCTCGCCGCGACCACCGACCCCGGACGGCTGCGCATCACCGTGACCGCCGGACCCGGTCCCCTCGGGTCGGCCCGCACGTCGTCGCGGCAGACGGTGGTCGTCGCCGCGGGACCGGCCGGGCCACCGCACCCGGCGCGAGTGGTCCGCGTCCCGTGGACCCGCAACGAGCGGTCCGCCGTCGCCGGGCTCAAGACGACGTCGTACGCCGAGAACGTCGTCGCGCTCGCGCGTGCGACGGCCGCGGGCGCCGACGAGGCGCTGCTCGCGAACACGGTCGGCGAGCTGTGCGAGGGCACCGGCAGCAACGTGTTCGTCGAGCGCGGCGGCGAGCTCCTCACGCCGCCCCTGTCGAGCGGCTGCCTCGCGGGGATCACGCGCGAGCTCGTGCTCGAGTGGTCGGCCGCCGAGGGGCTCCCGGTGCGCGAGGCCGCGCCCGGTGAGCTCGCGTGGTCCGTGCTCGACGAGGTCCTCCGTGGCGGGGCGTCCCTGGCGCTCTCGGGCTCGGTCCGGACGTTCGTGCCGGTCGTCGCGCTCGACGGCGAGCCCGTCGAGGTGGGTCCGCTCACCGAGCGTGTCGCCGGGCTGTACGCGGTACGGGCCGCGGCCGACGTCGACCCGTGAGCCGCGCGCCCGCCGACGACGGCGAGCACGGGCCGGGCAGGGCGCGGCCGGGCAGGACGCGGCCGGGCAGCAGGACGCCCCTCCGCCCGTCGGGGTGGAGGGGCGTCGTCGCGCGGCTCAGGCGTCGAGCAGCGTGACGATGAGGCGCGAGATCTCGTCCTCCATCTGGTCGCTCTCCTGACCGAAGGGGACCAGCGCGACCGTCGCGTCGACGAACCGGACGAACGGCTCCGCCGGTCCGGCGAGGAGCGCGTCGCCCTCGACGCCGCTCAGGCCGACGAGCAGGTAGGACGGGTCCTCGTCGCGCCAGATGCGCACGTCACCCGTGCCGGCAGGGGAGCCCGTGTCGGCGAGCAGCCCGTGCGCGAGCAGCTCGCGACCGATGAGCCAGGTCGACGTGGAGTGGGTCCCCGTGAAGACGATGCGGACCGTGTAGGGGTCCGCCGCGTCGAACGACAGCTCGGCGCTGATGGGCAGGACGCTCGCGTCCGGCAGGACCAGGTGCATGGGCACGACCTCAGAGGCTGTGCTCGCTCGCTCGGACATCGTCACCCCTCTCCGCATCTCGGCTCCGTCCGGTGACCAGCCTCATCGTCCCCCCTCGACCGACTCCTGCGCCAGGTTCGGAAATCTGGCTGTCATTCGCTAGCATCGTCGTCGCGCCTCGGGCTGACCGCGGCGCGAGGGCGATTGGCTCAGTGGTAGAGCGCCTCGTTCACACCGAGGAGGTCACTGGTTCGAACCCAGTATCGCCCACCCGATCTTGACCAGGGGATCCCCCGTGCGGGGGTCACCCGCACGGGACCCTTCCCGGCCCCTCAGCGCCATGACATCCGCGCTGCTCATCGAGGTGCAGACGCTAGCCGTTCGCCCTCGGTCACCACGATCCGTGGCGACGGGATCACCCGTCCGGCGCAACGCGCGAGGAGCCGCTTTTCACCCGCTGTGCCCGCCATCCGGGACGATCGTCCGTGGCGCCACCCCGTGGAGGTCCTTCGCGCCGGCCGGTGGCCGGCGCGCCGGTAGCATCGTCGGGCCCGTCCAACCGAGGAGAGTCCGTGCCAGAGATCACCCTGTCAGCCGAGGGCGTCGAGCGGACCGTCCCGGAGGGGACGACCGGTGCCGACCTGTTCGCGGACCGCCGCGACGTCGTCGTCGTCCGTGTCGACGGAGAGCTGCGGGACCTGACCGCGACGCTGCCGGCCGGCGGGGTCGTCGAACCCGTGACGCTCGACTCGCCCGACGGCCTCGCGGTCCTGCGCCACTCCGCCGCGCACGTGCTCGCGCAGGCCGTCCAGGAGATCAACCCCTCGGCCCGGCTCGGGATCGGCCCGCCGATCACCGACGGCTTCTACTACGACTTCGACGTCGAGACGCCGTTCACGCCCGAGGACCTCAAGGCGGTCGAGAAGGTCATGCAGCGCATCGTGCGCGAGGGCCAGACCTTCCGCCGCTGGGAGGTGACCGAGGAGGAGGCGCGGCGCGAGCTCGCCGACGAGCCGTACAAGCTCGAGCTCATCGGCCTCAAGGGCACGGCCGACGAGGCCGCGGAGGGCGCGTCGGTCGAGGTGGGCCTCGGCGGCCTCTCGATCTACCAGAACGTGCGCGGCGCCGGCCGCGAGTCCGAGCAGGTCGTCTGGCAGGACCTGTGCCGCGGGCCGCACCTGCCCAGCACCAGGCTCATCGGCAACGGCTTCCAGCTCATGCGCTCGGCCGCCGCCTACTGGCGGGGCAGCGAGAAGAACCCGCAGCTGCAGCGCGTGTACGGCACCGCGTGGCCGAGCAAGGACGAGCTCAAGGCGCACCTCGAGCGACTCGCCGAGGCGGAGCGGCGCGACCACCGTCGGCTCGGCAACGAGCTCGACCTCTTCTCGTTCCCCGAGGAGATCGGCTCCGGGCTCGCCGTCTTCCACCCGCGCGGCGGGATCGTGCGGATGGAGATGGAGGACTACTCGCGCCGGCGGCACGTCGAGGCGGGGTACTCGTTCGTCAACACCCCGCACATCACCAAGGCGCGGCTGTACGAGATCTCGCAGCACCTGTCGTGGTACTCGGAGGGCATGTACCCCCCGATGCACCTCGACGAGGAGCGCGACGCCGACGGGACGGTCCGCAGGGCGGGGCAGGACTACTACCTCAAGCCGATGAACTGCCCGATGCACAACCTCGTGTACCGGTCCCGGGGTCGCTCGTACCGTGAGCTGCCGCTGCGCCTGTTCGAGTTCGGCACGGTGTACCGGTACGAGAAGTCCGGCGTCGTGCACGGCATGACCCGGGCGCGCGGCTTCACGCAGGACGACGCGCACATCTACTGCACGCGCGAGCAGATGCGCGACGAGCTCGCGAGCCTGCTGACCTTCGTCCTCGAGCTGCTCAAGGACTACGGCCTGACCGACTTCTACCTCGAGCTGTCGACCCGGAACCCCGAGAAGTCGGTCGGTGCCGACGAGGTGTGGGAGGAGGCGACCCGCACGCTCGAGGAGGTCGCCACGGCGTCCGGGCTGGACCTCGTGCCCGACCCGGGCGGTGCGGCGTTCTACGGCCCCAAGATCTCGGTCCAGGCCAAGGACGCGATCGGCCGGACGTGGCAGATGTCGACGATCCAGCTCGACTTCAACCTGCCCGAGCTGTTCGACCTCGAGTACACGGCGCCCGACGGCTCGCGCCAGCGTCCCGTGATGATCCACCGCGCGCTGTTCGGCTCGATCGAGCGGTTCTTCGCGGTGCTCACCGAGCACTACGCGGGGGCCTTCCCCGCGTGGCTCGCGCCCGTGCAGGTCCTCGCGGTGCCCGTCGCCGAGCCCTTCAACGACCACCTGCTCGCAGTGGTCGACCGCCTGCGCGCCGAGGGCGTGCGGGCGGAGGTCGACCTGTCGGACGACCGGTTCGGCAAGAAGATCCGCACCGCGAGCACCCAGAAGGTCCCGTTCGTGCTCATCGCCGGGGGAGAGGACGTCGCGGCCGACGCCGTGTCGTTCCGGTACCGCGACGGCCGGCAGGACAACGGCGTGCCCGTGGACGAGGCCGTCCGCCGGATCGTGGAGGCGGTCCGGACGCGGGCCCAGGTGTGACCGTGCCCGACGACCCGACCGCCGACGTCCCCGGCGCGGCCGGCGTCCCGACGACCGTGCCGGCCGGCGACCTCGCGGGCGTCCCCGACGGCTTCGGCCGGCTCTGGACGCCGCACCGCATGGCGTACATCGGCGGCCAGGACAAGCCGGCCGACGACGGGTCGGACGCGTGCCCGTTCTGCCGCGCGGGCGCCTCGTCCGACGACGCCGAGGCGCTCGTCGTCGCGCGCGGGACGGACGCCTTCGTGGTGCTCAACCTCTACCCGTACAACTCCGGCCACGCGATGGTCGTGCCGTTCCGGCACGTGGCCGACTACACGGAGCTCACGCACGCCGAGACGGTCGAGGTCGCGGACCTGACCCGGACGACGATGCACGTGCTGCGCGCCGTCATGGGGCCGCAGGGCTTCAACCTCGGCATGAACCAGGGTGCGGTCGCGGGCGCGGGCATCGCCGCGCACCTCCACCAGCACGTCGTGCCGCGGTGGGCGGGCGACAGCAACTTCCTGCCGATCGTCGGCCGCACCAAGGCCATGCCCGAGTTCCTGGCCGACACGCGCCGCCGCCTCGCCGACGCCTGGCCCACGGACCGGAAGGGCTGACCGGCAGGTGATGAGAAGGCTCCGCTCCGTCGTGGCGCGCGTGGTCGACCCCACGGCCGACGCGCTCCTGCGCGCGGGGATCCACCCGGACGCCGTCACGGTCGCCGGCACGGTCGGCGTCGTCGTCGCGGCGCTCGTCCTGCTCCCGCTCGGCCACCTCGTGGCCGGGCCCCTGGTCATCACGGTGTTCGCGCTCACCGACCTGCTCGACGGCACGATGGCGCGCCGGTCCGGGCGCGTGAGCCCGTGGGGCGCGTTCCTCGACTCGACCCTCGACCGGTTCGGCGACGGTGCGATCTTCGCGGGCCTCGTCGTCTACCTCGCGGGCCGCGGGGACGACCAGGTCGGCGCCGCGCTCGCGCTGGCCGCGCTGGTCCTCGGCTCGATCGTCCCGTACGCGCGGGCGCGCGCCGAGGGGCTCGGCATGCGAGCGGACGTCGGGATCGCCGAACGTGCCGACCGCCTCCTCGCCGTGCTGCTGTCGACGTTCGTCGTGGGGCTCGGTGCGCCCGCGGGTCTGCTCACCGTGGTGCTGGGCCTCCTCGCGCTCGCGTCGCTCGTGACGGTCGTGCAGCGGATGGCGGTCGTGCGCCGGCAGGCGCTGGCGGCGGCGTCGGGCGGTGGTCCGGCATGACGGTCGACGGCTCGCGCCTCTTCGTCTCCGCCTGGCGCCTCGCGGGTCGGCTGCCGGAGCCGGTGGTCCGGGCGGCGCTGGCCGCCGGGGCCGAGGCCGCGACGCTGCTGCGCGGGAGCGGTGTGCGGCGCCTCGAGCAGAACCTGCGCCGCGCCCGGCCCGACGCGTCACCCCGTGAGCTGCGACGTCTCGCGCGGCGGGGCATGCGCACGTACATGCGGTACTACGCCGAGGCGTTCACGCTCCCCGGGCTCGCGTGGGACCGCGTCGAGGCCCGCGTGCGCGTCGAGGGTGACGACGCCGTCCGGGCCGTGCTCGCCGAGGGCGGCTCGGTCGTGCTCGCGCTCGCGCACCAGGGCAACTGGGACCTCGCGGGCGCGTGGGCCACGCGGGCGCTCGGACCCGTGACCACCGTCGCTGAACGCCTCGAGCCTGCCGAGGTCTTCGACGAGTTCCTCGCGCTGCGCGAGGGCATCGGCCTGCGCATCCTCCCGCTCGACCGCGGCGGCGAGGTGTTCCGGGAGCTCGTCCGGACCGTCCGGGCGGGAGGTGTCGTCGTCCCCCTGCTCGCCGACCGCGACCTGACGGCCTCCGGCGTCGAGGTCGAGCTGCTCGGTGAGCGCGCGCGCGTCGCCGCCGGGCCGGCCGCACTCGCCGTCACGACGGGCGCGCCGCTCATGGCGACGTCGATCCAGCACGAGCGGCTGCGGGGAGCGCGTCGGCGCGCGGCGGGCGCGCGCTGGGGGATCGTCATCCGGTTCCTCCCCGTCGAGGTGGTCCCCGGGACGCCCCGCGCGGAGCGGGTCGCGGCGCTGACCCAGGGCTGGGTGGACGTCCTCGGCGCCGAGATCGCCCGCGACCCGACGCACTGGCACATGCTGCAGCGCGTCTTCGTCGCCGACCTCGACCCCGAGCGGTACGCCGCGGTGCGGGCCGCCGGCGACGCCGCGGCCCGTCGTGGTCCCGAGCAGGGCACCGGCGGCCCTGGTGGACGCCCCGGCGGCGTCGCGGACGAGGTGACGCCGTGAGCGACCGGCCGCTGCGCATCGGCATCGTGTGCCCCTACTCCTTCGACGTGCCCGGCGGGGTGCAGTTCCACGTGCGGGACCTCGCGCGCGCGCTGGAGGGGCACGGGCACACCGTCTCGGTCCTCGCGCCCGCTGACGACGACACGCCCGTGCCGGACAACATGACGCCCGCGGGCCGGGCCGTCCCCGTCCGGTACAACGGGGCCGTCGCCCGCATGACCTTCGGCCCGCTGAGCGCGGCGCGGGTGCGGCGCTGGGTCACGAACGGGCAGTTCGACGTCCTGCACCTGCACGAGCCGGTGACGCCGAGCCTCGGGATGCTCGCGCTGTGGATCGCGCAGGGTCCCGTCGTCGCGACCTTCCACACCGCGCTGATCCGCTCGCGAGCGCTCCAGATGGCGTACCCCGTGGTGCGGTCGAGCCTCGAGAAGATCTCGGCCCGCATCGCCGTCTCCGAGGACGCCCGCCGAACCCTGGTCGAGCACATGGGCGGCGACGCGGTCGTCATCCCGAACGGGGTGTACGTCGACGAGTTCGTGCGTGCTCGGCCGGACGCCCGGTGGACGGGCACGCCCGACGCGCCCACGGTCGCGTTCCTGGGCAGGCTCGACGAGCCGCGCAAGGGCCTGCCGGTCCTGACCGGGGCGATCCCGGAGGTGCTCGCGGCATTCCCGGGCGCGCGGTTCCTCGTCGCGGGCCGCGGCGACGCCGGCGAGGCCGAGGCGCGCGAGACGCTCGGCGAGCACGCACGCTCGGTCGAGTTCCTGGGCGGGATCTCCGACGAGGAGAAGGCGTCGCTGCTCAGCTCGGTCGACGCCTACGTCGCGCCGCAGACCGGCGGCGAGAGCTTCGGCATCGTGCTCGTGGAGGCGATGAGCGCCGGCGCGGCGGTGGTCGCGAGCGACCTCGGTGCGTTCCGCCGCGTGCTCGACGAGGGACGGGCCGGCGTCCTCTTCCGCAGGGGTGACCCGGCCGACCTCGCCGCGACGCTCGTGCGCGTGCTCGGTGACGCCGCGCTGCGCCGCGAGGTCACCGAGCACGCGTCGCGCGTCGTGCGCCGGTACGACTGGTCGACGGTGACGCAGCAGGTGCTCACGGTGTACGAGATGGTGCTCGCCGGGGCCGACGGCGCCGTCGCCGAGGACCCGCGGTCCGTCCGCTCGCTCTGGACCGGCCTGCGGGGTGCGTCGTGACGTGGTCCGAGGTCGCGTTCGTCGCGCTCGTCGTCGTGCTCGTGCTCGTGTGGTCGGTCTGGGTCGCGGCGACACGGCTGGACCGGCTGCACCGGAAGGTCGGGGCGTCGCGCTCGGCGCTCGAGAACCAGCTCGTGCGGCGGGCGTCCGTGGCGGCGGAGATCGCCGCGACCGGCGTGCTCGACCCGGTGAGCTCGGTGCTCGTCGCCGACGCCGCGTGGTCGGCCCTGGCCGTCGGCGGGCACGGGGCCTCGGACCTGATCGCGCTCGTGCCCGACCTCGCCGCGGAGGCACGACGCGTCGGTCCCGGTCCCGACGCGCCGTCACCCGGGGAGGCGTCCCACGCACCCGCGGGCGCGGCGGAGCGCGAGTCCGCGGAGAGCGAGCTGTCCCGCACGCTGCGGACGGCCCTCGACGACCCGTCCGAGGTCGCGGCGATCCTTGAGGAGCCGCTGGGGGCCGAGCTGCTCGAGGCCCTCGCCGCCGCCTGGTACCGGGTCGAGCTCGCACGCCGCTTCCACAACGAGGCGGTCGCGCAGGCGCAGCGCATGCGGCACACCGCGCTGGTGCGTCTCCTGCGCCTGCACGGGCACGCCCCGATGCCTCGCACGGTCGAGATCGACGACGGCTGGCCCGACGGCCTCCCGCGTCCCGGTCACGCCGCATGAGCCTTCCCGGAGGGCCGACGACGCCCGTGCCGTCGTCGGTGCCCACGCCGCTCGTCCCGCCCCGGGTGCGCCCTGGAGCGGGGGCGGTCGTCGTCGTGGTCCTGCTCGGGGTCCTCGGGCTCGGGGCCGTCGGGACGGTCGGCATGCTCGTCGGACCGCCCGCGTTCCCGGCCGCGGTCGCGCTCGCGCTCGTCCCGCTCGTCGGCGTGCTCGCCGCGGTGCTCTGGGTCGACCGGTGGGAGCCGGAGCCGTGGCAGGCGCTCGCCGTCGCGTTCGGCTGGGGTGCGTCGGTGTCGGTCCTCGTCGCGCTCGTCGCGAACACGACCGCCCAGACCGTGCTGCTGGCCGCCGGGGTCGACGAGCTGCGGGCAGGGGCCTGGACGGCGACCTTCGTGGCGCCCGTCGTCGAGGAGGGCATCAAGGGGCTCGGCGTGCTCGTCCTCTTCCTCGTGTGGAGGCGCTACGTCGACGGGCCGGTCGACGGTGTGGTGTACGCGGCGACGGTCGCGGCGGGCTTCGCGTTCGTCGAGAACGTCCTCTACTTCGGGCAGGCGGTCGGTGAGGCCGCCGTCCTCGGCGACGACGGCGGCGTCGCGGTCGTGTTCGTGCTGCGCGCCGTGATGTCCCCGTTCGCCCACGTCCTGTTCACCGCGGCGGTGGGCCTCGCCCTCGGGCTCTCGGTGCGCCGCGGGCGCGCGGCGTGGGTGGGTGCCTTCCCGCTCGGCCTCGTCGTCGCGATGCTGCTGCACGCGCTCTGGAACGGCAGCGCGAGCCTCGGCGACGGCATGGGCTTCCTCGTGCTCTACGTCGTCGTGCAGGTCCCGCTGTTCCTCGGCACGGTCGCACTGGTCGTGTGGCTGCGGCACCGCGAGGCGGTCGTCGTCCGCACGCGCCTCGCCGAGTACGCCGCGGCGGGGTGGTTCGCGCCGCACGAGGTGCAGATGCTGGCGTCGCTGCGGCTCCGTCGCACCGCACGGCGGTGGGCCGGGCGCAGCGGCGGGCCGTCGGGCCGGCGGGCGATGCGGGCGTTCCAGACGGCCGCGTCACGTCTCGCGCACCAGCGGCAGCGCGCCGCGACCGGTCGCGACCGGTTGTGGGTGGCCCGGCAGGACGAGGCGGCGCTGCTGGTCGAGCTGTCCCGGCTGCGCCGCGACCTCGTCCGCCTGCGCTAGCGGCGTCCGTCGCGTCACCGCCCGAGGACTACGATGGGGGTGCCGCTGCGCGACGACTCCGCGCGGCCCCCTCGACGCGAACCGGGTGTCACCGCCCACCGCGACCACCCGCCGAGACAAGGACTGACGTGAGCACCGAGAACACCCAGAACGTCATCGGGACCGCCAAGGTCAAGCGCGGCATGGCCGAGATGCTCAAGGGCGGCGTGATCATGGACGTCGTCACGCCCGAGCAGGCTCGCATCGCCGAGGACGCCGGCGCCGTCGCCGTGATGGCGCTCGAGCGCGTGCCGGCCGACATCCGCGCCCAGGGCGGCGTCGCGCGCATGAGCGACCCGGACCTGGTCGACGGCATCATCTCGGCGGTCTCGATCCCCGTGATGGCGAAGGCGCGCATCGGCCACTTCGTCGAGGCGCAGGTGCTCCAGTCCCTCGGGGTCGACTACGTCGACGAGTCCGAGGTCCTCACCCCGGCCGACTACGAGCACCACATCGACAAGTGGCGCTTCACCGTCCCCTTCGTGTGCGGTGCGACGAACCTCGGTGAGGCCCTGCGCCGGATCACCGAGGGCGCCGCCATGATCCGCTCGAAGGGTGAGGCGGGCACGGGCGACGTCTCGAACGCGACGACGCACATGCGACGCATCCGCCAGGACCTCCGCCGGCTGACGTCGCTGCCCGAGGACGAGCTCTACGTCGCGGCGAAGGAGCTGCAGGCGCCGCACGAGCTCGTCAAGGAGGTCGCCGCGACCGGCAAGCTCCCCGTCGTCCTGTTCACCGCGGGCGGCATCGCGACGCCCGCCGACGCGGCGATGATGATGCAGCTCGGTGCCGAGGGCGTGTTCGTCGGCTCGGGGATCTTCAAGTCGGGGAACCCTGCCGAGCGCGCCGCGGCGATCGTCAAGGCGACGACCTTCTACGACGACCCCGACGTCATCGCCAAGGTCTCGCGCGGCCTCGGCGAGGCGATGGTGGGGATCAACGTCGAGGAGGTCCCCGAGCCGCACCGGCTCGCCGAGCGCGGCTGGTGACCTCGGCCGCCGACGGGGAGGCCGCGGGGGACGGGGCTCCGTGGGAGCTCGGTCCCGACTGGGTCGTCGGTGACGACGGCGTGCCCTTCCGGCGCGGTGCGCGGGTCATCCTGCTCGACGAGGCCGACCGGGTGCTGCTCGCCCGCGGGCACGACGTCGACCGCCCCGAGCGCACGTGGTGGTTCACGGTCGGGGGCGGGATCGACGCCGGTGAGTCGGCGCGCGAGGCCGCGGCCCGTGAGCTCCTCGAGGAGACGGGCCTCGTGATCGACCCCGAGTCGCTCGTCGGTCCGGTCCTGCGGCGTCGCGCGGTCTTCGACTTCTGGCGCCGGACCGTGCGTCAGGACGAGGAGTTCTTCCTCGCGCGGGTCGAGCGCCCGGACGCCGTGCACCATGCGGGGTGGACCGAGGTCGAGCGCGCTTTCATGGACGAGGTGCGCTGGTGGGACCTGGACGACCTCGCGGACGTGCGCGAGGAGGTGTTCCCGGCGGGGCTGGTCGGGGTCGTCCGCGACCTGCTCGACGGCTGGGACGGGGTCGCCAGGCGGCTCCCTGACGGGCACTGACGGACGGCTCGCCCCGTAGACTCGCCCGCCGTGACCAGACCTGTGACCGTCGGCGTGCTCGCGCTCCAGGGCGACGTGCGGGAGCACGTGGCCGCGCTCGAGGAGTCGGGCGCGCGTGCCGTCCCTGTGCGCCGCGCGCGCGAGCTCGAGGCCGTCGACGGCATCGTCGTCCCGGGCGGCGAGTCCACGACGATGGACAAGCTGCTGCGCGCGTTCGAGCTCTTCGAGCCGCTCCAGGACGCGGTGCGCGCCGGCCTGCCGGCCTACGGCTCGTGCGCGGGCATGATCCTCCTGGCCGACCGCATCGCGGGCGGGATCGAGGGCCAGCGGACGATCGGCGGGCTCGACATCACGGTGCGACGCAACGCCTTCGGGCGGCAGGTCGACTCGTTCGAGACGGACCTCGTCGTCGAGGGCGTCCCGGACAGCGCCGACCGGCCGGTGCACGCGGTCTTCATCCGGGCGCCGTGGGTCGAGGAGGTGGGCCCCGGCACGCAGGTGCTCGCGCGCGTCCCGTCGGGGGAGGCCGCCGGTAGGATCGTCGCGGTGCGCGAGCGCGACGTCGTCGCGACGTCCTTCCACCCCGAGATCACGGGGGACCTGAGGCTGCACCGCCTGTTCGTCCAGATCGTCTCCGACCGCGGTTGAGGGGTTCGTTGAATGTCGGGTCACTCCAAGTGGGCCACCACCAAGCACAAGAAGGCCGTCATCGACGCGCGTCGGGGCAAGCTCTTCGCCAAGCTCATCAAGAACATCGAGGTGGCGGCCCGCGTCGGCGGCGGTGACCCGGCGGGCAACCCGACGCTGTTCGACGCGATCCAGAAGGCCAAGAAGTCCTCGGTCCCGAACGACAACATCGACCGTGCGGTCAAGCGCGGCTCCGGCCAGGAGGCCGGGGGCGCCGACTACCAGACGATCATGTACGAGGGCTACGGCCCCGGCGGTGTCGCGGTCCTCGTCGAGTGCCTCACCGACAACCGCAACCGCGCGGCGAGCGACGTGCGCGTGGCCTTCACGCGCAACGGCGGGACGATGGCGGACCCCGGCTCGGTCTCCTACCTCTTCTCGCGTCGCGGCGTCGTCGTCGTGCCGAAGACCGACGGGCTCACGGAGGACGACGTCCTGGGCGCGGTCCTGGACGCGGGCGCCGAGGAGGTCAACGACCTCGGCGAGGCGTTCGAGGTCATGAGCGAGGCGACCGACGTGGTCGCGGTGCGCACGGCCCTGCAGGACGCGGGCATCGACTACGACTCGGCGGAGGCGCAGTTCGTGCCGGCCACCCAGGTCGAGGTCGACGTCGAGGGCGCACGCAAGATCCTCAAGCTGATCGACGCCCTCGAGGACAGCGACGACGTCCAGAACGTCTTCGCGAACTTCGACGCGTCGGACGAGGTCATGCGGGAGCTCGACGAGGAGGACTGACCCGGCGGCGCGTCGTGCGCCGCGGCGCGTCCTGCCCGGTGGCACGTCGCCGTCCTGACAGACTCGTGCGGTGCGTGTTCTGGGCGTGGACCCCGGCCTGACCCGGTGCGGCCTCGGCGTCGTCGACTCCGCACCCGGTCGCCGCGTGTCGCTCGTCGGCGTCGGCGTCGCACGGTCGGCGCCCGACGCGGACCCCGCGCACCGGCTGCTCACGATCGGCGCCGAGGTCGAGCGCTGGCTGGACGAGCACCGTCCTGACGGCGTGGCCGTCGAGCGCGTGTTCGCGCAGCACAACGTCCGCACGGTCATGGGGACCGCCCAGGTCTCGGGCGTCGTCATGGTCGCCGCCGCGCGTCGCGGCATCCCGGTCGCCCTGCACACGCCCAGCGAGGTCAAGGCCGCCGTCACGGGCAACGGCCGGGCGGCCAAGCCCCAGGTCCAGCTGATGGTGGCGCGCATCCTCGGGCTCGAGGCGGTCCCCGGGCCTGCGGACGCCGCCGACGCGCTCGCCCTGGGCATCTGCCACCTGTGGCGTCCGTCGGTCGGCATCGCGCCCGGCGCCGACGGCGGCGTGGTGACCCCCCACCGCGCGGCGCGGACCTCGGCCCAGCAGGCATGGGCGATGGCCGAGGCGGCAGCGCGTCGTCCCGGCCGCTGACGGCGGTCGCTGCTAGCGTGCTGCGTCGTACAGGTGTTCGGACGCGCTCGCGTCCGCACCGTCACGAGCCGCCGCCCGAGCCCTGAGGAGTGCGTGTGATCGCGAGCCTGCGCGGACGCGTCGCGTCCGTCCGACTCGACGCCGTCGTCGTGGAGGTCGGGGGGGTGGGTCTGCTCGCGTACGCGACCCCGACGACGCTCGCGGGCCTCCGGGTCGGCGACGAGGCCCGCCTCTCCTCGACCCTCGTGGTCCGGGAGGACTCCCTCACGCTGTACGCCTTCGCGGACGACGACGAGCGCGACGTGTTCGAGACGGTGCAGACCGTGAGCGGCGTCGGCCCGCGGCTCGCACTCGCGATGCTGGCCGTGCACACGCCCGACGCGCTGCGCCGTGCCGTGGCCGACGAGGACCTCGCGGCCCTCCAGCGCGTCCCGGGCATCGGGCGCAAGGGGGCCCAGCGCATCGTGCTCGAGCTCGCCGACCGGCTCGGCGCACCCGCGCCCGTGACCACGGGTGGCGCGCAGGCGTCGGCCGCGGCGGGCGACCAGCGGGGGCAGGTCGTCGAGGCGCTCGTCGGCCTCGGGTGGAACGTGCGCGCGGCCGAGGACGCGGTCGCGCGCGTCGTGCCGACCGAGGTCGCGGTCGAGGCCGCCGACGTGGCGGCGGTGCTCCGCGGTGCCCTGCGCGTGCTCGGTGGCGCGCGTGGCTGAGGACCTCGACCGGCTCGTGTCCGCAGGGGCCGAGGACGCGGAGCGCGCTGCCGAGGCGGCGCTGCGGCCCAAGCGCCTCGAGGAGTTCGTCGGCCAGCGGGTCGTGCGCGAGCAGCTGGGCCTCGTGCTCGAGGCGGCGGTCGCGCGTGGGCGCGCACCCGACCACGTGCTGCTCTCGGGTCCGCCGGGCCTCGGCAAGACGACCCTCGCGATGATCATCGCGGCGGAGCTCGGCACGACCGTCCGGGTCACGTCGGGCCCGGCGATCCAGCACGCGGGCGACCTCGCGGCGGTGCTCTCGTCGCTCGAGGAGGGCGAGGTGCTGTTCCTCGACGAGATCCATCGCATCGCGCGGCCCGCCGAGGAGCTGCTCTACGTCGCCATGGAGGACTTCCGGGTCGACGTCGTCGTGGGCAAGGGAGCGGGGGCGAACGCGATCGGCCTCACGCTGCCGCCGTTCACCGTCGTGGGCGCGACGACGCGTGCGGGGCTCCTCCCGGCACCGCTGCGGGACCGCTTCGGCTTCACGGGCCACCTCGAGTTCTACGACGACGACGAGCTCGAGCAGGTGCTCACGCGCTCCGCCCGGCTGCTCGGGCTCGACCTGCACCGGCCGGCCGCCGTCGAGATCGCGCGGCGGTCGCGCGGCACGCCGCGCATCGCGAACCGTCTCCTGCGACGGGTCCGGGACTGGGCCGAGGTCCGCGGCGACGGCACGCTCGACCGGGCGGCGGCGCGCGCCGCGCTCGAGGTGTACGAGGTGGACGAGCTGGGGCTCGACCGGCTCGACCGCGCCGTCCTGCAGGCGCTGTGCGTGCGGTTCGGCGGGGGGCCCGTCGGGCTGACGACGCTGGCCGTCGCGGTCGGTGAGGAGCCCGAGACGGTCGAGACGGTCGCCGAGCCCTTCCTGGTCCGCGAGGGGCTGATGGGGCGGACGCCCCGCGGCCGCGTGGCGACCACGCGCACGTGGCAGCACCTGCGCATGCGTCCCCCGGAGAACGCGCCGACGCTGTTCGGCTGATGGCCGGCCGTGCCCCGCCGGCTGCGCCATCGGTCCCGCCCGGCGTCGGCGAGGCAGGAGTAGGGTCCTCCGCTGGAACCCGTCACCGCGGCGGCACGTTGGGCAGCGGGGTGAGGTCACCTAGACTTCGCGCGGTCCCATCGACAAGGACGAGAGACACCATGGAATTCCTGCTCCCGCTCGCGGTCGCGCTGGCGCTGCTCTGGCTCATGACCGGCCGTACCCGGAAGATGCAGCGCGAGGCCGCCTCCTTCCGGTCCAACCTCGGCCCCGGTCAGCGAGTCATGACGGCGAGCGGCCTCCTGGGCACCGTGGTCGCGGTCCACGACGACGCGGTCGAGCTCGAGATCGCCCCCGGCGTGACGACGCGGTGGGTCCACGCGGCGATCGCCAAGGCCGTCCCGACCGACGAGCCCGAGGACGACGGCGCGGTCGAGGACGACGGCGACGACGAGCTCCAGGTCCCGGACGACGCGTCGTCGCTCGTCGCACCCGACGACGTCGACGAGCGTCGACGTGACGACGAGGGCCCGCGCTGACGCTGCGGCTCGTCCGTGAGCCGGCCGACCCGAGGTCGGCCACCACAGAGAGAGACTGAACCTTGGCCACACCTCCCCGGCGTCGTCGCCCGGTCCGCTCGCTGGTGACCCTGCTCGTCGTCCTGGTCGGGCTCTTCGGGGCGCTGCTCGCCGGCAACCGGTGGTCCGACGCGTCGCTGACGCCCGCCCTCGCGCTCGACCTCGAAGGCGGCACGCAGATCATCCTGACCCCGGTCGCCGACGGCGACGAGGAGGTCACGGACGACACGATCGAGCAGACGATCGAGATCATCCGCCAGCGTGTCGACGCGTCGGGCGTCGCCGAGGCCGAGATCACCAGCCAGGGCGGGCGCAACATCGTCGTCGCGCTGCCGGGCCAGCCGAGCCCCGAGACGCTCGAGCTCGTGCGCGAGTCGGCGCAGATGCTCTTCCGCCCGGTCCTCGCGGTGAGCGGCCCGACGGCGGTTCCCGAGGCCGAGGAGGGTGCCGACGACGCAGCCGGGACCGAGGAGCCCGCTGCCGAGGAGCCCGCTGCTGAGGAGCCCGCTGCTGAGGAGCCCGTCGCCGAGGACCCCGCCGCCGAGGAGCCCGCCGCCGAGGCGTCCCCGGTCGAGCCCGCCGATCCGAGTGACCTCGCGTGGATCACGCCCGAGCTCCAGGCGGAGTTCGACGCGTACGACTGCACGCTCCCGGAGAACCTCACGGGCGGCTCGGCGCTCGTCGGCGACCCGGACGCGGCGGTCGTCGCGTGCGACGAGAACGGCTTCGCCAAGTACGTCCTCGGCCCGGTCGAGGTGCGTGGCGACGACGTCGAGCGCGCCGAGTCGGGGCTGCGGGTCAGCTCGACCGGCGCCGTCACGAACGACTGGGTCGTGAACCTCGAGTTCGACGGGGAGGGCGGCCGCCTGTTCCGCGAGGTGACCACGCGGCTCTCGTCGCTCGAGTCGCCGCGCGACCAGTTCGCGATGGTCCTCGACGGGCTGGTGATCTCCGCCCCGTCGGTGAACGACCCGATCACGAACGGCCAGGCGGAGATCTCCGGGACGTTCGACCGCGAGTCGGCCGGCACGCTCGCACGGCAGCTGAGCTTCGGTGCGCTCCCGCTGACCTTCGAGGTGCAGAGCGAGCAGCAGGTGTCCGCGACCCTCGGCACCGAGCAGCTCCAGCGCGGCATCCTCGCGGGCGCCATCGGCCTGCTGCTGGTCGGGCTCTACTCGCTCGTCCAGTACCGGGCGCTCGGGCTGCTGACGATCGCCTCGCTCGTCATCGCCGGGGCCGTCGCGTACGGCGTGATCGCCGTGCTCTCGTGGACCTACGGCTACCGGCTGAGCCTCGCGGGCGTCGCGGGCCTCATCGTCGCGATCGGCATCACCGCCGACTCGTTCATCGTCTACTTCGAGCGCATCAAGGACGAGCTGCGCGACGGCCGGCCGCTGGCGGCGTCGGTCGAGGTCGGCTGGGCGCGAGCCCGGCGCACGATCCTCGCGTCGGACGCGGTCAGCTTCCTCGCCGCCGTCGTGCTGTACGTGCTCGCCGTCGGCGGCGTGCGTGGCTTCGCGTTCACGCTGGGGCTCACGACGCTCGTCGACCTGCTCGTGGTGTTCCTGTTCACGCACCCGGTCATGGCGCTCCTCGCCCGCACGCGCTTCTTCTCGTCCGGGCACGCGCTGTCCGGGCTCGACCCCCGCCTGCTGCAGGCGCGGACGCGCTACACGGGGCGGGGCGGGGTCGCCCGGGCCGGCGAGCGGTCTGGCGCCCGGTCCGCGCCTCCTGAGGGCGAGGTCCCGCGGCCCCCTGCCGTCCCGGTCGGGGCCGAGGAGCGACGCACGACGATCGCCGAGCGGCGCGCGGCGGAGCGCCGCGCGTCCTCGAGCTCGAGCGGGTCGTCCCACGACGAGCGGAAGGACGCCTGATGCCCAGCCGCATGGCCCAGTGGGGCAACGACCTGTACGCCGGCCGTCGGTCGTACGACATCGTCGGACGCCGGCGCCGGTGGTTCACCGCGAGCGCGGTGATCCTCCTGCTCACGATCGTCGCGCTGCTCGGCAGGGGGCTGAACGGCGGCATCGAGTTCCGAGGCGGGACCGAGCTCGTCGTCGAGGGCGTGACCGAGGCGACGCAGCAGCCCGCCGTGGACGCCGTCGAGCGCGTCGTCACCGAGGAGGTGCCGCGCGTGTCGGTCCTCGGCGGCGACTCGGTGCGCGTCCAGACGCTCCCGCTCGACGACGACGAGATCGCCGAGGTGCGCACGGGTCTCGCGGCGGCGTACGACGTCGACGAGGCGGCCGTGAGCTACTCGACGGTCGGCCCCACGTGGGGTCAGGACGTCACGAGCAAGGCGCTGCGCGCGCTCGTGATCTTCCTCGGCCTCGTCGCGCTCACGATGACGATGTACTTCCGCGACTGGCGCATGGCCGTGGCCTCGATCGTCGCGCTGCTGCACGACGTCGTCATCACCGTCGGGCTGTACGCGCTGGTCGGCTGGGAGGTCACCCCCGCCACGGTGATCGGGTTCCTCACCATCCTCGGGTACTCGCTGTACGACACCGTCGTCGTCTTCGACAAGGTGCGCGAGAACACCGAACGCGTGGGGGAGCAGCACCGCTACACGTACGGCGAGCTCGCCAACCTCGCGGTCAACCAGACGCTGGTCCGCTCGATCAACACGTCCGTCGTCGCGGTCCTGCCCGTGGCGTCGATCCTGTTCATCGGTGCGTTCCTGCTCGGTGCCGGCACGTTGCGGGACATCGCCCTCGCGCTGTTCATCGGGATCGTCGTCGGCACCTTCTCCTCGATCTTCGTCGCGACGCCGCTCCTGGCCTGGCTCAAGCAGCGTGACCCGCGCAGCGCGGCGCACGAGGCCGAGGTGCGCCGTCGTCGCGAGGCCGCTGTCGCCGTGGCCGAGACGGGTCCCTCGACCGGGTCGGTGCGCGTCGGCGCGCTGGTGCCCGGGCAGCACCTCGGGACGCGGGCCCAGCCGCGCCGTCGTCGTCCGCAGTCTCGTCCGTCCGGACCGGGAGGTCGTTCGTGAGCACCGTGACGCCTGAGCTCGAGGAGCTGCGCCGTCGCGCTGCCGCGCTCGTGCACGACGTCCCCGACTACCCGGAGCCGGGGGTCGTCTTCAAGGACATCACCCCGTTGCTCGCGGACGGGCCGACGTTCCGCGCCGTCGTCGACCACATCGCCGGTGGGGCGCACGGACCCGTCGACCTGGTGGTCGGGATGGAGGCCCGGGGCTTCATCCTGGGGGCCCCGGTCGCGACGACGCTGAGCGCGGGGTTCATCCCCGCGCGCAAGGCCGGCAAGCTCCCGCGCGAGACCGTCGCGGGCGCCTACGACCTCGAGTACGGCAGCGCGGTGCTCGAGGTCCACGCGGACACGGTCTGGCCGGGCGCGCGGATCCTCGTCGTCGACGACGTGCTCGCGACGGGCGGGACGGCAGCGGCGACGATCGAGCTGCTCGAGCAGGCCGGCGCCGAGGTCGTCGGCGTGAGCTTCCTGATGGAGCTCACGTACCTCGAGGGACGGTCACGGCTCGCGGGCCGTCCCTTCGACGCCCTGCTCTCGTACTGACGGGGCGGTGCGCGCCTTCCCAGGTCCGGGCTGTGCGGGAGGCGGACCTAGACTGGTGTGCTCCGGACCCTGACGGGAGGTGACCATGGCCGACGCGGCACGCCCCGGTCCCGGCACGGCCACGCCCGGCGCCTCGGCGCCCGGGACCTCCGCGCCCGACCCGTCCGGCGCGGGGGTGGGTTCCCAGGCGGCCGACGCGACGTCCGCGGTGAGCTCCGGGACCGCACCGGCCCCGCGCCGGTCGAGCGACCTCGGCGCGGCCGGTCACAAGGTCCGCTCGCGGCTCGCCCGGCTCGGCACGCGTGGCTCCTCCGCTTCGCCGGCGGTCGAGCCGCTGCTGCTCGCGGTCCGCGCCAACCACCCGAAGGCCGACCTCTCGGTGCTCGAGCGGGCGTACGCGGTGGCGGAGAAGGCCCATCGCGGGCAGCTGCGCCGCTCCGGCGACCCGTACATCACGCACCCGGTCGCCGTCGCCACGATCCTGGCCGACCTCGGGATGACGCCGCCGACGCTCGCCGCGGCGCTGCTGCACGACACGGTCGAGGACACCGAGTACTCGCTCGACGACCTGAGGCGCGACTTCGGCGCCGAGGTCGCGATGCTGGTCGACGGCGTGACGAAGCTCGACAAGGTGACCTACGGCGCGGCGGCGCAGGCCGAGACGGTCCGCAAGATGGTCGTCGCGATGTCGCGCGACATCCGCGTGCTCGTCATCAAGCTCGCCGACCGTCTCCACAACGCCCGGACGTGGAAGTTCGTCCCCGCGGCGTCGGCCGAGAAGAAGGCACGCGAGACGCTGGAGATCTACGCGCCGCTCGCCCACCGCCTCGGGATGAACACCATCAAGTGGGAGCTCGAGGACCTCTCGTTCGCGACGCTCTACCCGAAGGTCTACGAGGAGATCGTGCACCTCGTGGCCGAGCGCGCGCCGGCACGCGACGAGTACCTCTCGGTCGTCCGCGAGCAGGTCATGGCCGACCTGCGTGCGGCGAAGATCCGGGCGACCGTCACGGGGCGCCCCAAGCACTACTACTCGATCTACCAGAAGATGATCGTCCGCGGCCGGGACTTCGCGGAGATCTACGACCTGGTGGGCGTGCGGGTCCTCGTCGACTCGGTCCGAGACTGCTACGGCGCCCTGGGCTCGCTCCACGCGCGGTGGAACCCCGTGCCGGGGCGGTTCAAGGACTACATCGCGATGCCGAAGTTCAACATGTACCAGTCGCTGCACACGACGGTCATCGGCCCGGGTGGCAAGCCCGTCGAGATCCAGATCCGGACGCACGACATGCACCGTCGCGCCGAGTACGGCGTCGCCGCGCACTGGAAGTACAAGGAGACCGCCAAGCAGGGGGGCGGTGCGGCGGTCGACGCGGGCAGCGACATGGCGTGGCTGCGCCAGCTCGTCGACTGGCAGCGCGAGACCGCCGACCCGACCGAGTTCCTCGAGTCGCTGCGGTTCGAGATCGGCGGCGCCGAGGTCTTCGTCTTCACACCGAAGGGCGACGTCATGGCGCTGCCCGCGGGGTCGACGCCCGTCGACTTCGCCTACGCGGTCCACACCGAGGTCGGCCACCGCACGATGGGTGCGCGCGTCAACGGCCGGCTCGTCCCGCTCGACAGCACGCTCGACAACGGTGACGTCGTCGACGTGCTCACCTCCAAGTCGGAGACGGCCGGGCCCAGCCGGGACTGGATGACGTTCGTCAAGAGCCCGCGTGCGCGCAACAAGATCCGGCAGTGGTTCTCGAAGGAGCGCCGCGAGGAGGCGATCGAGCACGGCAAGGACGCGATCGCCAAGGCGATGCGCAAGCAGAACCTCCCGATCCAGCGGCTGCTCTCGCACGAGTCCCTGGTCGGCCTCGCCGACGAGATGCGCTACGGCGACGTGTCGGCGCTCTACGCCGCCGTCGGTGAGGGGCAGGTGTCGGCGGCGACGGTCGTGCAGCGCCTCGTGCACGCGATGGGTGGCGAGGAGGGCACCGAGGAGGACGTCGCGGAGGTCGCGCGGCCCGGCGCCCGCACCTCACGCCGTCTGCGCGCGGGCGACGCGGGCGTCGTGGTCAAGGGTGTCAGCGACGTGTGGGCGAAGCTCGCGAAGTGCTGCACGCCGGTCCCGGGGGACTCGATCATCGGGTTCGTCACCCGTGGCTTCGGCGTGAGCGTGCACCGTGCGGACTGCGACAACGTCGCGTCCCTGCGGGCCCAGCCGGAGCGCATGGTCGAGGTCGAGTGGGACGTCGGCGCGAACACGCTGTTCCTCGTGCAGATCCAGGTCGAGGCGCTGGACCGCAGCCGGCTCCTGTCGGACGTGACCCGCGTCCTCTCGGACCACCACGTCAACATCCTCTCGGCGAGCGTCTCGACGTCCCGCGACCGCGTCGCGATCTCGCGGTTCGTCTTCGAGATGGCGGAGCCGACACACCTCAGCTCCGTCCTCGCCGCGGTCCGCAAGGTCGACGGCGTGTACGACGTCTACCGGATCACGGGGACCCGAGCGGCCGAGCCCGCCGATTTCCCGACCTGATCGGCAGCACCCCGCAGCGCGGCGCGCCCGTCAGCACGGGAGGGGGCCACCCGTCCGGGTAGCCCCCTCCCGTCACGCTGGCGGACGTCAGCCGCGCGCCTCCTGGGCGGCACGCTCGACCTGCTCGAGCCACGACCGGCGCGCGTCGAGCGCCGCCCGTGCCTCGGCGACGCGACGCGCGTCGCCGCTCGCCTCGGCGCGAGCCAGGTCCTCCTCGAGCGAGCGGATCGCCGCGACCAGCTGCGCGGCGGCACCCTCGGCGCGCGCACGCGTCTCGGGGTTGGTCCGCTGCCACTGGGCCTGGTCGGCGTCGCGGACGGCCTGCTCGACGGCGCGCAGGCGTCCCTCGACGCGCTGCACGTCGCCGCGCGGCACCTTGCCGGCCTGCTCCCAGCGCTCCTGGATGTCGCGGAGCGCGGACTTCGCGGCCGCGAGGTCGCGCACGGGGACCAGGCGCTCGGCCTCCTCGAGCAGGCCGAGCTTGACCTGGAGGTTCGCGCCGAACTCCTCGTCGGTCTGCCGCTGGCTCGCGTCACGCGCGGCGAAGAAGACGTCCTGCGCCGAGCGGAAGCGGGCCCACAGCGCGTCGTCGTCCTTGCGGCTCGCACGCCCCGCGCTCTTCCAGCGGGTCATGAGCTCGCGGTACGCGGCCGACGTCGCACCCCACTCGGTGCTCGTCGAGAGGCGCTCGGCCTCGGCGACGAGCTGCTCCTTCTCGGCCTTCGCGGAGCTGTTGCGCTTCTCGAGCTCGGAGAACCAGCGGCGACGCTCGCGGTCGAACGACGACCGGGCGTGGCTGAAGCGCTTCCAGAGCGAGTCCTCGGTGCCGCGGTCGAGGCGCGGCCCGTGGCGCTGCGCCTCCTTCCACTGGTCGAGCAGCGTGCGGAGCTGCTCGCCCGCCGGGCGCCACTGCATGCGCTCCGGGTCGGTCGCGGCGATCTTCTCAGCAGCCTCGACGATCGCGGTGCGCTGCTCCACGGCCGCCTGACGCGCCGCGGCGC
Organism: Actinotalea sp. AC32; assembly: GCA_031844515.1. Taxonomy (GTDB): domain Bacteria; phylum Actinomycetota; class Actinomycetes; order Actinomycetales; family Cellulomonadaceae; genus Actinotalea. The sequence goes on along the minus strand of JAUZVJ010000006.1, from coordinate 57,894 downwards.
GCTCGGCCTCGGCCGCGGCCCGACGCTCCGCGGCGACGGACCGGAGTGCGTCGAGCCGGTCGCGCAGACCCTGGAGGTCGCCGACGGCGGCGGGCTCCGCGAGCTCCTCGGTCAGGTGCGCGAGGGTCGAGTCGATCTCCTTGACCGCGAGGTCGGTCGCCGACAGCCGGGCCTCGAACAGCACGACCTTGGCGTGGAGGTCGGCGTACCGACGGACGTAGAACGCGAGCGCGTCGCCGGGGTCGGCGTCGGGGTACTGGCCGACCACGCGCTCGCCGGAGGCCTCACGGACCCACACGGTGCCGTCGTCGTCGACGCGGCCCCAGCGCGCCGCCTCGGCGCTCTCGGCGGGCGACAGCGCGGGCGGCGCGGGGGTGACGGGTGCGGCGGCCGCTGGCGTCGCGGGGCGGTTCCCGGCCGGCGGGCGCGGGACCGCACGCGGTGCCGGGCGCGGGACGCTGCCGGGGGTCGGGCGCGGCGTCGGCGCGGAGGCCGTCGACTCGTCGGTCACGACCGGCGTGGCGTCCTCCTGCGTGGCCGGCTGCTCCTCGGCGGCCTGCGGCGTGGCGTCATCCGTCGACGCGGCGTCCTCGGCAGGTGCGGTGTCCTCGGCCGGCGCGGTGTCCTCGGCCGGTGCGGCGTCGTCCGCGGGTGCGGCAGGCACGGCGTCGTCGGCAGGTGCGGCGTCCTCGGCAGGCACGGCGTCCTCGGCAGGTGCGGTGTCCTCGGCCGGTGCGGCGTCGTCCGCGGGTGCGGCAGGCACCGCGTCGTCCGACGGGGCGTCGGCGGGCGCGCCCTCCTCGGACGGCGCCTCCGGGGCGGGGGAGTCGGCGCGCGCGACCGTCTCGGCGTCCGGAGGGGCGACGGCGTCGGTGTCGGGCTGGTCGACGGTCTGCTCCTCGACCTGGGGCTCGTCGTGGCTCACGGGGTCTGCGCTCCTTCGATGGCGACTCGCGGGGGAGTCTGACGGCTCGTGCCCGGTGCACCCGGACCGCAGCGCGGCCCGGCCGGGACGAGGGTCACCAACGCGGGCGCACGGTGGGCGCCCGCGATGCGACGGCGGCGACGGGTCCGGGGGACCCGCGACGGCGACCGGCGCGGGGCGCTGCCGTGCGCCGACGCCAGGTGCGGCGTCTCGGACGGGAGCATGCGGGGTCACCTCCTGCGGGCCTGGGGCCGTGCCGGCACGGCGCACCACTGCGCCGGGCCTCGCACAGTCTAGGCGGGTGGGCAGCGGCGACGCCCTGTCGGGTCGGGCGTGCCCCCGGGCTATCGTCGCGGCGTGATGATCCGCACCGTCGTCGCCCCCCTGCTGGGCACCAACTGCTACCTCCTGCACGGCGACGACGCGTCGTGCGTCGTCGTCGACCCGGGCGCAGGTGCGGTCGACCAGCTCCTGGCCGCCGTGCACGACGACCGGCTCGTGCCCCGGGCCGTCCTCGTGACGCACGGCCACGTCGACCACACGTGGTCCGCCGGGCAGCTCTCGCGCGCCTGGGGGGTGCCCGTCGTCGTGCACGAGGCGGACGCCTACCGGCTCGCCGACCCGTTCGGGTCGCTCGGTCCGCTGGGGGGTCAGCTCGAGCCCCTCGGGACGACCGTCGCCGGACCGTACGAGGAGCCGACGGACGTCGTGCTGGTCCGCGCGGACGGGTCGCTGCCCGTCGACGGGCTGGACCGGCTCCCGCTGCGTGCCGTGCACTGCCCGGGTCACACCGAGGGCTCGACCGTGTACCTCGTCGACGACGGCGGAGCACCTCGCGCGGCCCTCACGGGGGACGTGCTGTTCGCGGGCACGATCGGGCGGACGGACCTGCCCGGTGGCGACGCATCGCTGATGGCGGCGTCCCTCGCACGGCTGGCGGACCTGCCGGGCGCCGTCGCCGTGCTCCCCGGCCACGGACCCGCGTCCACGATGGCCGACGAGCTGCGGACGAACCCGTACCTCCGGCGCTGAGCGACCCGCCCGCGGGCTCGCGCGCGGCTTGACCACCGGTCGAACACGTGTTCGACTGGCGTCATGCGGTGGGACGGCCAGCTGATCGGCTCGTCGGAGGAGCGGGCGCTACCCGGCCTGAACCTCCAGGGGCTCGTGCGCAGCGTGCGCACGCCGGAGTTCGCGGGCGTGACGTTCCACGAGGTCGCCGCGAAGAGTGCCCTCAACCGCGTCCCGGAGGCGTCGAGGATGCCGTTCCGGTGGACGGTGAACCCGATGCGCGGGTGTCTCCACGCGTGCACCTACTGCTTCGCACGGCCCACGCACGAGTACCTCGACCTCGACGCGGGACGGGACTTCGAGACGCAGATCGTCGTGAAGACGAACGTCGTCGAGGTGCTCGCGGCCGAGCTCGCCCGACGGTCGTGGCGACGAGAGCACGTCGCGCTCGGCACGAACACCGATCCCTACCAGCGGGCCGAGGGGCGCTACGCCCTCATGCCGGGGATCATCGGGGCGCTCGCCGCCTCGGGGACGCCTCTGTCGATCCTGACCAAGGGCCCGCTGCTGCGTCGTGACCTGCCGATCCTGACGGAGGCGGCCCACCGGGTCCCGGTGTCGGTCGCGGTCTCCCTCGCGGTGCTCGACCCGGCGCTGCAGGCGTCGGTCGAGCCCGGCACGCCCGACCCCCGTGCACGTCTGGGGCTGATCAGGGCGGTCCGGGCGGCCGGCCTCGAGTGCACGGTCCTGGTCGCCCCCGTGCTGCCGTGGCTCACGGACTCGGACGACGCGCTCGACGCTCTCCTCGGCGAGCTCGCGGACGCGGGAGCGAGCGAGGTCACGGTGATGCCGCTGCACCTGCGCGGCGCCGTCAAGCCGTGGTACCTGCAGTGGCTCGGCCGCGAGCACCCTGCGCTCGTCGGGCGGTACCGGCGGCTCTACGGCCGAGGAGCGTACGTCAGCACGGAGTACGCGTCGTGGCTGCGGGGTCGCGTCGAGGAGCTGCGGCGCCGCCACGGCTTCGCCCCGCCACGGCCGTGGCGCACCCCGGTCCGCGACGACGACGTGGCGGTCGCGTCCGGGTTGGGGCCGCAGCCGACGCTGTTCTGACGGTGGTCCGACCGGTCAGGCGTCGGGGTCGACCGACCCCGGGTCCTCCTCGGGCTCGAACGTGCTGGGCTCACCTGCGCCCACGCCCACCCCGGACTCGGGGTTGGGTGCCTCGGTCGTGTCGTCGTCGCGCTCGTGGGTCCCCGGTGTCTCGGTCATGCCCCCATCCTGCGTCGGGCTGCCGCGGCGCGCACGGGGGACGGATCCGGGGGGGACCCGGACGACGACGCCCGGACGACGACGCGCGGGCACGACTCGTGCGGCGCGCGTCGTCGGCGGGGCTCAGCCGTCCGCGAGCCGCGCGGGGAAGCCGCCCGTCGCGACGGGCCCCCACGACTCGATCGTGACGCGGATGAGCGACTTGCCCTGGTCGACCATCGCGCGGCGGTACTCGTCCCAGTCGGGGTGCTCGCCCGCGATGCTGCGGTAGTAGTCGACGAGCGGCTCGACCGACCCGGGCAGGTCGATGACCTCCGCGACGCCGTCGACCTGGACCCACGGGTCCCACTCGTCCGAGACGACGCACAGGCTCACGCGCGGGTCGCGCCGGGCGTTCACCGCTTTCGCGCGGTCGGGGTACGTCGAGACGACCACCCGTCCCTGGTCGTCCACCCCGCACGTGACGGGGGACATCTGCGGTGAGCCGTCGCGTCGCCGCGTCGCGAGGACGGCGTGGTGGCGCGGGCGCAGGAACGCGACGAGCTCGTCGCGCGTGACGCGGTCGGTGGTGGCGATCTTCCGGGGCACGGGGTCTCCTCGTCGTCGTGGGCGGGCTCCAGTCTCGTCCAGGACGCGCGTCCCGGCGTCGTCGCCCCGACTACACTCGGCGGGGCGCCGACGCGACCGGTGCCCTTCTCCCCGACCCGCCCGGAAGGACCCTCCGTGCTCCGCACCCACACCGCCGGCTCGCTGCGAGCCGAGCACATCGGCCAGACCGTCACGCTCACGGGGTGGGTCGACCGGCGTCGGGACCACGGCGGGGTGGCGTTCATCGACCTGCGCGACGCGTCGGGCATCGCCCAGGTCGTCATCCGGGACGAGGCCGTCGCGCACGGCCTGCGCAACGAGTACGTGCTCCAGGTGACCGGGCCGGTCGGTCGTCGCCCCGAGGGGAACGAGAACAGCAACCTCGCCACGGGCGAGGTCGAGGTGACGGCCGAGTCCGTCACGGTGCTCAACGAGGCCGCGCCCCTGCCGTTCCAGGTCTCCTCCGCGCTCGACGAGCACGTCGGCGAGGAGGCCCGCCTCCAGCACCGCTACCTCGACCTGCGCCGTCCGCGCCCCGCCGCCGCGCTGCGCCTGCGGGCCCGCGCGAACGCCGCCGCGCGCCGCGTGCTCGACGCGCACGAGTTCGTCGAGGTCGAGACGCCGACGCTCACGCGGTCCACGCCCGAGGGCGCGCGGGACTTCGTCGTGCCGGCGCGCCTGTCGCCGGGCTCCTGGTACGCCCTGCCGCAGTCGCCGCAGCTCTTCAAGCAGCTGCTCATGGTCGCCGGCATGGAGCGCTACTACCAGATCGCGCGCTGCTACCGGGACGAGGACTTCCGCGCGGACCGGCAGCCCGAGTTCACCCAGCTCGACGTCGAGATGAGCTTCGTCGAGCAGGACGACGTCATCGCCGTGGGCGAGGAGGTGCTCGTCGCGCTCTGGGAGCTCATCGGGTACACGATCCCGACGCCGATCCCGCGCATGACGTACGCCGACGCCATGGCCCGCTACGGGACCGACAAGCCCGACCTGCGCTTCGGGCTCGAGCTCGTCGAGCTGACCGAGTTCTTCGCGAGCACGCCGTTCCGCGTCTTCCAGGCGCCCTACGTCGGCGCGGTCGTGCAGCCGGGCGGCGCCTCCACGCCGCGCCGTGGCTTCGACGCCTGGCAGGAGTGGGCCAAGCAGCGCGGCGCGAAGGGCCTGGCGTACGTCACGGTGGGCGCCGACGGCGAGCTGGGCGGGCCCGTCGCCAAGAACATCTCCGAGGAGGAGCGCGCCGGGCTGGTCGCCGCGGTCGGCGCGTCGCCCGGTGACGCGGTCTTCTTCGCGGCCGGCAAGCCGTCCGAGGCGCGTGCGCTCCTCGGCGCCGCGCGCCTGGAGATCGGGCGCCGGGGCGGGCTCGTCGACGAGGACCAGTGGTCGTTCGTGTGGGTCGTCGACGCACCGCTGTTCAAGCCCACGGGCGAGGACGACGACGTCGCGGTCGGGTCGGGGTCGTGGACCGCGGTCCACCACGCCTTCACGTCACCGACGCCCGACTGGGTCGACCGGTTCGAGGAGGACCCGGGCAACGCGCTCGCGTACGCCTACGACATCGTGTGCAACGGCAACGAGATCGGCGGCGGCTCGATCCGTATCCACCGCCGCGACGTGCAGCAGCGCGTGTTCGAGGTCATGGGCATCGGACCCGAGGAGGCGCAGGAGAAGTTCGGCTTCCTGCTCGACGCGTTCCAGTTCGGCGCGCCGCCCCACGGCGGCATCGCCTTCGGCTGGGACCGGATCGTCGCGCTTCTCACGCGGTCGGAGTCGATCCGTGAGGTCATCGCGTTCCCCAAGTCCGGTGGCGGCTTCGACCCCCTGACGGGGGCTCCCGCGCCGATCAGCGCGCAGCAGCGCAAGGAGGCGGGCGTCGACGCCGCACCCGAGCCGCGTGGCGCCACGGCGCAGGCGGAGCCGGTCACGACCGGTGCCGCGCAGGGAGAGGCCGCCGCCGCGAGGTGAGCGGGTCGCCGCTGGGCCCCGGGCCGGTCGTCGACCTCCCGGGGCCGTGGTGCACCGAGCCGTACCTGCTCGGTGAGCTCGGTGCCGGCGCGGTCCTGGGCGGCTTCGCGTCCGACGACGCCCTCGCGGTCGTCGTCGAGCAGCGGGGCCGCGACCGCGGCCTCATCGGGCTCGGGGCACCCGCTGCGCTCGCCCCGCTCGCCGCCGCGGTCGGGCGAGAACCCGGGCTGATGGTCGGCGTCCGCTTCGCGACGCTGACTCGCGGCGCGTGGGAGCTCCTGGGCCCCGACGACCGGACGGGGCTCGGGCTCGCCGACGGTGCGTCGCACTGGGACTGGTTCTGGACCGACGCGCCGCTCGTCGGCACGGACCGCTCGCGGGCGGAGCGGCTCCCGCTCACGCCTGGCACGACCGCGGCGGTCGCCGCGTGCCTCGGCCGCGCGCACCCGACGGCGAGCACACCGCCCGACGACGAGCGCCTGCTCGGCTGGTGGGGAGCCCGCCATGACGGGCGGCTCGTCGCCGTCGCCGGAGCGGTGACGCTCGGGCCGGGTCTCTCGCCGCACCTCGTCTCGCTCGGCGTCGACCCCGACCACCGTGGCCGTGGGCTCGCGGGGGCGGTGCTCGCCGCGACGGTCGCCGACTGCCTCGCCGTCAGGCCCGAGGTCGGCGAGCCGATGGTCAGCCTCGGCATGTACGCCGACAACCAGCCGGCCCGTCGCGTGTACCTGCGGCACGGGTTCCGGCTGCGGCACGAGTTCGCGTCGCGCCGCCCGGTCGGTTGAGGGCCCCGCGCCACCGCCCGTGGCGGCGGCTGGATCCTCAGTGCGTGATGGCGAACCGCTCGTGCACGCGCCGGAGCGGACCCGGGGCCCACCAGTTGTAGCGGCCCAGGAGCGTCATGGTGGCGGGCACGAGGAGCATCCGGACCAGGCTCGCGTCGATGACGACCGCGACGGCGAGCGCGAAGCCGACCTCCTTGATCACGAGCAGCTCGCCGAAGATGAAGCCCGCGAAGACCACGACGATGATGACGGCGGCCGATGTGATGATCCGGCCCGAGCGCTGCAGACCCAGGCGCACCGAGTCGTCGTTGGACGCGCCGCCGTCGTACAGCTCCTTGATGCGGGACAGCAGGAAGACCTCGTAGTCCATCGCGAGGCCGAAGCCGAACGCCACGATGAGCGCGACGACGTAGGTCTCGATCCCGCCCGTGGACGCGAAGCCGAGCAGCCCCTCGAGGTGGCCGTCCTGGAACCCCCAGACCAGGACGCCGAGCGACGCCGCGAGCGACACCGCGTTGGTCAGCAGCGCCTTGAGCGGGATGACGACGGAGCCGGTCATGAGGAACAGCAGCACGAAGGTCGCGAGGACGACGATGCCGACCGCGAGCGGAGCGCGGTCGACCAGGGCGTCGACGAAGTCGATCTGGTTCGCGGCCTGCCCGGTGACCCAGGTGGGGAACGGTGCCTCGAGGTCACGCACCGCCTGCACGACGTCCCTCGCGACGGCGCCCCCGGCGTCCTCGGTGTCGGGTCGCACGCCGAGCACCGCGTAGTCGCCGAGCGGTGCGGCCGGGTCGACCGCGACGACGTCGTCGAGCTCCGCCACCTCCTGGGACCAGGCGGTCAGCTCCTCGGCGGACGTCCGTGCGACGACCTGGATCGCGGGTGCCTCCGACGCCGGGTACTCGGCAGCGATGGTCGCGACGTAGGTCCGCTGGTCGCTGCCCGCGGGCAGGAGCTCGATCGCGGAGTTGCGCAGTTCCATGTGCGCCACCGGGACGGCCAGCAGCGCGAGCACCGCGAGCGAGCCGGCGAGGACCCACCAGGGGTGCTGCTGCACCCGCCCGGCCAGGCGCGAGAAGAGACCTTCCTCCGAGGCGACGTCGCCCGTGCGCGCGAGGACCGCGCGCAGCCCGGGGACGCGTGCGAGCAGGCCCGGCGCGATCAGGCGACGGCCCGTGAGGCGCAGGAGCGCGGGCACGAGCGTCAGCGCGGTCGCGACGGCGACCAGCACCACGGACACCCCCGCCGCACCGAAGCCGCGGAGGATGTCGGGTCGGAAGACGATGAGACCGCTGATCGAGATCGCGACCGTGACGGCGCTGAACGCGACGGTGCGACCCGCCGTGCTGAGGGTGCGGCGCAGGGCGGTCTCGACCACGGGGTCGTGACGGCGCCGGCGGTGGGGTGCGGAGTCGTCGTCGTCGACGAGCAGGTGCAGCTCCTCGCGGTACCGCGACACGATGAGCAGGCCGTAGTCGATCGACAGCCCCAGCCCGAGCAGCGTGACGACGTTGACGACCGACGAGTCGAGGTCGAGCACGTTCGTGAGTGCGTACACCGCGCCCAGGCCGGCGGCGATCGAGGCGACGGCTCCTGCCATGGGCATCGACGCGGCGAGGAAGCCGCCGAAGACCAGCACCATGACCAGGAGCGCGACGGGCAGCGCGACGGTCTCCCCGGTGCGCAGGTCCTCCTCGACCTGCTCGGTGATCTCCTCGACGATCAGGGACGTGCCGCCCACCTGGCCCGTCGCGTCGGGGGCGACGTCGCGCAGCGACGCCGGCACGTCGCGCAGGAGCGCCTCGACCTCCTCGAGCGCGGCGTCCTCGGTGTCCTCCTCGAGGTCGGCGGCGAGCTCGACCACGACCAGGAAGCCGTCGGCGCCCTCGGCGACCAGGGGTGCGGCGGCGGGGCTCGTCGGGCCCTCGGGCAGCGCGAACGGGTCGATGACGAGCTCGACGCCGTCGACCGCCGCGAGCTCCGCGCGCGCGTCGGCGAGCGGCTCCGCGAGCCCCTCGGTCTCCACCGGAACGCCCTCGACGACCAGGCTCAGCGACGGTCCGCCGGTCGCGTTGTCGGCGACGATCTCGTCGGCGCGCGTGCTCTCCGAGCCGGGCACGGCCGGTGCGCCGGTCGAGAGCCGCTCGAAGAGCGTCTCGCCGCCCAGCCCGACGACGGCGAGCCCGAAGCACGCGACGGTGACGACGACCCACACGGCGATCGCGGTCCGGGGCGTGCGAGCCGCGAGGCGACCCAGGGAGTCGAACACGACGTGCATCCTCGCAGGTGCCGCGGCCGCGCCGCACGCGCGACCGGGTCGCGCCCGGCCGTGGCGGACTCGCACGACCCGGCCCGGCACGGTGTCGCCGCGCGGGCGCGCGCCCCGGCGCCGGCGTCGGCCGTGCGCTCGGGCCCGGCTGTCGGTCCACGTGCGTAGGCTCGCCGGTCATGGACCTGTTCGACGCGACGACCTCGACGGCCGAGGGGCTGCCCGCGGTCGAGGAGGGCGCTCCGCTCGCCGTCCGGATGCGGCCGCGGACGCTCGCCGAGGTCGCGGGGCAGTCGCACCTGCTCGCACCCGGCTCGCCCCTGCGGCGCCTCGTCGAGCCCGAGGGCGCGGCCGGACGCGCGGTGCCGTCGTCGGTGGTCCTGTGGGGTCCGCCCGGTACGGGGAAGACGACGCTCGCGTACCTCGTCGCGCTGACCTCGGGGCGACGGTTCGTCGAGCTGTCGGGCGTGACGTCGGGCGTCAAGGACGTGCGTGCGGTCGTGACGGACGCGCGACGACGGCTCGCGACCGGTGGCGGCGAGACCGTGCTCTTCATCGACGAGGTGCACCGGTTCTCGACGACGCAGCAGGACGCGCTGCTGCCGGGGGTCGAGAACCGGTGGGTCACGCTCGTCGCGGCGACCACCGAGAACCCGAGCTTCTCGGTGAACTCGCCGCTGCTGTCCCGGTCGCTCCTGCTCACGCTCAGGCCGCTCGACGACGACGACGTGCGCCTCCTCGTGCGCCGCGCGGTCGAGGACCCGCGGGGCCTGGCCGCCAGCGTCGTCCTCGAGCCCGACGCCGAGGACCACCTCCTGCGGCTGTCCGGCGGGGACGCACGCAAGGCGCTCACGATCCTCGAGGCCGCGGCGGGCGCCTCGCTGGAGGCGGCCGCCGCCGAGGAGGTCGACGCGCCGCCTTCGGTGGATCTCGCGGCCGTCGAGCGCGCCGTCGACGTCGCCGCGGTCCGGTACGACCGGGCGGGCGACCAGCACTACGACGTGACCAGCGCGTTCATCAAGTCGATGCGCGGCTCGGACGTCGACGCCGCGCTGCACTACCTGGCCCGCATGGTGGTCGCGGGGGAGGACCCGCGCTTCATCGCGCGACGCGTCGTCATCGCGGCGGCCGAGGAGGTCGGCATGGCGGACCCGACGGCGCTGCAGACCGCGGTCGCCGCGGCCCAGGCGGTCGCGCTCATCGGGATGCCCGAGGCGCGGATCATCCTCGCCGAGGCGGTCGTGCACGTCGCGACCGCGCCCAAGTCGAACGCGGCGTACCGGGCGGTCGACGCGGCGATCGCCGACGTGCGCGCCGGCCGAGCGGGCCCCGTGCCGGCGCACCTGCGCGACGCGCACTACTCCGGTGCGCAGCGGATCGGTCACGGGGCGGGCTACCGGTACGCGCACGACGCGCCGCACGCGGTCGCCACGCAGCAGTACGCACCCGACGAGCTCGCGGGCACGGTGTACTACGAGCCGTCCGACCGCGGCCAGGAGCGGGAGATCTCGACGAGGCTCGCGAGGATCCGTCAGATCCTGCGCGGCGGGTGAGGACCGAGCCGCGGCGGCGGATGGGGAGCCTCGGCGGTGCGCGCTCGTGCGCGGTCGTGCGCGCTCGTGCGGGCCGGGCGCAGCCCGGCGACGGCGCGGCCCGGCCCCCGCACGGTGGTGGTCGGCCCGCGCGGCCGGGGGACGGCCCGACCCGTGTAGGATCGTGGGGTTGTCCGCTCACGGACGACCACCCTGGGGACCTCAGCCGCAGCACGATGGTCGGTCCCACACCCGCCGGCAGTCAGCCGTCGCGGGCGTGCCACGACAGAACAGGAAGAAACCGCGTGTCCTCTGTGACCCGTTCGCGCCGCCAGGTGCGCCTCTCCCGCGCCCTGGGCCTGGCCCTGACGCCCAAGGCCGTCAAGCACTTCGAGAAGCGGCCCTACCCGCCCGGTGAGCACGGTCGTGCGCGCCGTCGCACCGAGTCCGACTACGCCGTCCGTCTGCGCGAGAAGCAGCGTCTGCGCGCCCAGTACGGCCTCCGCGAGAAGCAGCTCGCCCGCGCCTTCGAGGACGCCCGCAAGACCCCCGGCCTGACCGGTGAGGCGCTCGTCGAGAACCTCGAGACGCGCCTCGACGCCCTGGTGCTGCGTGCCGGCTTCGCCCGCACGATCCTCCAGGCGCGCCAGGTCGTCGTGCACCGCCACATCCTCGTGGACGGCAAGATCGTCGACCGCCCCTCCTTCCAGGTGAAGCCGGGCCAGACGCTCCAGATCAAGCCGCGCAGCCAGACGAGCGACCAGTTCCGGGTCGCCGCCGCCGGTGCCCACCGTGACGTCCTGCCGGCCGTCCCGGGCTACCTGGACGTCCAGCTCGAGAAGCTGAGCGCGGTCCTCACGCGTCGCCCGAAGCGCGCCGAGGTCCCCGTGACCTGCGAGGTCCAGCTCGTCGTCGAGTACTACTCGCGCTGACCCGCCCCGGGACGCCCCGCAGCCACGCACACGTCGGCTGCGGGGCGTTCCTGCACCCGGACACCTCCGCGGACCGGCAGGACGGTCCCTCGGACCCGACCACGCGTCGGCGGGCCGCGGCCGTGCTCCCGGTAGTGTTCGACCGTCCTCCGCCCCACGCCGAAAGGGTGCTCAGATGTCCCTCGGAGACGTCGCCGGCCTGATCGCCGCGATCGCGTTCGTCGCGCTCGTCGGGTTCCTCGCCCTGCCGCTCATCAAGCTGGGGCGCGTGCTCGACGCCGCGACGCAGTCGGTGAAGGACATCACGGCCCACACCGTGCCCGTGCTGGACGAGGCGACGACGACCGTCGCGACGACCAACGCGCAGCTGGTCAAGGTCGACACCGTCACGACGTCGGCCGCGGAGATCAGCCAGAACGTGTCGGCGCTCACGGCGCTCGTGTCGGCCACCGTCGGCGGCCCCCTCATCAAGGTCGCCGCGTTCACGTACGGCGTCCGGGAGGCGCTCGCCGGGCTCGCCGGGAAGGTCCGGGGCTGATGCGCCGCCTCTTCTGGGCGGGCGTCGGAGCGGCCGCCGCCGTCGTCGCCGTGCGACGCCTCGAGCGGACGGCGCGGCGCTACACACCCGCCGGTGTCGCCGAGCGGCTCGAGGGCGCGGGGGAGCGCACCGGGGCCGCCGTGGACGGCGCGCTGACCCGGTTCCAGGAGGCCCGCGCGCGCCGCGAGCGTGAGCTCGTCGCGTCGCTGCTCGTCACGCCCGAGGGCGGGGACCCGCACGCCTTCCGGCGACGCCGTCCGGCAGCCGGGGACGCGCCCGCCACCGCCGCGACCGCCGCCTCGCGCCCGTCGGCTCGCGTCGACGAGGACGAGCCCCTCTACGACTTCTGAGCGGCCACCGCCGCACCCACGCCGCCTCCAGCGGCACGACCGACCCGGGGCCGACCAGCCCCCGACCCGTGAGGACACCATGCGGACCGCCGAGATCCGACGTCGCTGGCTTGACTACTTCGAGCAGCGCGGGCACGCCGTCGTGCCGAGCGCGTCGCTCGTCTCGCCCGACCCGTCGACGCTCTTCACGATCGCGGGGATGGTGCCGTTCATCCCCTACATGCTCGGGCAGCAGACCCCCCCGTGGAACCGCGCGACGAGCGTGCAGAAGTGCGTGCGCACGCTCGACATCGAGGAGGTCGGCAAGACGACCCGCCACGGCACGTTCTTCCAGATGAACGGCAACTTCTCGTTCGGCGACTACTTCAAGGCCGGGGCGATCGAGTACGCGTGGGAGCTCGTCACGGGTCCCGCGTCCGAGGGCTTCTACGGGTTCGACCCGGACAAGGTCTGGGTGACCGTCTACCACGACGACGACGAGGCGGCGACGCTCTGGAAGCGCATCGCGGGCCTGCCGGACGAGCGCATCCAGCGGCGCGGCAAGAAGGACAACTACTGGCACACGGGCCAGCCCGGCCCGGCGGGGCCCTGCTCGGAGATCTACATCGACCGCGGGCCGCAGTTCGGCGCCGACGGCGGACCCGTCGTGGACGAGGACCGGTTCCTGGAGATCTGGAACCTCGTCTTCATGCAGTACGCGATCGAGGACGTGCGCTCCAAGGAGGAGTTCACGATCGTCGGCGACCTCGCGCAGAAGAACATCGACACGGGCATGGGGCTCGAGCGCGTCGCCTACCTGCTCCAGGGCGTCGACAACATGTACGAGATCGACGAGGTCTTCCCCGTGATCACGGCGGCGCAGGAGATGTCGGGCCGTCGCTACGGCGCGAACCACGACGACGACGTGCGGATGCGCGTCGTGGCGGACCACGTCCGCTCGTCGCTCATGCTCATCGGCGACGGCATCACGCCGTCGAACGAGGGTCGTGGCTACGTCCTGCGGCGCCTGCTGCGCCGGTCCGTGCGCGCGATGCGCCTGCTCGGCGTCGATGAGCCCGCGCTGCCGCACCTGCTCCCGGTGTCGCGCGACGCGATGGGCGCCTCCTACCCCGAGCTCGTCACGGACTTCGACCGGATCGCGCGCGCCGCGTACGCGGAGGAGGAGGCGTTCCGGCGCACCCTCGTGTCCGGCACGACGATCCTCGACACCGCCGTGGCGCAGGTGAAGGGCTCCGGCGGGACGGTCCTGCCCGGCGACAAGGCGTTCACGCTCCACGACACGTACGGCTTCCCGATCGACCTCACGCTGGAGATGGCGGCCGAGCAGGGGCTGGCGGTCGACGAGCAGGGCTTCCGCGACCTGATGCGCACCCAGCGTGAGCGTGCGCGCGCCGACGCGAAGGCGAAGAAGGGCGGCGCCGCGTCGACGACGGCGTACCGCGAGCTGCGCGACCGCGGGGCGACCGAGTTCACGGGCTACACCGAGCTGACGACGCCGTCGACCGTCCGCGGCCTGCTCCGGGAGGGTGTCGCGGTGCCGGCCGCGGTCGAGGGCGAGACCGTCGAGGTCGTGCTCGAGCGCACGCCGTTCTACGCCGAGTCGGGCGGCCAGGAGTCCGACGCCGGCATGATCACCGCTGACGGCGCCCGGCTCGAGGTCGTCGACGTCCAGCGCCCCGTCAAGGGGCTCGTGGTGCACACCGTGCGCGTCGTCGAGGGCGAGGTCGCCGCGGGTGCCGACGTGCTCGCGCAGGTCGACCCGGAGTGGCGGCTCGGCGCGCGTCAGGCGCACTCGGGCACGCACGTCGTCCACGCGGCGCTGCGCGAGGTGCTCGGCCCGGACGCGCTGCAGTCCGGCTCGTACAACAAGCCCGGCTACCTGCGCCTGGACTTCTCGTGGAACCAGGCGCTCTCGCCCGAGACCCGCAGCGAGATCGAGGACGTGTCGAACCGCGCGATCCGCCAGGACCTCGGCGTGCAGTGGCAGTACATGACGCTGCCCGAGGCGAAGGCCTGGGGTGCGATCGCGCTGTTCGGCGAGACGTACGACGAGCAGGTCCGCGTGGTCGAGATCGGCGGACCGTGGTCGCGCGAGCTGTGCGGCGGGACGCACGTCGACCACTCGAGCCAGATCGGCCTCGTCGCGCTCACGGGCGAGTCGTCGGTCGGCTCCGGCTCGCGCCGCGTCGAGGCGCTCGTGGGGCTCGAGGCGTTCCACCACCTCGCACGCGAGCGTGCCCTGGTCGCGACGCTGACCGACGCGCTCAAGGCGCGCCCCGAGGAGCTCCCCGAGCGCGTGTCGTCCCTGGTCGCGCGGCTGCGGGAGGCGGAGAAGGAGCTCGCCGGCCTGCGGCAGGCGCGCCTGCTCGCCGCAGCGGGTGACATCGCCGCGTCGGCGCTGGACGTGTCCGGCGTGCGCGTCGTCACGCACGACGCCGGCGAGGTCGCCGGTGCCGACGACCTGCGCACCCTGGGCCTCGAGGTGCGCGGTCGCTTCGGCGAGGGTCCAGCGGCGGTCGCCGTCGGCGGCGTCGCCAAGGGACGCCCGGTCGTGCTCGTCGCGCTCACGCCCGCAGCCCGCGAGCTGGGTCTGCGTGCGGGGACGCTGGCCAAGGCCGCGGCGTCCGCGCTCGGCGGGGGAGGCGGAGGGAAGGACGACGTCGCGCAGGGCGGCGGAACCGACCCGGCCGCGATGCCCGACGCGCTGCGTGCGGTCGCCGCGGGCGTCGCCGAGACCGTCGGCGCGCGGTGACGGCACCCAGCACCCCTGGCGGCCCGACGGGCCCCGGGGGCACGGTGGAGCGTGGCGTGCGCCTGGGGGTCGACGTCGGGACGGTGCGCATCGGGCTCGCGGTGAGCGACCCCGACGGGCTCGTCGCGACGCCCGTCGAGACCGTGGCCCGCGCCACGCCGGCACCGACCGCACCCCAGACCGGCACGCGGCGCGGCGGCACGACCCGGGTCGCTGCCGAGCCCCTTCCGGTCGACGCGGGCGCGGCGGACGTGCGGCGGATCGCCGACGTCGTGCGCGAGTACGACGTCGCGTGCGTCTACGTCGGCCTGCCGCGGCACCTGTCGGGCAAGGAGAGTTGGTCGAGCCAGGCGGTCCGCACGTACGCTGGTGTGCTGGCGCAGGTCGTCGCACCGGTGCAGGTCCGGCTGGTCGACGAGCGGATGAGCACGGTGACGGCTCATCAGGCGCTGTACGCGTCCGGGAGGTCCGGACGCCGTCACCGGACGGTCGTCGACCAGGCGGCCGCGGTGGTGATCCTGCAGTCCGCGCTCGACGCGGAGCGGGCCTCGGGGGCGCGGTGCGGGGAACCGGTCGACGGTTCGCCGGCCGCGGGCGACGCGCCGACGGGTGCTGATCGAGGAAGGGGCGGTCCGGTGAGCCACGGGACCGACCACGACGTCACGACGGAGGCGACGCAGTGAGCGACCTGTTCCTCGACGAGGTGATCCGACCGGAGCCCCAGGGCGGCGGCGGACGACGCGCGTCGCGGCGGGGTGGCCGCGAGGACCGCGAGCGTGAGCGCCGGCGTCGGCGCCGGCGCGGCGTCATCGCCCTCGTCGTCTCGTTCGCGCTGCTCATCGGCGGCGGCTTCGCCGTCTGGAAGCTCGTCGGGCCGATGCTCGACGACTTCCGCGACAGCCGGAGCCAGCCCGAGGCGGAGGACTTCCCCGGTCCCGGCCACGGCAGCGTCGACGTGACGATCGAGTCCGGTGCCACCGGCGGGCAGATGGGTCAGGTGCTCGCCGAGGCGGGCGTCGTCGCGTCGCAGACCGCGTTCACGCGTGCGTTCGCCGCGAACCCCGACGCGGCGGGCATCCAGCCCGGCACGTACCGCCTCATGCTCGGGATGCCTGCCGCGGAGGCGGTCGGTGCCCTGCTCGACACGTCCAACCGCGTCCAGACGCGCGTCACGATCCCCGAGGGCCTGCGGGTGACGCAGATCCTCGACCGGCTCTCGTCGGTGACGACCGTGCCCGTCGAGGAGTTCCAGACCGCGATGGCCGACACGGCCGCGACGGGGCTGCCCGCCGAGGCCGGCGGCAACTACGAGGGCTGGCTCTTCGCGTCCACCTACAGCTTCGAGCCGGGCACGACACCGACCGAGATGATCGCCACGATGGTCGCCGAGACCGTCAAGGTGCTCGACGAGCGGGGCGTCGCCGCCGCCGACCGGCAGCGCGTGCTCACGATCGCGTCGCTCGTCGAGCGCGAGGCCCGCTCGCCCGAGGACAAGGCGAAGGTCGCGCGCGCGATTCAGAACCGCCTCGACATCGACATGAAGCTCGACATCGACGCCGCGGTGGCCTACGGCCTCGACAAGCCCGGCACGGAGCTCACGCGCGACGACACGGCGAACTCGGACACCCCGTACAACCTCTACCGGTACGCGGGCCTGCCGCCGACGCCCATCGCGTCGCCGAGCCTCGTCGCGATCGACGCGGTGCTCGCTCCTGCCGACGGCCCGTGGCTTTTCTGGGTCACGGTCAACCTCGACACGGGCGAGACGCGGTTCGCCGAGACGTTCGCCGAGCACCAGCAGAACATCGCGCTCCTGCGCCAGTGGGAGGCCGAGCAGGGGTGAGCGAGCTCGTCACCGGCCCGGCACCGCGACGAGCGGCGGTGCTGGGCCACCCGATCGCGCACTCGCTGTCCCCGGTCCTGCACCGCGCCGCGTACGAGGCGCTCGGCCTGGCGGGGTGGCAGTACGACGCCGTCGACGTGACCGAGGAGGGCCTGCGGGGCGTCGTCGACGGCCTCGACGAGCGCTGGGCGGGACTCAGCCTGACGATGCCGCTCAAGACGACGGTCATCCCGATGCTCGACCACGTCGAGCCGCTCGCCGAGGTCGTGGGCGCCGTCAACACCGTCCTCGTGCAGCCGACGCGCGGCCGCCGGCCCGTGCTCGTGGGCGCCAACACCGACGTCCACGGCGTGGTCGAGGCGCTGCGCGAGGGACTGGGGGAGCGCCGCGTCGCCACGGCCGTCGTCCTCGGCGCGGGCGCGACGGCGGCGTCGACGCTCGCCGCGCTCGCCCAGCTCGGCTGCACGACCGCCGACGTCGTGGTGCGCTCGGTCGGGCGTGCCGGGTCGACGATGCGCGCCGCGCACCGCATGGGCGTCGAGCCGCGCTTCGTGACGTTCGAGCCGGCCGAGCGGCTCGTGTCCACGCTCCGGTCGGCGGACGTCGTCGTCTCGACGCTCCCACCGCACGCCGCCGACCCGTGGGCCGAGGCGCTCCGCGGCGCGGTGCCGGAGGGCTCGCTCGACGGCGTGCTCCTCGACTGCGCGTACGACCCGCGTCCGACGGCGCTCGGGTCGGCGTGGGCCGCGCTCGGCGGCGTCGTCGTCACGGGGGAGCGGATGCTGCTGCACCAGGCGACCGAGCAGGTCCGCCTCATGACGGGCCGTTCGGCTCCGCGTGAGCCGATGGAGAGGGCGCTCGCCGCGGCACTCGGGTGAATCGGCGACGGCGATCACCTACAGGGTGACCGCAGACGTGCCGATAGGGAGGGACGTCGGTCCTGGTCGCGCGTGCGCGCCGGGACGTACCGGAGCCCCCCACCCGGAAGGACCCTTGTGAAGCAGCTCGGAGACATCCTGCTCGAAGAGGGCCTGGTGACCGAGGGTCAGCTCATGGCCGCCCTCGACGAGCAGGCGATGCGTGGCGAGTCCCTCGGCCGTGTGCTCGTCGAGATCGGGATGCTGACCGAGGCGCAGCTCGTGCGCGCCCTCGCGAACCAGGTCGGCATGGAGTTCGTCGAGCTGACCGAGTACCCGGTCGACCGGACCGCGGTCGCGCTCCTGCCCGGCTCCCTGTGCCGGCGCTACACCGCGCTGCCCGTCGGCATCCAGGACGGCTACCTGCTGCTCGCGATGGCCGACCCGGGCAACGTCCTCGCGGTCGACGACGCCCGCACGATGTCCGGGATGCCCGTGCGGACGCTCGTCGCGACGCACGACGACCTGACGACCGCCATCGACCGGTACTGCCGCGCCGACGACGAGATGGACGACCTCGCGTCCGCCCTCGAGGAGACGCACACCGAGACGATCGACACCAACGTCGGTGACTTCGTCGACGACGACGCCCCGATCGTCCGGTTCGTCAACATCCTCGTCCAGCAGGCCATCCAGGACCGCGCCTCCGACATCCACATCGAGCCGTCCGAGGCCGACGTGCGCGTCCGGTACCGGATCGACGGCGTGCTGCACGAGATGCAGCGCGCGCCCAAGCAGATCCAGGGCGGCGTCATCTCGCGCCTGAAGATCATGAGCGACATCGACATCGCCGAGCGGCGCAAGCCGCAGGACGGCCGCATGTCCGTCACGCACAACGGCCGCAAGATCGACCTCCGCGTCGCGACCCTTCCGACGGTGTGGGGCGAGAAGGTCGTCATGCGAATCCTCGACAACTCGACCGCGAGCCTGGACCTGCGCGACCTGTCGTTCCTCGAGGAGAACCTCGAGACGTACAAGGAGTCGTACACCAAGCCCTACGGGATGATCCTCGTGACCGGCCCGACCGGCTCGGGCAAGTCGACGACTCTCTACGCGACCCTGAACGCGGTCTCGCGGCCCGAGATCAACGTGATCACGGTCGAGGACCCGGTCGAGTACCGGCTGCCCGGCATCAACCAGGTCCAGGTCAACCCCAAGGCGGGTCTCACGTTCGCCGGTGCCCTGCGGTCGATCCTGCGGTCCGACCCCGACGTCGTGCTGCTCGGTGAGATCCGTGACCACGAGACCGCGCAGATCGCGATCGAGGCGGCCCTCACGGGTCACCTCGTGCTCTCGACGCTCCACACCAACGACGCGCCGTCGGCCGTGACGCGTCTGGTCGAGATGGGGATCGAGCCGTTCCTCGTCGGGTCGGCGCTCGACTGCGTCGTCGCGCAGCGCCTCGCGCGCCGCCTGTGCGCCAAGTGCAAGCAGGCGTACACGCCCGCCGAGGTCGAGCTCGTCGCCGCGCGGTTCCCGTGGGCGCCGGGGGAGCCGCTGCCGACGCTCTACCGCCCGGGCGGCTGCTCGACGTGCTCGGGCACGGGCTACAAGGGCCGGATGGCGATCCACGAGGTCATGCGCGTGACCGAGGAGATCGAGCGACACGCGGTCGCCCACTCGTCGTCTGCCGACATCGGCACGACGGCCCGCGAGCAGGGGATGCTCACGCTCCGCGACGACGGGTGGACCAAGGTCCTCCTCGGCGACACGTCCATCGAGGAGGTCCTGCGCGTCGTCGCCTGACGACCCGCGCGACCCGTTCGACTCAAGATCGCGGCTCCCGCGGTCGATAGGAAGCCGGAGCACCGGCGCAGCAGCCCAGGAGAGAGGCCCTTGTGAACACCTTCCACCCCGAGCAGGACGGTGGACGTGCCGAGCACGGCCTGACACGTCGCGACGTGCGTGCGGTCGAGGCGCAGGGCGCCCCGGCACCGGGTGCCCCGGCGCTGGGAGGGTTCCCGGGTTACGCGGGTACGCCCGCGGGTGCGCCCTCCGTGACGGCGGCGCCCGTCGCCCCCTCGGTGCCTCCGGTGCCTCCGGTCGCCGGGCCGCTCCCGCCGTCGCTGGCGCCGCAGCCGCCCGGCGCGGTGACGTTCCCGCCGGCGCCGCTCGCGCAGCCGTCGTACGTGGCGGCACCGACCGGCCAGCGTCCGCAGGCCCAGGCGGGTCAGCCCGCCACGCCCGCGTACGCGGCCGCCGCGCCGCCGCAAGGAGCACCGGTCCAGGCCCCCGCTCCCGCCGCGGCTCGGACCCCGGTCGCCGGGCCACCCGCTCCGCCGTCGGCCCCGACGCCCGCGTCGCCGCCCGCTCAGCGTGGCCCGCAGCCGCGTGAGCGCAACGCGCGCATCGGCATGACCCAGCTGCCGGGGGAGGGCGACCTCGACCTCGACAGCGCGCTGAAGAAGATGATCGAGATGGGCGCCTCGGACCTGCACGTCACCGTCGGTGCGCCGCCGAACGTGCGCCTCGACGGCCGCCTCCAGCCCCTCGAGGGCTTCCCGGCTCTGGTGCCGGACAGCGTGCAGCGGACGCTTTACTCGATCCTCACGCAGAAGCAGCGCGAGGTCTTCGAGGCCAACCTCGAGCTCGACTTCGCCTATGCGGTACGTGGCGTCGCGCGGTTCCGCGTGAACATGTACCAGCAGCGCGACTCGCTCGGCGCCGCCTTCCGCGTGATCCCGTACGAGATCAAGCCGCTCGAGGCGCTCGGCGTGCCGCCGGTCGTCGCGAACTTCGCGAACCTGCCGCGCGGCCTCGTCCTCGTGACGGGACCGACGGGCTCGGGGAAGTCGACGACGCTCGCGTCGATCATCGACCTGGCCAACCGCACGCGGTCGGACCACATCATGACCGTCGAGGACCCGATCGAGTTCCTCCACCGGCACAAGAAGTCGCTCATCAACCAGCGCGAGGTCGGCGCGGACACGCACTCGTTCGCGAACGCGCTCAAGCACGTGCTGCGGCAGGACCCCGACATCATTCTCGTCGGCGAGATGCGTGACCTCGAGACGATCCACGTCGCCCTGACCGCGGCGGAGACGGGTCACCTCGTCTTCGCGACGCTGCACACGCAGGACGCAGCGCAGACGATCGACCGCATCATCGACGTGTTCCCGTCGCACCAGCAGGCACAGGTGCGCACGCAGCTCGCGACCGCGATCCAGGGCGTCGTGTGCCAGACGCTGACCAAGCGCGCGGACGGCCCGGGCCGTGCCGTCGCGACCGAGGTGATGATCGCGACGCCCGCGATCCGCAACCTCATCCGCGAGGGCAAGACGCACCAGATCTACTCGGCGATGCAGGCCGGTGCCCAGATGGGCATGCACACCATGGACCAGCACCTCGCCGAGCTCGTGAAGATCGGCCGCATCACGTACGAGCAGGGTGCGGAGAAGTGCCACCACATCGCCGACTTCAACCGCCTCACGGGCCGGCTCGGTGACGGCGGGGGAGGCACGTCGCTCGGAGCGATGAGCGGCGGCGACCCGCTGGGCGCCGTCACCCTCGGTGTCAACAAGTTCGGGAGCGCAAGCTGATGGCCACGGCGACGAAGACGTTCGAGTACGCGGTCCGCGACAAGTCCGGCAAGCTCGTCAAGGGCCGGGTGGAGGCGCCCAACCAGGCCGCGGTCGCGAGCCGGCTGCGGACCATGGGCATGGCACCAGTCTCGATCGACGAGGTGTCGGCGACGGGCCTGTCCAAGGAGATCTCGATCCCGGGGCTCTCGGACCGGATCTCGCTCAAGGACACGGCCGTCATGTCGCGTCAGCTCGCGACGATGATCAACTCGGGCCTGTCGCTGCTGAGGTCGCTGTCGATCCTCGCCGAGCAGACCGAGAACAAGGCGCTGGCCAAGATCATCGCCCAGGTGAGGTCCGACGTCGAGACCGGTGCCTCGTTCTCTCTCGCGCTCGGCAAGCACCCCGACGCGTTCCCGCCCCTCATGGTGAACATGGTCAAGGCGGGCGAGGTCGGCGGCTTCCTCGACACCGTGCTGCTCTCGGTCGCAAGCAACTTCGAGGCCGAGGTCAAGCTCCGCTCGAAGATCAAGAGCGCGATGACCTACCCCGTCATGGTGTTCGTCATGGCGATCCTTGCCACCACTGCGATGCTGCTGTTCATCGTGCCCGTGTTCAAGACGATGTTCGAGGGGCTCGGGGGGCAGCTGCCCCTGCCGACGCAGATCCTCGTGTGGATGTCGGCCGCGATGAAGATCGTGGCGCCGATCACCCTGGTCGTGCTCATCGTCTTCTTCTTCTGGTGGACCAAGCACAAGCACGACCAGGGCGTACGCGACAAGGTGGACCCGCTCAAGCTCAAGATGCCGGTCTTCGGACCACTGTTCCAGAAGGTCGCGATGTCGCGGTTCACGCGCAACTTCGGCACGATGATCCATGCCGGTGTGCCGATTCTCCAGGCACTCGACATCGTCGGTGAGACGAGCGGCAACGTCGTCATCGAACGTGCGGCAAAGGACGTCAGGGAATCGGTCCGCACGGGGCAGTCCCTGTCCGGGCCGTTGGCAAATCACGCCGTCTTCCCGCCCATGGTCGTGCAGATGATGGCCGTCGGTGAGGACACGGGTGCGCTCGACACGATGCTGCACAAGATCTCGGAGTTCTACGACCAGGAGGTCGAAGCGACGACCGAGGCGCTGACGTCGCTCATCGAACCGCTGATGATCGCCGTGGTCGGCGTCATCGTCGGCGGCATGATCATCGCGATGTACATGCCCATCTTCAAGGTGTTCGACCTGATCCAGTGACGTTCGTCCCGGTGCGCCGGGCCTCCGCCGCTCTTGAAGCCGGCACGGGTGACCGTGCCGGCTTCGGCGCGTCCGTGACGTGCAGCGACGCGACGGTCCCCGGCGGTGCGGTGGGCCGGGACGGGTCGACGTCGTGGCCCGTGGGACTTTCTCGCCCTCGCCGTTCTGTCCGAATTCGCGGCGATTTGCGGACGCGGTCTCCGGACGGGGACTGCGCTGAGCGGGTGAAAAGGAGCGTGGTCCGCGCCACTTGCCTCAAGCGACACCGGGGCCCGGCCGATGAACCGGCTGTAGCACCACTCACCGGCCCCCGGCCGCTCACACTGAGAACGAAGGAGAGCGCAATGATCGCTCGCGTCAGCAAGGCTCTGAACGACAAGGACAAGGGCTTCACGCTCATCGAGCTCCTCGTCGTCATCATCATCATCGGCATCCTCGCGGCGATCGCGATCCCGGTGTTCCTCAACCAGCGTCAGAAGGGCTGGGACGCCGCTGTCCAGTCCGACCTGAAGAACGCCGCCACGGCGCAGGAGACGTTCCTCACGGAGAACGGCGCCTACTCGACGCAGACGCCCGCCGGCGCAGAGCTCCAGGCCCTGGGCTTCGACTACTCCGCCGCCACCAACTACAACGGCGCGGCGCAGACCATCTCGGTCGCCGTCACGGGTACGGCCGACAGCTACCGCATGTGCGGCACGTCCGCGTCGTCGGAGGTCTGGGTCTACGACAGCGCGCTCGGTGGTCTCCAGCCGCGCGGCACCGCCTGCTGATCCTGCTGGACCCCGCTGAGGCGATCACGCCCAGCACCAAGCTGCAGGGAGGGAAGGATTTCATCCTTCCCTCCCTGCAGGTTGTCCACCACGATCATCCCGACCGAGGACGAAAGGGGCACCGATGATCCGTCGGATGCACGGGCGCCGGGACGACGAAGGTTTCGGCCTTATCGAAGCGGTCGTCGCGATGCTCATCGCGGGCGTCGTGTTCGCAGCCCTTGCCGCGTCCCTCGTGTCCGCGGTGAAGGCGTCGCTCTACAGCCGTCAGAACCAGCAGGCCACCGACTTCATGACCCGCGAGCTGGAGACCCTCCGCGCCTCGGGTTTCGGTGCGCTCGCCCACACGGTCGGCACGGTGGCCGGCGACCCGCGACTCAACAGCTGCGGCGGCACCTACTGCCTCGACGTCAACGGTGTTGACGAGCCCGTCGTGACGGTTGCCTCGGGTGGCCTCCCCAGCGTCACGACCGTCGTCAGCGGCGCCGAGTCGAACTCGACGACCTTCACCGTCTCCCGCTACGTCACAGCGGTCCCAGGGGAGTCGACCGACACCGTCCGCCGCGCCACGGTCGTCATCACGTGGGACAACGGGGGTGTCGAGCGCACACGCTCCACCTCGTCCCTCATCGCCTTCACGCAGCGCGGCCTCCCGCTCCCGAACTTCCGTCTCGAGCTGCCCTCACCGTCGATCGCCGTCAACCCCGGCGGCGTGCTCGACTTCACGCTGACCGTGACGAACCAGGGCGCCCCTGACCGCTGGAACCTCACCCACAACGGCCCCATGGGCTGGGCGTTCTACACCGACACCGACGACGACGGCGACTTCGACCCCGCCGTCGACCAGCCCCTCGCGGACTCCAACGGCGACGGTCAGCCCGACACCGGTCGGCTCGACCCCGCGACGACGTTCCGGTTCTTCCTCGCGCGCACGACGAGCTCGACCGAGGGCGCGAGCACGACCTCGATCGTCGTCACAGCGCGGTCCGTCGGGCAGCCGGCGGCGACGGGCGGCACCAAGAGCGTGACCGGGACGGCGACCGTCACCACGAGCGTCATCGTGCCCACCACGCCGCCGACGACGCCCACGACGCCTCCCGGTCCCACGCCCGCGCCTGAGGTGACGTGCCCGGCCGTGTCGGTCGCACCCGCCCCGTCCGGGACCGGCGGGTACAGCGTCCGTCAGTACACGCTCCAGCACGAGGGCGTCGGCTCGAGCCCCACGCAGACGCAGATGTACCTCGGGACGTCGGCCGGCGACGAGCTGTACCTGTCGCCGTACTCGACGGATCAGGATGCGGCGGCGACCGGGCGTGTTCTCCAGCCGGTGGCGAGTCTCGCGGCGACCTCGTCGGCGCTCCTGGCGACGTCGGACAAGTCCCAGTACGCCGACTGGGCGGTCCAGCTGAACAAGAAGAGCACGATCGACGGTCAGGCCACGGCGCGCTTCTGGGTCGCGCGGCACGGTGCCGGGTCCGCGGTCGACCTCAAGGTGATCCTCTACACCGCGGCGTCGAACGGGACCGGGCTGACCCGGACGGAGCGAGCCACCGCCAGCGTGTCGCTCGGCACCCTGTCCTGCGCAGGGTTCCAGGAGGTGTCGGTGCAGCTCCCCGGCGTCAGCGCGGTCAACGTGCCCAAGAACGGCTGGTTCGGCGTGCGCGTCGTCGCGGGCGGCGCACCTGTGCGGATCGCGTACGACGTGCCGTCCCAGTTCCCGTCGACGTTCGTGATGAGGGTCAAGTGAACCGCCTGCGCAGGGGACCGCGCACCGAGCGCGACCGTGGTCTCACCCTGATCGAGCTGCTCGTGACGATGATCCTCCTCGGCGTCGTCTCGACTCTCGTCGTGACGGCGGTCGCTCAGTCCGTACGGATCCTCGGCCAGACGGACGACGAGGCGCTCGGACTGTCGGACGCCAAGATCATCCTCGACCGTCTGGGCCGGGACATCCGCGAGGCGCGGGCGGTCACGTGCGACGGCGGGCTCGCCGACCTCAACGATCCCACCAGCGCGGACCCGGACTGCGCCGCCCACCTGCAGCTGTGGATCGACTCCAACTCGAACTACGTCGAGGACCCGACCGAGGTCGTCACGTGGCGCCTCGAGACCAACGGCGCGCACTTCGACGTGTGGCGGACGGCCGGCACGGGAGCAGGGGGAACGCCCGTCGTCGAGCAGCGCCAGGCCTCGTCGCTGATCGTGCGCATGGCCTTCACGTACGGCCCGCCCGGTGCGCCTGTGCCGGTCGAGCAGGCCGAGCAGGTGAACCTGCGCATGCGCTACGACGCGCTCCTCGACCGTGGTACCGGTGACCGTGAGGTCGCCTTCTCCGCCCGCCTCCGGAACAAGGGATGAGCACCATGCAGCGACGCCTCCGTGCCGCGGTCGCCGACCGGGACTCCGGCCTGGGCATGATCCTCGTGATCGGCATCTCGGTCTTCGTGTTCACGATCGCCGCGGCAGCGACCGCCATCGCCGTCAACGGCATCTCGCAGAGCCGGCAGCGCACCGGGTTCGAGGTTTCTCTCGCCGTGGCCGAGGCCGGCGTCGACCGCGCCCTCGCAGAGGTCCAGGTCGCGTACAGCGAGCTCGGTGCGGACTACCCGATCCCCGGACCCATCTCCGTCGCCGAGCCGGCGCCGTGGTGCGAGGGCAGCCCCGTCGCCTTCCCGACGTCGGGGCAGGGTGCCGGTGGGGTGTGGACGGGCCCGGACGCCGAGGACCTCGAGCGGCAGTGGGCGCGTACCCAGCTCGAGGCGCTCGTCACGGCGGGCGCCTGCATCCAGAGCGACGGTGACAGCGAGTACGTCGTGCTCAAGCCGACCTCGCCCAACCCCAAGTACGGCAAGGTCTACGCGCTGTCCGCACTCCCGTCGTTCGCCGATGCCGAGGACACGCGCCTGATCAAGTCCGAGTACGTCTTCATGCCGTTCCGCCCCGCGCACGCGATCCTCGCCGCCGGTCCGTTGTCGATCTCCTCGAGCACGACGGTGACCGCTGCGGCCGGTGTGGATCCGTCGCTCGCGGCGGTGCACTCGAACGCGACGATCACCGGAACGGGCAACCCGACCGTCTACGGCCAGGTGACGAGCACCGGCAGCTCGACCTTCAGCTCGAACAAGTTCTACGCCAACCCCACCAACCAGGTGCAGACGGCCCCGGCGGTGGCGGTCCCGCGCATCAACGCGACCTCGTTCTACGCGCAGGCGGCGCTCAACGACCCGGGCGCCGTGCTCGACTGGTACGACCTGTGCACCGACGGCACCGTCCGGCCCTACTCGTCGACGGGTGTCCCGTGCTCGTCGTCGACCGTGATCGGCACCGCGACCTCGATCGCGGTGCGCGGGTGGGAGTACACGCCGTCCCAGCGCCTGTGGACCTCGACCAAGAACGCGCTCCCGGGCACGTACTTCGCGCACCAGTCGAACGTGGACGTCGGAACGGGCAACGCGACCTTCTCGCGGTTCACGGTCATCGCCTCTGCGGAGAACCCGACGACCTGCGGCACCAAGCGCTACGGCAACATCACGTGGGACCACTACGACCTCGCGAGCCCCGCGTACCACAACCTCTTCCTCATGGCGGACTCCGATGTCGTCACGACGTCGAACTTCTCGGCCGGATCGGGCATCTCGAGCCCGCCGGTCGTGAGCGGGATGTTCGTCGCGGGTGACCAGATGCAGATGGAGACGTCGAGCCAGGGTGCCGTCGGCTCGGTCGTCATCGCGAACCAGTGCCCCACGCCGTCGGGCTCCGGCGGTCTGATCACGACGTCCGAGGTCAAGAACCCCGCGGTGTACTTCGACCCCAACGCCGACGCCCCGTTCGCGAGCGTCATCACGACCGCGCTCTGGCTGGACTACTCGGGCGGGTGAGGGGCCTCCTGCAGGAGACTGCGCCCGTGGTCATCACGTTCTGCGTCGTCCTCGGGCTGCTCGTCGGCTCGTTCCTCAACGTCGTCGTGTGGCGCGTGCCCCGCGGGGAGTCGGTCGTGTCGCCGCCGAGCGCGTGCCCGAGGTGCGGGACGCGGATCCGGCCGTGGGACAACGTGCCCGTCGTCTCGTGGCTCGTCCTGCGCGGACGATGCCGGGACTGCGGTGCACCGATCGCGGCGCGGTACCCGCTCGTCGAGGCGGGGACCGCTGTAGTCTTCGGTCTGGTCGCATGGCACGTCGGGCCGTCCTGGGCCCTGCCGGCGTACCTGTACCTCGGCGCGGTCGCCGTCGCCCTCGCGCTCATCGACCTCGACGTGCACCGGCTCCCCGACGCGATCGTGCTCCCGTCGTACCCGGTGCTGCTGGCTCTGCTCGCGCTCGCGTCGTGGAACCCCGGGGGAGAGGCTGACTGGTCTGCGCTCGTGCGCGCCGCGCTCGGGGGTGTCGTGCTCTTCGTGGCGTACTTCGCGCTGGTCGTCGCGTACCCGGCGGGGATGGGGTTCGGCGACGTGAAGCTCGCCGGCGTCCTCGGCATGGGGCTCGCGTGGTTGGGCTGGGGTTCGCTCGCAGTCGGGGCCTTCGCCGCGTTCCTGCTCGGCGGTCTGTACTCGCTCGCACTGCTCGCGACGCGACGGGCGACTCGGAAGTCGGGGATCCCGTTCGGCCCGTGGATGCTGCTCGGCGCGGCGGTCGGCGTGGCCGCCGGAGAGGCGCTGTTCGGCGCTTATCTCTCGCTCGTCCTCTGAGTGGGCCGGGCGTTCTCCGCCGCTCGGACGAAATGGCGGGCGCGACCGCCGGGAATGCTCAAGAAGGTGCCGACCCCTGTCGATAGGTCAGACGCACTCTTCGAAGAGAGGACCCGTCTGTGGCCACATCCCGAGTCGTCGGGCTCGACATCGGAACGACCTTCATCCGCGCCGCCGAGCTCGAGTTCGGCCGCGGTCCGCGCACGACCCGCCAGACGCCGACGCTCGTGCGCTACGGCCAGGTCCCGCTTCCGCTTGGTGCGGTCCGGGGCGGTGAGGTCGCCGAGTCGGCGATCGTCTCCGCCGCGCTGCGCGACCTGTGGGCGCGGACCAAGTTCAGCACGCGTGACGTCGTCATCGGCGTGGGCAACCAGCGGGTCCTCGTGCGCGAGCTCGAGCTGCCCTGGATGCCCGCCGCGCAGATCCGCGGCTCACTGGCGTTCCAGGTGCAGGAGCTCCTCCCCATGTCGGTCGACGAGGCGCTGCTCGACTACTACCCGACCGGTGAGAGCCAGGGCCCCGCGGGTCGCATGATCACGGGGATGCTCGTGGCGGCTCAGCGGGACACGGTCACGGCGAACGTCCTCGCCGTCGAGGGTGCGGGCCTGCGGCCCACCATGGTCGACCTCAACGCGTTCGCACTGCTGCGCGCGATGGCGCGCGGACCACTCGCCGAGCAGGTCGTCGCCTTCGTCGACATCGGCGCGCGCGTCTCGAACGTCGTCGTCGCCGCGCACGGCGTCCCGCGCTTCATCCGGACGCTGCCCTCGGGCGGCCAGGACGCGACCGATGCCGTCGCGAGTGCGATGCAGATCTCGGCGATGGACGCCGAGCGCGTCAAGCGCGAGACGGGTGTCGGCCTCCAGGTCGCTCCCGAGCGCCAGGCCGCCGCGGATGCCGTGGCCACGCCCACGCGGGCCCTCGTCGAGGCCATCCGCAACACGTTCGTCTACTACCAGGGCAACCACCCCGGGGCCGGCATCGAGGTGGTCGTCCTCACCGGTGGCGGCTGCCACCTGGCGGGCCTGGGCCAGTACCTCGCGAGCGCGAGCCGGCTGCCCGTGACGCTTGGGGATCCGCTCGCCGGCGTGAAGATGACCAAGTCGCTCGACCGGTCGCAGCTCGCAGGGGCAGAATCCCTCGCGGCGATGCCGGTGGGCCTGGCGTACGGAGTGGCAGCATGACCGCGACGATCGACCGCGCCGCCGGAGCGCCGGCGAAGAAGGCGCCTCGCGCACCGAAGGGCGGCACGCCCGTCGGCGGCCTGCCGCAGGTCAACCTGCTCCCGCCCGAGGTCAAGGCCGCGCGCGGGTTGCGCGTCGTCAAGCGCATGCTCGCGCTCGCCATCGGCGTCGTCGCGCTCGTGCTCGTGCTGGTCTTCGTCTGGAGCGTCATGCAGCGCTCCGCGGCGCAGGACCGGCTCGCGGAGGCTCAGCAGGAGACCACGCGCCTCCAGGCGGAGGAGGCCAAGTACGCCGAGGTGCCCCAGGTGCAGACCCAGCTCGACGCGACGCGCACCGCGCGCGAGCTCGGCATGTCGACCGAGGTGCTGTGGAAGCCGTATCTCGACGCGATCACCGCGGTGCTGCCCGCCGACGTGAGCATCGAGAACGTCTCGCTCACGAGCGCGACGCCGACCGAGCCCGCGCCGCTGCCGTCGGGCCCGCTCGAGGACCCGTCGATCGGCCGTCTGACGTTCACCGGTCGCACCGCGACCGTGCCCGACGTCGCCGCGTGGATCGACGCGCTCGAGTCCATCCCAGGCTTCGCCGACGCGTGGGTCACGACGGCCACGGTCGACGGCGCGGAGGCCGGTAGCCGCTACTACGCCGTGACGTCCTCGGTGCAGATCACCGACGCGGCCCTCGCGCAGCGCTTCGCCGTTGCCGACGCAGAGGAGGAGAGCTGACATGGCGGCACGCAACACCGGTCCCAAGGCGACCGGCTGGGTGCTCGGCACCGTGGCTCTCGTCGCAGCGATGGGCGCGGGGTCGTGGTTCCTCGGCATCGGACCAGTGCTCGACGAGGCCGGCCAGGCGCAGGCCCAGGCCGAGTCGGTCGAGCAGGCCAACGACCTCCAGCGGATCAAGATCGACCGACTGACCAAGCAGTTCGAGGAGCTGCCCGCGATGCGCGCCGAGCTGGCGTCGCTCCAGGTCCAGGTACCGACCGATGCGCTGCTGTCGGCGTACCTGCGGGACCTCGAGCGGATCGCAGCCGAGCGGTCGGTCACGATCACGGCGTTCCAGTCCGAGGTCGGCGCCGCGCTCCCCGCGGTCAGCCCTGTGACGCCGGTCGCCCCCGCTCCCGCCCCGGGTGCTGGGAGCGACGGCACAGCCCCCGCTGAGTCCGGTACAGCCGCTGAGGCCCCTGCGTCCGAGCCGGCGCCCGCCGCCGAGCCCGTCCCGATCCCGGCACCCCCGGGGTTCGTCGCGATTCCTGTCGGCTTCTCCGCCCTGGGCTCGTACGAGAACGTCGTCGCGTTCCTCGAGGCGGCACAGACCGGCACGTCTCGCCTGTTCCTGGTGACGTCGTTCGTCGGGCAGGCGCAGGACGAGGCGCCCGAGGGGACCGGCCGTCCCGCGACCGTCCCCGGCGACCTGGAGATGGCGATCACCGGCTTCGTCTACGTCCTGCAGGACACGACGACGCCGGTCACCGCACCCGCGGAGGAGGCGCCGGCACCTGCTCCGCTGCCCGGCGCGGTCCCCGGCAAGAACCCGCTGATCCCGGTCGGCGGCACCGCCGGCTGAGCAACAGCACGACCAGCACGACGCCACCCGACCCCCGTCCGCTGCCCGGACGGGGGTCGGGTCGTGTCCGGGGCACATGGGAGGATCGCGACCATGGTGCGCTGGTTGACCGCAGGTGAGTCCCACGGCGAGGCGCTCGTCGGCATCCTCGAGGGGCTCCCGGCGGGCGTCGAGGTGACCACGGGCGACGTGCGCGACGCCCTCGCACGCCGACGGCTCGGCCACGGTCGCGGCGCGCGCATGAAGTTCGAGCAGGACGAGGTGCGCATCCTCGGCGGCCTCCGCCACGGGCTGACGCAGGGCGGCCCGGTCGCGATCGAGATCGCGAACTCCGAGTGGCCCAAGTGGGTCGACGTCATGAGCGCGGACCCGGTCGACCCCGAGCGGCTCACGGTCGACGCCGGCACGGGCGACCAGCGCGAGATCGCGCGCAACCGGCCCCTGACCCGACCGCGGCCCGGTCACGCCGACCTCGTCGGCATGCGCAAGTACGGCTTCGACGACGCGCGCCCCGTCCTCGAGCGCGCGTCCGCGCGCGAGACGGCCACCCGCGTCGCTCTCGGCACGGTGGCGGCGAAGTTCCTCGAGCAGGCCGTCGGCGTCCGCCTCGTCTCGCACGTCGTCGGCATCGGTCCGGTCACCGTCCCCGACGACGCACCGCTCCCGACGCCCGACGACGTCGCCCGGCTCGACGCGGACCCGGTGCGCTGCGCCGATGCGGCGACATCGGCCGCGATGGTCGCCGAGATCGACCAGTGCCACAAGGACGGCGACACGCTCGGGGGAGTCGTCGAGGTCCTCGCCTACGGCCTGCCCAGCGGCATCGGCAGCTACACCCACTGGGACCGGCGCCTCGACTCGCGGCTCTCGGCCGCGCTGATGGGCATCCAGGCCATCAAGGGCACCGAGGTCGGCGACGGCTTCCGCACCGCGACCCGACGCGGCTCGCAGGCCCACGACGAGATCGAGCGCGACCCCGCGACCGGCCGCGTCCGCCGCCTCAGCAACCGCGCGGGCGGGATCGAGGGCGGCATGACCAACGGCGAGATCCTTCGCGTCCGCGCCGCGATGAAGCCCATCTCGACCGTGCCGCGCGCGCTCAGCACCATCGACACCACGAGCGGCGAGCCCGCGCGCGCGCAGCACCAGCGCAGCGACGTGTGCGCCGTCCCCCCGGCCGCGGTCGTCGCCGAGGCCATGGTCGCGCTCGTCCTCGCGGACGCCGTCGTCGAGAAGTTCGGCGGCGACAGCGTGGCCGAGGTCGCACGCAACGTGGCCGCCTACCTCGACGCCGTCCCGGAGCTGCTCCGGTGACCGACGCGCCCCACCCCGAGCGGACCACCCCGTCCGGCCCGGCCGTCGTCCTCATGGGCCCACCCGGCGCCGGCAAGTCGACCGTCGCCCGGGCCCTCGCCGGCACCACCGGGCTCGACGTCCGCGACACCGACCGCGACGTCGAGCTCACCGCGGGCACCTCGGTGTCCGACATCTTCGTCGACCACGGCGAGCCGCACTTCCGTGCGCTCGAGCGGGACGCCGTCGCGACCGCGCTCGCCGAGCACACCGGCATCCTCGCCCTCGGCGGGGGAGCGGTGCTCGACGCCGCGACCCAGTCACTCCTCGAGGCCTACCGCGCGCACGGCGGCGCCGTCGTCTTCCTCGACGTGTCCCTCAGCCACGCCGCGCCTCGGGTCGGCTTCAACCAGTCCCGCCCGCTCCTGCTCGGCAACCCCCGCGCGCAGTGGCAGGCGCTCATGCAGGCGCGCCGGCCGATCTACGAGCGGCTCGCGTCGGTGCACGTCGTGACCGACGGCCTCACGCCCCGCGCAGCCGCCGACGCCGTCCTGGAGCAGGTCCCGGCCCTCGCGCGGCACCGGGGGGACCGCGACCCACACGACAGCGGCACCCGACCCGGAGGAGCCTCGTGACCGACGCACCCACGACGATCACCGTCGCCGGCGACCGCCCGTACGACGTCGTCGTCGGCCGCCACCTGCTGGGCGAGCTCCCGCGCCTGCTCGGCGACGGGGTCCGCCGCGTGCTCGTCATCCACCCGGGCGCCCTCGCCACGTCGGCCGAGGCCGTGCGCGAGGACCTCGCAGCGCAGGGCTACGAGGTGTACCTCGCCGAGGTGCCCGAGGCCGAGGAGTCCAAGACCGCGCAGGTCGCCGCGTTCTGCTGGCAGGTGCTCGGCCAGGCCGACTTCACGCGTTCCGACGCCGTCGTCGGTTTGGGCGGGGGAGCGACGACCGACCTGGCCGGGTTCGTCGCCGCGACCTGGCTGCGCGGGGTCCGCGTCGTGCAGGTCCCCACGACGCTGCTCGCGATGGTCGACGCCGCGGTCGGCGGGAAGACCGGCATCAACACCGCCGAGGGGAAGAACCTCGTCGGCGCGTTCCACCCGCCCGCGGGCGTCCTGTGCGACCTCGAGACCCTCCGGTCCCTGCCGCGCCACGACCGCACGGCCGGGCTCGCCGAGGTCGTCAAGACCGGGTTCATCGCCGACCCCCGCATCCTCGAGCTCGTCGAGGCCGACCCCGCCGCCCTCACCGCCGAGCAGCCGGACGACGCGGCCTGGGCCACCCTGCGCGAGCTCGTCGAACGGTCCGTCGCCGTCAAGGCGCACGTCGTCGGCGAGGACCTCCGCGAGGCCGACCTGCGCGAGATCCTCAACTACGGGCACACGTTCGGCCACGCGATCGAGCTCGTCGAGCGCTACCAGTGGCGGCACGGCGCCGCCGTCTCCGTCGGCATGGTGTTCGCGGCCGAGCTGGCCCGCCTGGCCGGCCGGCTCGCCGACGACGTCGCCGACCGTCACCGGTCCGTCCTCACGTCGCTCGGACTGCCCGTCACGTACCGCGGCGACAAGTGGGAGCAGCTGCTCGGCGCGATGCGTCGCGACAAGAAGACCCGCGGCGACCTGCTGCGGTTCGTCGTCCTCGAGGACGTCGCGCGCCCAGCCCGCCTCGAGGGCCCCGACCCGACGCTGCTCGCCGCCGCCTACGCCGAGGTCAGCCGCGACGTCGCAGGAGCCCCCGCCCCGGTCCTCCTCTGACGAGCGCTCACGCGCACGCGTCGCGCGAGACCTCACCCGCCTCGGTGACGTAGAGCGTCCCGCGACCGCGCGACGACGCTGACGCGCAGAAGCCGTCGTCGTCGACCCGCAGGACCTCGACCACCACACCGTCCGGCGCGTACCACGTCGAGTCGCGCACGAGCTCGTCGACCGACGACGCGTACGCGCCCGTCGTCGACCGGTGCGAGTCCTGCGCCGCGGCGAGCCCGGACAGCGCGCCCCGCGCGGGGTCCGTGCGTCCGGCACCCGCCGCGACCGAGCGGACCGCCCCCGCCACCACGCCGACGACCACGACCACGGCCGCCACCACGAGGACCGTCCGCACCGACGGGCGTCGGCCACGACCCGACGGGGACGTCCTCTGCTTCGCGACGGCGACCTCCTGCCAGCGCGACCCGTCCCACCACCACCGGCCGTCGGCGCTGAAGGACGGCGTCGACGGGGCGGACGGCACGCCGAGCGGGTGACCGAGCGAGGGCTCGAGCGGCGCACGGGGACCGGGGACGGGCGGCGCCGAGGCGTCGTCGGACGGCAGGAAGACCGTGCCCGCGGGGACCGGGGCCGGCACCGCACGGTCCGGACCACCTGTCCCCGTGCCATCGGCCTCGAGGGAGCCGGTCGCGGCCCGGGTCGCGGAACCGGCCGGACCCGTGCGGTGGGCCGTGCGCGGACGGGCCGCCGCGAGCTCCGCGAACGTGCGTGCCGCATCCGGGTGCGAGCCCACCGCGGCGTGCTCGACCTCCGTCGGCGCCCAGCCGCCCGCCGAGCCCGCCGACGACGCCCTCCGGAGCGCCGACGCGGCACCCGACTCGCGCAGGGCCGCGAAGGCCTCCGCGGCGGCGAGCGTCCCGTCACCGGGCAGGTGGTCGGTCGCCACGGCCTCGGGGGGCGACGGCATCACGGGGTCGGACGGGACACGGCCTCGGACGTCGTCGTCGTGCGGCTCCACGGGGCACCCTCCTCCGGGGCGGGTCGTCCCGCCTGGTCGCGACCACCAGGGCATCGGTCCCACGACGGACCGACATGAGGCGCGAGACGGGTGAATCCGGACGGCGCCGCGCACCGCGCACCCACGGACGGCGAGCGGCCGACCGCGCGTGGCACCGTCCGTCGACGACCGGAGGCGATCCCCTAGCCTTGCCGCCATGACGCGTGTCCTGGTGCTCAACGGACCCAACCTCGGCCGTCTCGGCGTCCGCGAGCCCGAGGTCTACGGGTCGGCGACGTTCGCGGACCTGTCCGCCCGCGTCCGTGAGTGGGGCGAGGCGCTCGGCCTCGAGGTCGACGTGCGCCAGACCGACGACGAGTCGGAGATCGTGGGCTGGCTCCACGAGGCGGTCGACACGCGATGCGCCGTGGTCATCAACCCCGCGGCCTTCACGCACTACTCGTACGCGCTCCGGGACGCCGCCGCGCAGGTCCCCACGGCCGGGCTCCCGCTGGTCGAGGTCCACATCTCCAACCCCGCGGCGCGCGAGCAGTTCCGCCACACGAGCGTCGTGTCGGCCGTCGCGACCGGCACGATCGCCGGCTTCGGTCTTGACTCCTACCGGCTCGCGCTGACCTCCCTTGTCCCGGGACAAACAAGCCTGCAGCCTGGTTCTGCGTGACACAAGCCGCTAGGCTTGTCCCATGTTCGTGATGACCGTGGATCAGCAGGGGAGCCGCACGCGCGGCGACGCGGTGCCGGCGCTGCTGGAACGGCTCGCGGTGCGGGCGGCGCCCGGGAGCCCCGGTGTGCGCATCGGCTTCGACCGCACCGTGGGCGACGAGGTCCAGGGCGTGCTCGACGACGCCGACGCCGTCGTGCGGCTCACCCTCGACCTGCTCCGCCACGGCGGGTGGACCGTCGGCATCGGTGCGGGGCCGGTCGACGAGCCCCTGCCGGCAGCCGCACGCGCAGGTTCGGGTCCGGCCTTCGTCCACGCGCGGCGCGCCGTCGAGCGCGCCAAGGCGCGCACCCGCCCTGCCGCCGTGGCGGTCGAGGGCGAGACCGCCGACCGCGCGGAGCTGTGCGAGGGCGTGCTCACGCTCGTGGCCTCGGTGCGCGCCCGACGGACGGACGCGGGGTGGGCCGTCGTCGACGCGGTTGAGGACGGGGCGACGCAGGACGCCGTCGCCGAGCGGCTCGGCATCACCCAGCAGGCCGTGAGCCAGCGGCTGCGCACGGCCCTGTGGGCCGAGGAGCGAGCGGCGCGCCCCGCCGCCGCACGACTGCTCGAGGAGGCCCGATGACGTGGGTGGACGTGCTCGTCGGACTCGGCGCGCTGCTGCTGAGCGCGCTCGGCGGGTGGCCGCTCACCGCGGCGATCCTGCGCTGGGCCGCCCGCTCGAGCGACGCGGAGACCGGCCCCGTCGAGGAGCCCCTCACCCCTGAGCCGCCGTCGCGCCCCGCCCCGTCCGGCCGCGGGCGCCCGCGTGACGAGGCCCCCGTGCCACCGCCTCCCGGCGCGGTCGACGCGGCGGCCCGCGCGGTCGACGACGAGCCCGCCCCCGACCGTGCGGTGCTGCGCGGCGGTGTGTGGATCGGCGTGCTCGAGCGGCTCGGGACCACCGGGGCGCTCGTGCTCGGCGACCCGTCCGCGATCGCGTACGTCATCGCGATCAAGGGGCTCGGCCGGTACCCCGAGCTGCGCGAGCACCCCGGCCTGAGCGAGCGGTTCGTCATCGGGACGCTCGCGTCGCTCGGCTGGGCGGTCGCCGTGGGGGTCGCCGGACGCGCCCTCGTCGTCTGAGGCGCCGGGCGCACCGGGTGCGCGTGCGGAGGCCGGCCGTCGGGCCGCTAGACTGAGCGGCGCTCCGCGCGGGCCCGACCGGGCCGGCGCAGGACGACTGCCCCGCGAGCGGGAGCGTCGCGCGGCCGGGCCGCACGACGCCGGCACCGGGGTACCGCCCGACCGGCACCCGCGAACCCGACCGAAGGACAGCTGTGGCGACCACGAACGACCTCAAGAACGGCACGGTGCTCAACCTCGACGGCCAGCTCTGGGCCGTCGTCGAGTTCCAGCACGTCAAGCCGGGCAAGGGTGGCGCGTTCGTGCGCACCAAGCTCAAGAACGTCCTGTCGGGCAAGGTGGTCGACAAGACGTTCAACGCGGGCACCAAGGTCGAGACGGCCAACGTCGACAAGCGCGACATGCAGTACCTGTACAAGGACGGCGCCGACTTCGTCTTCATGGACACGTCGACGTACGACCAGCTGCACGTCTCCGAGGCCGTCGTCGGCGACGCGGTGAACTACCTCCTCGAGAACCAGAACGCGCTCGTCGCGACGCACGAGGGCAACCCGCTGTACGTCGAGCTCCCGCCGTCGGTCGTCCTCGAGATCACGTACACCGAGCCGGGCCTCCAGGGCGACCGCTCGACGGGCGGCACCAAGCCCGCGACCCTCGAGACCGGCGCCGAGATCCAGGTCCCGCTGTTCCTCGAGACCGGCACGAAGGTCAAGGTGGACACGCGCGACGGGTCCTACCTGGGCCGCGTGAACGACTGAGTTGGGCGCTCGCACCAAGGCGCGCAAGCGCGCCGTCGACGTCCTCTTCGAGGCGGACCAGCGCGGTCTGGACCCGATCGACCTGCTCCGGCAGCGCATCGAGGAGCCGGGCACCGAGGCGGCGCTCCCGCAGTACTCGGTCGACCTGGTCGAGGGGGTCGTCGACCACACCGGTCAGATCGACGAGATCCTGACGACGTACTCGCACGGCTGGACCGTCGCGCGCATGCCCGCGGTGGACCGCGCGGTCCTGCGGGTCGGCGTGTGGGAGATCCTCTGGAACGCCGAGGTGCCCGACGCGGTGGCCGTCGACGAGGCCGTCGAGCTCGCCCGCGCGCTCTCCACCGACGACTCGCCGACGTTCGTGAACGGCCTCCTCGGCCGCGTCGTGGAGCTCAAGCCGACGCTGCTCGCCTGACCGCCGTCGCTCAGGCGGACGCGACCGGCCGGACCACCCGGAGCGCCGGCTCGGCGTCCGGCCCCGCGGGCCGCTGCTGCGGGATCCGTGCCGCCGTGCGCCGCGGGCGGGCGCGCCCGTCG
This sequence comes from Actinotalea sp. AC32, assembly GCA_031844515.1. GTDB lineage: Bacteria > Actinomycetota > Actinomycetes > Actinomycetales > Cellulomonadaceae > Actinotalea. Next base: position 20,134 of record JAUZVJ010000006.1, on the reverse strand, counting down.
ACGACGTCGCTGATGTCCCGGCGGGGACGGCCGAACATGTAGCCCTGGACCGTGGGCACGCCCAGCGCGACGAGCGCCGCGAGCTGCGCGGGACGCTCGACGCCCTCGGCGACGACGTCGAGCCCGTGGGCCTCCGCGAGACCCACGATCGCGCGCACCACGGCCGCCCCTTCGGCCGTCGTCACCTCGTCGACGAAGGTCTTGTCGATCTTCAGCTCGTGGAGCGGCAGCTGGCCGAGCCGCGCGAGCGAGTTGTAGCCGGTCCCGAAGTCGTCGATCGAGATGCGCACGCCACGCGCGGCGAGCGTCTCGAGGGTGTCGCGCACGTGGGCGGCGTCGAACAGCAGCGCGCTCTCGGTGACCTCGATGGTCAGCATGTCCCAGCGGTCGTCGCCCCACGCCTCCTCGAGCCGCTCGGTGAAGTCCGGCAGGTCGAGCTGGCGCGCCGAGACGTTCACGGCGACGTCGACGCACCACCGCTCGCTCGCGGCGCGTGCCTGACGCAGGACGTCGGCGCCGAGCGGGACGATGAGCCCGGTGTCCTCCGCGACGTCGAGCCACTCGGCCGGTCCGACGAGGCGGTCGCCCGAGTGCCAGCGGGCGAGCACCTCGACGCCGACGACGCTCAGGGTCCGGGCGTCGACGAGCGGCTGGAGCACGGTGACGATGCGGCCTGCGTCGACGGCCTCGGCGAGCGCGTCGCGGCGCTCGGTCTCCGCGAGGGTGCGCGAGCGGAGCTCGGCGTCGAAGACGGCCAGCCCCGAGGCGTTGGAGCGGGCGACGGCGAGCGCGACGTGCGCGTCCCGCAGGACGTCCTCGACGACGGTGGGGTCGCCCGGCTCCCACACCGTGAGGCCGATCGCGAGCCGGCCGGAGAGCCCCGCCTCACCGCGCACGCCCGCGCCGCGGCGCAGGCGGCGCGCGAGCTCGATGAGCGTCGTCTCGTCCGGGGGCGCCTCGACGACGACGACGAACTGGTCGCCGCCCGTCCGGGCGACGAAGCCGATGTCGCGCGTCGTCTCGCCGACGTGCTCGGCGAGGCGGAGGAGGAGCCGGTCGCCGGCCGAGCGGCCGTGCAGCTCGTTCACGCGCGCAAGGCCCGCGACGTCGCACGCGAGCAGCGCGACGGGGCGCGTGGTGGCGGCGGCACGCGCGAGGGCGCGCGCGAGGTGGTGCTCGAGCGCCTGGCCGTTCGGCAGGCCGGTCAGGGCGTCGGTCGAGGAGACCGCCCGCAGCCGGGCGCTGAGCGTGTGCCGCTCGGCGGCGTCGGCGACGACCCGCTCGAGCTCGCGCAGGAACTGGTGCGCGTCCGCGGTGAGGCGGCGGCCCGTCGTGATCCGCGCCCGGAACCGGCCGCCCGCGAGGCGCTCGAGCTCGCCGTCGACGTCGCCCGCGGTGACCGCTCGGCACTGCGCGAGCGCGTGCTCGAGGATCGCGTCGGCCGACGGTGCGGACCACGCGGCGTCGGCGACGGACTCGACCGCCGAGCGCATGCGGGTCGAGCGCGCGCTCTCGCGGCGGGAGCCCAGCGACCTCATGCCCGTGATGACCGGGATCCCCACGAGCAGGGATCCGAGACCCACGACGGCGAGGATCTGGGTGAGCAGGACGAAACCGGTCACAAGCGGGAGTATCGGGGTGCTCCCGGCGAATCTTGAGGACGTCCGTCCTGTTCACCCGTCACACGAGCCCCACGCGTGCCGCACATGACCCGAACGGCCTAGTGCCGCGGGGCCGCCACGTGGCCGAACCGGTGGAGCGTGCGGCTGACCGCCTGCTCGCGCACGGTCGTGAGCAGCTCGCGTCGCGCGCTGAGGAGCACGGGCCCGTCGAGCACGGTCACCTCGCCCGTCCGCTGCCTCGCGGCCTCGCGGAGCCCGGGCGCGGCGCCGACGACGCGCACCCGTCCCGTGACCTCACCCGCGGCGACCCGCTGGGCGAACGCCTCGTGGTCCTCCTGCGCCGCGGTGCTGACGGTCACCGGGACCCCCGCCGTCGCGGCGGCGTCCAGGACGCGCGTGACGTCCCGGCCGCGCGCGTCGTCGCCGACCCGGACCGTGAGGTGGGGGACGGGTCGGTACCTCAGGACGTCGGCCTCGGCGCGCAGCCCGCTGGGGTCGTGCTCGGCGCCGAGGACCGACGCCCACACGCGCGCGTCGTCGGCGCGTGCGGCGGCGAGCCACGCCGCCTCGTCGCCCGGCGCGTCGGCCGCGTCCTCCCACCGACCGAGCTGCGCGACGTAGCTCGGTCCGCCGGCCTTGGCGCCGGGGCCCACGACCGACGCCTTCCAGCCGCCGAACGGCTGGCGCTGCACGATCGCCCCGGTGATGTGCCGGTTGACGTAGGCGTTGCCGACCTCGACGCGCTCGAGCCAGTGCTCGATCTCGCGCTCGTCGAGCGAGTGCAGACCACCGGTGAGGCCGAACGGCACGGCGTTCTGGAGGTCGATCGCCTCGTCGAGCGTCTCGGCGCGCATGACGCCGAGCACGGGCCCGAAGTACTCGGTCAGGTGGAACGCGGACCCGGGACGGACGCCGTGCTTGACCCCCGGCGTCCAGAGACGGCCCTCGTCGTCGAGCCGACGCGGACGGACGAGCCACCGCTCACCCGGGCCGAGCCGGGTGAGCGCGTCGAGCAGCTTGCCGCTCGCGGGCTCGGTGAGCGGGCCGACGGCGGTCGAGAGGTCGGTCGGCGGTCCGACGTGCAGGGACGACACCGCGTCGGCGAGCTGGCGACGCAGGCGCGCCGACCGGCCCGCCGAGCCGACGAGGATCAGCAGCGACGCGGCCGAGCACTTCTGGCCCGCGTGGCCGAACGCGGACCGCACGACGTCGGCGACGGCGAGGTCGACGTCGGCGGACGGCGTGACGACGATCGCGTTCTTGCCCGACGTCTCCGCCATGACGTCGAGGTCGGGGCGCCAGCCCTCGAACAGGCGCGCGGTCTCGATCGAGCCCGTCAGGAGGACCCGGGCGACCGACGGGTGGCTCACCAGGCGGCGCCCGACCTCGCCCTCGGGGGCGTCCACCACCTGCAGCACGTCGCGGGGGACACCCAGCTCGTCCATCGCACGGTGCACGGCCGCCATCGCGACGCGCACGCACCGCGGCGTCTGGGGGGCGGGCTTGACGACGACGGGGGACCCGGCCGCGAGCGCGGCGAGCACCGAGCCGACGGGGATCGCCACGGGGAAGTTCCACGGCGGCGTGACGACCGTGACGCCGTCGGGCCGGAACACCGCGTGCGGGTCGTGACCGTCCTCGAGCTCCTCGGCGCGGACGGCGTAGTACCGCGCGAAGTCGACGGCCTCGCTCACCTCGGGGTCGGCCTCGGGGACGGTCTTGCCGGCCTCGTCGACCATGGTTGCGACGAGGTCGCCGCGTGCCGCCTCGAGCAGCACCGCGGCGCGGCGCAGCACGGCTGCGCGGCGTGCGGGCGGCGTGGCGGCCCATCCGGGTGCGGCTGCCGCCGCTCGCGCGACGACGGCGTCGGCGTCCGCCTCGGTGCGGACGGGGACGGCCGGGGGAGCCTCGACGCGTCGCGTCAGGAGCTCGGCGGCCCAGCGGCGCGACTCCTCGACGGCCGGGTCGGTGTCCGGCGCGTTGGCGAAGCCGGGCTCTGCGGGGGAGTCGAGGTCGACGGCGGGTCGCGGTCGACGTCGCGGCGTCGGGTCCACGACGGCCGCCCCCTCGACCGACGCGAGGAACGCCTTCTCCTGCGCCGCGATGCCGTCCCCGCCGCCGTGGCCGCCGGCGAAGAGCGCGTGCAGGAAGTTCTGCTCGGCGGCGTTCTCCTCGAGCCGCCGCACGAGGTACGAGATCGCCACGTCGAAGTCGTCGCGCGCGACGACCGGCGTGTACAGGAGCACCTCGCGGCCGACCGTCTCCTGCACCGCACGGGCCTGCGCCGGGGCCATGCCCTGGAGCATCTCGACGTCGACGTCGTCCTGGACGCCGCGCGCCTCGGCCAGCAGGTGCGCGAGCGCGAGGTGGAACACGTTGTGGCTCGCCACGCCCACGCGGACGTCCGCGGTGCGCGCGGGGTCCATGGCGCGGTCGAGCAGGCGGACGTACGCGGCGTCGACGGACGGCTTGTCGGGGTAGGGCGCCTGCGGCCATCCGTGGAGCTCGGCCTCGACCTGCTCCATTGCGAGGTTGGCGCCCTTGACGAGGCGGATCTTGACGCGCGCCCCGCCCGCGGCGCGGCGGCGGCGCGCGAGGTCGGTGAGCTCGTCGAGCGCCGCCTGCGCGTCGGGCAGGTACGCCTGCAGCACGATGCCCATCTCGGCGCCGTGCAGCGCGGGGTCCGCGAGCAGCTCCGCGAACACCGCGGTCGTCAGCTGGAGGTCGCGGTACTCCTCCATGTCGAGGTTGAGGAACGTCCCGTGCTCGTGCGCGGTCAGGTAGAGCGGCCGGAGCCGGTCGACGACGCGGTCGCGCGAACCGGCGGTGTCCCACGTCGAGAGCTGGCTCGCGACCGAGGAGACCTTGACCGACACGTAGTCGACGTCGTCGCGCTCGACGAGCGCGCGCACGCGCGCGAGCCGCGCCGTGGCTTCCTGCTCGCCGAGCACCGCCTCGCCCAGGAGGTTGAGGTTGAGGCGGAACCCCTGGGCTCGCAGCGACGCGACGTGCGGGGCGAGCCCGGGCCCGGCATCGGCGACGAGGTGGCCGACCAGCTGGCGCAGGCGTGCGCGCGCCGCGGGGACGACGACGTGCGGCACGACGGGGGCGACCGCGGTGCCGGCCAGCAGCATCGCGCGGTCGACAGGACCGAGGAAGGATCCAGCCGCACGCGTGTACGGGCGCAGCCCGGCGAGCTCCGCCGCCGCCACACGGACGTCCTCGGGCCGGGCGACGCGGTCGACGAAGCGCAGCGCGAGCTCGAGCCCGTCCGGGTCGCCGACCAGGGCCGCGAGGCGACCCGTGGTGCGGCGCTCGGCCGGGGTCTCGCCCGCGCTCGTCGCTGCGAGCCAGCGGTGTGCGAGCGCGACGGCGCCGTCGGTCAGGTCGGTGACGTCCATCCGGCGATCCTGTTCCCACGGCGTGCGCCGTGTCTTGTACGAACTCGACCCGCCGCACGCGGACGGACGTGCCGGACGGTCCTAGGCTCGGCCCGGTGTCCACCGTCGCGTCCCCCGTCCCGTGGCCCGAGGGCGCGCGCCTGCTCGGCGCCCTCAGCCCCGAGCTGCTGCGGCTCATGGACGGCCTGACCGGCACGATGTTCTGCGCCAAGGACACGACCGGGCGGTACGTCGCGGTGAACCAGGTCTTCGTGGACCGGACCAACGAGCGCTCGCGCCGCGCGGTCCTCGGCCGCCGCGCCGAGGACCTGTTCGACCCGGTCCTGGCCCGGCACTACGACGCGCAGGACGAGCACGTGCTGACGACGGGGGAGCCGCTGCACCACGAGCTCGAGCTCATCCTGCGGCCGGGCGGGTCGCCCGGCTGGTACCTGACGTCCAAGGAGCCCGTCCGGGTCGACGACGTCGTCGTCGGGCTCGTGAGCACGTCGGAGGACCTCCGCACGTCCGACCCGGCCGACGTCGCGGTCAGCTCCCTGTCGCGCGTGGTCGCGCTCGTGCAGGAGCGGCTCGCGGACCCGCCGTCGGTCGCGGAGATGGCGGACGTCGCCGGGTGCTCGACCGCGGTGCTCGACCGGCGCATGCGACGCGTCTTCTCGCTCTCCCCGCGGCGGTACGTCCTGCGTTCCCGCATCGACCGCGCCGCGGTGCTCCTCACGACGACGTCCGTGCCGATCGCCGAGGTGGCGACCGCGGTGGGCTTCTACGACCAGGCGGTGTTCACGCGGACCTTCGGACGCCTCACGGGGCAGACGCCCGCGCAGTTCCGCCGCGCCGTCGAGCGGCCCGTGGACACGGGCCCCGGGGCGCCGGGGCGTGCAGTAGGGTCGGCGCCGTCGGACATCCTTTAAGACCCGTCCTGTGAGGCGGGGAAGGAGGTCGCCAGATGTCCTCTGGCCCTGCTGTGCCCACGCCCGGTCCCGCCGTCCCCGCAGGGGACGACGACGAGGGGACCGAGGTCCTCGGCCCCGCCGAGGTGAACCGGTCGCTCACCCGCATCGCCCACGAGATCCTCGAGCGCTCGAAGGGCGCGGACGACCTCCTCCTGCTGGGCATCCCGACCCGCGGGCTACCGCTCGCGCGCCGCCTCGCGCAGCGCATCGCCGAGGTGGAGCCCGGCGCCGACGCCGAGCGCCTCGTCGGGTCACTCGACGTGACGATGTACCGCGACGACCTCCACCGGCACCCGACGCGCAGCATCGGCGCGACCGAGCTGCCGCCCGGGCGCTCGGTGGACGACCGGGTCGTCGTCCTCGTCGACGACGTGCTGTTCTCCGGACGGACCGTCCGGGCCGCGCTCGACGCGCTCAACGACCTCGGCCGGCCGCGCTCGGTCCAGCTCGCGGTCCTCGTCGACCGGGGCCACCGCGAGCTGCCGATCCGCGCCGACTACGTCGGCAAGAACCTGCCGACGTCGCTCGCCGAGCAGGTGCGGGTCCGCCTCGCCGAGACCGACGGGGTCGACTCGGTCCGCATCACGGGAGGTGCACGGTGAGGCACCTGCTCAGCGCGGCCGACCTCGACCGCGACGCCGCCGTCGCGATCCTCGACACCGCCGCGCAGATGGCCGCGACGCAGTCGCGAGAGATCAAGAAGCTGCCCACGCTGCGCGGCCGGACCGTCGTCAACCTCTTCTTCGAGGACTCGACCCGCACGCGCATCTCGTTCGAGGCCGCGGCCAAGCGGCTCTCGGCGGACGTCATCAACTTCGCCGCCAAGGGCTCGAGCGTGTCCAAGGGCGAGTCGCTCAAGGACACCGCCCTGACGCTGCAGGCCATGGGTGCCGACGCCGTCGTCGTGCGCCACCATGCCTCGGGTGCGCCGCACCGCCTCGCGCACGCAGGCTGGGTCGACGCCGCGGTCGTCAACGCGGGCGACGGGACGCACCAGCACCCCACGCAGGCGCTGCTGGACGCCTTCACGCTGCGCCGGCACCTCGTCCGGACGGCCGACGAGCCCGAGGGCGTCGGCGCCGACCTCACGGGCACGCACGTCGCGATCGTGGGCGACGTGCTGCACTCGCGTGTCGCGCGGTCCAACGTGGCGCTGCTGACCACGCTCGGTGCGCGGGTCACGCTGGTCGCACCGCCGACGCTCGTGCCGGTCGGCGTCGAGGCGTGGCCGTGCGCGGTGTCGTACCACCTGGACGAGGTCATCGCCGACCAGCAGCCGGACGCGATCATGATGCTGCGCGTCCAGCGCGAGAGGATGGGCGGGTCGGGCGAGCCGGCCGCAGGGTCGGCGCGCCACGGCGCGACGGGGTTCTTCCCGAGCCCGCTCGAGTACACGCGCACGTTCGGTCTCGACGCGCGGCGGCTGCGGATGCTCCCGGACCACGCGATCGTCCTGCACCCCGGGCCGATGAACCGCGGCCTGGAGATCTCGGCCGACGCCGCCGACTCGGACCGCGCCGTGATCGTCGAGCAGGTGGCCAACGGCGTCGCGGTCCGCATGGCCGTGCTGTACCTGCTGCTCGCGGGGGAGAGGGAGACCTGGGGATGACGACGTACCTGCTGCGCGGAGCGGCGCCCCTCGGCGGCGCTCCCACCGACCTGCTGCTCGCCGACGGCCGCATCGCCGCGACGGGCTCCGACGCCGCCGCCGGCGCGGACGCCCGGACCGTCACGGTCGACGCCGAGGGCCTCGTCGCGCTCCCGGGTCTGGTCGACCTGCACACCCACCTGCGCGAGCCCGGTCGCGAGGACGCCGAGACCGTCGCGAGCGGCACGCGCGCCGCCGCCGCCGGAGGCTTCACCGCGGTCCACGCGATGGCCAACACGTCGCCCGTCGCCGACACCGCGGGCGTCGTCGAGCAGGTGTGGCGCCTCGGCCGCGACGCCGGCTGGGTCGACGTGCTCCCCGTCGGGGCGGTCAGCGTGGGTCTCGCGGGCACGCAGCTCGCGGAGCTCGGCGCGATGGCGCACTCTGCCGCCCGGGTGCGCGTCTTCTCCGACGACGGCCACTGCGTGCACGACCCGGTGCTCATGCGCCGTGCGCTCGAGTACGTCAAGGCGTTCGACGGCGTCATCGCGCAGCACGCGCAGGAGCCGCGTCTCACGCAGGGTGCCCAGATGCACGAGGGCGTCGTGTCGGCCGAGGTCGGGCTCGCGGGCTGGCCCGCGGTCGCGGAGGAGGCGATCATCGCGCGCGACGTCCTGCTCGCCGAGCACGTCGGCTCGCGCCTGCACGTGTGCCACCTGTCGACCGCCGGGTCCGTCGAGATCGTGCGCTGGGCCAAGGCGCGCGGCATCGACGTCACGGCCGAGGTCACGCCGCACCACCTGCTGCTGACCGACGGACTCGCCCGGACGTACGACCCGCTGTACAAGGTCAACCCGCCGCTGCGCACCGCCGAGGACGTCGAGGCGCTCCGCGCCGCGCTCGCCGACGGCACGATCGACGTCGTCGCGACCGACCACGCGCCGCACACGCGCGAGGACAAGGACTGCGAGTGGGCCGCCGCGGCGTTCGGCATGACCGGGCTCGAGACCGCCCTGCCCGTCGTCGCGACGACCATGGTCGAGACCGGCCGCATGACGTGGGCCGAGGTCGCCCGCGTCCTGTCGACGACGCCGGCGCGCATCGGGCGGATCGACTCCGGCCCGCTCGCCCAGGGGCGCCCGCTCGCGGTGGGGGAGCCCGCGAACGTCACGCTCGTCGACCCCGCCGCACGGTGGACCGTCGACCCGCGCGGGCTGCTCAGCGCGAGCACGAACACCCCGTTCGGCGGCCAGGAGCTCGCCTCGCGGGTCGTCGCGACGTTCCTGCGGGGCCGCGCCACGGTGCTCGACGGCGCCCCGGTCGAGCCCGAGGCGGTCGCCCGGTGACGTCGGAGCAGGTGCTCGCCGTCGCGGTGCTCGTCCTGGTGTTCGCCGGCGTCGTCGCGGCGATGGCCCGGTCGTGGCTGCGCCGCGAGTCCGCCTCGACCGCCGTCACGACCCTCGCGCCGGCTCCCGCGGACCTCGGCACGCCGCGCACCGAGGCGATGGAGGGCACCTACGTCTCGACGGTCGACGCCGACGACCCGCTCACGCGCGTCCCGGGACACGGGCTCGGCCGACGCTCCGCCGCGGTGGTGCGCGTCCACGACGCGGGCGTCGTCGTCGAGCGCGAGGGCGAGACCGACCTCTTCGTGCCCGCCGCGGACCTCGTCGACGCGCACCGCGCGTCGGGCGTCGCCGGCAAGCACGTCGGCGGCGAGGGTCTCGTCCTGCTCCGCTGGCGCCTCACCACGTCCGAGGGCACGCAGCCGGTCGACACCGGTCTGCGCCTGCGCCACCCCGCCCACCGGTCCGTCCTGACCGACGCCGTCCGCGCACTGGTCGCCGACGCGTCGCCCGGCACGAGCCCGTCCACCCCCACCGAGGAGTCCTGATGAGCGACGACACCGCAGTGCTGGTCCTGGAGGACGGGCGCACGTTCACGGGCCGCGCGTTCGGGGCGCGCGGCTCGACGGTCGGCGAGATCGTCTTCAACACCGGCATGACCGGCTACCAGGAGACGCTCACCGACCCGTCCTACCACCGGCAGATCGTCGTCATGACGGCGCCCCACATCGGCAACACGGGCGTCAACGACGAGGACCCCGAGTCGAGCCGCATCTGGGTCGCGGGCTTCGTGGTGCGCGACCCCGCGATCCGGCCGTCGAGCTGGCGGTCGACGCGCACGCTCGACGAGGCGCTCGCCGCCGACGACGTCGTGGGCATCAGCGACATCGACACGCGGGCGCTGACCCGGCACCTGCGCGAGCGCGGCGTCATGCGCGCCGGCATCTTCTCGGGCGACGCGCTGCGCGACGCGGGCGGTCGCCTGCTCGTCGAGCAGGACCTGCTCGACGTGGTGACGTCCGCGCCGGTGATGGCCGGTGCCGACCTCGCGCGCGAGGTGACGGTGTCCGAGCCCTACACCGTCGAGCCGCGGCGCGGCCCGGCGAGCGGGACCGACGCCGTCGCGACCGTCGTCGCGATCGACCTCGGCATCAAGTCGATGACGCCGCAGCGCCTCGCCGAGCGCGGCGTGCGGACGCACGTGCTGCCGGCGACCGCCACGACCGACGACGTGCTCGCGCTCGCGCCCGACGGCGTGTTCTTCTCGAACGGACCGGGGGACCCGGCCGCCGCCGTGCACGAGGTCGAGCTGCTCCGCTCGGTGCTCGACCGGCGGATCCCGTTCTTCGGGATCTGCTACGGCAACCAGCTGCTGGGGCGCGCGCTCGGCTACGGCACGTACAAGCTCACCTACGGCCACCGCGGCGTGAACCAGCCCGTGCTCGACCGTCGCACGCAGAAGGTCGAGATCACCGCCCACAACCACGGCTTCGCCGTCGACGCGCCCGTCGAGGGCGAGTCGACCGCGCCGCACGACGACGGGCGCTACGGGCGCGTCGTCGTCTCGCACATCGCCCTCAACGACGACGTCGTCGAGGGTCTGGAGTGCCTCGACCTGCCGGCGTTCTCGGTCCAGTACCACCCCGAGGCCGCGGCCGGTCCGCACGACGCCGACTACCTGTTCGACCGCTTCGTCGAGCTCATGACGACCGGCGGCGTCGAGGACCGGGCGACCGGCGACGCCCCCGCCACCGCCACCGAGGAGACCACCGATGCCCCGTCGCACTGACCTCACGAGCGTCCTGGTCGTCGGTTCCGGGCCGATCGTCATCGGCCAGGCCGCCGAGTTCGACTACTCCGGCACGCAGGCCTGCCGCGTGCTGCGCAGCGAGGGCCTGCGGGTCATCCTCGTGAACTCCAACCCGGCCACGATCATGACCGACCCCGAGTTCGCCGACGCGACGTACATCGAGCCGATCACGCCCGAGGTCGTCGAGGCGATCATCGCCAAGGAGCGTCCCGACGCGATCCTGCCGACGCTCGGCGGGCAGACGGCGCTCAACACCGCGATCGCGCTCGACGAGGCCGGCGTCCTCGAGCGCTACGGCGTCGAGATGATCGGCGTGAACACCGCGTCGATCCACCTCGCCGAGGACCGCCAGGCGTTCAAGCAGGTCGTCGAGCGCGCGGGCGCCGAGAGCGCGCGCAGCGTCATCGCGCACTCGATCGACGAGGTCCTCGCGGCCGCCGACGAGCTCGGCTACCCCGTCGTCGTGCGCCCCTCGTTCACGATGGGTGGCCTCGGCTCGGGCATCGCGCACGACGAGGAGGCCCTGCGGCGCATCGCGGGAGCCGGCCTGCACTACTCGCCCACGACCGAGGTGCTCCTCGAGGAGTCGATCCTCGGCTGGAAGGAGTACGAGCTCGAGCTCATGCGCGACCACGCGGACAACGTGGTCGTCGTCTGCTCGATCGAGAACGTCGACCCCGTCGGCGTGCACACGGGTGACTCGGTGACGGTCGCGCCGGCCCTCACGCTCACCGACCGCGAGTACCAGCGTCTGCGGGACATCGGCATCGCCGTGATCCGCGAGGTGGGCGTCGACACCGGCGGCTGCAACATCCAGTTCGCGGTGCACCCGACCACGGGTCGCGTCGTCGTCATCGAGATGAACCCGCGCGTGTCGCGCTCGTCGGCGCTCGCGTCGAAGGCGACCGGCTTCCCGATCGCGAAGATCGCGGCGCGCCTCGCCGTCGGCTACACCCTGGACGAGATCCCGAACGACATCACGGGGTCGACCCCGGCGTCGTTCGAGCCGTCGCTCGACTACGTCGTCGTCAAGGTGCCGCGCTTCGCGTTCGAGAAGTTCCCGTCGGCCGACCCGCTCCTGACGACGACCATGAAGTCCGTCGGCGAGGCGATGGCGATGGGCCGCAACTTCGCCGAGGCGCTCGGCAAGGCGATGCGCTCGATCGACAAGGCCGGGTCGGTGTTCCACTGGGACGGCGGCGTCCCGACGGGGGAGCGCCTCGCCGAGCTCATGGCCTCGATCCGCATCCCGACCGAGGGCCGCCTGGTCGACGTGCAGCAGGCGCTGCGCTCGGTCGGCGCCGACGGCGGCACGTCCGTGGAGGAGGTGTACGAGGCGACGGGCATCGACCCGTGGTTCCTCGACCAGGTCGTGCTCGTCAACGGCATCGCCCACGAGGTCGCGACCTCGCCCGAGCTCGCGCCGGAGCTGCTGCGCCGCGCCAAGCGGCACGGGCTCTCGGACCAGCAGATCGGCCGGCTGCGCGGCATCGCCGAGAGCACCGTGCGCGAGGTGCGGCAGGCGCTCGGCGTCCGCCCGGTCTACAAGACGGTCGACACCTGCGCGGCGGAGTTCGCCGCGCGGACGCCGTACCACTACTCGTCGTACGACGACGAGACCGAGGTCGAGCCGCGCGAGCGCGAGGCCGTGATCATCCTCGGCTCGGGCCCGAACCGCATCGGCCAGGGCATCGAGTTCGACTACTCGTGCGTGCACGCGGCCCTCGCGCTGCGCGAGCACTACGAGACGATCATGGTCAACTGCAACCCCGAGACCGTCTCCACGGACTACGACACCTCGGACCGCCTCTACTTCGAGCCGCTGACCTTCGAGGACGTGCTCGAGGTGTACCAGGCGGAGCTCGCGGTCGGTCCGGTCGCGGGCGTCATCGTCCAGCTGGGAGGCCAGACGCCGCTCGCGCTGGCCGAGCGCCTCGAGGCCGCCGGCATCCCGATCCTCGGCACGCCGCCCGCCGCGATCGACGCCGCCGAGGACCGCGGCGTCTTCGGGACCGTCCTCACGGACGCGGGACTGCCCGCACCGGCGTTCGGCACCGCGCGCTCGCTGGCCGAGGCGACCGAGGTCGCACGCGGGATCGGGTACCCCGTGCTCGTCCGCCCGTCGTACGTGCTCGGCGGGCGCGGCATGGAGATCGTCTACTCGGACGGGCAGCTCGGCGAGTACGTCGAGCGCGCGCTCGGCGCGGCGGCGGCCGCGAACGGCGGCACGGGCGAGATCCCGCCGCTGCTCGTCGACCGCTTCCTCGACGACGCGATCGAGCTCGACGTCGACGCGCTCTTCGACGGCACCGAGCTGTACCTCGGCGGCGTCATGGAGCACATCGAGGAGGCCGGGATCCACTCGGGCGACTCCGCGTGCGTCCTGCCGCCGGTCACCGTCTCCGCGGCCGAGCTCGACCGGATCCGCGTCTCGACCGAGGCCATCGCGCGCGGCGTCGGGGTCCGCGGGCTGCTCAACGTGCAGTTCGCGCTCGTGTCCGACGTGCTCTACGTGCTCGAGGCCAACCCGCGCGCGAGCCGCACCGTCCCGTTCGTGTCCAAGGCCACCGGGGTGCCGCTGGCCAAGGCCGCGGCGCTCGTGATGGCCGGCCGGTCGATCGCGCAGCTGCGCGCCGACGGCGTCCTCCCGGCCGACGGCGACGGCGGCGACCTGGGCCTCGACGCGCCGATCGCGGTCAAGGAGGCCGTCCTGCCGTTCAAGCGGTTCCGGACCGCGCGCGGCTCGATGGTCGACACCGTGCTCGGGCCGGAGATGCGCTCGACGGGCGAGGTCATGGGCTTCGACGTCGACTTCCCGACCGCGTTCGCCAAGTCGCAGGCCGCGGCGTTCGGCGGCCTCCCCACCTCTGGCCGCGTGTTCATCTCCGTGGCGGACCGGGACAAGCGCTCGATCACGTTCCCGGTCAAGCGGCTGTCGGAGCTCGGCTTCGAGATCCTGGCGACGCAGGGCACGGCCGCGGTGCTGCGCCGCAACGGCATCGCGTCGACGGTCGTGCGCAAGAACTCCGAGGGCCGTGGCCCCGCGGGCGAGCCGACCGTCGTCGACCTCATCGAGGCCGGTGAGGTCGACATGGTCGTCAACACGCCCTCGGGACAGGGCGCGAAGGCCGACGGCTACGAGATCCGGACGGCGGCGGTGACGGTCGACAAGCCGATCGTCACGACCGTCCAGCAGCTCGCCGCAGCTGTCCAGGGCATCGAGTCCCTGCTCGCGGGGCCGTTCTCGGTCCGCAGCCTCCAGGACCACGTGCTCGAGCTGCGCGACCGCACCCGACCTACGCCGCGCGGTGGTGCGGGCGGAGCGGGCGGTGCCGGCGCCACGCCCGGGCAGGACGCCGAGCGGCCCACCGGGGCACGCGCGTGAGCGCGGCCCCGGTCACGCCGGCGTTCGGCAGCCGGATCGCGGCGGCCGCCGACCGCCTGGGCCCGCTGTGCGTCGGCATCGACCCGCACCCGGCGCTCCTGGCCGCGTGGGGCCTGACCGACGACGTGGAGGGCCTGCGTCGCTTCGCCGACACCGTGACGACGGCGCTGGCGGGCCGGGTCGCGGCCATCAAGCCCCAGGCGGCGTTCTTCGAGCGGCACGGGTCCGCGGGCGTCGCCGTGCTCGAGGAGGTCGTCGCGGCTGTGCGCGGCACGGGCACCGAGCTCGTCGTCGACGCCAAGCGGGGCGACATCGGCTCGACCATGCAGGCGTACGCGGACGCGTACCTGCGCGACGGCTCACCCCTCGCGGGTGACGCCGTGACGGTGAGCCCGTACCTCGGCTTCGGCTCGCTCGAGCCAGCTGTCCGCACGGCCTCCGCGACCGGCCGGGGCCTGTTCGTGCTCGCGCTCACGTCCAACCCCGAGGGCGCCGCCGTGCAGCACGCCCGGACCCTCGGTGCCGACGGCCGGCCTGGGCCCAGCGTCGCCGGTGCGGTCGCGGCCGAGGCGGCCGCCCTCAACGCCGCCGAGTGCGCCGCCACGGGCGCGGTGCTGGGCTCGGTGGGCCTCGTCGTCGGCGCGACGGTCGGTGACGCGGTCCGCGCGCTCGGCATCGACCTCGGGGCGGTCCGCGGCCCGGTCCTCGCACCCGGCGTCGGCGCGCAGGGCGCGGGGCCGGCCGAGCTCGCCGACGTCTTCGGTGACGCGCGTCGTGCCGTGGTCGCGTCGGTGTCGCGCGGCGTGCTGTCCGCCGGCCCGGAGCCGGCGGCCGTGCTCGCGGCCGCCCGGACCGCGGCGGACGAGGCCGGCGCCGCTCTGCGCTGACGTGCGCTGACCTGCGCTGACCTGCGACAGTGCGCGCCCACGCGTTGCCTCCGGAGGCCTCGCCTCGCTAGGTTCGACCCGTCCGCCCCGTCTCTGCGAAGAAGGTGACCCGCGTGGCACTACCCCCGCTGACCCCGGAACAGCGTGCTGCCGCACTCGAGAAGGCCGCCGCTGCGCGGCAGGCCCGTGCGGAGGTCAAGAACCGCCTGAAGTACTCGCAGGGCTCGCTCGCCGAGGTCATCGAGCAGGGCCGGACCGACGACGTCATCGGCAAGCTCAAGGTCTCGGCGCTGCTCGAGTCCCTGCCCGGCGTCGGCAAGATCAAGGCCCGCGCGATCATGGCCGAGATCGGCATCTCCGAGACGCGTCGCCTCCGCGGCCTGGGTCCGCACCAGGCGCAGGCGCTCATCGAGCGCTTCGGCTGAGGTGACGTCCGCCGCCACGCCGACCCGCCCCGACGCCACGGAGGGTGCCCGGCTGACCGTCCTCGCCGGGCCCACCGCCGTGGGCAAGGGCACCGTCTCCGCCGACGTGCGCGCGCGGTACCCCGAGGTCTGGCTGTCCGTCTCGGCGACGACGCGACCGCCCCGCCCGGGCGAGGTCGACGGCGTGCACTACCTCTTCGTCGACGACGCGACGTTCGACCGCATGGTCGCCGAGGGGGAGTTCCTCGAGTGGGCGGTCGTCCACGGCCGGAACCGTTACGGCACGCCCCGCGCCGCCGTCCTCGAGCGGCTCCGGGCCGGGGAGCCCGCGCTGCTCGAGATCGACCTCGCCGGCGCGCGCCAGGTCCGCGCCGCGATGCCCGAGGCCCGCTTCGTGTTCCTCGCGCCGCCGAGCTGGGACGAGCTCGTCCGTCGCCTCGTCGGGCGCGGGACCGAGGACGAGGAGGAGCGTGAGCGTCGCCTCGCGACCGCGCGCGTCGAGCTCGCCGCCGAGCCGGAGTTCGACCACACGATCGTCAACGACGACGTCCGGCGCGCGACCGACGAGCTCGTCACCGTGATGGGTCTGGTCAGGCGGTAGGATGTGGCAGTTGCCGCCGTGCCGGCCGGTCCGTCCGGCCGGGTGCGGACGGCGACGAGGACGGCCGCCCGCGGGCGCTGTCGTCGGCCGCGGCCAGCAGGACGCGCCGACCCACCCGACCAAGCCTCGTCAGGGAGCACGCACATGTCCGGAACCGTCGCCAAGCCCGAGGGCATCACCGACCCGCCGATCGACGACCTCCTGTCGGCCGCGGACTCCAAGTACGCGCTCGTCATCTACTCGGCCAAGCGCGCGCGCCAGATCAACGCGTACTACTCGCAGCTCAACGAGGGCCTGCTCGAGTACGTCGGCCCGCTCGTCGAGGCCCGCCACCAGGAGAAGGCGCTGTCCATCGCGATGCGCGAGATCAACGCCGGCCTGCTGACCGTCAAGGCCGACGAGGACTGACGCACCGCCCGCCCGGGGAGCAGCCATGCGCATCGTTCTGGGCGTGTCCGCGGGCATCGCGGCCTACAAGTCCGCGCTCCTGCTCAGGCTGCTCACCGAGGCGGGGCACGACGTCCGCGTCGTGCCGACCCCCGCGTCGCTCGAGTTCGTCGGGCGCGCGACGTGGGAGGCCCTGTCCGGCCGTCCCGTGACGACCGGCGTCTTCGACGACGTCGCAGCGGTCGAGCACGTGAGCCTCGGCCGCTGGGCCGACCTCGTCGTCGTCGCCCCCGTGACGGCGGACCTGCTGTCGCGCGCGGCGACCGGGCGCAGCGACGACCTGCTGACCGCGACGCTGCTGACGGCGCGCTGCCCGGTGCTGCTCGCGCCCGCGATGCACACCGAGATGTGGGAGCACCCGGCGACGCGTGCCAACGTCGCGACGCTGCGCGAGCGGGGCGTCCACGTCCTCGACCCGGCGGTCGGGCGGCTGACGGGCGCGGACAGCGGTGCGGGGCGCCTGCCCGAGCCCGAGGTCATCGCCGGGGCGGCGCTCGCGCTGGTCGGTCCGGACGCGTCGTCGGCGGACGACGACGCCGATGCGCAGCGGTCCGCCGCACGTCCGCGTGCGGACCTCACCGGCCGCCGCGTCGTCATCAGCGCCGGCGGGACGCGTGAGCCGCTCGACCCGGTCCGCTTCCTCGGGAACCGCTCCACGGGTCACCAGGGCTGGGCCCTCGCGCGCGCCGCGGCGGCCCGCGGCGCCGACGTCACGCTCGTCGCGGCGAACGTGGACCTGCCCGCGCCCGACGGCGTCCGCGTCGTGCCCGTCGAGACGACGGCGCAGCTCCGTGCCGCGGTGCGCGCCGAGGCGGCCGCCGCCGACGTCGTCGTGATGGCGGCGGCGGTCGCGGACTTCCGCCCCGTCACGCGGTCGGACGCCAAGATCAAGAAGTCGGCCGACGGAGCCGCCCCGACCATCGAGCTCGCCGAGAACCCCGACGTCCTCGCCGAGCTCGCGCACGAGCGGCTGCGCTCCGGGCAGGTCGTCGTCGGCTTCGCCGCGGAGACCGGTGACGCGGGTGGGTCGGTGCTCGACCACGGGCGCGCGAAGGCCAAGCGCAAGGGTGCCGACCTCCTGGTCGTGAACGCGGTCGGCGGCGGCCGCGGCTTCGGCCCGGTCGGCACGGAGGTCGTCGTCCTCGACGGCGCGGGCGACGAGGTCGCGACCGCCGCGGGCACCAAGGACCAGGTCGCGGGAGCGGTCTGGGACGCGGTGGTCGACCGGCTGACGGACGTGTCCGGCGGGGCTGCGACCCGCCAGTAGTCTTGCCGGATGACCTCTGCCTCGCAGCGCCTCTTCACGTCCGAGTCGGTGACGGAGGGGCACCCCGACAAGGTCTGCGACCAGATCTCCGACGGCATCCTGGACGCGATCCTCGCGCAGGACCCGGCGGCGCGCGTGGCCGTCGAGACCATGGTCACGACCGGTCTCGTCCACGTGGCCGGCGAGGTGTCGACCGAGGCCTACGTCGAGATCCCGCAGGTCGTGCGGGACACGCTCAACCGCATCGGGTACACGTCGTCGACGATCGGGTTCGACGCGCACTCGTGCGGCGTCTCGGTGTCGATCGGGCAGCAGTCGCCCGACATCGCGGCCGGCGTCGACAAGGCGTGGGAGGTCCGGCACGACGGTCACGCCGAGGACCCGCTCGAGGCCCAGGGCGCGGGTGACCAGGGCCTCATGTTCGGCTACGCGTGCGACGACACGCCCTCCCTCATGCCCCTGCCGATCTGGCTCGCGCACCGCCTCGCCGAGCGCCTCGCGTCGGTGCGGAAGGAGGGCACGCTCGACTACCTCCGTCCCGACGGCAAGACGCAGGTCACGATCGGCTACGACGGCGACCGCGCCGTGCGCCTGGACACCGTCGTGGTCTCGACGCAGCACGACCCGGGGGTGCACCTCGAGAGCCGCCTCGCACCCGAGGTCGCCGAGCACGTCGTCGCGCCCGTCCTCGAGGACGTGGGCCTCGACACGACCGGCTACCGCCTGCTCATCAACCCGACCGGGCAGTTCGTCGTCGGCGGCCCCCAGGGCGACGCCGGCCTGACCGGCCGAAAGATCATCGTGGACACCTACGGCGGCATGGCGCGGCACGGCGGCGGGGCGTTCTCGGGCAAGGACCCGTCGAAGGTCGACCGCTCCGCGGCCTACGCCATGCGGTGGGTCGCGAAGAACGTCGTCGCGGCGGGTCTGGCCCGTCGCTGCGAGGTGCAGGTCGCCTACGCGATCGGTGCGTCGCACCCGGTGGGCCTGTACGTCGAGACGTTCGGGACCGAGACCGTGCCGGTCGACCGGCTGACCGCGGCGATCCGCGAGGTCTTCGACCTGCGCCCCGCGGCGATCGTGCGCGACCTCGACCTGCTTCGCCCGATCTACGCGCGCACCGCCGCCTACGGCCACTTCGGGCGCGAGCTCGCGGACTTCACGTGGGAGCGCACCGACCGGGTCATGGACCTGCGCAGCGCGCTGTCCTGAACCCTCCGGCGCGTCGGTGGCGCGTGGTGGTATGACCGGATGACGGAGCGCGGAGCGGTCGGCACGGACGCGCAGCCGGCATTGGACGGCGTTCTCGACGGCCTCCCTCGTCCGCGCGCGCGGCGTGTGCGCGCGGTCGGGCCCGTCGCCGCGCACCTGCCGGTCGCCCGCTGCGTCGTCGACCGACCGGTGCCGCACCTCGACCGCGTCTTCGAGTACGCCGTGCCGGCGTCGATGGACGAGCAGGCGCGTCCGGGTGTGCGCGTGCGGGTCCGCTTCGGCGGCCAGGACGTCGACGGCTACCTCGTCGAGCGCGCCGACGAGCCGGAGCACGACGGCGAGCTCGTCCCGCTGCGACGTGTCGTCTCCGGCGAGGTCGTCCTCACGGCGCCCGTGCTCGGTCTCGCGCGGCGCGTCGCCGCGCGGTGGGCGGGCACGCTGCCCGACGTCCTGCGTCTCGCGGTCCCGCCGCGGCACGCGCGGACCGAGGCCGAGCCCTGGGCGAGGGAGGAGCGTCCCGGGGGGACGCCCGGACCGGTGGAGCGCGCAGGCCCCGCGGTGTCCGCGGACGACGCGGCGGCCGGCGTCGGGGGTGCGGCCTGCATCGCCGGTGCAGCAGCGAGCGGAGCGACCGGCTGGGACGCCTACATGGGCGGCACGGCGTTCCTGCGGCACGTCGCGTCGGGTGGCGCACCGCGCGCCGTCTGGTCGGCCCTGCCGGGCGGCTCGGGGCACGACTGGACCGACGCGGTGGCCGACGCGGTCGTGGCGGCCCGCGCCGGGTCCCGAGGGGCCCTCGTCGTGGTCGCCACCGCGGCCGAGGTCGAGGCGGTGGGCGCGGCGCTCTCGCGGCGCGGCGTGGCGCCGTGGCGGCCCGGTGCCGACGAGGGGTGGGTCCGCCTGGTCGCCGACGACGGGCCGGCGGCGCGCTACCGGTCGTTCCTCGCGGCCGTGCGCGGCTCGGCCGACGTCGTCGTCGGCACCCGCGCGGCGGCGTTCGCGCCCGTCCGGGACCTCGGGCTCGCCGTGTGCTGGGACGAGGCGGACCCGCTCCACGCGGAGCCGCGCGCGCCGTACCCCCACGTCCGCGAGGTGCTCGCGATGCGCTCGACCGACGAGGGGGCGGCGCTCCTCGTCGGGGGCCACGTGCGGTCGACCGCGGCGCAGCGCTGGGTCGAGGACGGCTTCGC
>JAUZVJ010000005.1:0-116639 GCA_031844515.1 Actinotalea sp. AC32 | reverse complement strand
GCCGGGCGCGCCGTCGGGTGCGGGCGCAGGACGCACAGGGCCGCCGTCGCGAGCCCGGCTCGACGTCCGGCGAGGGGGCTCGCGGTCCTTGTCGTCGGCCACGTCAGCCGCAGACCGTCGTCACGTCGTCGGGCGTGATGGTGTCGACCGTGGGCTCCGTCGACGGGTCCGGCGTCCCACCGGTCCCGTCGGTGCCGTCCGTGCCGGTGCCGTCGTCGGTGCCGGTGTCGGTGCCGGGAGTGCCCTCGGTGCCGTCCGTGCCTCCGGTGCCCTCGGTCGGCGTCGGACCTGCGACGGGCGCCTGCGCGACGACGGGCTCGTCCGCGGCGATGCGCTCGAAGATCAGGTCGGCGTCGTCGGTCCACTCGACCTGGTTCGGGTCGGGTCCGTAGCTGCCGAAGGGGACGGTCATGAAGTGGATGTTGCCGCTCGGGACGCCCCGGAGGCTGTAGGCGAGGCCCGCGAGTGTCGTGATGTTGCCCGTCACGGGGTCCGACGTGAGCGACCGCGTCGCCGCGGTGAGGAAGCGGTAGAGCGCCGGGAAGTCCGTCAGGAGGTTCTTGGAGAGCACCTCGTTGACGGTCGCGGCGAGGAGCTGCTGCTGGCGCTCGACGCGACCGGTGTCGGAGCCGTCACCGAGGCCGACGCCCTTGCGCGCGCGGGCCAGCGCGAGCGCCGTCGGCCCGTCGAGCACGTGCTGACCTGCCGTGATGTCGAGCCCCGCCTCGGCCGACCTCATGTCCGCCGGGATGCACATCGGAATCCCGCCGAGCGCGTCCACCATGCTGATGAAGCCCGCGAAGTCGACGACGACCCACCGGTCGATCGCCACGCCCGTGAGCGACTGGACGGTGCGGATGGTGCACGCGGCGGCGTCCGTGACCTCGCCGCTCTGGCCGCCGAGCGAGAAGGCCTCGTTGAACCGGGTGTCGCGCGCCCGCGTGGTCGACCCGTCGCCGCGCTCGCACTCCGGGATCTCGACGTGCGAGTCGCGGGGGATCGAGACGAGCTCGACGCGGTCCCGCTGCGCCGAGATGTGCACGAGGATCGTGGTGTCGGAGCGCATGCCCTCGACGTCGCCGCCGATCGTCGCGTTCTCGCCGTCGCGCACGTCCGAGCCCATGACGAGCAGGTTGATCGGCTGCCCCGCGTCGGGGTCGTCAGGGTTCGACGTGGCGCCGCCCTGCGGCCGGTCACCCGTCAGGTGCGAGATGTCCGCCGTCGAGATGTTGCCCTCGATGTTCACGTACGCGGCGGCCAGCCCCGTCGCGCCGAACGAGAGGCCGGCGGTGGCGAGCAGGGCGACCGCGCGCGCGACCCGGTGGCTGCGCAGCCGGCGCGCGTGACGGACGGCGCGCGGGGCCGGGTCGGCGGCGTGGCGGGGACTCACGGGCCACAAGCATAGGAGCGGCGTCCGCGCATCTCGGGGGACACCTGCGGCCGGACCGTGGAGGATCCGTGGAGATCACCGGTGGCGCCGCGCCGTGGTCGCGGCGCCACCGGTGCGTCAGCGCCCCAGCTGGGCGTACTTCGCCTCGGTCGCGTCCTTCTGCGGCCGCCACCACGCCTCGTTCGCGCGGTACCAGTCGATGGTGGCGGCGAGGCCGTCGCGGAAGCCCCGGTACCGCGGCTCCCACCCGAGCTCGTCGCGCAGGCGCGTCGCGTCGATCGCGTAGCGCATGTCGTGGCCCGGCCGGTCGTTGACGTGGTCGTACGCGTCGGCGGGCTGCCCCATGAGCTCGAGGATGAGCTCGACGACGTCCTTGTTGCTCATCTCGCCGTCGGCCCCGATGAGGTAGGTCTCGCCGATCCGGCCACGCTCGACGATCGCCCACACGGCCGAGTTGTGGTCCTCGACGTGGATCCAGTCGCGCACGTTCTCGCCCGTGCCGTAGAGCTTGGGCCGCACGCCGTCCAGGACGTTGGTGATCTGGCGCGGGATGAACTTCTCGACGTGCTGGTACGGACCGTAGTTGTTCGAGCAGTTCGAGATCGTCGCCTGGACCCCGAACGAGCGGACCCACGCACGGACCAGGAGGTCGCTCGCGGCCTTGGTCGAGGAGTACGGGCTCGACGGGTTGTACGGCGTCTCGGGCGTGAACTTGGCCGGGTCGTCGAGCTCGAGGTCCCCGTAGACCTCGTCGGTCGAGATGTGGTGGTACCGCCGCTCGTGCCGGCGCACGGCCTCGAGCAGCGTGTAGGTCCCGACGACGTTGGTCTGGACGAACGGCCACGGGTTCGACAGCGAGTTGTCGTTGTGCGACTCGGCCGCGAAGTGCACGACGACGTCCGCGTCCGCGACCAGGCGGTCGACGAGCTCGGCGTCCGCCACGTCGCCCTCGACGAGCCGCACGCGCTCGGCGACGGGCGCGAGGCTCGCCCGGTCGCCCGCGTAGGTCAGGGCGTCGAGCACCGTGACCTCGACCTCGGGGCGCTCGCGCACGGTCTGGTGGACGAAGTTGGAGCCGATGAACCCGGCTCCGCCGGTCACGAGCAGGCGCACGGTGCGGGCCTCCTGGGAAGTGGGGACTGGTGCGTCGAGCGTAGCGACCGCACCCTGCGACGAATGCGGACGTTCCGGGCATCGGCCCGCCGAAGGTTCATCTTCGGGCCCCGACGGTCGACACTGTCGAGGTCCCACCTCCTGCTCCGAGGGATCCTCATGGCTCCGCGCGTCCTCGTCCCGCTCCTCGTCGCAGTCACGGCTGCGGTCGCCGTGGCCCCCGCTGCGGGCGCCGTGCCGTCCCCGGCGCCCACCACCCCGGCACCCGCGACCAGCGCCACGACGGACCCCGCGGCACAGGCCCCGGCCGGGACCGTGGCGCCCGCCGCGGACTCGGCCGACCACCTCCCGGACGGCACCGTCGTCGAGCAGGTCCCCGTCACCGTCGCGCCCGCCGCGTCGTCGGACGCCGGCGCCGAGCAGGTCGCGCCGCTGCGCCTGCAGGACGTCCCGGACGAGGGTGTGGTCGCCGACGACGTGGCCGACGGTCGCGTGCTGACCGGGCCGGTCGCGCTCGACGGCGTCCAGACCGTCGGTGTGACGTGGGACGCGGGCGGCGTCGACCCCGCCGACGTCCGGCTGCGGACCCTCACCGACGGCGCGTGGTCGGACTGGGAGCCCGTGCCGCTCGCGGACGACGCCCCGGACCGGGGGACCGCCGACGCCGAGCGCGCCGTCCGCGCCGGGACGGACCCCGTCTGGGTCGGCGACGACGCCGAGGCCGTCGAGGTCTCGCTGCCGGCGGACGCGCCCGCCCCGGACGGCGTGGCGCTCGTCCTGGTCGGGTCCCCCGAGGTGGACGTCACCCCGGGGGCCGCGGCCACCGGCACCGCGGACGCCGACGTGGCCGCGCTCGCCGAGGCGGGTCTGCCGGCGCGCCGCGTCATCAGCCGCGCCGAGTGGGGCGCTCCCGCCCAGGTCTGCACGCCGAGCGTCGCGTCGACGGTCACGCACGTCGTCCTGCACCACACCGCGGGGTCGAACGCCTACGCGACGGTGGGTCAGGCGATGCAGCAGCTGCGCAACGACGCCCTCTTCCACATCAACGGCCGCGGCTGGTGCGACCTCGGGTACAACTTCGTCGTCGACAAGTGGGGCAACGTCTACGAGGGGCGCGCGGGCAGCGCGCAGGCCGCGGTGGTCGGCGTCCACGCGGGCGGGTTCAACACGAGCAGCGTCGGCATCTCGATGCTCGGCACCTACACGACGACGACGCCCTCGCCCGCCGTCGAGGACGCGGTCGCGTGGGTCGCCGCGTCGCGGCTGCGCGCCTACCACCGCGACCCCGCGGGGACCGTGACGATCACGACCCCGGGCGGGCAGAACTCGTCCGTGCCGCCCGGGACCACGATCACGCTGCCCCGGATCTTCGGCCACCGCGACGTCGCCTACACCGCGTGCCCCGGGGTCGGGGGCTACTCGACGCTGCCGGGCGTGCGTGCGCGCGCCCGCGAGTACGTGACGCCGTCGTTCGTCGACGCGGGGGTCACGGCCTCGAGCGTGCGCGTCGGTGGTCAGCTCACCGTCCGGGCGCGCGTCCTGGGCACCGTCCCGTGGCGCGTCGAGATCCGTGACGCGCGCACGAGCGTGCTCGTGGGCGGGGGGAGCGGCACGGCCGGCCACGGCGGGACCGCGGCGCTGACGTGGGACGCGGACGACACGACCCGGACGCCCGTCGGCCCCGGGACCTACCGCGTGACCCTCTCCTCGTCCGACTCGCGCGTCCTGCCGTGGCACACCACGGTCGAGGTCACGGGGAGCCTGCCCGCCCCGCCGAGCGTCGCACCGGTCGCGCTCACGGGGGACCTGCGGTTCGTCCCCATCACCCCTGCGCGCGTGCTCGACACGCGCCCCGGTGCGAAGTCGCTCGGCGAGGCCGGGCGCGTCGACGTCGTCGTCGCGGGCGTCAAGGGCGTGCCGACGTCGGCACGCGCCGTCGCGCTCAACGTCACCGCAGTGAGCCCGTCGCGGACGACGTACGTGCAGGCGTGGCCCGCCGGCGGGCGCCCGCCGACCGCCTCGGTCCTCAACGCGGACGCCGGTCGTTCGGCCGCCGCGTCGGGCGTCGTCGTCGGCGTGGGCGGGGAGGGGAAGGTGAGCCTCCTGAACAACGCGGGGAGCACGCACCTCGTCGTCGACGTCACGGGCTACTACACGACCGCGGGCTCAGGCGGCTTCGAGCCGCTCGCCGAGGCCGCCCGCGTGCTCGACTCGCGGGCCGGCGGCGGGGCGGCCATGTCGAACGGCGTGCGGCGCACCGTCACGGTGGCCGGGACGCGCGGCGTGCCCGCCGACGCGACGGCCGTCGTCGTCAACGCCACCTCGGTCGTCTCGCGCGGCAACGGGTACGTCGCGGTCGTCCCGTCGGGCGCGTCGGTCACGGCGACCTCGACGGTCAACCACCTGCCCGGTGCGGACGTCGCGAACCGGACGACGGTCGCGCTCGCCCGCGGCTCGCTCGACGTCGCGGTCGTCGGTGCGGACGCCCACGTCGTCCTCGACGTCGTCGGGTGGTTCGGCCCGGGCGGCGACGGCCGGTTCACGCCCGTCCAGCCCGTGCGGGCCTTCGACACGCGCGTGAGCGGTCCGGCCGTCGGGGCGGGGCTGACCCGCACGCTGCCGGTCCGGGCCCCGGCGGTGCTCCCGGAGCGGGCACGGACGGCGGTCATGACGCTCACCGCGACCCGCCAGACCTCGGGTGCGACGTACGTCACCGCGTGGCCCACGGGCTCCGCGCGGCCGGCGACGTCCGACATGAACACGGGCCGCCGCGACCAGGCCAACCTGGTCGTGGTCCCGCTCGGCCGGGACGGTGCGGTCGACCTGTACAACGACCAGGGGTCGACGCACCTCGTGGGGGACGTCTACGGCTGGTTCGACTGAGGTCGACCGCCGGCCGCACCCGGCCGCGGGCCGCGCACCCGTCCCCGGGGGCCCGGCGCGCGGCCGGTCGCGGGCGCCCGCTGGGTATGCTGACGCGGCCTGCCCACCACCGATTGCGAGCGCGATGTCCCAGTACGACACGACCCTCGACCCCTCGGTGTCCAACAACAGCCACGTCCAGATCCTCGACCTCGTCGGCGGCAACAAGACCGTGCTGGACGTCGGCTGCGCGACGGGCTACCTCGGTGCCGAGCTGGTCTCCCGCGGGTGCGTCGTGGACGGGGTGGAGTACGACGCCGACGCGGCCGCGACCGCGGCGAAGGCGTTGCGGCACGTCGTCGTCGGGGACCTGACGACGCTCGACCTCGACGCCGAGCTCGAGGGGCGCCGGTACGACGTGATCGTGTGCGGCGACATCCTCGAGCACCTCGCGGACCCCGCGCCCGTGCTGCGTCGCCTGGTCGGGCTGCTGGCCCCGGGCGGGTCCGTCGTGGTCTCGATGCCCAACGTCTCGCACGGGTCGGTCAGGCTCGCGCTGCTCCAGGGTCGGTGGGAGTACCAGGAGCTCGGGCTCCTCGACCGGACCCACATCCGCTTCTTCACGCGGCGCACGCTGCTGGAGCTGCTGCGCGGCGCGGGTCTGGCCGCCGCGGAGGTCCGCACCACGACGAAGGACCCCCTCGCGTCCGAGGTCGAGGTCGACGCCGCGGCCCTCCCGGCGGGTGTCGTGGACTGGGTCCGCGGTCAGCCCGACGCCCTGACGTACCAGTTCCTCGTCCGGGCCGTCCCCGACGACTCGGACGCGGCGGTCGACGCCGTGCGCGCGCGCGCCGAGGAGCTCGGGCAGCAGCTCGCCGAGGCGCGTGGCCGTGCCGCCCGGCTCGAGGCCGACCTCGCGCGCGCCCGGGCCGACCTCGACGCCGTGCGGTCGACGCGGTCCATGCGGCTGCTCGCCGCCCCGCGCGCCGTCTACGGCCGGCTCCTGCGCGCCCGGGGAGGCGCGCGTTGATCGAGCTCGTCCGTGAGCTGCGGCGCTCGCCGGAGCTCCTCGCCAACCTCACGCGCCGCGAGGTCAAGGGCAAGTACAAGCGCACCGCGCTCGGCCAGCTCTGGTCGCTCGCGAACCCCATCGCGGCGATGCTCATCTACTCCGCGGTCTTCGGGATCATCCTCCAGGTCCCCGTCCCCGAGGGTGACCCGAGCGGCCTCCACTCGTTCCCGGTGTTCCTGCTGTGCGGCCTGCTCCCGTGGTCGTTCTTCATCGGCGTCGTCAACGGCGGCATGGGGGCGCTCGTGGGCAACGAGAACCTCATCAAGAAGGTCTGGTTCCCCCGCAGCGTGCTCATCGTCGCGACGACGCTCTCGACCATGTTCACGTGGTCGATCGAGATGCTGGTCCTCGCCGTCGTCCTCGTCGTCCTGGGCGCGCAGGTCTGGGTGTACCTGCCGCTCGTCGTGCTCGTCATGGCCCTGCTCGCGCTGTTCGCGACCGGTGTGGCGATGGTCTTCGCGATCGCCAACGTCTACTTCCGCGACGTGACCCACCTGTCGTCGATCCTCTTCCAGGCGTGGTTCTACCTGACGCCCGTGCTGTACCCCGTCTCGATCGTCGCGGAGCAGTCCGACCGGATCGGTCCGCTGCCCGGCGGGATCACGGTGCTCGACGTCTACCGGCTCAACCCGATGGAGCGGTTCATGGAGGTCTTCCGGAACCTGCTGTACGACAACCGGCTGCCCGACCTCGGGTCGGTGCTCTACTGCGTCGGCTGGACGGCCGTCGCGCTGGTCGTCGGCGCGTGGGTGTTCCAGCGGCACCAGGGCAAGCTCGCGGAGCTCCTGTGAGCGACGCAGCCATCACGGTCGACGGCGTCTCCAAGCGCTTCCGCATCTACCACGAGCGCAACCAGTCGCTGAAGGCCGCCGTCATGCGCCGACGACGGTCCGTGCACGAGGACTTCTGGGCCCTGCGTGACGTCGGCTTCGAGATCCCCCAGCAGTCGACGTTCGCGCTGATCGGCGACAACGGCTCGGGCAAGTCGACGCTGCTCAAGTGCATCGCGAAGATCCTCACCCCCGACGCCGGGACGATCACGCGTCGCGGGCGGATGGCCGCGCTGCTCGAGGTGGGCTCGGGCTTCCACCCCGAGCTCTCCGGCCGGGACAACGTCTACCTCAACGGGTCGATCCTGGGGATGACGAAGCAGGAGATCGACTCCAAGTTCGACAGCATCGTCGGGTTCTCGGGCGTCGAGCAGTTCATCGACCAGCCCGTCAAGAACTACTCGTCGGGCATGTACGTGCGGCTCGGGTTCTCGGTCGCCATCCACGTCGACCCCGAGATCCTGCTCGTCGACGAGGTCCTCGCCGTGGGCGACGCCGCGTTCCAGGAGAAGTGCGCCGAGAAGTTCGCGGAGTTCCGGCGCGAGGGCCGCACCGTCGTCGTCGTGAGCCACTCGGTGCCCACGCTGCGGACCATGTGCGACCAGGTCGCGTGGCTGTCGCACGGCGAGCTCGTCGAGACGGGCGAGGCCAACGCCGTCCTCGAGCGGTACCAGGACGCGAGCCGGACCGACGTGCGCACCGACGAGCGCGGCCGCGTGCACTGGGGGACCGGCGAGGCCGTCGTCGACGACGTCGAGCTCGTGAGCGACGGGCGGCACGTGGACACCGTGCGGACGGGCGAGGAGCTGACGATCCGCATCCACTACACCGCGCGGCAGCGCATCGATCGGCCCGTGTTCGGCCTCGCGATGGAGTCGCACGACGGTGTGTACCTGTGGGCGAACAACACCAAGGACCTCCACTTCGAGGTCGACCGGATCGAGGGCACCGGCGTCGTCGAGTGCCGCATCCCGCGGCTCATGCTCCAGCCCGGGTCGTTCCACGTGATGGCGTCCGTCGTCGACCAGTCGACGCTGCACGTCTTCGACTACCTGCGCGAGGGCGCGCGGCTCGGCGTCGTGACCGGCGTCCCGGTCGAGTCGGGCGGCTACCTCGCGCTCGACGGGCGGTGGTCGCGGTGACCGGGACCCCCGGGGACGCCGCCGGCGCCGTGGCATCCGTGGCACCGGCCCCGGCCCCGGCCGCGGACCCGGCCCCGGACCCGGCGACGACGCGCCGCCGGGTCCTCGTCGTCACGCTCGACACGATCGCCGACCGGATGGCCGGTCCGGCGATCCGCGCGTGGGAGATCTCGCGCGCGCTCGCGCCCGAGCACGACGTGCGGCTCGTGACGTTCGGCCGGTGCACGCGCCCGGGCGAGGGCTTCGAGGCGCGCCACATCGGCGTGGGCGACTTCCGTGCCGAGGTCGACGCGTCCGACGTCGTCGTCGTGCAGGGCTTCGTCTTCAACGCGTTCGACTGGCTGCAGACGGTCGAGCAGGTCCTCGTCGTCGACCTGTACGACCCCTTCCAGCTCGAGACGCTCGAGGTCGACCGGTACAAGCCGACCGACGAGCGGCACCGCGCGCTCGCGTTCGCGCTCGGTGAGCTCTCGCTCCAGGTGCGCCGCGGCGACCTCTTCCTGTGCGCGTCGCGCCGTCAGCGGGACCTGTGGATCGGCCACCTCGCCGCGGCCGGGCGCATCAACCCCGAGACCTACGACTCCGACCCGTCGCTCGCGTCCCTCATCACGATCGTCCCCTTCGGCACCTCGGCCGAGCCGCCCCGCCAGGAGCGCCGGGCCATCAAGGGCGCGACCCCGGGCATCGCCGAGACGGACAAGGTCGTGCTGTGGGGCGGCGGCGTCTACAACTGGTTCGACCCGCTCACGCTCGTGCACGCGGTCGACCGGGTGAGCCGCACCGTGCCGGAGGTGCGCCTGTACTTCCTCGGCATGAAGCACCCCAACCCCGACGTGCCCGAGATGGCGGTCGCCACGCGCACGCGCGAGCTGTCGGACGAGCTGGGCCTGACGGGCCGGCACGTGTTCTTCAACGAGGACTGGGTCGCGTACGAGCGTCGCGCGGACCACCTGCTCGACGCCGACGTCGGCGTGAGCTGCCACTTCCCGCACGTCGAGACCGAGTTCTCGTTCCGCACGCGCATCCTCGACTACCTGTGGACCGGTCTGCCGATCGTGACGACCGCGGGCGACAGCTTCGCCGAGCTCGTCGCGGCGCGCGGCCTCGGCCGCGTCGTGCCGCCCGAGGACCCCGACGCGCTCGCGGACGCCCTCGAGGAGCTCCTCGTCGACCGCGACGGCGCCGCGACCGCCGCCCGCGACGCGGTGCGCGAGGTCGCGCCCGAGTTCACGTGGCCGGTCGTCCTCGCGCCGCTCGTCGAGTTCTGCCGCGCGCCGCGACGGGCCGCCGACGCCGCGCGGATCGCCGCCGAGCGGGAGGCCGCCGCGAGCGGTTCCGGGGCACCGCGCCCGGGCGTCCGCGCCCTGGCCGGGGCCGCGCGCCGCGACGTGGGCGCCGCGGTGCGCCACCTGCGTGCCGGGGGCGTGCGCCAGGTCGTCGCCAAGGTGCGCTGGCGCCTGGCCCGTCGGCGCTGAGCCCCGTCCGGGCGGCCGGCGCCGGGGTCAGCGCACCGAGCGGTGGTTCACGTACGGGTCGTGCGCCGCGAGCGAGAGCGTGCGCTCGACGAGGTACGCGCGCTCCCACGGGCGGACGTCCGCGACGCGCGTCGCGGACTCGTGGTGGTGCAGCGTCGCGAAGGGCGTGCAGACGACCCGCAGGCCCGTCGCGCCGACCTTGTGGCAGAAGTCGACGTCGTTGAACGCCATCGGCAGCTCCGGGCTGAACCCGCCGACCTCGACGTAGAGGTCGCGACGCGTCAGCAGGCAGGCCCCCGTCACGACGAGGAAGTCCATGTCGACGACGCGCGCGCCGAAATTGCCCGTGTCGTCCGGCGCGCCGCGGAACGCGTGGACGGGCAGCCAGCTGTCGTCGTGCACGATGCCGACGTGCTGGATGCTGCGGTCCTCGAACAGCAGCTTCGCACCCACGACGCCGACGGTCGGGTCCTGCGCGACCGACACCATGCGCTCGAGCCACCGCGGCTCGAGGACCTCGGTGTCGTCGTTGAGGAGCAGCACGAGGTCGCCGCGCGCCGCCCGCACGCCCTCGTTGACGGAGTGCGAGAACGAGAACTCGCCCGTCACGGGTGCGACGACGAGCCGGTCGCCGACGACCTCCCGGGCGACGTCGACGACGGAGTCCGGGGTGCCCTCGCTCGGGACGAGCACCAGCTCCCAGCTGTCGTACGTCGTCCGGTCGACGAGCGACCGCAGGCAGGTCTCGACCAGCAGCGTCGACTCGCCCCGGACCTCACGGACCCCGCCGCCCGTCGGCACGACGACCGACACCAGCGGGGGCGGGTCGGGCAGCGCGCGCCAGACGCGGAGGAACCCGTCCGGGTGGGCGACCTCCACGGTCGCGTCCACCCCGAGGCGCTCGTACCGCCGCTCGACCGCACGACGCCCGGCCTCGACCGTGGCGGGGTCGCCCGCGGGAGGTGCCGCGCGGGTGACGCCGAGGACCGGGACGTGCTCGACCACGGCCGCGCGCTCGGTCGCGCGCAGGTGCAGGTCCCACTCCTCGGCGCCCGCCGTCGCGGGCCCGAAGGCCCCGTCGGCGAGCGGTCGCCGGACGAGGCACAGCCGGCCCAGGTAGTCCCAGCCCTCGAGGTAGGAGGGCACCCAGTCGGGCTTGGTCTGGATGCCGTCGCTCCCGGCGGCCGCCCACTGGTCGTCGGTGTAGAGCACGTCGACGGCCGGTCGGGCGGCCAGGTACTCGACGAGAGCGGGCAGCACTCCCGGCTCGACCTCGTCGCCCTGCCCGAGCACCCCGACCCACGTCGCGTCGGTCGCGTCGAGCCCTGCGGCGAGGACGGTGTGCGCCGGGCCGTCCCACGCGGCGTCGGTCCACGTGACGGAGCGCGCGCCCCGGGTGACGGCGGCACGGTCCGCGGCCGTCAGTCCGGCACCGGCCACGACCGCGCGCCACGGGCCCCGGCCCTGCCGATGCAGCGACGCGAGCGTCCGCCCGAGCGCGGCGAGGTCGGGCCCCGGTCGGACCAGGACGGCGACGGTCCCCGTCATCGTCCGCCGACGCCGGCGCGCACGACGCGCACGGCGCGTCCCGCGACCGAGCGCGCCTTGCGCAGCACGCGGCGCGGGAGGGGGCCCCGGGCTGCTCGGGGGTCGGCCAGGCGCGCCTCGAGCGCCGTGATCCTGGCCTCGCGCTCACCGAGCGCCAGCGACTGCTCGTGCAGGAGGCGCGACCGCACGGCGACCGCCTCGCGCAGCACCGCGAGCTCGGCCGTGAGCGCCGTGAGGCGCCGCTCGAGGACCTCGGCCTCGGTGGTCCGGGCGACGTCGGCCATGCGCTCGTGGCCTGCGCGGTCGCGCTCGGCGAGGGTCGTGTGCCAGTGGGCGCCGGTCTCGACGCTGAGGGGGTCCGACGGCATGCCGACGAGGGTAGAGCATGCGTCGATCATGCGGACCCCGCCCCTAGACTTCACCCGATGCGCATCGTCCACGTCTCGGCCCACTACCCGCCGAACCTCGTCAGCGGGGGGACCCTCGTCCCGCAGCGGGTCGCACGCGAGCTGGTGCGCCGCGGGCACGAGGTGCACGTGTACGCGGGGCACCTCGACCCCGAGCGCGAACCTCTCGAGACCTGGGACGAGGTCGACGAGGAGGGCGTGCGCGTCCGCTGGGTCGTCACGACGCCCTGGACCGCGTGGTCGGACCCGCGCAACAGCCTCAACCCCGACGTGACGCAGGACTTCGAGCGGTGGCTCGGAGAGGTGCAGCCGGACGTCGTGCACGTGCACTCGCTGCAGACCCTCGGCGCGGGCCTCGTCGCCGCCGCGCGGCGCTCGGGCGCGGCCGTCGTCGTGACGATGCACGACTTCTGGTGGACGTGCGCGCGGCAGTTCCTGGTCGCGCCCGACATGACGCCGTGCTCGCTCGTCGTCGACTGCGGCGACTGCCCGTGCGCGGCGAGCCACGACTGGCTCGAGGCGCGCAACGCGCGGCTTCGACCGCTGCTCGACGAGGCGCACGTCGTCCTCGCGCCCTCGCGCAGCGCGGCCCGGGTCATGGCCGCCAACGGCGTCGACGCGCGTCGGCTGCGCGTCGACGAGAACGGGCTCCCGCCCGACGAGCTCGCCGTCGACGCCGCGGCCGTCGGCGACGGTGAGCGGGCCCCGGCCGCGTCGGCCGACCCCGCGGACGTCGCGAGCGGGCCGCTGCGCCTCATCTTCGCGGGCGGCACGGACCCCATGAAGGGCCTCGACGTCCTGCTGGAGGCCGTCCGCGCGCTGCCCGGCGACGGCTCGTGGCAGCTCGACGCCTACGGGGTCCAGGACCGTCCCGTCCCGCGGGGGGTGCGCACCCGGCCGCCGTACGGCCGGCACGAGCTCGCATCGGTCCTGGCCGAGCACGACGTGCTCGTCCTGCCCTCCGTCATGCGCGAGTCGCACTCGATCCTCACGCGCGAGGCGCTCGCGGCGGGGCTCGCGGTCGTGTGCACCGACACGCTCGGTCCTGAGGAGGCCGTGCGCCACGGGGTCAACGGGCTCGTCGTCCCCGCCGCGGACCCGGACGCCCTCGGCGACGCGATCGGCCGCCTCGTCGCGGACCGTGCCCTCACGGCGCGGCTGCGCCAGGGCGGTCTCGTGGCGCCGATCCGGTCGCTGACCGACCAGGTCGACGGCCTGGAGGACCTGTACCGCGAGGTCGTCGCCGGGCTCGCCGGACCCGCGGAGGTCACCGTCACGGACGACGCGACGCTCGAGGCCGAGGAGGCCCTCCTGCAGCGCGTCCTGGTCGTCGTCGGGATCCAGGGTGCGGCGCTGCGGTACCGCGCGCACCTGCCCGCCGAGGCGCTGCGCCTGCACGGGGTCCGGGCGGTCGTGCGGCACTACCGCGACCCCGAGCTGCCCGAGCTCGCCGCGCGCGCGGACGCCGTCGTGCTGTACCGGGTGCCCGCGACGCGCCAGGTCGCCGACCTCGTCGCGGCGGTCCGCGCACGACCGCGCGCCGTGCCGGTCGTCTTCGACATCGACGACCTGATCTTCGACCCGGGCCTGCGCGGCCAGGTGCACGGGCTGCACGTCCTCTCGGAGGACGAGGAGGCCCTGTGGTGGCGCGGCGTCGCCCGCTACCGCACGACGATGGAGATGTGCGACGCGTACATCGGCAGCACCGAGGCGCTGTGCGACCACGCGACCACGGTCACCGGGCTGCCTTCGTTCCGGTTCCCCAACGGTGCGGGACGCGACCTCGCACGGCTGAGCGAGGAGGCGATGCGTGCGCCCCGCGAGGACGGCCCGCCGCGCATCGGCTACTTCAGCGGGACGAACACGCACGACGCCGACTGGGCGGTCATCGAGCCCGCGGTCGTGCGCGTCCTGGCCGAGCGCCCCGAGGTCGAGCTGTGGCTCGGCGGGATGCTGACCACGGGACCGGCGCTCGAGCCGTACGCCGACCGCGTGCGGCGCCTGCCGATGCTGCCGTGGACGGAGCTGCCCGCGCGGCTGCGCCAGGTCGACGTCAACCTCGCGCCGCTCGTCCTCGACAACCGTTTCAACGAGGCCAAGTCGGCGATCAAGTGGCTCGAGGCCGCGCTCGTCGGCACCCCGACCGTCGCGTCGCCGACCCAGCCGTTCCGCGAGGCGATCACCGACGGCGAGACGGGTGTGCTCGCGGCGACCGAGGACGAGTGGGCGGAGGGCATCGGCCGCCTGCTCGACGACGCGCTCCTGCGGCGTCGGACGGGGAGCCTCGCGCGGCGCGAGGCGCTGCTGCGCTGGGGTCCCCACACCCAGGGTGCGGTGTACCTCGACGCGCTCCGGCGCGCGGCCGCCGTGCGCAGGGACGTCGGCCCGCGACGTCCGACGGGCTGGGAGCCCGTGCTCGACGACGAGCCGTTCGACGCGGCCGAGGCGTGGGTGGACCCGTACCCGCTCCCGCGCCGCACGACGGCGGGGTGGCGGTCCGCCGTCGTCGCGACCGCGCCCGGGCGCAAGGCCGCGGCGGCCTACCGCGTGCTGCGCACGGCCGGGCCCGGTGCGGTGGCCCGCAAGACGCTCCAGGTGGCGCGCCGCGCGCGGTGAGCACGGAGACCGGT
Source organism: Actinotalea sp. AC32 (assembly GCA_031844515.1). Classification (GTDB taxonomy): domain Bacteria; phylum Actinomycetota; class Actinomycetes; order Actinomycetales; family Cellulomonadaceae; genus Actinotalea. The sequence continues at coordinate 102,170 of JAUZVJ010000005.1, read as the reverse complement.
GAGCAGGGACCTGGCCCACGGGGGTGACGGGTCCACGACGGCGGCGCGGCGGGTCCGCCCGCCGCGTCCCGGCTGGTAGGAAGTGCTGCGACCCCACCTCTTCCCGCGGGTGTCATGCCGTCCTACGCTCGAAGAACCCGTCCGGGAGGACGCACCGTGAAGACCCTCCGCCGACTCCTCGCCGCGACCACGGCGGCCGCCGTGACCGCTGTCCTCGCGCTCGTGCCCGTCGGCGCGGCGCAGGCCGCCGAGGAGGTCTACCCGGCCCCCTCGTCCGGCTACTGGACGGTGGACGGCCGCGGGTGGGGCCACGGGCGCGGGATGTCGCAGTGGGGTTCGCAGGGCGCGGCGCTGGCGGGCGTCCCCGCGCACCGGATCCTCTCGTTCTACTACCCGGGCACCAACCAGCACTTCCTCGGCAACCCGCGCGTCACGGTCGCCCTCACGCGCTACGCCCCGACGTCCACGGTGACCGTCTGGGCCCCGCGCGGCCGCACCATCCGGATGGGCGGGATCAACGCCGAGCAGATCCTCCCGGCCGGACGCTGGACCGTGACGGTGTCCGGGGGGACCGTGACGGCGCAGCGCCGGGCGCACGGCGACCCGACCGGACCGGTGACGGAGACCCGGACGTACACGGGCGCGCTGAACACGACGGTGCTGCGGTTCGAGTCCTGCACCGGGCAGACGGTGTCGACGTGCGACCAGGGCGGCATGGTCGTCGCGCCGTCGCCGACGTCGACCACGGGACGCTGGTACCGGGGCGACCTGCAGATCGTGCCCACCGGCAGCGGCGGCGGCGCCGGCTTCGACGTGCGCAACGGCATCTTCATGGAGGACTACCTGCGCAGCGTCGTCCCGCGCGAGTCGCCAGCGTCGTGGGAGTACGCGGCGCTCGAGGCGCAGTCCGTCGCCGCCCGCAGCTACGCGTGGCACAAGGTCGTCAACGGCAACCCGCTGTGCGACACGACGGCGTGCCAGGTCTACTTCGGGCGCGGTGACGCGAACGCCGCGGGCGACGTGACGGAGCCCTACGAGCACGCGCGGACGGACGAGGCGATCCGACGCACGGGCGGGACGGTCCTGTACTACGGCGGGCGGATCGCGTTCACCGAGTTCTCGTCGAACAACGGCGGCTGGACCACCGCGAGCGACGTGCCCTACCAGGTCGCGAAGGAGGACCCCTGGACGGGTCCCTCGGCGCCGCGCACGACGTGGGAGCAGCGGCTCACCGTGGCGGCCGTCGAGCAGTCGTGCCCGTCGGGCGGGAAGCTGCGCAACCTCGTCGTCGTGAGCCGCACGGGCCTGGGGCCCCTGGGCGGCCGCGTCACCAGGGCCCGGCTCGAGTGCACGACCGGGAACCGCGAGATCTCCACCCCCGCGTTCGGGATGTACTCGAGCTGGTGGAAGCCCCGCCCGACGACGCCCGTCCTGGGCAGCCCCGCGATCTCGGCCACGACGACCGCGCCCGGCCAGGCCGTGGTCATCGGCGTGACGCCGAACGTGAGCATGTCGTGGACGCTCACCGTGCGGGACACGAGCACGGGCCGCGTCGCGCAGACCGTGACCGGGAGCGCGACCGTCGGCGTCCGCTTCAACGCCGGGTGGGACACGAGCTACAGCCCGCGTGCCGCGGGCGTCTCGCCCTACGTCGGTCCCGGGGTCTACGAGCTCACGCTCGTCGGCAAGGACGCCACCGGGAAGACGACGGCACCCGTGGTGCGCCGGGTCACCGTGACCAAGCCGGCGGACCCGCCGCGCGTGGCCGCGGTGCCGCTCGTGCCGAACGCGGGGTACGTCGCGCTGCCGCCCAAGCGCCTGCTCGACACACGCACGACCTTCCAGTCGCTCGGCGCGGGGCAGCGCGTCGACCTCACGGTGCTGGGCCGTGAGGGCGTCCCGACCACCGGGGTGAGCGCGGTCGTCCTCAACGTCACGATGGTCGCCCCGACCACGGACGGGCACCTGCGGGTCTGGCCCGCGGGCTCGAACCTCCCGAACGCGTCGGCCGTGAACACGACCGGCCGGCGGACGCAGGCGAGCCTCGTGACGGTCGGTGTGGGCGGCCAGGGCAAGGTCAGCCTCTGGAACGCGGCGGGGACGACGCACTACCTCGTCGACGTGCTCGGCTACTACACGACGTCGCTGACGACCTCCTCGCGCTACCTCGCCGCCCAGGCGCCCGTCCGCGCCGCCGACACGCGCTCGGGCGGACCGCTCACCGCGACGACCCCGCTCACGGTGGACGTCGCCGCGGCGCTCAAGCAGCCCGCGGGCTCGATCTCGGCCGCGACGGTCAACGTCACGACGACGAGGGCCGGCGGCAACGGGTACGTCGTCGCGTACGGGTCGGGCGCCCTGCCGCCGACGTCGACGGTCAACCACATGCCCGGCGCGGACGTCGCGAACCGTGCCGTCGTCCCGGTCGTGAACGGCAAGATCACCGTGGCGCTGCGCGGGGCGCCCGCGCACGTCGTCGTCGACGTCACCGGCTGGTACGCGGCGCGCGGCGCCACGACGGGTGCCGTCTTCACCCCGGTCCAGCCGACCCGGCTGCTCGACACGCGCTCCGGGCGTCCGCTCGGGGCGGGGGAGACGCGGTCGCTCACGGTGACCGGCGGCGTCGTGCCGAGCGGCGCGACCGCGCTCGTCGGGACGCTGACCGCCGTCGAGCAGACCGCGCCCGTGACGCACGCACGCGTGTGGCCCGCGGGCCTGCCGCTCACGCCGACGTCGGACCTCAACTCCGGCAGCGGCCGGACGCAGTCCAACACGGTCGTCGTCCGGCCGGGGACCGGGGGAGCCGTCCAGCTCTACAACGACGCGGGCCAGTCCGACCTGATCCTCGACGCGGTCGGCTACTTCCGCTGAGGTGCGGTCCGGCCGGGCCCACGGGCACGGCCGGACCCACCGCCCGGTGCTCTCGTCGGCGCTCCGCACGACGGCGTCGCGTGTCCGCGTGCCGTCGTCGGTCGGCGGTGTCCCCTGACGAGGGCGCGGGGAGCGCTTATGCGCCGTCGTCGTGCGGCGGCTCCACGCCCGTGCGGTGGACGCCCGCGTCGCGGTGCGCGTCGAGCTCCTGGCGCAGGAGCGCTACCTCCTCGGCGAGCGTCCTGGTCTCCTCCTCGAGGTTCGACAGCTCGACGCTGAACTGGACGAGGACGACGAGCGCGATGACGCCGCCGACGAGGAACAGCAGGTTCACGGGCGTCTGCACGCCCAGGAGCCGCGCGGTCCCGACGAGCGCGCCCGGGAACGCACCGAGCAGCACGATGCCGACACCGAGCACGAACCACGCGCTCGCGTACTTCTCGCGCACCCGGCGGGACCGCAGCAGGACGAGCATGACCGCGACGGTGAGCACCGCGAGGACGAGCGCGGTCGCGTAGGCCGTCATGCGTGCTGCTCCGGGGTGCTCGAGGTGCTCGGGGGTCTGGTGGCCGCGGGCCGGCTCAGGGCGACGACGAGCGCGAGCAGCGCCCGGACGAGGAACACGGCGGCCTTCACCGGCGACTGCGACGGCGTGCCGCCCTGCCGGGCGCGCATCGTCACCGGGACCTGCCGCACGGTCAGCCCGGCGCGTGCCGCGAGCACGAGCGCCTCGACGGTGTCGCCCAGGTACTCGGCGGGGTACTCGCGCGCGAACAGCACGAGCGCGCGCGGCCCGACGTACTTGAAGCCCGACGTGGTGTCGGTCAGCCGCGTGCGCGTGACGCGCGACAGGATGACCGACAGCAGACGCATGGCGGCGCGTCGCGGACCGCGGGCGGCGTAGCTCCCGACGCCGGCGAACCGCGCGCCGACGACGAGGTCGGCGCGCTCGTCGGCGGCCGCGCGCAGCAGGTCGGGGACGGCGAGCGGGTCGTGCTGCCCGTCCGCGTCGAGCTGCACGACACCCGTGTACCCGTTCCGGACGGCGTACTTGAACCCGGCGCGCATCGCGCCGCCGACCCCGAGGTTGTACGGCAGGTCCAGGACGGCGGCGCCGGCGGCCCGGGCGAGCTCCGCCGTGCGGTCGGTCGACCCGTCGCTCACGACGAGGACGTCGGCGTCGAGACCCGAGGCACGGACCTCGGCGAGCACCGCGGGGAGCGCCTCCTCCTCGTTCCACGCGGGGATGACCACGAGGAGGCTGCGCGGGGACGGCGTCGGCACGGTCAGAGGCTACCGGCGCGCGTCGCGACGAAGCCGAGCTCGTCGAGCGTCGCGGCGATCTGCTCGCTCGGGCGGAACCGGTCGAGCTCCGACGGCCGTCGCAGCTCGCGCCACCCGTCGAGGAACGCCGTCAGCCGGGCCGCGTCCATGCGCGTCAGGACGACGTTGGCGCCGAGGCCCTGGTGGCGCTCGGTGCGCTCGCGGTGCACGGCGCACGGCACGCCGAGCACCGCGCACTCCTCCTGCAGCCCGCCCGAGTCCGTCACGACGAAGTCGGCGCGCGCGAGCATCGGCAGGAACGCCGCGTACGCGCGCTTGTCCCACAGCTGGAACCGGTCGTCGAAGAGGTGGTCGAGCCCGAGCTCCGTGATGCGGGCGCGCTCGCTCTCGCCCGCGACCATGACGAGCGGCGTCGCGTCGCGCGCGGCGTGCAGCGTGCGCAGCACCTCCTCGAGGCGCTCGGGCTGGCGCAGCAGCTCGAACCGGTGCAGCGTCACGAGTCCGTAGTGCTCGGGCAGGCCCTCGACCTCGGGGGCGCGCTCGAGCGCGCGGCGCAGCGCGTCGACCACGGTGTTGGCGCCGGTCTCGACGACGACGCCGCGCGCGCGCCGCAGGTTCGCGACCTCGCGTGCGGTCGGCGCGAAGTGCAGGTCGGCGAGGCGCCCGACGACGCGCCGGTTGAGCTCCTCGGGGAACGGGCTCAGCATGCTCCCGCTGCGCAGGCCCGCCTCGACGTGCGCGACGCGCGCGCCGACGACCCGCCCGAGGACCGCGCCGAGGACGGTCGTGAAGGTGTCGCCGTGCACGACGACGAGCCCGGGGCGGCCGTCGCGCGCGAGGTCGGCGGCGAGCGCGCGGCGCTCGGCGACGGCGGTGCGGAGCACCCGCAGGGCCCATGCGGGCACCTGCGCGACGCGGCTGATGTGCGCGAGGTGCCTGCGGGGGACGAGCCACCGCTCGGGGTCGGGTGCGCCGAGGTCGCGCAGGGTGGGCTCGACCTCGTTCGTGTGCTGGCCGGTGCTCCACAGCGCGACGTCCGCGCCCCGCTCGACGAGCGCCTCGCGCACCGGTGCGACCTTGATGAGCTCCGCGGTGGTGCCCGCCACGAACGCGATCATCGACCCGCCTCCCTGGGTCCGGTGACCCGTATCCTGGGGCCCCACCGTATCCCCGCGGCCCACCCGAGGAGCGCAGCCCATGGTCGTCGAGCCCGTGGGCGTCGTCGTGCCCGTGATGAACGAGGAGCGCTGGGTCCGCCGCTGCGTGGCCGCCCTCCACGCGGCCGCCGAGGTCGCCGGGATCACGCTCGACGTGCTCGTGGTCGACGACGGCAGCACGGACGCGACCCCGGCGGTCCTCGACGAGATGGCGGACCGCGGGCTGGTCCGCGTGCACCACCAGCCCAACCGCGGCCGCTTCGAGGCACGGCGCACCGGTCTGGAGATGCTCACGACCGAGGACGTGCTCCTCGTCGACTCGCGGGTCCTCGTCGACCCCGGCGCGTTCGCGCACGTGCAGCGCCTGCGTGCGGAGGACCCGTCGGCCCGGGTCTGGAACGGGCACGTCGAGGTCGACACATCGAACCCCTACGCCGCGTTCTGGTCGGGCATCACGCGCGTCGGCTGGCGCGCGTACTTCGCTCGCCCGCGGCACGTCTCCTACGGTCCGGAGGAGTTCGACCGGTACCCCAAGGGGACGACGATGTTCCTCGCTCCGCGTCGGACGCTGCTCGACGCGGCGGGCGCGTTCACGTCGCTCTACGACGACGTCCGCCTCGCGAGCGACGACACGCGCATGCTGCGCGAGGTCGCGCGGGCCGAGCGCATCCACCTCTCACCGGGGTTCTCGTGCCGGTACCACGGCCGCGACTCGCTGCAGGGCTGGCTCCGGCAGGCGTGGTTCCGGGGCACGACCTTCGTGGACGGCTACCTGGGTGACGCCGGCCGCGCCGTCCCGGTCGCCGCGGGCCTGACCGCCGCGGTCGCGGTCGCGGGTGCGCTCGCCGTGCGCCGGCCGCGGACGACGCTCGCCGCCGCCGCTGCGGGCTGCGCAGGGCTCGCGGGCCTCACGGCGGCCTCGGGCGGCACGGCGCGCGAGGTGCGGGCCGTCGCAGGTCTCGCCGTCCCGTTCGCCGCCGTGTTCGGCGCGGGTGTCGCGCGCGGGCTCGCGCTCGTGCTCCGGTCGCGGTGAGCCGCGGGGGCGCGCTCGGACCGCTGCGCAGCCTCGGCACGGTCGGCGGCGCGCTCCTGGCGAGCAGCGCGCTGGGCTACGTGCTGCTCGCACTCGTCGCGCGGGTGCTCGACGAGGACCGGTACGCGGTCTTCCTCTCCGCGTGGGGCGTCGTCTTCGGTTTCGGCAGCGTGCTGTCGGTCGTCGAGCAGGAGGTCTCGCGCTACGCCGCGGAGGCCCGCGCCGCCGGCCGGGCCACCCCTCGCGCGGCGACGCAGGTCCTCGCACTCGCGGGTGGTGCCGCCCTCGCGGTGTGCGCCGCACTCGCGCTGTCCCCGCCCGGTGCGCGCGTCTTCGGCGGGCTGCCGGTCCTCGGGCTCCTCGCGTGCGTGTCGACCGCGGGGTTCGCGGTCCAGTTCTTCGTCCGGGGCGTCCTCGTGGGACGCGGTCTGCTGCGCCCGTACGCCGCGGTGCTGCTCGTCGAGGCGGGCATCCGTCTGCTCGTCGCGGGTGCGCTCGCGCTGTGGCTGGCCGCCGCCCCGGCTGGCGACCCGGACCGGACGGTGGCGATGGTCGCCGCCGTGGTGACCGGCAGCTTCGCCTGGGTGGTCGCCGTGCGACGCGTGCGGGGCGAGGTCGCGTCGGCGGGGCCGAGCGAGCCGTGGGGCGCCCTCGCGCGGGACGTCGCGGTGCTGGCGACCGCGGCGGGGCTCACAGCCGTCCTGCTCACGGGCTACCCGAGCCTCGTCGTCCTCGTGGTCGGCGACAGCACGGGGCTGGCGGCGCTGTTCGCCGCGGTGACGGCGACGCGCGTGCCCCTCCTGCTGCTCGCGCCCGTCCAGGCGCTCGCCGTGCCCGCCGTCGTCCGGCTGGTGCTCGCGGGCCGTACCGACCGGTTGCGGTTGCTGCTCGTGCGCGGAGGGCTCGGGCTGCTCGCGGTCGCGGCGGTCGGGGCCGTGGGCGGCGCGCTGCTCGGGCCCTGGGTCGTGGCCACGGCGTTCGGGTCGCAGTACCGGACGTCGGGCACGACGGTCGCCGTCCTCATGGCCGCGACGGTCGTCGTCGGCGGTGTCCTGCTCGAGTCGGCGGCGCTCCTCGCGCTGCGACGCCGGCCCGCGGTGCTGGGCACCTGGGCGGTCGCGGCCGCCACCGCGGTCGTGCTGCTCGCGACCTGGCCCGGGACGGCGGAGGACCGCGGCGTGGCGGGCCTCGGCGGGGCCGCGCTCGCGGGCGCGGTCTGGGCGACGACGGCGCTGCTGCGGGCGACGAGCGGCGAGCCCGTCCCCGGGGACCAGCCGGGAGTCGCGCCCGTTCCCGGACCCGGCGCCGACTGGCCTCAGAGGTAGAAGCGGTCGACGAGCGCCGCGAGCGCGAGCACGTGCAGCGTCCACATCGCGAGTGCGAGGACCGCGAGCACGGCCGCGTCCCACGTGCGGGTCGCGGAGTCGGCCGGCGCGACGACCGTCGTGTCGGCGGTGCCGCCCGAGCCGGCCTGCGCAGCGGCCACGTCCGACGACGCACCCGTCCCGTCCGCGGGGAGCGGGACGGCACCCGTGCGCCGTCGTCGGACGGACGCCACCCACGGCGCCGTCGTCAGCGCGGGGAGGGCGAGGAGCCCGGGGACCGCCATGAGGGCGTAGCGCCCCTGCAGCAGACCGTCGTTCCCGTCGTTGAGGTAGCTCAGGTAGCCGGCGGCGAGCAGCGCCCCGAACGTCCCGACGACGAGCGCGAGGGTCGTCCACGTGACGGCCGTGCGCGCGTCCCACGCGGCGCCGGGCCGTCGGCGGGCGAGCGCGACGACGAGCCGGCCGCCCTGCAGCACGACCCACAGCAGCGCGAGTGCCGCGGTGAGCAGCATGCCCGCCCAGATGTAGCCGTACGCAGGGGCAGGCAGCAGGACGTCGAGCCACGAGAAGCGGCCCCACAGCTGCTGCCCCCAGCGCAGCTCGGAGACCGCGAGCCCGTCGCGCGTCTGCAGGCGCAGGTAGTCGACCAGGCTCCGCGAGACGCCGTCGGACGCAGGCAGCGTCGCGGCCCCGATGTCGAGGAGGCGGCGCACCAGGACCCACGGCCCGTAGGTCACCAGGACGCCCAGACCGACGCCGAGGGCCGACGTCCCGAGCAGGCGCACGCCCTGCCCGACCGGGGGCCGACGGGTGAGGACTCCGCACACGAGCCCCGCGACGACGACCGGGACCAGGCCCACGCCGTACGGCTTGCCGAGCAGCGCGAGGCCCACCCACGCACCGCCGACGACGCCCGCGAGCAGCCCGACCCGTCCGCGTGCGGCCCCGAGCGCGGCCGCGAACGCTCCGACGCCCGCGGTCATGATGAGCGCGTCGTTGTTGACGATCGCGTACTGGTGCGCGACCACAGGCTGCTGGACGACCGCCAGGGTCAGCAGCACGGGCGCGGTCCGCCCCGCGGGCAGCAGGCGGCGCGCCGCGACGAGCACGAGGACCGCCCCCACGGCGCCGAGGACGACGCTCCACAGGCGCATCGCGTCGAGCCGGTCCACGACCGTGCCGGGCGTGACCTCGTACAGGGCGGCCGCCGGGAGGTAGTAGCCGGGCGGGTAGCCCGAGGCCGGCGCCGAGCCGTTGGAGGCGGGCGACGCCTCCGCGAGCGCGGCCTCGAGCTCGGCGTACGCCTCGTCGGTGAGGACCGCGCGGTCGCCGGGCGGGGACGCGAGGCGGTTGTGGAAGTCCTCGAGGAGCTGGAGCTGGGGGCTGTAGTACTGGTCCGAGCCCTCGTGCCACTCGCCGGGGCGCGGCAGCGTGCCCTCCTCGGCGACGAACTGCGCGTACGCGGCGTGCGCGGCCTCGTCCATGCCCTCCAGCGACGGCAGGACGGTCGCCCAGACCAGGCCGCGGCACACCGCGAGGACCGCGAGGCACACGGCCACGGCCCGCCAGCGGCCCGCGAGCGCCAGCGCGGCCACGCCGGCTGCGGCGCCGAGCAGCACCCACGCGACCACGGCCGCGGGCCGACCCCACCACGGCGCACCCGTCGCAGCCACGTCGAGCGCATGGACGAGCTGCGACCACGTCGACCCGCCCTCGTACTCGAGCGCGGTCGCCGTCGCGACGCCGTCCGCGACGAGCGCCGCGTCCTCGGGGCCCAGACCGCTCGCCTCGATGGGCGCGACGACGCCCTCGGGCTCGCCGACCCACAGCGTCACGGCGTCGTCGACCGCGGCGGACGACCGGTACTCGACCACGTACGTGCGGCCCGCGCTGTCGGCGAGGGGCGGGAACGTCGCGACGACGGAGGACCCGTTGTCGGTCAGGGACCCGCACGGGACCGCTCCCGCGTGCACGACCGCGCCGGCGTCGTCCGTCACCGTGACGTCGACCTGGCAGTCGGCCCGACCGCCGAACGTCCCGAAGCTCGCGCTGACGCGCGTGAGCCCGTCCTGCGTCGCGAGCACGGGCTGACGGACGACGACGCCCTCGCTCAGCGCTGTCGCGAGCACCGCGGTGGTGCGGACCGTCTGCGTGACCGCACCCTGCACGGGTCCGGGGTCGCGGACCAGCGCGACGAGAGCCGTGACGACCAGGACGAGGACCGCGGCGGCTGCGACCGCGGCGCGGCGTCGGCGATCCGCGGCGGGGAGCTGCGTCCGCGGCGTCCGGGCGGTCCGCGGACCCCGCGGGCCCTCGGCCGTCCGAGGCGTCGAGGGTGCCGTGTCGTGGGTCGTCCGGCCGGTGGTCGCCGCGTCGTCGGTCCGCTCAGCCATCTGGTCCCCTCGTCCCCCACCCGGCCGCCACCGCGGACGGACGAGCCCCGCGGTGCGGGCCGAGGGAATCCTAGTGGCGCACGTCGAGCCGGCCGGCGCGATCGCGCACCGCGTCGAGGACGCCTCGCGCCATGAGGGCGGCCCGTCTCGCGCGCGGCGCGACGAGCAGGACGTAGAACCCGACGTACTTGACGATCCAGGCGACGTACCCGACCCGCCAGGCGGCCGGCATGAGGTCGGTCCGGACCAGGAGCAGCGTGTTGCGCACCATGTAGTAGTTGCGCACGGGGGAGTGGACGTGGACGGGCCTGCGCCCAGGGATGCGCTGCGTCCGGTCACCGAGCTGGTGGTCGAGCCGTGCGCCGACGACACCGAGCAGGTCGAACCCGGCACGCCGCGCGCGCAGACCCCACTCGAGGTCCACGTGGTCGATGAACCAGTCCTCGTTCATGGGCCCGACGGCGTCGAGCGCGGCGACGTCGACGAGCGTGCCCGACGCGATGAGGAACGTCGCGGGCACGAGCGCGCCGTCGACGTCGGGCACGTCGGCGCGACGCGGGCCCCAGCGGCGGTCGGCGAAGAGCAGCGCCGCGCCCTCGTTGCGCTCGTCGACCGTCACGGGTCCGACCGCGGCGACGGGCCGCGCGCCGGGCGTGCGGCGGGCGCGGGCGTCGTCCAGGCCGCGCACCAGGCGCTCGACCATGTCCGCCGCCGGCAGCGAGTCCTGGTCCGACAGCAGCACCAGGTCCGCGCCGAGCGCACGCGCGCGCTCGATCCCGCGGTTCTGGGCCGCGGCGATCCCGGTGTTCTCGCCCAGCCCGAGCAGCTCGGCGCCGGCGGTCGCCGCGACCACCGCGCGGAGCGCCTCCGGGTCAGGGGTGCCGTTGTCGACGACGACCGTCCTCGCGACCTGCGGCGCGAGCGCCTCGAGGAGGCGCGCGAGCGGCTCGGACCGCGGCCGGTACGTCACGACGACCGCGACGACGAGGGGGACGTCAGCCATCCAGCGTGGCCAGGTAGGCCTGCACGTCCTCGAACCGGGGGAGGAGGCCTCGCTCGCGGGCCTCGGCGAGCGTCGGGGCGGCCTCGTCCTTCGTCGACAGCTGGGGCTCGAGCGGGCGCCCGTCACGACCGACCGTCGGCCACTCGACCGCGACGTCCGGGTCGAGCGGGTGGATGCCGTGCTCGCGCTGCGGGTCGTACCCCGAGGAGCACAGGTACAGGACGGTCGAGTCGTCCTCGAGCGACATGAAGGCGTGCCCCAGGCCCTCAGGCAGGTAGATCGCGCGCCGGTCGACGTCGTCGAGCAGCACCGAGTCCCACCGGCCGAAGGTCGGGGACCCGACGCGGATGTCGACGACGACGTCGAGGACGGCCCCGCGCGCACACGTGACGTACTTGGCCTGGCCCGGCGGGACGTCCGCGAAGTGGATGCCGCGCACGACGCCTGCGGCCGAGACCGACAGGTTCGCCTGCCGCAGGTCGAGCCCGTGGCCCGCCGCGTCGCGGAACGGCGCGTCCTTGAACCACTCGAGGAACACGCCCCGCGGGTCGCCGAACTGCTGGGGGGTGATCTCCCACGCGCCCGCGACCGCGAGCTCCCGGTACTGCACGTACGTCTCCGTCCGACGGTCGGTCAGGGCCGTGCCAGCGTAGCCCCGCACCGTCGCGACCGGCGGCGGCCCGGGGCGTCAGGGCCGGCGGCTAGCCTGTCCCGGACATCCCCCTTCGGAAGGAGACGCCGTGCGTTGGCTCGTGACCGGTGCCCACGGCATGCTCGGCCAGGACCTCGTCACCCGGCTCGGGTCGGGCGGGCACACCGTGACGGCCGTGGACCGCGAGGCGGTCGACATCACCGAGCCGGCGTCGGTCCTCGAGGCCGTGCGGGGTCACGACGTGGTTGCGAACTGCGCGGCCTGGACGGCGGTCGACGACGCCGAGTCGCGTGAGGGCGACGCCTTCCGGATCAACGCGGTCGGCGCGGCGTCGGTCGCGCGCGCAGCGGCGGCGGCGGGCGCGCGGGTCGTGCACGTCTCGACCGACTACGTCTTCGACGGCGACGTGGGCGACCCGTTCGACGAGGACGCGCCGGTCGCGCCGCGGACGGCGTACGGGCGGACGAAGGCCGCGGGCGAGTGGGCGGTCCGCGCCGAGGCGGCCGACCACCTCGTCGTGCGCACGGCGTGGCTGTACGGAGCGCGGGGCGCGTGCTTCCCGCGGACGATCGCGCGGGTCGCGCGCGAGCGCGGGGGCCTCGACGTCATCGACGACCAGCACGGGCAGCCCACGTGGACGGTCGACCTCGCGGACCTGCTGGTCCGCCTCGTCGAGAAGGACGCGCCGTCGGGCACGTACCACGGCACGTCGTCGGGCCACACGTCGTGGTGGGGCTTCGCGCGCGCGGTCGTCGAGGCCGCGGGGATGGACCCGGAGATCGTGCGACCCACGACCAGCGAGGCGTTCGCGCGTCCGGCGCCGCGGCCCGCGTGGTCGGTGCTGGGGCACGACGCGCTGCGCGCGGCCGGGGTCGAGCCGATCGGTGACTGGGCGGACCGGTGGCGGACCGCCGCGGAGGAGGTGCTGGGATCGTGACGGGGACGGTGACGGTGACGGGGGCACGGCGGAGCGTGCGGGTCGGCGACCACCAGGTCGGGGAGGACCACCGGCCGTTCGTGGTGGCCGAGATGTCGGGCAACCACAACGGCGACCTCGGACGCGCGCTCGCGATCGTCGACGCGATCGCGGAGTCGGGCGCGCAGGCGGTCAAGCTGCAGACGTACACCGCGGACACGATCACGATCGACGCGGACGGGCCGGCCTTCCGGGTCTCGTCCGGGCACGAGCTCTGGGGCGGGAAGAACCTCCACCGGCTCTACACCGAGGCGCACACGCCGTGGGAGTGGCACGCGCCGATCTTCGAGCGCGCGCACGAGCACGGCCTCGTCGCGTTCTCGAGCCCGTTCGACGACACCGCGGTGGACCTGCTCGAGGACCTCGGCGCGCCGGTCTACAAGATCGCGTCGCTCGAGATCGGGGACCTCGCGCTGCTGCGCCGGGTCGCGCGCACAGGCAAGCCCGTGATCCTCTCGACGGGCGCCGCGACCGTGACCGACGTCGACACCGCGGTGCGCACGATCCGCGCGGAGGGCAACGACGACGTCGTCGTGCTCGCGTGCACGTCGTCCTACCCGGCGTCGCCCGCCGAGTCGAACCTGCGCTCGATCCCCGTCCTGCGGGACACGTTCGACGTCGTGGTGGGGCTCTCGGACCACACCATGGGCATCGGCGTCGCGGTCGCCGCGGTCGCGCTGGGGGCGACCCTCATCGAGAAGCACGTCACGCTCGCGCGCGCCGACGGCGGCGTCGACTCCGACTTCTCGCTCGAGCCCGCCGAGCTCGCCGCGCTCGCGGCGGAGACCGAGCGGGGCTGGCAGGCGCTCGGCACGGTGCGCCTCGAGCCGACCCCGGGGGAGTCCGAGAGCCGTCGGCTGCGCCGCTCGCTGTACGTGGTCCAGGACGTGCGCGCGGGCGACCTCGTCACGCCCGAGAGCGTGCGGTCCATCCGGCCGGCCGGTGGTCTCGAGCCCGCGTACCTGCCCGTGGTGCTCGGTCGCGCGTTCCGTGCGGACGCCGCCCGCGGAACAGCGCTGACCTGGGACCTCGTCTGACCTGACGCCGCGTCGGCGGTCGGGCCGAGCCCGTCCGACGCGTCAGCGCGCCCGGGTGGCCGACGGCTTGACGAACGCCGTCACGACGTCGTCGCCGCGCTCGGGCGACGGCACGTAGCCCGCGCTCGTGAAGAGGCGGCCCGACGCGGCGTTCTCCGGCCGGACCACCGCGAGCAGCCGCGCGTCCGGCCCGGCGAGCGCACGCCACGCCTCCTCGGCGCACGCGAGCACCGGCGCCGCCCAGCCCTGGCCGCGCGCGTGCGGCGCGACCGTGATCGAGACCTCCCACAGCCCGCGCTCGGGGGTGCGGTCGAAGCGCACCGTGCCCACCGGGACGTCGTCGTGCGCGCCCTCGAGGACCAGGAGCAGCCGGTCGTCGTCGGCGAGCACGCGCGCGAGCCACGCGGTGTGCTCGGCGGCCGTGACCTCGCCGGTGCTGCGGGACGCCGCCCTCGTCGCGGGGTCGTTCCGCCAGCCGCGCAGGAGGTCGGCGTCGTCGACCGTCGCCGCACGCGCGCGCACCGATCGGCCGCCGTGAGGTCTGGCGCCCTCGTCGCCGGCGTGGTCCGTCGTGTCCTCGGCGCCACGCACCCGGTCCGTGACGACGTCCTCCCACGCCGCGACGACACGCGACGCGCCGTCCGGGTCGACGGCCCCCGGGCCGGCGGCCGAGAGTCGCGCACGTGCGGCGGGGTCGGACAGCAGCGCCGTGAGCACGTCCGCGGTCGCCCCCGAGAGGTCGTCGGGCGTCCCGAGCCCCGCGGTCAGGCCGAGGTCCACCGCGCGCTCGTAGCCGATCCGCTGGTTCTCGGCGACCACGACCGCCCCGGTCGCGACGCCGACGGCGGCGAGCTCCCAGACCGTCGTGCCGGCCGCGGTGACCACGACGTCGTGCGCGGCGGCGAGGGCGGGGAGGTCGTCCTGCGGACCGAGCAGACGCAGCGGGAGGCCCGCCCCCGCACGACGCACGACCTCGGCGTGGTCGGGCCGGACGATCACGGTGACGGCACCCGTCCGCACCCCCGTCCGGGCGATCGCGGCGACGACGGCCGCGGCCGCACCCGTCGCGTCGGTCCCGCCCAGCACGACCAGGACGTGCGGGTCGCGTCCGGCCGGGGGCCGCGCGAGGCCGCGTGCGCGTGCCACGGCCGACCGCATCGGCGCGTGGCGGACGCCCAGGAGCACGGTGCCCGAGCCGTCGGCGGGCCGTCCGGCCGCCTCGGCGCCCGGGGTCGGGTCGACGACGACGTCGGCCTCGCGTCGCCCGAAAGGGCCGTCCTCGACGGAGGAGAGGGTGCCGCCGGCGCCGCGCACCGCTGCCCGGAGCCCCGCGACCGGCGCGTAGTGGTCCACGTGCAGCACGTCCGCACGGGTCGCGCGGACGAGCGCGGCGAGCCGTGCCGGGTCCAGGTCCGACGGCGGGAGGTGCGCGTCGGCCGGGACGTCGGCGGGCCCGGCGAACGGGAGCAGCGGGACGCCGCTCGCGGCGAGCAGGCGCCGGCCCAGCGGCGCCGTGACGCGCCCGACGACCTCGACGCGCCACCCGCGGGCCGTCGCGGCCTCGGCGAGCGCGAGGCAGCGCACGAGGTGCCCGACGCCACCCGCGGCGGTCGCGTCGCAGCGCAGGAGCGCCCGCATCAGCCCTCCTCGAGCGACTTCTGGCGCACGTCGGCGACGATCGCCCGCAGGTCGGGCCGGGACCGGAGCAGCGCGACGAGGTCGCGCCAGGCGGGCGGTGCGTCGCCGAGCTCGGCCGCGACGGCCGCGAGGAGCCGCGCGTCCTCGGGGGTGTCGAGAGTGACGCGCAGGTCGTGGGCGTCGGGCGTCACGACGAGTCCCAGCGTGCGGCAGCGCCCCGGCTCGCCGTAGAGCCAGGAGGTCACGTGGACGCGGTCGTGGTCCGTGGCGCGCGCGTCGGCGAGATCCAGTGCCGCGGCCGAGACCAGCTCGACGTCGAGACCGCGGGGCAGGGTCCGCACGAGGGTCGTCGCGACGTAGTCGAGGTCGGGCGCCGCGCGCCACGCCGCGGCGACGAGACCGATGAGCGCGGGGTCGAGCAGCGGGCAGTCGGCCGTGAGACGGACGACGGCGTCGGCCCGGGCCGTGTCGCGCGCGAGCACGAACCGCGACAGGACGTCGTCCTCGCTGCCCCGCACGACCGTGACGCCGAGCGACGTGGCCAGGTCCGCGACGGCGTCGTCGCCCGGGGCGGTGGACGTCGCGACGACGACCTCGTCGACGCCCGAGGCGGCCCGGGCCGCGCGGACGACCCAGTCGAGCACCGGGCGGCCCGCGAGCGGGAGGAGGACCTTGCCGGGCAGCCGGTGCGACCCGGTGCGGGCCTGGACGACGGCGACGACGCGGGAGGGCGCGTGCGAGGGCTCGGGAGGCACCGTGCCATGATGCTCTACCGGGGCCGCCGCCCCCGAACGTCCCCGCGGCCGTGCCGCTCGTCCCCTCCGGGAGTCCCTGCATGTCGCTGCTCAGCGGTTCGTCGATCCTCGTCACGGGAGGCACCGGGTCCTTCGGCAAGGCCTTCCTGCGTGAGGTCCTCGACCACCACGACCCGCGGCGCGTCGTCGTCTTCAGCCGGGACGAGCTCAAGCAGTACGAGGTCCGCCGCCTGCTCGGCGACGACCCGCGCCTGCGCTGGTTCATCGGGGACATCCGCGACCGCCGCCGCCTCGAGCGCGCGATGCACGGGGTCGACCTCGTCGTGCACGCCGCCGCGCTCAAGCAGGTGGACACCGCCGAGTACAACCCGTTCGAGTACGTGCAGACCAACGTCCAGGGGTCGCAGAACGTCATCGACGCCGCGATCGACGCGGGCGTCAAGAAGGTCGTCGCGCTGTCGACCGACAAGGCGTCGAGCCCGATCAACCTCTACGGCGCCACGAAGCTGTGCGCCGACCGGATGTTCGTCTCGGGCAACCACTACGCCGCGGCGTACGACACGCGCTTCTGCGTCGTCCGGTACGGCAACGTCATGGGCTCGCGCGGGTCGGTCGTCCCGGTGTTCCGCCGCCTCGCCGAGGAGGGCGCGTCGATCCCGATCACGGACATGCGGATGACGCGGTTCTGGATCACGCTCCCGCAGGCCGTGAAGTTCGTCATCGACTCGTTCGCTCTCATGACCGGCGGCGAGCTGTACGTGCCGCGCATCCCCAGCATGCGCGTGACCGACCTCGCGCAGGCCGTCGCGCCCGGGTCGCCGATGCACGAGATCGGCATCCGCCCGGGGGAGAAGCTCCACGAGGAGATGATCGCCGCGGACGACTCGCGCCGGACCGTGCGCCTCGGCGACCGGTACGTCGTGATGCCCTACGTCCACGGCTGGGGCTACGAGCCGCCGGCCGACGGCGTCCCCGTCGAGGACGGGTGGACGTACCGCTCCGACACCAACGACCTCTGGCTCCAGCCCGACGAGCTGCGCGACATGGTCGCGCGGTTCGCCTGAGGCGCGTCGTGCTGCCCTACGGCCGCCAGTCCATCGACGACGACGACGTCGCCGCGGTCGTCGCGGCGCTGCGCAGCGACTGGCTCACCACGGGTCCCGCCGTGGCCGAGTTCGAGGCCGCGGTGTCGGCCGCGTGCGGCGGCGTGCCGGCCGTCAGCGTGACGTCCGGCACGGCCGCGCTGCACGTCGCGTACGCGGCCGCGGGCGTCGGCCCCGGTGACGAGGTCGTCACCACGCCGCTCACGTTCGTCGCGACCGCGGCCGCCGCCGCGCTGCACGGTGCGACAGTCGTCTTCGCCGACGTCGAGCCCGACACGGGCAACCTCGACGTCGAGGCCGCCCGGGCCGCGATGACCGAGCGCACGCGCGTCGTCGCGGCGGTCGACTACGCGGGGCTGCCGGCCGAGCCCGAGCGCTTCGCCGAGCTCGCGCAGGCGCACGGCGCGCTGTTCCTCGAGGACGCCGCGCACTCGATCGGCTCCCGGTGGGCCGGGCGGCCCGTGGGCGCGTTCGCGGACCTCACGACGCTCTCGTTCTTCCCGACCAAGAACCTCACGACCGCCGAGGGCGGGGCGGTCCTCGCGACCGACCCCGGGCTCGAGCGGCGCGCCCGGCTCTTCAAGAACCACGGTCTCGTGCGCGAGCCCGACGCGCAGCGGTGGCCCGACGAGGGCCCGTGGCACCAGGAGGTCCACGAGCTCGGCCTGAACTACCGCCTCCCGGACGTGCTCGCGGCGCTCGGCACGTCGCAGCTGCGACGCCTCGACGCGTTCCGGGCCCGCCGGGCCGAGATCCACGCGCGCTACGACGAGGGGCTCCGCGACCTCGAGGGGGTCCGCACGCCCGCCCACCGCGCGGACGCCGAGCCCGCGTGGCACCTGTACCCCCTGCGCGTGCTCGACGGCCGCCGCCGCGAGGTCTTCGAGTCCCTCCGCGCCGCCGGGATCGGCGTGCAGGTCAACTACGTCCCGGCGTACTGGCACCCCGCGTTCGCGGACCTCGGGTACCGCAGGGGCCTGTGCCCGAACGCCGAGGCGTACTACGAGCAGGAGATCTCCCTCCCGCTGTTCCCCGACCTCACGGACGCCGATGTCGACCGGGTCGTCGAGGAGGTCCGGCGCGCGGTCACCGGCCGCTGACCCGATGACCGACGGCCCCGTGGAGGCGCCCGCACCCTCGGCCTCGCGCACCGTCCTGGGGCGCGGCTCGCTCTACACCCTCGCGACGGCGGCCCCCGCGCTCGCCGCGGTCGCGGTCGTCCCCGCCGTGACGCGGGCGCTGCCGGTGGCCGAGTACGACCTCGTCGCGGTCGCGACGGTCGTCGTCCAGGTCACCTACATCCTCCTCGGGCTCGGGATGGGTGCCGCGATCACGCGTCAGCACCTGCTCGACGCCGCGGGTGCGACCGGCTCCCGCGTGCTCGTGCTCCAGGGCGCCGCGCTGGCCGGGGTGCTGGGCGCGGTCGCGACCGCGACGTCGGCCTGGTGGTCCCCGCTCGTGCTCGGCCGGCCGGCGTCGACCGAGCTCGTGCTCGCCCTGGCGGCCTCGCTGGGCGGGGCCTGGATGGTCCTCGCCCAGGCCTACCTGCGGGGCGAGGACCGGGTCCGCTCGTTCGTCGGGCTCGCCGCGCTCGCGGGGCTCGCCGGCCCGGCGCTCGGGCTGGTCGGCGTGCTCGCCGTGGAGCGCAGCGCGAACGCGTACCTGGTGGGTCTCGCAGCCGGCTACGTCACGGCGGGCCTGACCGGGCTCGGCCTCGTGGTCGCGTCGGGTCCCGCGCGGGGCCGCCGGGGTGGTCTGCGCGCGGCCCTGCGGATCGGCCTGCCGACCGTCCCGCACCAGGTGAGCCTCTACCTCGCGCTCGCGGGGCTCGTCGTGATCGCCGACCGGCTCCTGGGCGAGGGCGGCCGCGCCAACGTGGCGCTCACGTTCGGCGCCGGGGCCACCGTGGTGACCGCCGGCCTCAACAACGCGTGGGCGCCGCTGGTCTACCGGACCCCCCCGGCCGAGCGGGGGCCCGTGCTGACCGAGACGACGCGGTCGGTGGGTCTCGTCACCGTGACGCTGTCGGGCGGCCTCGCCCTGCTCGCACCCTGGGTGCTCGCGGTGGCCGCACCCGCGCGGTACGCGACCGACGGCCTGGTCCCCGCGCTCGCGCTCGCCGCGGCGGCCGCCGTCCCGTCCGTCGTCTACCTCGCGAGCGGGCACCTCGTCTTCGCCGAGGGACGTACGCACGGCCTCGCGGTCACGACGCCCCTCGCGGTCGCCGGCGGGCTCGCGGTCGCGGCCGCTGCGGCGTCGTCGTGGGGGGTGACCGCCACGGGTGCGGGCTACCTCGGCGCGTACCTGCTCCTCGCGACGGGTACGACGGCGCTGCAGCGGCGCGTCGCGGGCCACGCGTGGCGGCCACCGGGCATGCCGCTCGTCCTCACGCTGTGGGTGCTCACGACCGTGGGGGGAGTGCTCCTCCCCACGGACGGCGCGGGGGTGACGTGGCGGTGGGGCGGCGCCGTCGTGCTCGTGGTCGTCGCGGCCGCGGGGCTCAGCGGGCGGGGTCCGTCCTGGGGACGACGACGGGGAGCGGCGCACCCGGCCGGATGACCCGACCGATCGGGTGCGGCAGGTACGACGCCGCGGCGACGAGGAACCGCGTCGCCGACAGCGCGCCGGCCGTGGGTCCCGCCGCCGTCGGGGCGGTCGTCGGCCCGGGGTCGCCCGCGGCGCCGCGCCGACGCCGGACGGTCGTGACCGCGCGGCTCGCGGGTGCGCTCACCCAGTGCTGCCACCACGGGCCCACGCGCAGCGTGCGGTCCCAGCCGAGGAGGTGGACCAGCTCATCGGGCTCGCGCAGGGACGCCAGGCCGAGCTCGTCCGCCGCGACGGCGCGGCGGTCGGCGAGCGGCACGGAGTCGTCGTGCATCTCGGGCCACAGCGCCCGCACGCGCGCGAGGGCCTGCGGGTCCTCGCCCTCGAGCGCCATGCCGTCGCCGTGCACGGCGGTGTCGATCCCGAGGGCCGCGGCGTACACCACGGGTGTCGAGAGGCGGTTGGAGACGACGCGCTCGGCGCCCGTGAGCAGGGTGTGCAGGCGACCCAGGAAGGCCGGGTCGGTGCGCTCGCCGAGCGTCACGCACGTGTGGCCGGCGTCGACGTACGCCGTGACGACGTCGGGGTCGCGCGCCTCGACGTGGTACAGGCACACGGTGGACGGGCCCTCGGTCCGCGCCCACTCGCGCGCGACCGCGCGGTGGTCGCCCTGCAGGCGCTGCGTCGCGATCCCGTGGACCGGCAGGATCACGGTGCCGTGCGTGCCGGCCCCCGTGCCGGCCCCCGTGCGGGCGCCGTCCTCCGAGCTGCCGTCCGCGCCGTCGACCGCGCCGTCGACCGCGCCGTCACGCGGCGCGCTCCGTGCGTCCAGCGTGCCCAGCGCGGAGCACAGGTAGAGCCACGGAGCGCCGATCGGCACGCTCGCGCGGTCCGCCGACGCCGGGTCCCACGCGCGCGACCGGTGGCTCCACACGAGCAGGCGGCGGTCGGCGGGCCCGTCCGGGGCCCCGATCCGGGGGAAGTCCCGGAAGTGCGTGCCGAGCGGGGAGACGGCGGTCCACCCGTGCTGGACCAGGCCGCGCACGTGCCGCGGCGCGGGCAGGCCGAGGTAGAGCGCGAACGCGGCGCTGTGCCCGTAGTAGTGGTTCTGCGACTCCACGGGAGGGCACTCTACGGCGGCGGCCCCGCGGGACGGGCCTTGTACGCTGGTCCGACCCTCCCTCGGACCCTGGAGCCCCAGCCGGTGCGCAACACGGACGCCTGCCTGGTCGTCCCCCTGTACAACGAGGCGACCGTCGTGCACGACGTCGTCGTCGCGGCACGGGCGACCTTCCCCACCGTCGTCGTCGTCGACGACGGCAGCAGCGACGACTCGGCCGCGCGCGCGGAGGCGGCCGGCGCGATCGTCGTGCAGCACCCGATCAACCTCGGCCAGGGCGCCGCGCTGCAGACCGGGATCGAGGTGGCCCTGCGCCTCCCGGACGTCCGGTACGTCGTGACGTTCGACGCGGACGGCCAGCACCAGGTCGCGGACGCCGAGGCGATGGTCGCGCGCCTGCGGGCCGGCGAGGCGGACGTCGTCTTCGGCTCGCGCTTCCTCGACGACCGCACCCGGCCCGGTGCCCTCAAGCGGCTCGTCCTGCGCGCCGCGATCGCCTACACGAACCTCACGACGGGCGTCCGCCTGACCGACGCGCACAACGGGCTGCGCGCCTTCACGCGCGAGGCCGCGGCGCGGCTCGACGTCAAGCAGAACCGGATGGCCCACGCCTCCGAGATCGTCGAGCAGGTCGGCAGGTCGGGCGCGCGCCTCGTCGAGCACCCGGTGCACATCCTGTACACCGACTACTCGCGCTCCAAGGGGCAGTCGGTCCTCAACGCGATCAACATCCTCACCGAACTCCTCTACAGGTAGGTCGCCGCCGTGCTCATCAAGGTCCTCCTGCTCGCCGCGATCGCCCTCGTGGTGGTGCTCGGCATGCGAGCCCCGAGCGGTGCGCGGCACCTCGCGATGCGCCGGATGGCCCTCGCGGGCTTCGCGCTCTTCGCGGCGCTCTCGGTCGTGTTCCCCGACGCGTGGAACGAGGCGGCGGAGGTCGTCGGCGTCGGGCGGGGGACCGACCTGCTCCTGTACGGCCTGATCATCGCGTTCCTCCTGTCCCTCGTGACGATGTACCGCAGGCACCGCGAGATGGAGCGCCGGCTGACCCTGCTGGCGCGCCGGCTCGCGATCGACGAGGCGATCGGTCGCTTCCCGCCGAACGCACCCGCCGCACCCTCCGTGCCTCCCACGCCGCCGACGACGACGGGGGACGACCGTGCGTGAGCGCGCCCGCGCGGCGGTCCGGGCGCGCGACCCCCGCGCCGTCTTCTGGGCCGCGTTCCTCGCGATGGCGGCCCTCGGCGGGGTCTGGGCGGTCTCCAACCCGATGGCCGCGTCGCCCGACGAGCCGAGCCACATCGTCCGCGCGGTCGGGATCGTCCGCGAGCGGTCGCTCGGCTCGGAGGTCCGCGTCGGCATGCGGCAGGTCGAGGTCCCGCGCGTGTACGCCGCGACCCTCGAGATGCCCGGCTGCTACGCGTTCCGCGCCGACCAGCCCGCGAGCTGCTCGTTCGTCGACCTCACGACGCCGGCGGCGGACCAGCCGGCCACCACGACCGCGGACGAGGGCAACCCGCTGTACTACGCGGTCGTCGGCCTCCCGAGCCTGCTGCCGCCGTCGCTCGAGGCCGCCTACCTCATGCGCGTCGTCAGCGTGCTGCTGTCGAGCGCGCTCGTCGCGGCCGGCCTGCGGTCGCTGGCCGAGGCGCGGCTCGGCGGCTGGGCCGTCCTCGGCGCGGGCGTCGCGACGACGCCGATGGTCGTCTTCATGGCGAGCACGGTGAACCCGAACTCCGTCGAGGCCGCCGCCGCGATCGGCCTGTGGCTCACCCTCCTCGCGGCGCTGCACCGCCCACGACCCGAGCTCGCGCTGCGTCAGTGGTGGCGCGCCGGGGTGCTCGTGGTGCTGCTCGTCAACGCGAAGGCGCTCTCGCCGCTCTTCCTCGCGCTGATCGTCCTCACGGTGCTGGTCACCGTCCCGTGGCGCCGGACGGCCGCCGTGCTGGCCGACCGGAGGCCGTGGCCCGGCATCGTGCTCGGCGCCGTCGGCAGCGCCGCGGCCGTCGCGTGGACGGCGGTCAACGGCGCCGTGTCGGGCGGCGACGTCGTCAACCACCCCGACCTCGGGTGGCGCGGGGCGCTCGAGGGGGCCCTGTCCCTGACGACGTTCTACTACGAGGGCATGGTCGGCCGGTTCGGCTGGCTCGACACGCGCCCGCCGTCGTGGACCTACTACTGGTTCACGGCGGTGCTCGGCGTGGTCCTGGCCGCCGCGTGGGCGGTCGCCCGACGGCGTCAGCGCGTCGTCGTCGCGGTCCTCGCCGTCGCCGTGTGGCTCGTCCCGGTGGCCCTGCAGGTCCCGAACGCGCGCTACCTCGGACTGCCGTGGCAGGGCCGGTACCTGCTCGCGGTGGCGGTCGGCGTGCCGATCCTCGCGGGCCTGGCCGTGCAGGCGCGGACCAACGCGATCCCGCCGCGCGTGACGCGGCGCGTGCTCGTCCTCGGCGTGACCACGCTCGGCGTCGTGCACCTCGCCCAGCTGCTCGCGAACCTGCGGCGGTACGTCGCGGGGACCGAGGCTCCGTGGTTCGAGCCCGTCGCCAACCCCTGGTACCCGCCCGTGCCGCTCCCGCTCGTGCTGGTCGGTGCGGTGGTCGCCGTCGCGGCCTGGAGCGTGGTCCTCGGCTGGTTCGCGCTGGGCCGCGCGACGCCCGAGGCGACCGATGCGGGGCACCTCGGCGCGGGTGGGGTCCGGCGGGCGCACGACGACGGCGCGTCGCGCGCGCACGACGGTGCGTCCCGCGCGCTCGACGGCTCGCCGGCCGCCGGGACGGGCGACCCCGGCGCGGCCCCCGGCGCGTCCGTGACGGGTCCGTCGGCGGCGCCCAGGTCCTGAGCGCCGCCGAGCCCGTCAGCGCTCGGTCTCGAGCAGGCCGAGCAGGTAGGTGCCGTAGCCCGACTTCACCAGGCGCTCGGCACGCTCGCGCAGGCCGTCGTCGTCGAGGAAGCCCTGCCGCCAGGCGACCTCCTCGGGAGCGCCGATCTTCATGCCCTGGCGGTGCTCGATCGTGCGGACGTAGTCCGACGCCTCCAGGAGCGAGTCGAACGTCCCCGTGTCGAGCCACGCGGTGCCGCGGGGGAGGACCTCGACCTGGAGGCGGCCCTGCTCGAGGTACGCACGGTTCACGTCGGTGATCTCGTACTCGCCGCGCGCGGACGGCTCGAGGTCGCGTGCGATCGCGATCACGTCGTTGTCGTAGAAGTACAGCCCGGGCACCGCGTAGCTCGAGCGCGGCTTCGCCGGCTTCTCCTCGAGCGACAGGGCGCGGCCGTCGGCGTCGAACTCGACGACGCCGTACGCCGTCGGGTCCGCGACGCGGTACGCGAAGACCGCACCGCCGTCGACGTCGTGGAAGCGGCCCAGACGCGACCCGAGGCCCGGTCCGTAGAAGATGTTGTCGCCCAGGACGAGCGCTGCGCTCTCCGTCCCGACGAAGTCCGCACCGAGCACGAAGGCCTGCGCGAGCCCGTTGGGCTCCGCCTGGACGGTGTACTCGATCGAGATGCCGAACTGCGAGCCGTCGCCGAGGAGCCGGTGGAACTGCTCGGCGTCGTGCGGCGTCGTGATGACGAGCACGTCCCGGATGCCGGCGAGCATGAGCGTCGACAGCGGGTAGTAGATCATCGGCTTGTCGTACACCGGCACGAGCTGCTTGCTCACGCCGAGGGTGATGGGGTGCAGGCGTGTGCCGGACCCGCCGGCCAGGATGATTCCGCGCATGGGCCCCAAGTGTGCCGTACGTCTCGCGGACGGCGGGCACGGGTATGTCCGGTTCGTCCCGTTGCTACAGTGGCCGACGACCTCACCCCGAGCGGGAGGACGGCCTGTGCACCGCCTCGAGAACCCTGTCCGCGAGTACGACTGGGGGTCACCGACGACGATCCCCGAGCTCCTCGGTCGTCGACCCACGACGCAGCCTGCCGCGGAGCTGTGGCTCGGCGCCCACCCCTCGGCCCCGTCGACGGCGCTCACGCCCGACGGGCCCGTCCCGCTCGACGAGTACATCGGGGACGACCCGGCCGGCGTGCTCGGAGCGGACGTCGTCGCGCGGTTCGGCGCGTGCCTGCCGTACCTGCTGAAGATCATCGCCGCGGACAAGCCGCTCTCGCTCCAGGTGCACCCGTCGGCGGACGCGGCGCGGGCCGGGTTCGAGCGCGAGGAGCTCTCGGGCGTCGCGATCGACGACCCGCACCGCAACTACAAGGACCGCAACCACAAGCCCGAGCTGGTCTTCGCCCTCACGCCGTTCCAGGCGATGTGCGGGTTCCGGGCGCCGCGCCGCGCGGCCGAGCTCGTCGCCGGGCTCGACGCCGAGCTGGCACGCGTGCTCCACGCGGACCTGCGTGCCGACCCGTCGTTCCGGGGCATCCGGGCGGCGTTCCGCCGGCTCCTCGACCCGCACGAGCCACCCACGCCGGCGCAGGTCGGGGAGGTCGTCGACGCGTGCCGCGAGCGGCTCGCCGCGGGCTCGCCGTCGCCGCGTGCGGACGGCACCGTGGTCCTGCTCGCCGAGCACTACCCGGGTGACCCCGGCGTGGTGACGTCGCTGCTGCTCAACCCGGTCACGCTGCAGCCCGGTGAGGCGCTGTTCGTCCCGGCGGGGGGCGTCCACGCCTACCTCTCGGGGACCGCGGTCGAGATCATGGCCAACTCGGACAACGTCCTCCGTGCGGGGCTCACGTCCAAGCACATCGACATCCCCGAGCTGCTCGACAACGTCGACTACGTCGCGGCCCCGCCGATCCGTGTCGCGCCCGAGGCGTTCCACGGCTCGACCAAGGCGTTCTACGCCCCGGTCGACGACTTCGAGCTGTCGTTCACCCGGCTGACGGACGGTGCGGTGCACCCGCTACCCGGTCGCGGACCCCGTGTGCTCCTGTGCCTCGAGGGTGCGGTGACGCTCGAGTCGGCGGCGGGCGACAAGGTCGACCTGGTGCGCGGCGAGTCGGCCTTCGTGCCCGCGCGCGACGGCTCGCTGGTCGCGTCGGGCGTCGGCACGGTCGTGCAGGCCGACGTCCCCTGACGCGAAGGGCGTCGGCCCGACGGCCACCTCAGACGAGGCGGCCCACGCGCTCCGTCTCGACCAGGTGCTCACGACGCGCCGCGTCCTCGGCGAGCTCGGCGGTGACGCCCGGCGACGTGAGCACGACCGAGCCGTCGGCGCCGAAGACCACGACGGCGGCCGCGACCACCGCGAGGGCGTCGTCGTCGCGCGCCTCGAGCAGCGCGCGGTAGGCCGCCGACTCGTCGGCCGCGGCGAGCCACTCCTCGCCGGCCCACCGGGCGTCCGCCGTCTCGCGCGCCCACGCGCCGAGCTCGGCGTGCGTGCGCGTCGTCGCGCCGGGTCCGACGGTGCGGACCGCGCACGCGGCGGGGGCGTGCTCGCGGACGTACGTGAGCACGTCGCCGTAGCCGAGCACGGCCGCGGAGGAGTCGGTGGCCCCCGGGGGGAGCGCTCCGTCGAAGCGCCGCGCGAGCGCGGGGAGCGCGACGGCGACCACGTCGGCGGGCGTGCCGGTCCACCGCTCGGGCCGGTCGGTCACGACCACGGTGCCCGCCTCGACCGTGCCCGGGTCGTCCGTCGTCACGCACGCGCCGGCGCGCCACGCCGCGAACGCCCAGACCACGGTCCGCCAGTGCGGCGGCAGGTCGAGCGCGACCTCGGACGCGGGCCCGACGTGGAACTCCTCGACGAGGAGGTTGGTCGCCTTCGTGACCCAGTTGTCGAGCACGTGGCCCGAGAGCTCGATGCGCTCGCCGTCGGGGCCGTACCAGGTGAGCCGCGGCCGACCGGGGTCGCCGGTGACGGTGCTGAGGACTCGGGGGAGGAGGGCGCCGGTCGGGGCCGGCGGCTGCTGGTGCGGGGTGCTCGCGGTCACACGGGACAGCGTAGGGTGTCCGCTTCGTCCACCTCTGCCCGCCGAACGGGTGCCGATACCACGCTCCGGCTTGACCCTCACGGATGACACGCGTGTAATTTGACTCATGCCGTCCCGACAGCCGTCGATGGTGGACGACCGTGAGGGACAGCATGCAGGACGCCCCGAGGGGACCAGGCGGCACGGAAGGCTCTGACATGTGGAACTTGCTCGACGACGACGCATCGTTCCTCGCGCCGCCACGCCCGACCGAGGGTGCGACGGTTCTGCCGCTCTTCGGCACGGCGGACGAGGACACCGCGCTCGGGTGGCAGGAGCGCGCGCTGTGCGCGCAGACCGACCCTGAGGCGTTCTTCCCCGAGAAGGGCGGCTCGACACGCGAGGCGAAGAAGGTCTGCCTCGGGTGCGACGTCCGCGCCGAGTGCCTCGAGTACGCGCTCGCCAACGACGAGCGCTTCGGCATCTGGGGCGGGCTCTCCGAGCGCGAGCGCCGCAAGCTCAAGAAGCGCGTCGTCTGAGCGCGCCCCCGGGCGCGCCCCAGGACCTCATGACTGACGGCAGCGCCTCCGCAGCGGTGCCCCGGCGCCCTCGCACGTCCTCGGTCACGGTCGTCGTCGTGACGCGGGGCGACACCGAGTACGCGTCAGAGACGCTGACGGCGCTCGCGGCGCAGGCACGCCCACCCGCCCACGTCCTGCTCGTCGACGTCGGGGCCGAGCCCGCGCACGACGCGCGGACGCTCGCCGCCCAGCTGTTCGCGGGCCCCGACGCGCCGAGCCTGTCCGTGGTGGAGGCGACCCGCGCGCGCACGTTCGGGGCGGCCGTCCGGGCCGGCCTGGACGCGGGCTCGGACGTCCTCGGGCGCGACGACTGGCTGTGGCTGCTGCACGACGACAGCGCGCCCGCCCCGGACGCGCTCGCCGAGCTGATGCGGGCGGTCGAGATCGCGCCCTCGGTCGGCGTCGCGGGGTGCAAGCAGCGCACGTGGTCCGGCCCGGCCCGGGTCCTCGAGGTCGGCGTCTCGACGTCGCGGTTCGGCCGGCGGATGACGGGCATCGAGGGCGCCGAGGTCGACCAGGGGCAGTACGACGGTCGTGAGGACGTGCTCGCGGTCGGGATCGCCGGGGCGCTCGTGCGTCGCGACGTCTGGGACGCGCTCGGCGGACCCGACCCGGCGCTCGGCCCGTTCGGCGACGGCGCGGACCTGTGCCGCCGGGCCCGCCTCGCCGGTCACCGCGTCGTCGTCGTCCCGCGAGCGGTGGTCCGCCACGCGCAGGCGTCGCTCGCCGACCCCGTGTCCGGTGCGGTGGTCAACCGGCCGGGCTGGGACGCGCGCCGGTCGGCGCGTGCGCGCCGTGAGGCCTACCTCCACGGCCAGCTCGTCGGGGTGCCGCTGCCGCTCGTGCCCGTCGTGACCGTCCTCGCCGTGGTCAGCGGCGTGGTCCGCGCGCTCGGGCGACTGGTCTCCAAGGAACCGCACCTCGTGATCCCCGAGCTCGTGGCGCCCTGGTCGGTCCTCGTCCGTCCCCTCCGCGTCATCCGCGCGCGCCGACGCGACGCGGCCACGCGCCGGCTCCCGCGGCGGTCCCTGCGCCCGCTGCAGGTCACCTGGCGCGAGGTCGTCCGCCAGACCCGGGACCGCCGCCTCTCGGCGGCCGAGCGGCGTCGCCACGCCGAGGCGCCGAGCGAGCTCGAGCTGCGCGAGCTCGCGGCGCTGCGGCGACGCCGCCGCGGCACGGGCCTCCTGGTCCTGCTGGGAGCCGTCGGGGTCACCACCGCCGTGCTCGGCCCCCTCGTGACGCGCGTGCTCGCGGGTGAGCGGCTCACGGGTGGGACGCTGCCCGGCGCTGCGTCGTCGGCGGTCGAGACCTGGCGCGTCGTGCGCGCGGCCTGGGTGCCCGCCGACCTTGGCCACCCCGGTCCCGTCGACCCCGCGCTGCTCGCGACGCTTCCGCTCGCCGCCGTCGCCGGATCGCTGTCCGTGGGGATCGGCGTCGTGGTGCTGCTCTCGCTGGTGCTGGCCGCGGTCGGTGCGTGGTTCGCTGCGGGTGCCGCGACCCGGTCCGTCGGCCTGCGCGCGTGGGCGGCCCTCGTGTGGACGGCCGCCCCGAGCCTCCTGGTGGGTGTCGCGGACGTGCGCTGGGGTGCGGTCCTCGCGCACGTCCTCCTGCCGTGGGTGCTCCTGGGCGTCGCGCGCGGCGTCGGGGCCGCCCGCGTCGACGTCGTCGCGTCCGGTCTGCTCGGTGCCCAGCGTCTGGTCGACCGCGCGCCCGACGCTCCGCCGGTCCCGGGGACGCTCGCCGTCGAGGACCGGTGGGCCGGCTTCGGCGACGACGCCGAGGACGTCGAGGGCGTCGACGACGTCGAGGGCGCCGACGGCACCGCCGACTCCGACGACCCCGAGGGGGCCGAGGTCCGGTCCGAGGATGCCGAGGAGGTCGCGGGACCCGGTCGCTCGGGAGGGCCCGGCGGGTCGGAGGCTGCCGACGCCGTGCCGGCCCGGTCCGTGCCCACCCAGAAGGTGCACGCCCCGGCGCCCGCCGCGCAGCAGCCGGGGCCGACGCAGGCGGTGCCCGCTCACGCAGTGCCCGCTCACCCGGTGCCCCCTCACCCGGTGCCCGCCCTGCTCCCGGTCCGGCGCGCACCGGCCTCGCTCGCGGCGCTCGCGGGCGGGTCGCTCGCCCTCGCCGCGGCGTCCGCCGGCGCGCCCGTCCTGCTGCCGGCTGCGCTCCTGCTCGTGCCCGTGCTCGCGCTCGTCGTGCCGCGTCGCCGCGTCCTGTGGCTCCCCGTCCCCGCGCTCGCCCTCCACGCCCCCGTGGTCGTCGAGGCGCTGCGGACGTGGGGCGACGGTGGCTGGCGTGCACTGCTCGCGGACCCGGGGGTCCCCGTGGCGAGCACGGCGGCGCCCGCGTGGCAGCAGCTCCTCGGCCACCCCGTCGTGCCCGACGCGCTCCCGTGGTTCGACGGCGTCGTGGCGGAGCTCGCGCTGCTCGCAGCCGGAGGCGTCCTCGTCCTCGTCGCGGCCCTCGCGCTCACGCGCGGCTCGGCGCTGCGCGCCGCGTGCGTCGGCTGGGCCGCGGCCGCGGTGGGCCTGCTGGGCGGCGCGGTCGCCGGTCGCGCCGTGGTCGCCCGGTCCGGCGAGGCCCTCGTCGCGGCGTGGCCGGGCGGTGCCGTGAGCCTCGTCGTCGCGGGGCTCGGCGTCGCCGCCCTCGTCGGCGCGGACGGGCTGCGGTCCCGGCTCGCACGGCGCTCGTTCGGCTGGCGCCAGCTGACCGCGGGTCTGCTCACGGTGCTCGCCGTGCTCGCCCCCCTCGTCGTCCTGGGCACGTGGACGTACCAGGCGCTCGTCGCGCCCGGGACGGTGCTGGCCGCACGGACGACGGACGTCGCGGTCGTCCCGGCCGTCGGCCGGCAGCTGCAGGCCTCACCCGACGACGTGCGGGTGCTCGCCGTCGGGGCGCGCACGGCCGAGGAGGTGACCGCGACGCTCCTGCGCGACGACGGCGCCCAGCTGGTCGAGTGGTCGCGCACCGTGACGGCACGCGAGGTCGCCGGGTCGTGGGAGGACCCCGTGCCCGTCGCGCCCGACGACGCGGAGCAGGAGCTCCTCGCCGTCGTCGGGACGCTCGTCACGGGCACGGGTGACGGCGTCGCGCAGGACCTCGCCCTGCTCGGGGTCGGCGCGGTCCTCGTGCCGCCCACCGCCGACGTCGACGCGTCCCCGGTCGCCGTCGCGGACGGCGACCAGGACGGCGGCGCGGACGCCGTCGCCCGCACCGCACGGACGGAGCTCGTCGCACGCCTCGACGCGACGCCCGGGCTCGAGCGGGTCACCGAGACGGAGTCCGGCATCATCTGGCGCGTCGCACCCGGCGCGGGGACGACGACGGCGTGGGCGCGCCTCGTGGGCGGTGGCGACGAGCAGCCCGTCGCGTCCGACGACGGGACGGTCCGGACGCGCATCGAGCCCGGGGGGACCGGCGGCGAGCGCAGGCTCGTCCTGGCCGAGCGGGCCGACCCCGCCTGGCGCGCGACGCTCGACGGTCGACCCCTGCGGTCCGTCACCGAGGGGTGGCGTCAGGCGTTCGAGGTCGGCGAGGACGGCGGCCTGCTCGTGGTGACGCGCGCGCCGACCGAGCGCACCGCCTGGACCGCCGTCCAGGGCTCGGTCCTCCTCGTGACGCTCCTGCTCGCGGTGCCGGTCCGACGACGGCGTGGAGGAACCCGATGAGCGACGAGACCCCACCGACGACCGCTCCCGCCCAGGACGCGTCGGGCACCCCCGGGGAGGTGCAGTCCTTCCGGCCCCGCGTCGGTGCCGCGCGGCGCGTGGCCCGCGCAGCGGCGCGCGCGGGCGCCGCGCTCCTCGTCCTGGGCGTCGCGGCCGGCGTCGCGGTGCTCGACGAGAGCGTTGACCGGCCGGCGACCGTCGAGGCCGGGGCGGACACCGTCAGCGTGCCGCCCGCAGCCGTCCGGCTCGTGTGCCCGGGCGGGGTGCGCGTCCCGACCGAGCCGGTCCCGGGCGAGGACGTGAGCTACGACGCGCAGTTCGACCCGTCGCCCGAGGACGCCGTCGAGCGGCTCGTGGCCGTCCTCGACGGAGCGGGGGACGCCGGCGTGGGCCCGCTCGGCGGGAGCGCGACCGGCCTCGACGTGGCCGAGGACGCCGGTGAGGCGACGCTCGAGGACGTCGACGGCGGCTCGGTCCTGGAGGTCGTGCCGGAGGACGTCGTCGTGGCCGCCGGCGTCGTCACGGCGTCCGTCGGCAGCGGGGACCTGCGTGGCATCACCGCCGCGGGGTGCGTCCGGCCCGCCGCCGAGCAGTGGCTCGTCGGCGGCGGCACGTCCGTCGGCTCGAGCGCTCGGCTGGTGCTGCAGAACCCGGGTCGCACCGCGGCGAGCGTCGAGGTCGACCTCTGGGGCCCGGCCGGCCCCGTCGAGCTCGCCGGTGCGCCGGAGTTCCTCGTCCCGGCGGGCTCCGAGCGCGTCGTCCTCCTCGAAGGGGTCGCCGCGGACCAGCGCCGCGTCGTCGTGCGCGTCACCGCCAGCGGCGGGCTCGTCGGGGCGTACGTGCAGGACAGCGAGCTGCGCGGCCTCGTGCCCGCCGGCGTCGACCACGTCGTCCCGGGGGCGGCGCCCTCCACGCGGCAGGTGGTACCCGGCATCGACGTGCCGGCGACGGAGGTCGAGGGGGCCGACCCCGCGCTCCTGCGCCTCCTCGCGCCCGGGACCGGCACGACTGCCCGCATCTCGCTCGTCGGGCCGGAGGGGGTCGTGCAGCTGCCCGGCGCGGAGGAGGTCCGGCTCGAGGCCGGGACGGTCCTCGACGTGCCGCTCGGCGGGCTCGCCGAGGGCGGCTACACCGCGGTCGTCGAGGCGGACGAGCCGGTCGTCGCGGCGGCCATGGTCACGCGCGGGCGGTCGGTCGGCCGCACGGACGGCGTGCGCACCGACCCGGTCGACCGCGCGTGGGCCGCCTCGGTCCGGCCCGGCGGCACGTCGGCCGTCGCGCTGCCCTCGGACGTCCCCGGACGGCTGGTCCTCGGCGTCGTCGAGGGCGACGGCCCGCGGACCGTCGAGGTCGGCGTGCGGCTGCTCTCGACCGGAGGTGGCGTCGTCGCCGAGGGCACCGTGACCCTCACGGAGGGCCGCAGCACGACCGTGGGCCGCGCGGAGCTCCTCGAGCTCCTCACGGGCGAGGAGGCCACCGCCGACGACGTCGAGCGGGTCGCGGGAGTCGTGGTGAGCACCGACGACGAGCGCCTCGCGTGGGCGTCGGTCCTCACCGCGCCGCTGCCGACCGGGGACGTCGTGTCCGTGACCGTCCCGACCCCCGCTCTGGAGAGCCGCACCGAGGTCGCCGTCGCGCTGCGCTGACCGCGCATGCGCGGGCCGGGCCGGCGCGCACGACCTCAGCGGTCGGTGTCCTCGGGGCCGACGGCGCGGGTCTCCCACGCCTCGCGCACGCGGAGCCCGAGCCGTGCCGCGACGCGCAGCGGCCACTGGTACGCGTGCGGGTAGTGCCGGGCGACGTAGCGTGCGGCACTGCGGTGGTGCGCGCGGATCATCGGGGCGGGCCGCTCGCGCCACGACGTCCCGCCGACGTGCGTGACGGCCGCGGACGGGACGTGCACGTTGACCCAGCCCCGACGGCCGAGACGCTCGCCGAGGTCGACGTCCTCGAAGAACATGAAGTAGCCCTCGTCGAAGCCGCCGACCTCCTCGAACGCCTCCCGGCGGAGCAGCAGGCACGACCCCGAGAGCCACCCGGCCGGCCGCTCGTCCTGCGACGCGGCGTCGCTGCGGTAGGCGCGCGTCCACGGGTTGTCCGGCCAGACGCGGCCCAGGACGGCGTGCCCGACGCCCGACGTGAACGAGGGCAGCGCTCGCGCGGACGGGTAGCGCGTCCCGTCCGTGTTGAGCACCGCGGGGCCGAACGAGCCGCCGCGCGGGTGGCGGTGGGCGGCGTCGACGAGGACGTCGAGCGCCCCCGGGTGCCACACGATGTCCGTGTTGGCCACGACCACCCACGGCTCGTCGCCGTCCCGCGCGCCCCGGTTCGCCGCGGACCCGTAGCCGAGGTTGCGGCCCGCGCGGAGCACGACCGCGCCCTCGCGCGAGGCGACGTCGTCGACGACCGTCGGGTCGTCACCGTTGTCGGCCAGGACGAGGGTCACGGGTCGCGTCGTGGCCGTCCGGAGCGACGCCGCGAACTCGGCGAGCTCGGGTCCGGGGTTGTACGCCACGCACACGACGCGGATCGCGTCGCCGTCCCGAGGGGTCGAGGGCTGGTCGGCCGGTCCGGAGGGCGTGCTCATGGTGGGCCCAGCCTAGCCGGGCCCGTCGCCCCGGCGGCCTGACGACGGGCGGCCGGACGGGCGGGCCGGGCGGACGGCGGGCGGACGGCGGGCGGACGGCGGGCGGACGGCGGGCGGACGCGGCGCTCAGCCGCGGTAGTGCGGGTCGACGTCCTCAGGGGGACGTGAGAGCAGGTGAGCGACCTGCTCGACCAGCACGTCGCGGACGAGCTCGGCGAGATCGCCCTCGTCGACCGCCCGCGTCTCGACGGGGCGGCGGTACACCACGATGCGCGCGGCCGTGCCGACGTCCGCGGGGAAGCAGCGGCCGAGCGGGACGCCGCCGCGCTCCCAGGGCGCAGGCTGCGACGGCGGGACGTCCTCGACCGCGAACTCCGTGCCCTCGAGCTCGTCGGCCCATCGACGCTCGAGGCGCTCGACCTCCTCCAGCACGGTGTCGTCGAAGCGCTCGGCGCGCGTGCGGTAGGCGGGAAGCGACGGCGGGACCACGAGACCGCGGGGGCCGCGTCCGCGACGGTCACGTCGACGCGTCCCGACGGGCCCCGCGTCACGCGCGGGACGGACGGGCAGGGTCACGTCGTCCACTCTAGGCACCGCGAGCACCGTCGGGCGCGGGAGGGTGCGG
The DNA here is from genome assembly GCA_031844515.1 of Actinotalea sp. AC32. Classification (GTDB taxonomy): domain Bacteria; phylum Actinomycetota; class Actinomycetes; order Actinomycetales; family Cellulomonadaceae; genus Actinotalea. The sequence continues at coordinate 67,953 of JAUZVJ010000005.1, read as the reverse complement.
CGGCGGTGCCGAGCCGTCCCGGCCCGTCACCCGACCGGCGGCGCCCGGGGTGACCGGCCGTCGTGTCGCCGCGGCCGTGTCGGTGCAGGCAGGTACTCTCGCTCGGGTGAGGTCAGGACGGCAGTGCTCCCGCAGCGCGTGCGGACGCCCGGCGGTGGCGACGCTGACCTACGTGTACTCGGACTCGACCGCGGTCCTCGGGCCGCTGGCGATGCTCGCCGAGCCCCACTCGTACGACCTCTGCAGCGAGCACGCGGGGCGTCTCACCGCCCCGCGCGGGTGGGAGGTCGTCCGGCTGACCCCGGAGTTCGTCCCGGTCGGCCCGAGCCCCGACGACCTCGTGGCGCTCGCCGAGGCGGTGCGCGAGGCGGGGCGCTCGACCACCGAGCAGCCGTCGGTCGAGCCGGTCGTGGCCGAGACCGCGAGGCGGGGGCACCTGCGCGTGCTGCGAGGCGAAGGGGGCTGACATGGCGGACGCCACGGGCGCAGGGGGCACGCCGCGGCGTCGCAGGTCGGCACGGCCAGCGACGCCCGAGCCCGCGGCCCCGACCGGTCCCGTCGGGCCCAGCGTGTGCTCCTCGTGCGCGAGCGACGACCTGACCCGGCTGTCGATGGTCCTCACCGACGGCACGGACGTCGTCTTCCTCTCGTGCCGACGGTGCGAGAGCCGGGAGTGGGTCCAGCCGGCACCCGACGGTGGCTGGTCCTCGATCCCGATCGACTCGGTCATCGCGCGCTCGGCCCGCCGACGCTGAGCCGGTGCCCGTCGCACCGGCCCTGGCCGGAGAGGCCCTGACCGTCCCGGGGCGTCGGAGCGCGCCGTCGCGTCACGTGCTCGTCACCCGCACGTGACCCCCGCGACGCCACGGCCGCGGCAGAGTGGGACGGCGCCCACCACGAGGGCGCGCGCCGACCGTCGTCCCACGACTGCCTAGGATGCCCGCGTGACCCATGCCGCTACGCCCGACCTGCCCGATCTGCCCGACCTCTCCGGACTCATCAAGGCCTACGACGTCAGGGGTGTGGTCCCGGACCCGTTCAGCCCCGAGGTCGCGCGTGCGATCGGCGCCGCATTCGCCGACGTCGTCGTGCTCCCCGGCGCGTCCGGGCCCGGGCGCGCGACGGCCGTCATCGGCAACGACATGCGGCCCTCGGGGCCCGAGCTGGTGACCGCGTTCGCCGACGGGCTGACCCGTCGGGGCGTCGACGTCATCCTCATCGGCCTGTGCTCGACCGACGGCCTGTACCACGCGTCCGGCGCGCTCGACCTGCCCGGCGCGATGTTCACCGCGAGCCACAACCCCGCCGAGTACAACGGGATCAAGATGTGCCACGCGGGAGCCCGGCCCGTGGGTGAGGACAGCGGACTCGCCGCGGTCCGCACGCTCGCCGCGCGCTACCTCGCCGAGGGGCTCCCGGCCGAGGTCGCGGTCCCGGGCACGACCGAGAACCGCGAGATGCTCGCCGAGTACGCGACGTTCCTGCGGACGCTCGTGGACCTCGGCGGTATCCGCCCGCTCAAGGTGGTCGTGGACGCCGGCAACGGCATGGCGGGTCTGACCGTCCCCGCCGTGCTCGGCACGGCGGCGGGTCTGCCGGAGCTGCCGCTCGACGTCGTCCCGCTGTACTTCGAGCTCGACGGGAGCTTCCCGAACCACGAGGCGAACCCCCTCGAGCCCGAGAACCTGCGCGACCTCCAGGCGGCCGTCGTCGAGCACGGCGCGGACATCGGCCTCGCCTTCGACGGCGACGCGGACCGGTGCTTCGTCGTGGACGAGCTCGGCGCCGCGGTGAGCCCGTCCGCCGTCACCGCGCTCGTGGGTCTGCGCGAGGTCGCGCGCGAGCTCGAGGCGGGCCGCACGCCGACCGTGATCCACAACCTCATCACGTCGCGCGTCGTGCCGGACCTCCTCGGCGGGGCCGGGGCGACCACGGTCCGCACCCGCGTCGGCCACTCGTTCATCAAGGCCGAGATGGCGGCGAACGACGCCGTCTTCGGGGGCGAGCACAGCGCGCACTACTACTTCCGCGACTTCTTCTTCGCGGACACCGGGATGCTGGCGGCGATGCACGTCCTCGCGGCACTCGGCGCGTCGACGACGCCGGACGGCCGCCCCGTCACGATGTCGGCCCTCGCCGAGGCCTACGAGCCGTACGCCGCGAGCGGCGAGATCAACTCGCGCGTCGACGACGTGCCCGCCGCACGGGCCCGCGTCGTCGAGGCCTACGTGACCCAGCAGGGTGCGGGGCCGGTCGAGGTCGACGAGCTCGACGGGCTGACGGTGTCGCACTGGGACGAGCACCCCCGCTGGTGGTTCAACCTCCGCGCCTCGAACACCGAGCCGCTGCTGCGGCTCAACGTCGAGGCCGCCGACGAGGACGTCATGGTCAAGGTGCGCGACGACGTGCTCGGGCTCGTGCGCCAGGGCACGATGGTGGCGTCGACGCAGCCTCAGGAGGAGCGATGAGCGGGACGGACCAGGCCCTGCCGGGGGACGACGGCCCGCGGCTCGACGCGTGGGTGCGGGACATCCTGCGCTGCCCCGGCTGCGGCTCACCGCTGCGCGACGGCACGCGGCCCGACGGCTCGCCCGAGCTCGTCTGCACGGGGGAGTCCTGCGCGCTCGCGTACCCGGTGCGGGACGGGATCCCCGTGCTGCTGGTCGACGAGGCGTACCCGTCCTCCGGGACGGTCTGAGCGCCCCGCGGGGCGTCGTCCCGCGCACCTGAGCCGGCCGACCCCGACGCCGGGCCTCGGGTCCGAGCCTGCCTGCCTCGCCGCGGCGTCGGGCTCCGTCAGTCGACGGGGTCCGGCACCGCGTGCGGGAGCCGGTGCAGGAGCGAGGCCTCGGCGCGTGCCCGGTCGGCGGCCCGCACGCCCCGGTCGTACTCCCGGTCGCGCCGCTCGGCGAGGACCGCGGCGATGAAGCGCTCGGGGTGGGTCCCCGGGGGAGGGCCCGGGGCGACGTAGCCCTCGATCTCGGCGGCGAGCCGCACCCCGAGCCGTTCGCGGGACGCCGGGTGCAGCGTGGTCGCGCGGCCGAGGAACTGACGCGCGGACAGCGCGACGCCGTCCGGCAGGCGCCGGATGTCGGTGCGGGCCGCCCACGCCGCGAGGTCGGGCGGCATGACGAGCGGCGGCAGCGCGCGCTGGCCCCCCCGGACCCGCACCGCGTAGGTCCCCGCCACGACGTCGCCGAGGCGCTTGCCCTGCGGGTGGACGAGCGAGGTGATCAGTGCGACCGAACCCAGCGTCAGCCACAGCTCGCCGACGCCGACGAGCGCCCGGACGACGGCGTGCCGGAAGCGCACGGGACCGCCGTCGTCGCGCACGACGCGGATGCCGGCGGCGAGCTTGCCGAGCGAGCGTCCGCGCGTGAGCGTCTCGACGGCCGTCGGGACGACGACGAGCAGCAGCACGACGCCCGCGATGCCGACGGCCGCGCCCGCGGCGTCGTCGAGGCCCTGCCCGAGGGTCCCCAGGAGCGTGAGGACGACGGCGCCCGCGACCAGCGTGACCGCCAGGTCGACGACCGCGCCGAGCGTGCGCGTCGCGAACGACGCGGGCCGCGCGTCGAGCACGACGCCCTCACCGATGAGGATCTCGTCCGACACGTGCCCTCCCGTCGCGGCCGCGGTCCCGCCCGGGACCGCTGTGGCAGGCTACCGGTCGTGGACCTCGACGCCTTCTCCGCCGTGCACGGCCCGACGTGGCGGAGGCTCGACGAGCTGGCGCGCCGTCGTCGGCTGTCGGGTGCGGAGGGTGACGAGCTCGTCCGCCTCTACCAGGAGGTCGCCACGCACCTGTCGGCCGTGCGCTCGGCCGCGCCCGACCCCGCGACGGTGTCGCACCTCTCCGACGTCCTGGGGCGTGCGCGCGCCGCGATCGGGGGAGCCCACGAGCCGTCGTGGCGGGACGTGACCCACTTCCTCGCGCGCGCGCTGCCCGCAGCGCTCTACCGGATCCGGTGGTGGACGGTCGCCGTGACGCTCGCCTTCTGCGTCGTCGCGGTCGCCGCGGGGTTCCACGTCGCCCTGACGCCCGAGGCGCAGGCGGCCATGGGGACGCCCGCCGAGCTCCGCGCGTACGCCGAGGAGCAGTTCGCGGCCTACTACAGCACGTACGACTCGAGCAGCTTCGCCGCGCAGGTGTGGACGAACAACGCGTGGATCGCGGCCCAGTGCGTCGCCTTCGGGATCAGCGGGGTGTGGCCCGTGTGGGTCCTGTTCCAGAACGCCGTGGGCGTCGGCGCGGCGGGCGGCGTCATGGCGCTGCACGGCGGGCTCGCCGAGTTCTTCCAGCTGATCCTCCCGCACGGCCTCATGGAGCTCACCGCGATCTTCGTCGCGGGGGCTGCGGGCCTGCGGATCTTCTGGTCCGTCGTCGACCCGCAGGGTCGCCCGCGCGGGCGTGCCGTCGCGGAGGAGGGGCGCGCGCTCATCACGGTCGCGCTCGGCCTGGTCGGCGTGCTCGGGGTCTCCGGGCTGGTCGAGGGCTTCGTGACGCCGTCGGACCTCCCGTGGTGGCTCAAGATCGCCATCGGCGCCGTCGTCCTCGCGGCGTTCTGGGTCTACGTGCTCGTCGTCGGGCGCCGCGTGCACGCCGACGGCGAGTCGGGCGACCTGCGGCGCGGCGAGACCGCGGACGTCCTGCCCGTCGCGGCCTGACCTCGCCGCGGCCTGACCTCGTCGCGGCCCGTGCCGCCGCGCGTCGGTCCTGAGCCGGGCCGGGGCCGGGGGCCAGGGCGAGACCGGGTGGCAGCCGCCCGGCAGCGGGCTCAGAGCCGCCCGGCCGCCTTCAGGGCGAGGTAGGTGTCGGCGAGTTGCGGCGCGAGGTCGTCTGGCAGCGCGTCGACGACCTCGACGCCCCGCTGGCGCAGGCGGACGCTGACGGCGGCCCGCTCGAGGTCGGTGCGCTCGGCCGCCGCGGCGTCGTAGACCTCGGTCGCGTCACCGCGCCGCGTCCGCATGGCCGCGACCTCCGGGTCCGCCACCGACGCGAGCACGACGGTGTGGTCGCCCGCGAGAGGGCCGACGACCGGCAGGACGCCGCTCTCGACGGCGGCGGGCTCGAGCGACGTGAGGAGCACCACGAGCGCGCGCTGGGAGAGCCTCTGCCGCACGGCCGACACGACGCCCGGCCAGTCCGTCTCGACCAGCGCGGGCTCCACGGTCGCGAGGGCGTCGGCGAGGGCCGGCAGGAGCCGGGGTCCGTGGGCGCCCGCGACCTGCGCCCGCAGCCGTCGGTCGTACGCGATCAGGTCGACCCGGTCGCCGGCACGCGCGGCGAGGGCCGACAGCAGGAGCGCCGCCTCGATCGACGCGTCGACCCGCGGCACGTCGCCGATCCTCGCCGCGGACGTCCGCGACGTGTCGAGCACGACGAGGACCCGTCGGTCGCGCTCGGGGCGCCACGTGCGGACGACCACCTCCGAGCGCCGCGCGGTCGCGCGCCAGTCGATCGAGCGCACGTCGTCGCCGATCACGTACTCGCGCAGCGAGTCGAACTCGGTGCCCGCGCCGCGGATCTGCACGGCCGTCCGGCCGTCCATCTCGCGCAGCCGCGCGAGGCGGCTCGGCAGGTGCCGACGCGACGCGAACTCGGGCAGCACGCGCAGCCGCCCGGGCACGTCGAGCGACACCTGCCGTGCCGCGAGCCGGAGCGGCCCGTACGACCGGACGGTCACCCGGTCGGCGAGCCGGTCGCCGCGCCGCGTGGGTCGCAGTGACGTCACGAGCCGACGTGCCTCGCCGGGCGGCAGGTCGACCTCGTGCCGGTTCGGCCCCGTGCCCGCGGACGGCTGCCACGCGTCACGGACCGTCGCCCGCAGGCGCCGACGTGAGCGGTTGGTCAGCGTGAGCGTCGAGCTGCTCGTGTCGGTCAGCCGGACCGAGCGGGGGACCGTCCGCTGGACGGCGACCTCGCGCGGCGACGCGGCGAGCGCGACGTCGGTCCCGCACGCGAGCACGACGAGGAGCGCCCACAGCAGGACCGTGGCCGTCGTCGGCAGCAGCACGACCACGACCAGGCCCGCGGCGGCGAGTGCGGCTGCGCGCCAGGTGAGCGCCATGCGTCAGCGCGGGACGGGGACGGCGCCGAGGACCGTGTCGAGCACGCTCTCGGTGGTGACGCCCTCGAGCTCGGCCTCGGCGCGCAGCTGGACCCGGTGCCGCAGCGTGGGGTGGGCGAGCGCCTTGACGTCGTCGGGCGTCACGTAGCCGCGGCCGGAGAGCCACGCCCAGGCACGCGCGGTCGTCAGGAGGGCGGTCGCACCACGCGGCGAGACGCCGAGCGCGAGCGACGGGGACTGCCGCGTCGCACGGCAGACGTCGACCGCGTAGCCGAGCACCTCGGGCGCCACCTGCACCTGCGCGACCTCCGCGCGCGCACGGGCCAGCTGCGCCGCGTCCGTCACGGGCCGCACGCCCGCGGCGGCGAGGTCACGCGGGTCGAAGCCGAGCGCGTGGCGCCGGAGCACCTCGATCTCGTGGTCCCGCTCGGGCAGGGGGAGCGTGAGCTTGAGCAGGAAGCGGTCGAGCTGGGCCTCGGGCAGCGGGTACGTCCCCTCGTACTCGACCGGGTTCTGCGTCGCGATGACGAGGAAGGGGTCGGGCAGCGGGCGGGGGGTGCCGTCGACCGACACCTGCCGCTCCTCCATCGCCTCCAGCAGGGACGCCTGCGTCTTGGGCGGCGTCCGGTTGATCTCGTCGGCGAGCAGGAGGTTGGTGAAGACCGGGCCCTCGCGGAACGAGAACTGCGCCGTGCGCGCGTCGTAGACGAGCGACCCCGTGACGTCACCGGGCATGAGGTCGGGCGTGAACTGGACGCGCTTGGTGTCCAGCGCGAGCGCCGTGCTCAGCGTCCTGACGAGGAGGGTCTTGGCGACGCCGGGGACGCCCTCGAGCAGCACGTGACCCCGGCACAGGAGCGCGATGACGAGACCCGTCACCGCGGCGTCCTGCCCGACGACGGCCTTGCCCACCTCGGCCCGCAGCGCGCCGAGCGCGTCGCGGAGCTCGGTCGACGGCCGGAAGCCGTGCGCGGGGCCGTGGCGGTCCGCCGACGCGCCGGTCGGTGCGGTGGGCGCTGCCGTCGGCGGTGCGGCCGGGGGTGCGGCCGGGGGTGCTCCCGCGGGCGCGGCGACGGGTGGTGCCGGCGTCGTCGGCGGGGTCGCGGGCGGCGCGGGGGGTCCGGGCGGTCCGGGTGGCTGCTGCCAGGTGGGTCCGGTCACGTGCGATGAACCTCGCTCTCGAGCTCGTCCAGCTGTCGGGCCAGGCGCAGCAGCCCGGCGTCGTCGGTCGGTGGTGGTCCGTACAGGAGGGCGGCGACCTGCTCGGCGGGACGTCGGGTCGCCCGCGCGACGGCGTCCACGACGTCGGTCGCACCGGCCGAGCGCGGGAGGCCGAGCCGGCCAGCGGCGCGTCGTGCGGTCCCCGCTCGGAGCGCGGCCGCGGCGTGCCCGCGGGACCGGGCGCGGCGGTACAGCCGGGCACGTCCCTCGGTGGCCTCGGCGGCGCGCACGGTCACGGGGAGCGGCTCGGTGACGAGCCGGCCCAGTCGTCGCGCGCGCCACAGCGCGACGACGACGAGCACGACACCGAGCTGCGCGGCGACGGGGCCGACCCACTGCGGCAGCAGCGCGAACGGGTCGGTCGCGGACTCGCCGGTGTCGGTCGGGCTCGGCAGGTACCACACGAGCTCGTCGTTGCGGCCGAGCAGGTGCAGCGCGAGGGCGGCGTTGCCCTCGTCTGCGACGTAGCGGTTGGTGAGGACGGAGCCGTCGGACACGAGGGTCACGCGCGCACCGTCGACCGTCGCGCTCGCGACGCCCCCGGCGCCGTCCGACCCGGTGAAGCACACGGACGCGGCATCCGTCACGGCGACGTACGGCCCGCCCGCGGTCGTCAGCGTCCCTGCCGCTCGCGCCGCCGGGTCGTCGCAGCGGGGCTCGACGGTCGTGGACGCGGACCAGACCACGTCGACCGCCCCACCGGTCAGCACGGGGACGTGCCAGTCGTCGGGGCTCACGACCACGAGGTCGGCGCCCGTGCCGCGGACCCGCTCGACCTGCTCGTCGGAGAGGTACCAGGTGCTCGACACCAGCAGCGTCACGCCCGGGCCCGCGGCGCGTGCGGCGTCGGCCGTCGTCGACACCGGGGTGATCGTCACGCCCTGACGGGCGAGGACCTGCGCGACGGCGCGCGCGCCGTCCGCCTCGGGGTTGTCGTGCCCGAGGGGGTCGGTCGACGTCCTCGGCTCGAGGACCGACGCGAGGGCGGCCGCGACCAGCACGCCCAGGAGGACGACGACGGGCCAGCGTGCGCGCCGCCAGCGCGACCGCGCGCGACCGCGTGCCGTCGTGCCGTCGCCGACGACGGCGCCCGGCGCGACGGCGGCAGCGGCGGGGGCAGGAGCGGCGGGAGCGGTCGAGGTCCCCGTCGGCGGGACCGGGTGCCCTGCCGTCGTCGGCGCGCTCATGCGTCGACCCCGACGGTCGCCGCGGGCACGTCGGTCGGGGCCGGTCGCTCGTCGGCGACGCGGCGGTCGAGCCCGCGCAGCCACGCGTCGTCGTCGGCGTCCGCCTCCGCGTCGCCGTACGCGACGTCGTCGAACAGCGTCGCCGCGCGGGCGAGGTCCGTGGCGGCGCCGGGCAGCCGCGTGCCTGCCTCCACGCCCGCCTCGTGGGCCGTCCTGCCCGGGCGCTCGTCGAGCACCGCGCGCTCCTCGAGCGACCGGAGCACCGCCCGGAAGCGCTCGAGGACCGCCTCGGACCACCGACCGCGGTCCGCGAGGGCGTCGGCGGCGGCCCGGAGCTCGGCGGCCGTGCGCGTGTCGTCCCCGAAGACCTCGACCGAGGCACGCGCGCGTCGTGCACGCCGCACGGGCCCGGCGACGACGAGGGCGACGACCGCGCCGACGACGACGATCGCGCCCACGACCAGGGCGGCCGTCCGCACGTCGAGGTTGCCCGACGCGGTCCGCAGGTCCTCGAGCAGCTCGGAGACCCAGCGGAGGACGGCGTCGAGGAGGCTCGGCGGCTCGTGGTAGACCGGGTCGGCGAGCTCGTCCTCGAGCCAGCGGCGCGCGGTGTCGGCGTCAGGATCGACCGGCACGTCGACCGGCACGCCGGACGGCAGGTGCAGCAGGAGCGCCCCCACGACGGACGAGGGCGTCACCTGGTACCCGTCCGGCCCGCCCCGGCCTCCGCGGCCGCCTCCGCCGCGCGAGTGAGCTCGACGTCGAGCCCCTCGCGGCGGATCCGCAGGTCGATGTAGAGCAGCGCGACGACCGAGGCGATGAACACCGTCGTGATGGTCTGGGCGATCCCCGTGCCGATCGTCGTCACGAAGATGTAGCCGGCCGACGTCGGGTCCGGGAACACCAGCAGCGAGATCACCGCGGCGGGGACGGCGACGATCTGCGTCACGAGGCCGACGACGACGGTCGCCAGCAGGTAGATGCCGAGCAGTCGCCAGAAGCTGCCGCGCGTGAGCCGCCACGCGCGCTTGACGGTGTCGACCATGCCGGCCCCCTCGAGGACGAGCGCGGGCGGCACGAGGAGGAGCCGGATGCTGAGCCACACCGCGACGACGACGCCGACGAGCCCGCCGATCAGCCCGACGGCGATCGCGGCACCCACCGCGTCGTTGGTGGCCAGCAGCACGACGGCGCCCACGACGATGCCGACGACCAGCAGGATCGCCACCTGGCTCACGACCGTGAAGCCCAGCAGGACCCAGACGCGACGTCCGTAGCGCGACCAGAGCTCGCCGACGGTGACCTTCTGCCCGATCACCGCACGGCTGACGGCGGCCGTCAGGAGACCGGTGAGGATCGCGGTCGAGACGAGGTACCAGGGGACCGAGCCGACGGTCGCGAGCGACGAGGCGAGCGAGTCGGTGAGCCCGATGTCGCCCGAGGGGTCGAGGAACGCGCCGGTCCCCGCAAGGCTGCGGCTGATCGAGGGGATGACGAGGTACTGCGTCAGCCCGCTCAGCACGCTCGCGGTGAGCACCACGAGCGCCGCGAAGCCGAACATCACCCCGGGGTTGGCACGGACCGAGCGGAAGGCGCCGTCGAAGATCTCGGCGAGCCCGAGGGGGCGCAGCGGGACGATCCCGCGCTGGACGGGGACGGGCACGTAGCCCACGGGGCCGCCCGGGGCTCCGTACTGCGGTGCTCCGTACTGCGGTGCGCCGTACTGCGGTGCTCCGTACCCCTGGGGCGGTGCGCCGTACCGGGGGGCTCCGTACTGGGGTGCGCCGTACCCCTGGGGCGGCGCCCCGTGCTGGGGCGCGCCGTGCTGGGGCGCGCCGTGCTGGGGCGCGCCGTGCTGGGTGGCGCCGTACTGCGGCGCCGCGGCCTGGGCGGCGGTGGGCTGGGCGGCCGGGTCGGCTCCCTGCCGGGGCTGCCCGTAGGTGGGTGCCCCGTAGGTGGGTGCCCCGTAGGCGGGGCTCCCGTAGGTGGGAGCGCCGTACGTCGGGGACCCGTACGCGGGCTGGGCGTCGGTGGCCTGGCCGTACCCCACCTGGCCGTACGGCGACGCGTCGCCGCCCCAGCCCGCGGGCTGCCGCGGAGCCGCCGGGGCACCCTCGGGGCGCTCGCCCTGCGGGTTCTCGGGGTGCTCGGGTCCGCTCACGGGTGCTCTCCTGACGACGCACGGCGGCGGCGAGGGTCCGCCGTCGCGCGCCCCATCGTGCCACGCTGACGTGCGCCTCCGGGGGACGCACGACGGCCCGTGCGCGCGGCGTGCACGCCGCTGACCTCCGGGATGACACCATGGGGCCATGAAGGGTCGCATCCTCGTGGTCGACGACGACGTCGCACTGGCCGAGATGATCGGGATCGTCCTCCGCTCGGAGGGCTTCGAGCCGTTGTTCTGCGACCACGGCGACGAGGCGCTGGGCGCCTTCCGTGCCGGTCAGCCGGACCTGGTGCTCCTCGACCTCATGCTCCCCGGCAAGGACGGGACGGAGATCTGCCGCCTGATCCGGGCCGAGTCCGGCGTGCCGATCGTCATGCTCACCGCCAAGAGCGACACCGTCGACGTCGTCCTCGGCCTCGAGTCCGGCGCGGACGACTACATCCCCAAGCCGTTCAAGCCGAAGGAGCTCATCGCCCGCGTGCGGGCACGGCTGCGCCGCACGGACGAGCCGACTCCCGAGCACCTCACCATCGGCGACCTGCAGATCGACGTCACGGGCCACCGCGTCACGCGCGACGGCCAGGTCATCCCGCTGACCCCGCTCGAGTTCGACCTCCTCGTCGCCCTGGCCCGCAAGCCGTGGCAGGTGTTCACGCGCGAGGTGCTCCTCGAGCGAGTCTGGGGCTACCGGCACGCGGCGGACACGCGCCTGGTGAACGTCCACGTGCAGCGCCTGCGCTCGAAGATCGAGCACGACCCTGAGCACCCCGAGATCGTCGTGACCGTCCGCGGCGTCGGCTACAAGGCGGGCACCGGGCCGTCGTGACCGGGTGGTCGCCGTGACGGGCCCCGCGGCGCCCACCGGGCGGGGCGCCCCGGCGGGGCGGGTGGAGCGGCTCGTGGCTGCCGGCGAGCGGCGCGTGTCGGCCGCCGTGCACCGCTGGCGCTCGTCGCTGCAGCTCAGGGTCGTGACGTCCGCCCTCGCGGCCGGCATGGTCGCCGTCGGGCTGCTCGGCGTGTACGTGTCGGACCGCATCGCGGACGGCCTGTTCGAGCAGCGGCGCGAGGAGGTGCTGCAGGAGAGCGCGCGCGCCACGCAGCAGGCGCAGGCGACGTTCGCGGCCTCGACCGCCTCGACCGGTCCCGAGCTCCAGACGCTGTTCTACGACCTCGTCCCCGCCCTGCAGACCGGCGGCTCGGGCAGCCGCGAGGTCTTCCTGCGCAGGTCGCCGGGCGACCTCCCGCCGCTCCTCGTCAACGACGTCTCGACCGACCCGGCGCTCGGCGGGCTCATCACGCCGGACCTGCGGCAGGCCGTGCGGTCGGACGAGAGCCAGCGCTGGGTCTCGGTCGGCATCCCGCTCGGCGACGGCACGCTCGCCCCGGGCCTGCTGATCGGCTCCGCGGTGGAGGTGCCCGCCGCGGGCGACTACGAGCTGTACTTCCTGTACGACCTCGCCGCCGAGCAGGGCACCCTCGAGTTCGTCCAGCGCACGCTCGCGCTCGCGGGTGTGGGGGTCGTCGCCGCACTGGGGGCCCTCACGTGGCTCATGACGCGCCAGACCGTCCAGCCCGTCCGCAGCGCGGCGCGGGTCGCGGAGCGGCTCGCGGACGGCCACCTCGCGGAGCGGATGCCCGTGCGCGGTGCCGACGAGATGGCGACCCTGGCCCGCTCGTTCAACGAGATGGCCGAGAGCCTCCAGGACCAGATCATCCGGATGGAGGACCTCTCGCACCTGCAGCGACGGTTCGTCTCGGACGTGTCGCACGAGCTGCGCACGCCCCTCACGACCATCCGCATGGCGGCGGAGGTCATCCACGCCTCGCGCGACGACCTCGACCCCGCCGCCCGCCGCTCCGCGGAGCTGCTGCGGACCCAGCTCGACCGGTTCGAGGCCCTCTTGGCGGACCTGCTCGAGATCTCGCGCTTCGACGCGGGCGCCGCGGTGCTCGACGCCGAGCGGCGCGACGTCCGCGACGTGGTGACGTCCGCGGTCGAGGCGGCAGCCCCGATCGCCGAGCGGCGCGGGGTGTGGCTCACCGTCGAGCTCCCCGAGGAGCCCGCGCACGCCGACATCGACCCGCGCCGCGTCGAGCGGATCCTGCGCAACCTGCTCGTGAACGCGGTCGAGCACGCCGACGGCCACCCGGTCCAGGTCCAGGTCGCGGGCGACCAGCGCGCGCTCGCGGTGACGGTCCGGGACCACGGCGTGGGGATGACCGAGGAGGAGAGCGCGCACGTGTTCGACCGCTTCTGGCGGGCCGACCCGGCGCGCGCCCGGACGACGGGCGGGACGGGTCTCGGCCTCGCCATCTCGATCGAGGACGCGCACCTGCACGGCGGCTGGCTCGAGGCGTGGGGTCGTCCGGGCCGCGGCGCGTGCTTCCGTCTCACGCTCCCGCGGCGCGCCGGCATCACGCTCACGTCGTCGCCGCTCCCGCTCGTGCCCGACGACGCGGACCTGCCGACCCCCACGCCGCCCGCCCCGCCGGGCCCGCGGGAGCTGGACCCCGCCGCGGTGCCCGACCTGGACCGGCTGGAGGCCTGATGACCGCGCGCCCCCGGACCCGACCGCACGTCTCGCCGGCACGCCGCCGCACGCGCGCCGCGGCGGTCGCCGTCGTCGCGCTGCTGACCCTCGCCGGGTGCGTCGGCATCCCGACGTCGGGACCGATCGGGACGGGCGAGGCGGTCCTGGCCGAGCCCGGCTCGGCGATCCCGCTCGCGAACGACCCCGAGCCGGACGCCACACCGGTGGAGCTCGTCAACGGGTTCCTCCGAGCCGTCGACGCCGGCCTGTACGACGAGTTCGCGGTCGCGCGGAAGTTCCTCAGCCGTGCGGCGTCGACCGAGTGGGACCCGCGGGCCCGCGTCGTCGTCTACCAGGGCAGGGGGCCGGAGATCACGGCCGAGCCCGACGGCGCCGTCGTCGTCTCGGTCCCGGTCGCGGCGACCGTGGACAGCACGGGCCACTTCGTCGAGGCGGGACCGTCGGCGCGCGAGGAGGTCGCGTTCGAGCTGCGCCGCGACGGCGCGGGCCAGTGGCGCATCTCGCAGCTCGACGACGGCGTCCTCATCTCGGCGCCGACGTTCGAGCAGCTCTACCGGCAGACGCCCGTGTACTTCGCGAGCGCCGACCGGACGCACCTGGTCCCCGACGTCCGCTGGTTCCCGACGCGCAACCAGGCGACCTCGGCCGTCGAGGCGCTGCTGGCCGGCCCCTCCGAGTGGCTCCGCGACGCGGTGCTCACGGGTGCGCCGGAGGGAGCGCGGCTGACGACCGCGTCGGTCCCGGTGACCGACGGCGTCGCCCAGGTCGACGTGAGCGCGCAGGCGCAGCTCGCGAGCGGCGCGGACCGCGAGCTGCTGCTCGCGCAGCTCGAGGCGACCCTCGGCCGGCTCCCGGGCGTGCTCGTCGACGAGGTGCGGCTCCTCATCGGGGGCGTCGAGGTCGAGACGACGGGGGCCGCGACGCTCGTGCGGGACCCGGGCCCCTCGGACGGGCCGTACGTGCTGTCCGGGGGACGCCTCGCGCTCCTCGAGCAGGGTGGGCTGAGCCCGCTCGAGGACGCCGCCGCCGTGCCCGCGACGGCGAACAGCCCCGCGCTCGGCGCGGACGGGGTGCCGCGCGTCGTCCGCGACGGCACCGACTCGCTGCTGCTCCTGCCGCCCGAGGCGGGCGCCCCGCAGGAGGTCGCGAGCGGTGCGGGGCTCGTCGCGCCGTCGGTCGACCGCTTCGACTGGGTGTGGACCGGTGAGCGGACGCCGGGTGCGTCGCTGCTCGTGGTGCGTCCAGGCGGGGGAGAGGTGCGCGTCGCGGCGGAGTGGCTCGAGGGCCGGACGCTGCAGGCGATCCGCGTGTCGCGGGACGGCACCCGGATCGCGGTGGTGTCCTCCGGCGTCGAGGGTGTCGCGCTCGACGTCGCCGCCGTCGTCCGCGAGGAGGACGGGACGCCGGGCCTGCTCGGTCCCGCGGCCCGCCTCGCGCCCGGTCTCCAGGAGGCGACCGACCTCGCCTGGGTGGACGAGGCGACCCTGGCGGTCCTCGGGCGGACGCAGACGCAGTCCGCGGCGACCATGCACGTCGTCGTTGTCGGCGGACGGTCCACCGCGCTGCCGCTCGTCGACGGTGCGGTCGGGGTCGCGGCCGGGCGAGGCGAGCGCGCGCTGTACGTCCGCACGGCGGACGGGACGCTGCACCTGAGGCAGAACCAGACGTGGGCCGTGGTGGCGGAGGACGTCCAGGGCGTGGCCTTCCCCGGCTGACCGGCCTGTGGACGACGTCCGTTCGCGCGCCGTCCGCGGTTGGCTCGTGCCGTGCCCCGGCCGACCCACCCGTCCGACGCGTCGCCCTCGTCGCCCTCGTCGTCCAGGACCTCGACGTCGCAGCCCTCGGCGCCGCGGTCCGGCGCGCCGGCGGGCGCGGTCGCGGGTGCGCTCGCGGACCTCGCGCGGCTGGTCGTCCCCGTCGAGTGCCCGGGGTGCGGCCGGCTCGACGTCCGCCTGTGCGGTGCGTGCCTCGCGTCGTTCGACGGGCCGGTCCGCCGCGTCGAGGACGCGGCGCCGCGCCTCGACCGGCTGGTCGGGCCGGGTCCGCTCCCGGTGTGGGCGCCCGCGGCGTACGCGGGTCCCGTGCGCGGGGTCGTGACCGCGTGGAAGGACCACGGTCGCGCCGACCTGACCGCCCCCCTCGCCGGGGTCGTGCGTCGCGCGGCACGCGAGACGGCGCCGGCCCTCGTCGAGGCGACAGGGGGTGAGCGGCTCGCCGTGGTCCCGGTGCCCACGCGTGCCTCCGCCCGGCGCCGGCGCGGGGACGACCTCGTGCTGCGGCTCGCGGCGGCGTGCGTCGAGGGGCTGCGCGGCGGGCAGGTCGACGCCGTCCTGGTCCGTGCGCTCGCGGTCGTCCGCCGGCGGGCCGACCAGGCGGGGCTCGGTGCGCGGGCCCGCGGCGGCGTGGCGGGCTCGCTCGCTGTGCGCCGCCGGACGGCGGCTCGGGCCCCGCTCGGCTGGGTGCTCGTCGTCGACGACGTGCTCACCACGGGCGGCACGGTGGCAGCCGCGTCCGACGCCGTGGTGCTCGCCGGAGGGCTCCCGCTGGGCGCCCTCGTGCTCGCCGCGACACCACCACCCGGTCGGCGGACGTCTGCGTTCCCGCAATCGCGCGAGGGGGGCTAACGTCAGGTCATGGAGCTGCTCCTCCGGTCCCGTCGGGGGGGACGGGTGGGCCTGCCGGGCCCCCGGGAGCAGGATCTCCGCGGGAGGAGGTGGTGCCCGCCGTCCGCCCCTCGAGGGTGAGCACAGCAGTCCACCGGACGGCCGCCGGGCCGTCCCACTTCCCAGGAGGTCACCATGGAGATCGTCGTCGTCGGCCGTCACACGGACGTGTCCGACCGCTTCCGCCGTCACGCCGAGGGCAAGCTCACCAAGGTCCAGCAGCTCGCCCCGCGCGCGCAGCGCGTCGACGTCGAGCTGACGCACGAGCGCAACCCGCGGCAGTCGGACGTGTCGGAGCGCATCGAGCTCACCGTCCGCGGGAAGGGTCCCGTGGTGCGCGCCGAGGCCTCCGCGGACGACGAGTACGCCGCGTTCGAGCTCGCGGCGACCAAGCTGATCGAACGGCTCCGCCGAGCGCGTGACCGCCACAAGGACCACCGCAAGAACGGCACGACGGCCCCCGAGGACGTGGTCGACGTCGCCCTCCCCGAGCCCGAGCCCGCTCCGGCGGAGCCCGCGCCGCAGCCCACGGTCGACGGCGACGCCGTCGAGACGCCGTGGGGCGACTCGCCCGTCGTCATCCGCGAGAAGCTGCACCGCGCCGAGCCCATGACGCTCGACGACGCGCTGTACGAGATGGAGATGGTGGGCCACGACTTCTACCTCTTCATCGACGCCGAGACCGCGCTGCCGTCGGTGGCCTACCGCCGCCGCGGCTGGAGCTACGGGGTCATCCGGCTCGACGCACCCGTGAGGTCGGCCGCGGCCGTGTGACCCGCACCGCCCGGGGTCGTCGGGGGTCGGACCCCGGGCGCTGACGACGTGTCGGTGGGGGGCGCGAGGATGGGCGGCATGCCCGCCTCGCGCCCCTCGCCCGTCCGGACGTCGTCGTCCGTCGCACCGCGCACGACGACGACGCTGTCGCTGGCCCAGGCCCGTCGCGTCGCGCTGCGCGCGCAGGGCCTCGACCGCCCGCGGCGCACCGGCGGGACCGTGACGATGCGTCACCTCGAGGCGCTCGTCGACCGGCTCGGCCTCCTGCAGATCGACTCGGTCAACGTGCTCGCGCGTGCGCACCTCGTGCCGGTGTTCTCCCGGCTCGGCCCGTACGACACGGGCCTCGTCCCGCGTGCGGCGGGCGTGGCACCACGGCGGCTCGTCGAGGCCTGGGCGCACCAGGCGTCCTACGTCCCGCCGCGCACGTACCGGCTGCTCGGCTGGCGCCAGCGCGCCTACCTCGAGGAGTCCTGGGGCATGATCGCCGACGTCCCGCTGCGTCACGCGGCCGTCGTCACCGAGGTGCTCGACCTCGTGCGCTCCCGGGGACCGGTGACGGCCCGCGAGGTGCACGCCGTCCTCGAGCACGTCCACCCGCACGTGCGGGAGGGGTGGTGGAGCTGGAGCGTGGCCAAGCGCGTCCTCGAGTTCCTCTTCTTCACCGGTCAGGTGACCGCGGCCGGCCGCAACGCGGCGTTCGAGCGCTGCTACGACCTCACCGAGCGCGTCCTGCCGCCCGAGGTGCTCGCGACGCCCGAGCCCTCCGACGCGGACGCGGTGCGCGAGCTCGTCGAGATCGGTGCGCGTGCGCACGGGATCGGGACGGTGCGCTGCTTCGCCGACTACTTCCGCGTCCGGGGCCCCGCGGTGCGCCGTGCGGTCGACGAGCTCGTCGAGTCAGGGACGCTCGTGCCGGTCGAGGTCGAGGGGTGGGACCGGCCCACGTACCTCCACCGCGACGCGACGACGGCCCGCCGCGCCGAGGGGCGTGCGCTCCTCAGCCCGTTCGACCCGCTCGTCTTCGAGCGCAGCCGGCTCGAGGCGCTCTTCGACGTGCGCTACCGCATCGAGATCTACGTCCCGGCCCCGCAGCGCACCTACGGGTACTACGTCCTCCCGTTCCTCCTCGGCGACCGGTTCGCCGCGCGCGTCGACCTCAAGGCCGACCGGGCGTCCCGACGGCTCCTGGTCCCGGGGGCGTTCGCCGAGGACGCCGCCCCGGCGACGACCGTCGACGAGCTGGTCGACGAGCTCCGCCTCCTGGCGCGCTGGCTCGACCTCGACGACGTCGTCGTGCCGGGTGACGCGCGCGGTGATCTCGCACCCGCCCTGCGCGGCGAGCTCGCACGGTGACGCGTCGCGCGCCGGCCCGCAGACCGGGCCGCGCGGCGTGGCGCGGTCGCGGACGCCCCTCGCCTACGATGGACGTTGGTCTGCGCTGACCGCCCGGGTGCGACCCGTGCCCGCCAGCGCCACACGCGTCCCCGCGCCCGGCGGGGCCGCCGAACACGTCTGGAGCACCGCGTGCCGTCGTTCGTCGACAAGGTCCTGCGCATGGGCGAGGGCCGGATCCTCAAGAAGCTCGCCGGGGTGGCCGACCAGGTCAACGCCCTCGAGGACTCGTTCACCGCGCTGTCCGACGCGGAGCTGCGGGAGGAGACGGACCGCTTCAAGGCGCGCCTCGCCGACGGAGCGACCACCGACGAGCTCATGCCGGAGGCGTTCGCCGCGGTGCGCGAGGCCGCACGCCGGACGCTCGGGCAGCGACACTTCGACGTCCAGCTCATGGGCGGCGCCGCACTGCACCTGGGCAACATCGCCGAGATGCGCACGGGTGAGGGCAAGACGCTCGTCGCGACGGCGCCCGCCTACCTCAACGCCCTCACGGGCAAGGGCGTCCACGTCGTCACGGTGAACGACTACCTCGCGGGGTACCAGAGCGACCTCATGGGCCGCGTCTTCCGCTTCCTCGGCCTGACGACGGGCTGCATCCTCTCCGGGCAGCGTCCCGAGGAGCGGCGCGAGCAGTACGCGGCCGACATCACCTACGGCACGAACAACGAGTTCGGCTTCGACTACCTGCGCGACAACATGGCGTGGCGCCCGGACGAGCTCGTCCAGCGCGGTCACCACTTCGCGATCGTCGACGAGGTGGACTCGATCCTCATCGACGAGGCCCGGACGCCGCTCATCATCTCGGGGCCCGCGTCGGGTGACGCCAACAAGTGGTACGCCGAGTTCGCGAAGGTGGCCCGCCGCCTGCAGCCCGAGGTCGACTACGAGGTCGACGAGAAGAAGCGCACGATCGGCGTGCTCGAGCCCGGGATCGCCAAGGTCGAGGACTACCTCGGGATCGACAACCTCTACGAGTCGCTCAACACGCCGCTCATCGGCTTCCTCAACAACGCCATCAAGGCCAAGGAGCTCTTCAAGCGCGACAAGGACTACGTCGTCATGAACGGCGAGGTCCTCATCGTCGACGAGCACACCGGCCGCATGCTGCCGGGCCGCCGCTACAACGAGGGCATGCACCAGGCGATCGAGGCGAAGGAGGGCGTCGCGATCAAGGCGGAGAACCAGACGCTCGCGACGATCACCCTCCAGAACTACTTCCGTCTCTACGACAAGCTCGGCGGCATGACGGGCACCGCCGCGACCGAGGCCGCCGAGTTCCAGGCGACGTACGGCCTGGGCGTGATCCCGATCCCGACCAACCGGCCGATGCAGCGCATCGACGGCAAGGACCTCGTCTACAAGAACGAGGAGGGGAAGTTCGCAGCCGTCGTCGCGGACATCGTCGAGAGGCACGCCGCGGGCCAGCCGGTGCTCGTCGGCACGACGAGCGTCGAGAAGAGCGAGCTGCTCTCGCGACTGCTGCGCAAGCAGGGGGTCCCGCACGAGGTCCTCAACGCCAAGCAGCACGCGCGTGAGGCGTCGATCGTCGCGCAGGCGGGTCGCAAGGGCGCCGTCACGGTCGCGACCAACATGGCCGGTCGCGGCACCGACATCATGCTCGGCGGCAACGCCGAGTTCATGGCTGTCGCCGACCTCGCGGCGCGCGGGCTCGACCCGGCCGAGCAGCCGGAGGAGTACGAGGCCGCGTGGCCCGACGCTCTCGAGAAGGCCAAGGCGGCCGTCGCGACCGAGCACGAGGAGGTCGTCGCGCTGGGCGGCCTGTACGTGCTGGGCACCGAGCGGCACGAGTCGCGGCGCATCGACAACCAGCTGCGCGGACGGTCGGGCCGTCAGGGCGACCCGGGTGAGTCGCGCTTCTACCTGTCGATGACCGACGACCTGATGCGGCTGTTCAACTCGAGCCTGGCCGAGTCGATGATGACGCGCGCCGGGTTCCCGGACGACATGCCGCTCGAGTCGAAGATGGTCACGCGCGGCATCCAGAGCGCCCAGGCGCAGGTCGAGGCGCGCAACTTCGAGATCCGCAAGAACGTCCTCAAGTACGACGACGTCCTCTCCCGTCAGCGGTCCGTGATCTACGCCGAGCGCCGTCGGGTGCTCGAGGGCGAGGACATGGGCGAGCAGATCCAGCACTTCCTCACCGACGTCGTCACCGGCTACGTCGAGTCGGCCACGGCCGGCGGGACGCCGGAGACGTGGGACCTCGAGGGTCTGTGGACCGCGCTCAAGGCGGTCTACCCGGTGTCGATCGCGGTCGACGAGGTCGTCGACCAGGCCGGCGGGGCGACGCGCGTGACGCGCCAGCTGCTGCTCGAGGAGCTGCTGTCCGACGCCCGCCACGCGTACCAGACGCGCGAGGAGCAGCTCGGCTCGGACGCGATGCGGCAGCTCGAGCGCCGCGTCGTGCTCTCGGTGCTCGACCGCAAGTGGCGCGAGCACCTGTACGAGATGGACTACCTCAAGGAGGGCATCGGCCTGCGGGCGATGGCCCAGCGTGACCCGCTCGTGGAGTACCAGCGCGAGGGGTACCAGCTGTTCGCCGCGATGACCGAGGCGATCAAGGAGGAGTCGATCAGCTACCTCTTCAACCTCGAGGTCAAGGTCGCCGAGGCGCCGGCCGACGGTTCGGCCCCGGCCCCGGCCGGGGCCCCGGCGGGTGACGGCCGGACGGCCACGCCGGCAGCCGAGGCCGCCACGCCGTCCCCGGGGACGACCACCCCCGCTGCGGGGCCGACGCCGTCCGAGGAGGCGCAGCCCGCCGTCACGGAGCATCGCCCTCAGCCCGCCCCGACGGGCGCTGCGGCGGAGGTGGCGGGTGCGACGGGTCGCCACCCGCGGCCCGCCGGCGCCGTGGCCCCGGTGCTCATCGCGAAGGGTCTCGACGGCCCGGACCGGCAGGCCCCGCTGCAGTACTCGGCGCCGAGCGTCGACGGCGACGCCGCCGTCGTGCGCACGCAGGAGGCGGTCGCGGCGGACAAGGACGGTCAGTCCTTCCCCGGGACGCCGCGCAACGCGCAGTGCCCCTGCGGGTCCGGCAAGAAGTACAAGGTCTGCCACGGCGTCAACGACGACTGAGGCGGTCCGTCGGGATCCGTCCCGGACAGGCCGACGGGGGCCGGACGCTGCGGCGTCCGGCCCCTGTCGCGTGCGGTCAGCCGATCTCGAGCACGGTCGCGCGCCAGCGTCCGCGGTGCGCCTCGAGGCGGACCGCTGCGGCCCGGACACGGGTCCCGTCGTGCACGACGACGGTGCCCTCCGCGGTCCGCTCGTCGACCCGGCACACGAGCGTCCGCAGCACCGTGATGCGTCGCCGAGCGCTCCCGTCGGGCGCTGCGGCCGCGGCCGTGAGCCGCTCGTAGAGCTCGGGGCTGACCCAGCGGACCAGCTGTGCGAGCGGTCGTCCACCCTGGAGGGCCTCGACCGCGGTGAGCACGAGCGGTCCGCAGACGTCGTCGGGGTCGGGCAGGGGAGCGGTGGTCACGGTCCTCCGTGGGTCGTGCGGCCACGCCTCCTCGACCACTGCGGTGCGCAGCGACCGGAGTCGCGGCGGGACGGCGAGCGCGACGTCTGTCGCGGAGCGCGCCGCGGGGCGCTCGGTGAGCGGGGGCAGCAGGAGCCGCGGTCGCGTCGCGCCGGGGACCGCTCGCAGGGGACGCCGCGACCGGTCGGCGGCTCCGGGGGCCGCAGCGGCCGGTCGTGCGGGGGTCGACAGGGTCCCGACCGGGGTGCGCGCGGGTGCCGTCACGGTCGCCGCGCTCATCGGGCCGCCTCCTCGGACGGCGTGACGAGGACGGTCCCCGGGAGGATGAGGTCCGGGTCGGCGCCGATCCGGTCGGCGTTGGCCGCATACCAGCGGGGCCAGGCGGCGGCGACGGCGGCGTCGTCGCCGTCCGGCACGGTGGCCGCGGCGATCGACCACAGCGTGTCGCCGGGCCGGACCACGACCGTGCGCTGGTCGCTCCCCACGGACCCCGGCGTCGGTGCCGATGAGCCCGGCCCACCGGTCGGTGCCCCCAGGTCGCGCGTCGGGCTGCCCGTCGCGGTAGCGCCGGCCGCCGAGCCGAGGTGCGTCGGCGCAGGGCGGGTCGAGGTGGTCGGGGTCCTCGGCCCCGACGCGGGTGGCGGGCCCGGGGTGGGCTCCGCGTCCGGGCGACCCGTCGGCACCGTGGCCTCGACCGCCGGCGCGGCTCCCGCGACCGGCGCCACCGCAGGCTCGGTCGCGGTCGCGCCGGTCGTCGTCGCGAGCCAGCTCAGGTCCGTCTCGGAGGCGCTCGCCGCCGTCGCTCCGGACATCCCGAGCCCGACCGCGACGCCCACGCCGACCACCCTGCGCAGGACCACCGGGGTGAGCCGGTCACCGAGGATCTCCACGCGTCGCAGGCGGCGCCCCGACGCGCGGGCGACGGTGCTCGTGCACACCGCAGCGGAACCGAGCGCGAGCACGGATGCGGCCACCGACGCGACGAGGAGCACCACCGCGACCACGACCTCGTCGACGCGCGCGGCCGGCCCTGCCGCCGTCGCGACGGCCTGCGCACCAGCCCCCGCGAGACCCACGGCGAGCGCGAGCGTGCCTGCGGCCACGGCGAGCGCGCGCGCAGCTGCGCCGGAGGATCGGGTCGTCGTCATGGTGCCCCCTGGAAGACGGTCGATGTCGTTTGATGTCGTTTGGTGCTCTTGGACGCGCAGAGCCTCTCGCCTTGATGCGCACCGTGTCCAGGTCATGTCCGCGCTTGTGGACGACGCGTGTCGTGGCCGACCCGCCGAGGCCTAGGTTGGGGTCCGTGCGATGGGATGCGCTGTTCGCTGACATGGAGGCACAGCTCGACGCGGCCGCGGCCGCGGACCGCGTCGCCGAGGTCGCCGACCGGACGCGCGCCGAGCGTGCGACCGTCGAGCTGGTCGACCGGCTGCGCTCAGGCCTCGGCCGACCCGTGGTGGTGGCGCTCCGCAACGGGCGCAGCGTCGAGGGGTCCCTCGTCGACGTCGCGGCTGCCTGGCTGCTCGTGGCCGACGGGGTGCGTCAGCACCTCGTGCCCGCGTCGGCGGTCGACGCGGTCGAGGGCGCCGACGTCGTCGCGGCACCGCGAGCGGGGGAGTCGGTGCGCAGGCTGGGCCTCGGTCACGCGCTGCGTGCGCTCGCCCGGGACCGACGGCTCGTCCAGGTCGAGACGTCGGGGGGCGTGCTGCTCGGCCGGGTCGACACGGTCGGGGCGGACCACCTGGACGTCGGCGTCGCGGACCCGGCGACCTCGAGGCCGACCGGACGCCGCCGCACCGTGCCGTTCACCGCGCTGGTGCGCGTCGGCGAGGTCTGAGCGGGCGTCGACCCTGGCGTCACGCCGGGCCGATCACACCCGGCGCTCGGCGCTCCCGTCGCGCTCGGCGTGCCGGTCCTGCTCGCCCGCCTCGCTGCCGGCGCGGGCGCGTTGCTGCGCGTACATCCGCTGGATGTACGCCTCGAGCTCCGTCGCCTCGACGCGCCACACGCCGCGTCCCCCCACCTGGATCGCGGGCAGCTCGCCGGTCCGGACGAGCGCGTACGCCTGCGCGCTGGAGATGTTGAGGACCTCGGTGACGTCCGCGAGGGTGAGGAAGCGGGGCGGCATGCGGTCAGTCTGGCACGCGGCCCGTGCCGCTCCCCGTCGTCCACAGGGGGCTGCGGACCGGCCCCGGGAAGGGCCGCCGACCGGGCATGATGGGCCGCGGCAACCTGGAGGAACCGGACACCGCGGGACGCGGTCGGACGTCCGGCCTCCCTTTCGAGGCCGCCGTCGTCGGCGGTGGACACGCGGGGGACCCATGACCACGACGCACGACCGCCGGACCGCACGCGCGGGGGAGCGCGTCGCGTACGACGACCTGCCCACGCCGGCTGCCGTGCGGCTGCGACGACCGGGCTGGCGCGACCCGAGGCTCCTGCTCGGGACGGCACTGGTCGGGGTCTCCGTGCTCGTCGGGGCCTGGGCGGTCGGCACCGCCGGCCGGACGGTGCCCGTCCTCGTCGCCCGCGAGGCGCTCGTCCCGGGCGAGGCGGTGACCTCCGCCGACGTCGAGGTGCGCGAGGTCCGCCTCGGCGCGGCGGACGGCCTCTACCTGGGTCCCGCGGACCTCGTCGACGGGCTCCACGCGAGCCGGACCGTCGCGGTCGGCGAGCTGGTCCCCGTGACCGCGGTCGCGACCGGGGTCGACGCGGACCTGCGCACGGTGGCCGTGACCCCGCGGGGCCCGTTGTCCCGCGACGTCGTCGCGGGCGCCGACGTCGAGCTGTGGCACGTCCCGGGTGGCCGCACGGGGGGTGACGACGAGGTCGCCGCGCCGCGCCTGCTCGTCGCGTCCGCCACGGTCGCCGAGGTCGCGGCGCCGTCGGGGGCCTTCACGACCGGCGGTGCGGTCAGCGTGCACGTGGTCGTCCCGCTCGACGTGCTGCCCGACGTGCTCGGTGCGGTCTCCGACGACGGCAGCGTCGAGGTCGTCCCGCTGCCCGGGCCGGCGCGCTCGTGAGCACGGGCGTCCTGTGCGCCGTCCGCGGGGCCGCGGAGGCGACCGCCGTCCAGCTGCTCGGGGAGTCGTCGCGGCTGGAGGTCACGCGTCGGTGCGCGGACCTGGCCGAGCTCCTCGCGTCGGCGGCCGCCGGGGCGGGTGCGGTGGCCGTGGTGACGGCGGGCGTCCCGGGTCTCGACCGCGAGGCGGTGCACCACCTGCACGGGTCCGGTGTCTGGGTCGTCCTGCTCGTGGACGGGGTCGCGCCGTGGGAGGCGCTGCCCGCCGAGCTCGGCGCCGACGCGGTCCTCGACGTCCAGCACGTCGACGAGCTCCCGGCGGTGGTGACCGCCCTCCTCGACGAGGCGGGGCTGACGGGGGCGCGGCCGGGATCGCCCGCGCGCCCTGCGGCGTCCGCCGACACCGCCGAGGGCCGACACGACCCGGGGCCTGGGCAGGGTGTGGGCGGCCAGGGCCCTCGCCGGGGCCGCGCGGTCGCCGACGGCACGCTGGTCGCGGTCTGGGGGCCGACGGGGGCACCGGGGCGGACGACGCTCGCGGTGAACCTCGCGGCCGAGCTCGCCGCGACGTCGGCCGGACCCGCCGGGCGGTCGGCACTGCTCGTCGACGCCGACACCTACGGCGGGACCGTGGCGCCCGTCCTCGGGCTGCTCGACGAGGCACCCGGCCTCGCCGCCGCCGCACGGGCGGCGGCGAGCGGCCGGCTCGACGTCGACGTCCTGGCGGCGCTCTCGCCGGTCCTCGACGGAGGGCTCCGCGTCCTCTCGGGCATCAGCCGCGCCGACCGCTGGCCCGAGGTCGCCCCCGCGAGCCTCGACGTGCTGTGGTCGGTCGCGCGCGAGCTCGTCACGTGGACGGTCGTGGACTGCGGCTTCTGCCTCGAGGAGGACGAGCTCCTCGCGTACGACACCCGGGCGCCGCGGCGCAACGGTGCGACCCTGTCGGCGGTCGAGGCGGCGGACGTGCTCGTCGTCGTGGGGTCGGGTGATCCGATCGGCATGCAGCGGCTCGTGCGCGGGCTGGGCGAGCTGCGCGACCGCCTGCCCGCGGTCGAGCCGGTCGTCGTCGTGAACCGCGTGCGCGCGAGCGCGTCCGGACCGCAGCCCGGCGACGCGGTCCGCGACGCCCTGCACCGCTACGCGGGCGTGGCGGACGTCCGGCTCGTGCCCGACGACGGCCCGGCGTGCGACGCGGCCCTGCTCGCGGGGCGGACGCTCGTCGAGCACGTGCCGACGTCGCCGGCGCGTCGCGCGGTGTCACGCCTCGCCGAGGAGGTCGTCGCGAGGCGGGGCCTCGTCACGGCACACTGAGCGGGTGCGGATCTACCTGCCGGCGACGCTCGCCGAGCTCGACACGTCCACCGGGCTCACCCCCCGCGTCGTCCACGCCGTGACGGCCGGCCTGCGGGCGGCGCTCCCCGACGAGGACGAGGAGGGCCTGGAGTACGCGGCCCAGCTCCTCGCGGCCGACGACAGCCTGGACCTCCTCGAGCGGATGCCGCCCGGCCGACGGCGACGCGTCGTCGTCGCGGCCGACGTGCCCGACGACCTCGTCGAGGCGCTCGACGAGCCCGACCACGCACCGAGCGCGATCCGGCTCGTGGCGGGGGTCGGCTGGGGGGACGTGGCGTGCGCGCACGTCGACGAGCAGGCGGCCGAGTCGGACGTCGACGCGACGCTCGCGGGTGACGACGACGCCGCGGAGCGGCTCGCCGAGCGCGACCTCCTCTGGTACGACAGCACCGAGCTGGCGGCGCTCGCGCGCGGCACCGCCCGCTGACCGCAGCCTCCGCGCGCAGCCGCCAGCAGGCAGCACCAGCACAGCCGGCGCCGGGCGCCGGCGCTGCGGTCAGCCGCTGCCGAACGGGTCGAGGAACGCGCGGACCTGGTCGTGCAGCAGGCCGTTGGTGGCGAGCGCGGACCCCCCGAACGGGCCCGGCGTCCCCTCGACCGACGTGAACGTCCCGCCGGCCTCGGTGACGATGGGCACGAGAGCCGCCATGTCGTGCAGCGCCAGCTCGGGCTCGGCGGCGACGTCGACCGCACCCTCGGCGACGAGGACGTACGA
Source organism: Actinotalea sp. AC32 (assembly GCA_031844515.1). Classification (GTDB taxonomy): domain Bacteria; phylum Actinomycetota; class Actinomycetes; order Actinomycetales; family Cellulomonadaceae; genus Actinotalea. The sequence continues at coordinate 41,328 of JAUZVJ010000005.1, read as the reverse complement.
CCAGAAGTCCCCGTAGGCCCGGGTCCGCCACACCGAGCGCGTGAGGTCGAGGAAGCCGCCCAGCAGGCCCCGGTCCTCCCAGCCCGACAGGCTGGAGTACGACAGCGACGCGTCCTCGAGCTGCGCGACCTTCGACACCTGGAGCCGCGTCGCCGACGCGAGCGACCTGCCCGTCCAGGCGCCGGCGTTCTCGGCGGCCCACCAGCGGCGCCCGAGCGCGGGCGCGCTGACGAGCCCGACCACGGGCCGCCCCGCGTCGATGAGGGCGATGAGCGTGGCCCACACCGGGACGCCGCGCACGAAGTTCTTGGTGCCGTCGATCGGGTCGATCACCCACTGCCGCGGACCGTGCCCCGTGTCAGGCATCTCCTCGCCGACGACGGCGTCGCGCGGCCTCGTCCGGGAGAGCTGCTGCCGGACGATCTCCTCCGCGCTCCGGTCGGCGTCGGTCACCGGCGTCGTGTCGGGCTTCGTGTCGATCGCGAGGTCCTGCGCCCGGAAACGGCTCGTCGTCAGGCCGTCCACCTGGTCGGCGATCACGTGGGCGAGGCGCAGGTCGTCGTCGTACCCGGAGCGGACCGTCATGGCTGCACGCTAGCGCCCGAGGACCGGGCCGTGAGCAGGCGTCGCAGCGAGTCGACGCGCTGGGCTCGGGCCGTGGCGTCGGGGCCGCCCTCGGCGACCCACGCGTCGAGGGCGCAGTCGGGTTCGTCCGAGGCGTGGCTGCACCCGCGCGGGCACCGCTCCTCGGCGACGTCTGCGAGCTCGGGGAACGCCCCGAGGAGGTTCTCGACCTGCACGTGCGCGAGTCCGAACGAGCGGACCCCTGGGGTGTCGACGACCCAGCCGGCGCGGTCGGGGAGTCGCAGCACGACCGCCGACGACGACGTGTGCCGTCCGCGACCCGTCACGTCGTTGACGTCGCCGGTCGCACGCGCGGTGCCCGGGACCAGGGCGTTGACGAGCGTCGACTTGCCGACGCCCGAGTGGCCGACCAGCACCGACACCCGCCCCGCGAGCCGACCCCGCAGGTCGTCGAGGCCGTCGATCGTGCGTCCGTCCGCGCCGTCGCGCACGGACGTGACGACGACCTCGACCCCGACCGGCGCGTAGAGCGCCACGAGCGGTTCGGGCGATGCGAGGTCGGCCTTCGTGAGGCACAGGAGCGCGTCCATGCCCGCGTCGTAGGCGGCGGCGACGACGCGGTCGATCATCCGCGTCCGCGGCTCCGGGTCCGCGAGGGCCGTGACCACGACGAGCTGGTCGGCGTTGGCGACGATCACGCGCTCGACGGGATCCGTGTCGTCCGCCGTCCGACGCAGCACCGTCCGCCGCTCGTGGACGCGGACGATCCGCGCGAGGCTCCCGCGGGTCCCGCTCGTGTCGCCGACGACGTCGACGCGGTCACCGCAGACCACGCGCTCGCGACCGAGCTCGCGGGCCTTCATCGCGACGGCGGGTCGCTCGTCGGCGGTGTCGGGCGAGACGAGGAGCGTGTAGCGCCCGCGGTCGACCCCCGTCACGAGGGCCTGGTCCGCGTCGGCGTGGTCGGGCCGCTGCTTGGTGCGCGGTCGGGACCCCCGGGGGTTGGGGCGTGAGCGGACGTCGCTCTCGTCGTAGCGCCCGGCGATCCCGCTCATGCGGAGGCGGACGTCCTGGTCGCGGCAGCACCCGAGGTCATGCGACGAGGCTACCGGCGCACCCGCCGGGACGTCCGTCCGGGCCCGGGGCGAGCAGGGCTTGGGCGTGCGCCGCGCAGCGAGCCCCCGTGCCGACCCGGAGGCTCGCCGGGGCGGCGGCCCAGGTCCCGACGCCCGGCTCAGTCGGTGACGCGGCGGGCCTGCTTGAGCGCGGCCCTGACCTCACGTCGCGCCTCGGCGACCGCTGCCCGCGCCTCCTTGGTCGTGGCCCGGTCGATGCGTGCGTGGCCGGCCCGCCACGTGAGGCCGGGACGTCCCTCGAGGTCGACCGCGGCGATGATCGCGGCGCCGACGCGCGAGAGGTCCCCGAGGAACCGGTCGACGCCCTCGCCGCGACGCGTGAAGGGCTGGTCGACGACCGCGAGCGGGAGCGTCAGCGCGGCGAGCGCGGCGGCGGCGGTCCGGGGCGCGCGGCCCACGGCGAGCGCGACACCCGCGATCGCGACCGCGGCGCCGTGGAGCCGCACGAGCGTGGTGAGCTGCGAGCGGTCGACCTCGGGCAGGTCGAGACGGCCGGCGAGGGAGCGGTAGCCCTCCTCGGCGCGGTCGACGTGCGCGTCGGGGTTGCGGACGGCGTCGACGCCGTCGGCGACGAACGCGGTGGCGAGCAGAGGCCTCGCGATCCTGCGGATCAGCATGGGTTGTCTCCTTGTCGACTCGACCCGGTCTGACTCGACCGACGTCCGCACGCTAACGCGTCACGGGTGACGGCGCGCCCGGGAATGCGGGGGGATCGCCCGGGCGTTCACCTGCTCATGAGCTCCTGCCTCACGGCGCCCCCTGCGCCCGCGGCCTCCGTGCCGCTCGTCGGGGTCGGCGTCAACCCGCTCGCGGTCGCGACGGGCGTCCCGCAGGCCGTGACCACGGCGCCGTGGGCGTCGGACGCGAGCGTGGACCGCATGACGCCGTGGACCTCGGACGCCGCCGCGCCGGCATGCGGTCTAGGCTCGTGGCCGATGAGCGAGGACACCCACCGCGCCCCGGTCGAGGAGGACGAGGCCGGCCGGGCCCAGCGGTTCGAGACAGAGGCGCTGGTCTACGTCGACCAGCTCTACTCCGCCGCGCTGCGCATGACCAGGAACCCGACGGACGCCGAGGACCTGGTCCAGGAGACGTTCGCCAAGGCGTTCGCGGCGTTCCACCAGTACCGGCCGGGCACCAACCTCAAGGCCTGGCTGTACCGCATCCTCACCAACACCTTCATCAACAGCTACCGCAAGAAGCAGCGGGAGCCGCTGCAGTCGGGGACCGAGGAGATCGAGGACTGGCAGATCGCGCGCGCGGCGTCGCACACCTCGACGGGGCTGCGCTCGGCCGAGGCGGAGGCGCTCGACGGGCTGCCGGACTCGGACGTGAAGGACGCGCTGCAGGCCATCGGTGAGGAGTTCCGGATCGCCGTCTACCTGGCCGACGTCGAGGGCTTCGCCTACAAGGAGATCGCCGAGATCATGGGCACGCCGATCGGGACGGTGATGTCCCGGCTCCACCGAGGCCGACGCCAGCTGCGCGAGCTGCTGACCGACTACGCGCGCGAGCGAGGTCTCGTCCCGTCGAACGAGGGAGGTGCGTCGTGAGCGACACGACCCGTCGCCCCGCCGACTGCGGCGAGGCCCTGGAGCGGCTGTTCGAGTTCCTCGACCACGAGATCCACGAGGCCGACGGGGACCGGATCCGTCAGCACCTCGCCGACTGCGAGCCGTGCCTGGCGGAGTACGACGTCGAGGACCACCTCAAGCGGCTGGTCAAGCGCTCGTGCCACGACCAGGCACCCGAGCAGCTCCACGTGCGGATCCGGGAGCAGCTCACCATCCTGCGGACTCAGGTCCGCGAGACCTGACGCACCCGTCCCGGTGGACGAAGGGCGGTGGACGCAGCCGCGTCCACCGCCCTCCTCACACCTGATCAGGCGTTGGGGCGCCTGCCGTGGTTGGCGGCGCTGCCCTTGCGGGACCGGCGCTTGCGACCGCGCTTGCTCATCTGCAACTCCTCGGGACGTACCGGCCGGACCCTGACGTGCTCAGGGCCGGACACACGGACGCCATGGTCCCACACGACCGCGGTCGCCGCGCACGCGGCCCGTGCCCTCGCGGGCCCGACGTCGCGCGACCGGGCGCTGCGCACGGCGGGCGTCCGGGTGACGTGCGACGAGCCGCCGCACGAGCGGCGCGCCGTGCAGCGCTCGTGCGCGCGGAATGTTCAAGTCCGGGGCCGATCCGGCCGATCTGAGGGCGTGACCCAGAGCCTCCAGTCGGTGATCCCGCTCCTGCACGCAGCGGGCAGCAGCAACGCGTCGGACCTCCACTGCAAGGTCGGCTCGCCGCCGCGGCTGCGCGTGGACGGTCGCCTGCGTCGCCTGCAGGTCCCGGACCTCACGCCCGAGGACATGGTGCACATGGTCGGCGAGGTGCTCCCGGTCAACCTCCGCGAGACGTTCGTCGAGACACACGAGGCCGACTTCGCGTTCTCGCTGCCCGGCGTGGGCCGCTTCCGCGTCAACGCGTACCAGGCTCGCGGCACGTACGGCATGGTCTTCCGGCGTGTCGCCCACGGTGCGCAGAGCCTCGCCGAGCTCGGGCTGCCCGAGGTCGTCGGTGAGCTCGCGCTCGAGCCCCGAGGTCTCGTCCTGGTCACAGGACCGACCGGTTCGGGCAAGACGACGACGCTCGCGTCGATGGTCGACCTCATCAACTCCTACCGAGAGGTCAACATCGTCACGATCGAGGACCCGATCGAGGTCCTCCACCAGGACAAGAAGGCCATGGTGTCCCAGCGTGAGGTGCTGCACGACACGGCCGACTTCACGGTGGCCCTGCGCGCCGCGATGCGGCAGGACCCGGACGTGATCCTCGTGGGCGAGATGCGCGACGTCGAGACCGTCCGCGCGGCGCTCTCCGCGGCCGAGACGGGCCACCTGGTCATGTCCACGCTGCACACCATCGACGCGCAGGAGACGATCAACCGCATCGTCGACTTCTTCCAGCCGCACGAGCAGAAGCAGATCCGCGTGGCACTCGCGAACGCGCTCCGCGGCATCGTGTCGCAGCGTCTCGTCCGCCGCGCGGACGGTAGCGGGCGCACCGTCGCCGTCGAGGTCATGGTCAACACCGGGCGGACCGCCGAGGCGATCCTCGACCCGTCCGAGGCGCCGCCGATCGAGGACCTCATCGCCGACGGCGAGTTCTACAAGATGCAGACCTTCGACCAGCACCTGCTCCAGCTCGTGCGGGACGGGCACGTCACGTACGACGAGGCGTGCTCGGTCGCGTCCAACCCGCAGGACCTCACGGTCGCGCTGCGGGGCGCCGGCGTCCTGGTCTGACTCCGCCCGAGGGGCGCGAGGACGGGGCGGCGGCTCGCGGGCGCCCTCGTCAGGCGGCGTCGTCGGGCAGCCCGAGCCAGCGGTGCCAGCCACCGTGCAGCACGAGCCATGCCATGAGCCCGTACCCGGCCTGGCCGGGCACGCGTCCGTCGCCCGAGGCGAGGTCCGCGAGCCACTGCTCGTGGTGGACGAGCGGCGTGAACGTGTCGACGTAGGGGACGCCGCGACGGCGCGCCACGTCGCCGAGCGCCGACGACAGCTCGGCCTGGCGGCCCTGGTCCTCGTGCGTGCCCGGCGGCGGGCCGACGACGAAGGTCGCGACCTGCTTCTGCTCGGCGACGTCGAGCACGTTCGCGAGGTTGAGCCGGCTCCGCGCGAGCGAGATGCCTGCGGACAGGTCCGCGCGGCCGAGCGCGACGACGAGGTGGTGCGGGGAGTCGGACCGCGGGCCGAACCGGAGCGCCGTCTCGACCTCCCAGCGGCTGCTCAGGCCCGTCGTCGTCTCTCCCGGGACGGCGAGCGTCATGACGAGCGGGGCCGGCTCGGCGGGTGTGCGGGCCGCGACCCTGCCGACCCAGCCGAGGCCGCGCGGGTCACCTGCCCCGGCGACCAGCTCGTCGCCCACCACGCAGATGCGTGCTCCCGTCACGTCGCCTCCCGTCCGGCGCCGCGGGGTGCGGCGCGCGGCCCCCATCCTGCCGCACGGCTCGCTGCGGGGCGGTCCGCGCGACACGGTGCGCGGCCCGCGCCGGGAGCGCGGCGGGGAGGGCGGCGGGGAGGGCGGTCGACCTGACGCGTGCGCGACCAGGACGGGTCCGCTCAGACGGTGTCGCACCACACGGGGCCCCGGGGCGGCGGGCGGTGCCCGTAGCCGTCCCTCCGGAGCGTCCGGGGGAGGGCGACGGCGGACGAGACCGCCACCGCGAGCAGTACGACCAGGAGGATGAGATGCACGGTGTCCATGGCAGAAAGTCTGTTGTCGACAACATCCTGCCGCGAGTGGCAGAACGGCCCGCTTGCGTCGATATCCCGCCAGCGATGGGGCACACTCGACCCATGCTCCGATCCGTCGCCGCGATCGCGGTCCCCGGCGTCTCGCCCTTCGAGCTCGCGGTCGCGTGCGAGATCTTCGGCATCGACCGCACCGACACGGGGGGTCCCTCGTTCGACTTCGTCGTGTGCGGGGAGCGCCCGGGCCCGGTGCCGACCAAGCTCGGGATGGAGATCGTCGTCCACGCCGGCCTGGAAGCCACGCAGGACGCGGACCTCGTGGTCATGGCCGCGTACGGGGCGCCGGGCGCGCCGTCGGACGAGGTCCTCGACGCGCTCCGCGCCGCGCACGACCGGGGCGCCTGGGTGCTGAGCCTGTGCAGCGGGGCCTTCGCGCTCGGCTGGGCGGGACTGCTCGACGGCCGGCGCTGCACGACGCACTGGATGTACACCGAGGCCCTCGCGGCCCGGTTCCCCGCCGCGACGGTCGATCCCGACGTCCTCTACGTCGAGGACCGCGGCGTCGTGACCAGCGCCGGCACGGCGGCCGGGGTCGACGCGGGCCTGCACCTCGTACGCCGCGAGCTCGGCGCGACCGCCGCCGCCGCGATCGCGCGACGCATGGTCGTCCCCCCGCACCGCGACGGCGGGCAGGCGCAGTACATCGAGAGCCCGGTGCCGGAGCGGGCCGACGGCGAGCTCGGACCCGTCCTCTCCTGGGTCCTGGACCACCTGGACGAGGAGATCACCGTCCCGCAGCTCGCGCGCCGGGCGCACATGTCCGAGCGCACCTTCGCCCGGCGGTTCCGCGCGGAGACCGGGACCACCCCGGCCGGGTGGACGGCACGGCAGCGTCTCCTGCGGGCGCAGGAGCTCCTCGAGCGCACACCGCTGCCGGTCGAGGAGGTCGCGCGTCGTGCAGGGTTCGGCGCGGCGCCCGCGATGCGGCACCACTTCGTCCGCGCGCTCGGCACGACGCCCACTGCGTACCGCAGGACGTTCGCGGGCCAGACCGGGGACCCGAGCACGCGGTCCGTCGCCGGGGGCGAGGCCCGGCCGGCCTGACCTCGTCGGGCGACCGGGTCTCGACGCGGCCGGCAGCCGTCGACGCAGGGCGCGGGCCGGTCGCTCCCGCTCCGGCCCGACGCCTCAGCGGTCGAACGCCGCCTGCACGAGCTCGGCCTGCTCGCGGGCGTGGGTCTTGGCCGAGCCCGCGGCCGGGGAGGCCGCAGCGGGACGCGAGACCACGCGCAGCGGGCGTCCGAGCAGCGACGGCAGCGCGTTGCTCATGAACGTCCAGCCGCCCTGGTTCTCCGGCTCCTCCTGGGCCCAGACCAGCTCGGCGTCGCCGAACGGCTCGAGCGCGGTCCGGAACGCGTCGGCGTCGAGCGGGTACAGCTGCTCGACGCGCACGAGGGCCGTCCGCTCGTCGCCCCGCTTGGCGCGCTCGGCGAGCAGGTCGTAGTAGACCTTCCCGGCGCTGAGCACGACGCGGTCGACCTGGCCCCGCACGTCGGCGGGCAGGTGCTCGTCGGGGACGACCGGACGGAACGTGCCGGTCGTGAAGTCCTCGACCGCGGACGCCGCCGCCTTGAGGCGCAGCATCGACTTCGGGGTCGCGACCACGAGCGGGCGGCGCGGGCGGTCGTACGCCTGCCGCCGGAGCAGGTGGAAGTACGACGCCGGCGTCGTCGGCATCGCGACCGTCATGTTGTCCTCGGCGCACAGCTGCAGGAAGCGCTCGACGCGTGCCGAGGAGTGGTCAGGTCCCTGACCCTCGAAGCCGTGCGGCAGCAGGAGCACGACCGACGACCGCTGGCCCCACTTCTGCTCCGACGACGAGACGAACTCGTCGATGATCGTCTGGGCGCCGTTGACGAAGTCGCCGAACTGCGCCTCCCAGAGCACGAGCGCGTCCGGCCGCTCGACCGAGTACCCGTACTCGAAGCCGAGGGCCGCGAACTCCGACAGCGACGAGTCGTAGACCCAGAACTTCGCCTGGTCGCTCGAGAGGTACAGCAGGGGCGTCCACTCGGCCCCCGTGCGGCGGTCGTGCAGGACGGCGTGCCGCTGCACGAAGGTGCCTCGTCGCGAGTCCTGGCCGGCGAGCCGCACGGGCGTGCCCTCGACCAGGAGCGAGCCGAAGGCGAGGAGCTCGCCGTAGCCCCAGTCGATCCCGCCCTCGCGGGACATCTGCTCGCGCTTGGCGAGCAGCTGCTCGAGCTTGGGGTGCACCGAGAAGCCCTCGGGCGGGCGCACGTGCGCACGACCGATCCGCGCCAGCACCTCGGGGTCGACGGCGGTGCGCCAGCCGACCATGGTGCCTGCGTCCTCGAGCTGCGACTCGGGCTTCTCGAGGCCGGCGATCGGCTCGGTCCCGGCCGGCGCCTGGTACCCCACCTCGCGCGTCTCGGTGAAGACGCGCTCGAGCTGGGACTGGTAGTCCTGGAGCGCCTGCGCGGCCTCCTCGACGGTGATGTCGCCCCTGCTCACGAGAGCCTCGGTGTAGAGCTTGCGGACCGACCGCTTCGCCTCGATGAGGTTGTACATGAGCGGCTGCGTCATCGACGGGTCGTCGCCCTCGTTGTGCCCGCGGCGGCGGTAGCAGACCATGTCGATGATCACGTCGCGGTCGAACTGCTCGCGGAACTCGAAGGCGAGCTCGGCCACGCGGACGCACGCCTCGGGGTCGTCCCCGTTGACGTGGAAGATCGGGACCTGGAGACCCTTGGCGACGTCGGTCGCGTAGTGCGTCGAGCGCGACGACGACGGCCCGGTCGTGAAGCCGACCTGGTTGTTCACGATGACGTGCACCGTGCCGCCCGTGCGGTACCCGCGCAGCTGCGAGAGGTTGAGCGTCTCGACGACGACGCCCTGGCCGGCGAACGCCGCGTCCCCGTGCACGAGGACGGGGAGGACGGAGAACCCGTCGCCGCCGAGGTCGATGCGGTCCTGCTTGGCGCGGACGACGCCCTCGAGCACGGGGTCGACCGCCTCGAGGTGCGAGGGGTTGGCCGCGAGGTAGACGCCCGTCGTCGCGCCCGACTCGGCCGTGAAGGTGCCCTCGGTGCCGAGGTGGTACTTGACGTCGCCCGAGCCCTGGACGCTCTTCGGGTCCTGGTTGCCCTCGAACTCGGAGAAGATCTGCGCGTAGCTCTTGCCCGCGATGTTCGCCAGCACGTTGAGCCGACCGCGGTGCGCCATGCCGATGCAGACCTCGTCGAGGCCGTTCTCCGCGGCCTTCGACAGCACGGCGTCCAGCAGCGGGATCAGGGACTCGCCGCCCTCGAGCGAGAACCGCTTCTGCCCGACGTACTTCGTCTGCAGGAACGTCTCGAACGCCTCGGCGGCGTTGAGGCGCCGGAGGATGCGCAGCTGGTCCTCGCGCGGCGTGCGGGCGTAGCCCGACTCGAGGCGCTCCTGGAGCCACCGGCGCTGACGCGGGTCCTGCAGGTGCATGTACTCGACGCCGATCGTGCGGCAGTACGAGTCGCGCAGCAGGCCGAGGATCTCGCGCAGCGTCGCCTTGGGGCGTCCCGTGAACCCGGCGGTGGGGAAGACGCGGTCGAGGTCCCACAGCGTCAGGCCGTGGTTCTGGATGTCCAGGTCGGGGTGGCGCCGCTGGCGGTAGGCCAGCGGGTCCGTCTCGGCCATGAGGTGCCCGCGCGAGCGGTAGGCGTGGATGAGCTCGGCGATGCGCGCGGGCTTGGCGGCCTCGGTGTCGGCGTCGACGGTGTTGTCGCGGACCCAGCGCACGGGCTCGTACGGGACGCGCATCGCGGTGAAGACGCGGTCGTAGAACCCGCCCTCGCCGAGGAGCTTCGCCGCGACCACGCGCAGGAAGTCGCCCGACTGCGCGCCCTGGATGATGCGGTGGTCGTACGTGGAGGTCAGCGTGAGCACCTTCGAGATGCCGAGGCGCGCGAGCTGCTCGTCCGACGCGCCCTGGAACTCGGCGGGGTAGTCCATCGCCCCGACGCCGATGATCGTCCCCTGGCCCGCCATGAGGCGGGGCACGGAGTGCACCGTGCCGATCGTGCCCGGGTTCGTGAGGGTGATCGTCGTGCCCTGGAAGTCCTCGGGCGTGAGCTTGTTGTTGCGCGCGCGGCGGACGAGGTCCTCGTACGCGCCGAGGAACTGGCCGAAGTCCATCGAGTCGGCGGCCTTGATGCTCGGCACGAGCAGCTGGCGTGTGCCGTCGGGCTTCGCGAGGTCGATCGCGAGGCCGAAGTTGACCGCACCCGGCTGGACGACAGCCGGCTTGCCGTCCACGAGCGTGTAGCCCGCGTTCATCTCCGGCATCTCGGCGAGCGCCTCGACGACCGCGTACCCGATGAGGTGCGTGAACGACACCTTGCCGCCGCGCGTGCGGCTGAGGTGGTTGTTGACGACGATCCGGTTGTCCACCATGAGCTTCGCCGGGACGGCGCGGACCGAGGTCGCGGTCGGGACGGCGAGGCTCGCCTCCATGTTGGTCACGACGCGCGCGGCCGGACCGCGCAGCCGCTCGACGGCCGCCTCGGTCGACGGGCGCTGCTCGAGACGCGACGACGGGACCTGCGCGTACGGCGCGGTGGCGGGCTGCGCCGCCGCGACGGGTGCGGGCGCGTCGGGTCGGGGCTCGCGGGGAGTGCGCGGGGTCGCCTGGGCCGGCGAGCGCTGGGCGCGCGGCTCCGGTGCGGGCCGGTCGGACGGCTCGGTGGGAGCCGGCGTCGCGGGGGAGGGCTGCTGCGTCGCGGTGCCCGACGCGCGGGCGCTCGTCGCGCCCTGGCCGTCGCCCTGCGGCGTCCGTGCCGAGGCCTGCGCCGGGGCGCCCGGGGTCGGTTCCGGGCGCGCGACGGGAGCGCCCGGAGCACCGGTCGACGCCCCGTTGCCCTCACCGGGCCGGTAGTCCTCGAAGAAGTCCCACCACGCGGGGTCGACCGCGTCCCGGTCCTTCAGGTACTGGTCGTACAGCTCGTCGACCAGCCACTGGTTCGCTCCGAACTGCGCCGCTGCATCCGGGTGCGCCTTCTGGGACACGCGAGGATCGCCCTCTTCCAAGCACGGGACCTAGGGCCGTTGTCCGGCCCTCTCTCGTGGTCCACCCTAGGCCACCCCGAGGCGTGGGACGCGCCGTGACGGACCGCCGGACGGGTGCTCGTGAACCTCGCCGGCGGCTCCGGGGCGGTGCAGGTCATGACCCGGTCAGCGGTCCGCCGGAGGCCGGCCAAGAGGCCGTCAGGCGGTCGTCAGGTGATGTCGCGCCGGAACGTCGTCGCGCGGCCGATCGCGGCCAGGACGAGCGCGTACGCCGCGAGGACCAGGCCGCCCTGCCACCACTCGAGGAGGTCGCCGGCCCCCACCGCGGTGTAGATGCTCGACCCCACGAGCGCCTCCGCCGCGGCCCCCGGGAGGAACCTCGTCACCGGCTGCCCCCACTCGAGGCTGCCCAGGAACAGCCTGAGCAGCGGCTCCACGAGCTGGTTGTACGCGAGCACGACGACGACCGCGGCGACCTGGTTCGTGAGCACGGTCCCGAAGCCGACGCCCAGGACCGCCCACAGCCCGAGCGCGAGCACCGACAGAGCGAGCCCACGCAGCACCTCGGGCTCGCCCAGGGCGGTCTCGCCACCGGTGAGCGCGAGGACGGTCGCGCCGCCGGCGACGGTGGCCGCGGTGCCCACGAGCCCGAACAGCAGGCCCACGGGCAGCGCGGCGAGCAGCTTCGCCCCGAGCACGACGCCGCGCCGAGGCTCGGCCAGGAGCGTGGGGGTGATGGTCATGTGGCGCAGCTCGCCCGTCACGGCGAGCGCCCCGACCACCACGGGGAAGACGTACCCGAATCCCGCCGCGACCGAGTACACGGAGAGCGCGACGTCCGTCGGCGTGAGCGCGGGCAGGCCCTCGCCGCCGCCCATGCCGCCCTGGTCGGCCGGGACGCTGAACGTGAACGCGAGCGACGCGCCCATGAAGACCATGACGAGCGCCATGGCCACGAGCAGGACCCACCACAGCCGCGTCGTGACGAGCTTGCGGTACTCGGTCAGCAGCGCCGCCCTCATGCCCGGACCCCCGACGGCTCCTCCACGGGCGGCGCGGTGAGCCGCAGGAAGATCTCCTCGAGCCCGACCGAGAGCGACGCGAGCTCGTGCAGCTCGAGCCCCGCGTCGAACGCGGCCCGGCCCGCCTCGGCGGGCTCGACGCCGTCGACCTCGACGGTCCCCGGCGCGAGCCGACGCACGGCAGGACCCCAGCGTCCGGCGACCTTGTCGAGCGCGTCCGCGTCGGGCGAGCGGAGCCGGGTGCCGGTGCGCTCGAGCGCGGCCAGCCCCGCGAGCGACGACGCGTGGACGAGGCGCCCGCGAGCGATGATCACGACGTCGTCGACGGTCTGCTGGACCTCCGACAGCACGTGGCTCGAGACGAGGACCGTGCGTCCCTCGCCGGCGAGGAAGCGCAGCAGGTCGCGCAGCCACCGGATCCCCTCGGGGTCGAGCCCGTTCGCGGGCTCGTCCAGGACCAGCACCCGCGGGTCGCCGAGCAGCGTCGTGGCGAGGCCGAGCCGCTGCCGCATCCCGAGCGAGTAGCCGCCCACGCGCCTCCCGGCGACGTCGGAGAGGCCGACCAGGCCCAGGACCTCGTCGCAGCGCGCGTCGTCGACCCCGACCTGCGGCGCGTAGACGCGCAGGTGGTCCCGTGCCGTCCGCCCGGGGTGGAAGCTCGCGGCCTCGAGCGCCGCGCCCACGACGCGCTGCGGGCGGGGGATCTCGGTGTACCGGCGACCCCCGATGGTCGCGGTGCCCGCGGTCGGGCGGACGAGGCCGAGCAGCGCCCGCAGCGTCGTCGTCTTGCCCGCGCCGTTCGGGCCGAGGAACCCGGTGACCCGCCCGGGCCGGACCTCGAAGGTGAGGTCGTCGACCGCGCGCACCGGACCGAACGTCTTCGTCAGGCCGTGCACCGCGATGACGCCGTCGTCCGGTGCCGGGGCGGGTTCCGTGTCCGTCGTGATCACGGCGCGAGGCTAGCGGGGTGGCGCGCCGCCCGGGGGCGGTTCGCGGGGAGCCGCACGCGCATCACGCAGCCGGCCGTCGAGTCGGCGACCTCGACGGTCCCGCCGTGCAGCCCGACGGCCCAGCGGACGATCGCGAGGCCGAGCCCCGTGCCGCCCGTGCTCGTGCGCCCCTGACCGGGCGCGTTGCCGCGCTGGAAGCGCTCGAAGACGCGCTGCCGGTCGGCGGGGTCGATCCCCGGCCCGTCGTCGGCGACGTCGAGCACGACGTCCCGGCCCTGCCGCCGCGCGGAGAGGCGGACCTCACCGCCCGTCGGTGAGTGCCGGACGGCGTTCTGGAGCAGGTTGAGCACCACCTGGTGCAGGCGCTCGGAGTCGGCGGGCACGGTGAGGTCCCCGGGCTCGACGGCGACCGTGAAGCGCAGGTCCTTGTCGGTCGCCACCGGGCGCACGTCGTCGGCGGTCCGCTCGAGGAACCGCTGGAGTCCGACGTCGCGCACCTCGAGCGCGACCGCACCCGCCTCGATGCGGGACAGGTCGAGCAGGTACGTGACGAGGCGGCCGAGCCGTTCGACCTGCTGGAGGGCCGACTCCAGGGCGGGGGCGTCCGGCTCGGTCACGCCGTCGACCATGTTCTCGAGCTGGGCGCGCAGCGCGGCGACGGGGGTGCGCAGCTCGTGCGACACGTTGGCGACCATCTCGCGGCGCAGCGTGTCGACCTGCTCGAGGTCCTCGGCCATGCGGTTGAACGCGTCGGCGAGCTGGCCGACCTCGTCCCGGCTCGTCGCACGCACGCGCTGCGAGTAGTCGCCGCCCGCCATCGCGCGCGCCGCGGCCGTCATCTCGCGCAGGGGTGACGTCATGCCGCGGGCGAGGACCTGCACCGCGAGGACGCCGACGACGACCGCCAGCGGCAGGGTCCTGGTCGGTCCGAGCTGGTTGTACAGGCCCGCCCACGTGACGAACGCAGCCAGCGTGACCGTGGCGGTGACGAGCACGCCGAGCTTGATCTTGATCGACGAGAACCGGTCGAGGGGCCGGACGTCGGGGAGGCGGCCGTGGCGCGGCGGCACGTCACGCCCCCGTGGGCTCGAACGCGTACCCGACGCCGTGCACCGTCCGGATGAGGTCCGCCCCGAGCTTGCGGCGCAGCGCCTTGACGTGCGAGTCGACCGTCCGCGTCCCGCTCGCGTCGACCCAGTCCCAGACCTCCGCGAGGAGGCGCTCGCGCGTGAGGACCGTCCGAGGGCTCGTCGCGAGCGTCACGAGGAGGTCGAACTCGGTGGGCGTGAGGTGGACGTCCTGACCGCCGCGCGACACGCGCCGCTGCGCACGGTCGACGACCACGTCGCCCACGACCATCGCCGGCGTCGGCGAGGCGGCGCCCGCGAGCTGGGCCGACCGCTCGACGCGGCGCAGCAGGGCGCGTGTGCGGGCCACGAGCTCCCGCATCGAGAACGGTTTCGTCATGTAGTCGTCCGCGCCGACGCCCAGGCCGACGAGCAGGTCGGTCTCGTCGTCGCGCGCGGTGAGCATGAGGACCGGCACGGGCCGCGCGGCCTGGATCCGGCGGCACACCTCCAGGCCGTCGAGCCCGGGGAGCATCACGTCGAGCACGACGACGTCGGGCGTGAGGCGGGCGGCCGCGGAGACGCCCGAGGGGCCGTCGGAGGCGACCTCGACGCGCCAGCCCTCGGCGGCCATGCGGTGCGCGATCGCGGTCGCGATCGCCGGCTCGTCCTCGACGACGAGGACGACGGCGGCCCTCCCGTCCGCTGCGGGCGTCTCGGCTTCGGCTGCGGGCATGGGGCCATCGTGGCACGCGTCCGTTATGCTCCCTGCCACCATGGCCAGCTCAAGTAGCGGCCGGTACCGGCCTCCCGGTACCGGCTCGCCCCAGATCCCCGAGCGGCTCGCGCGATGACCGTCGACGCGCTGCTCATCCTCCTCGGCGTCGCGCTGACGGCCGGGACGGCGGTGTTCGTCGCCGCCGAGTTCGCGCTCGTGACCCTCGACCCGGGCCTCGTCGACCGTCAGGTCGCGGCCCACGACGACCGCCGCTCGCGGTCCGTCCGCGCCGCGCTCGCGCACCTGTCGACCCAGCTCTCGGGCGCGCAGGTCGGCATCACCCTGACGACCATCCTCCTGGGCTACACGACCCAGCCGGCCCTCGCCCGGCTGCTCGGCGGACCGGTCTCGCAGGGCCCCTGGGACGAGGCAGCGGCGGCGGGTGTCGCGGCGGTCGCGTCGATCCTGCTGGTCAACGGGTTCTCGATGCTGTTCGGCGAGCTGGTCCCGAAGAACCTCGCGCTCGCCCGCCCGCTCGGGACGGCACGTCAGGTCGCCCCGCTCCAGCGCGGCTTCACGGCCGCGCTCAAGCCGCTCATCGTGGCGCTCAACGACAGCGCGAACGCCCTCCTGCGCGCGGTCGGCGTCGAGCCGCGCGAGGAGCTGTCGGGCGGCCGCTCGGCGCAGGAGCTCGCGGCCCTCGTCCAGCGCTCGGCCGAGGTGGGCACGCTCGACGTCGGGACCGCGCGCCTGATCACGAACTCGATCGAGCTCGAGGAGCTGACGGCGGCGGACGTGATGACGGACCGCACGCGCATGGAGGTCGTGCACCGCGAGGACACCGCCGCCGACGTCGTCGCGCTCGCGCGCCGCACGGGGCACTCGCGCTTCCCCGTGATCGACGCGTCGCACGACGACGTCGTGGGACTCGTGCACCTCCGCCGGGCCATCGCCGTGCCGTGGGAGCGGCGCCCCGAGGTGCCGGCCGCCGCGCTCATGGACGACGCGCCCCGCGTCCCCGAGACGGTCCGCCTCGGTCCGCTCCTCGTGGAGCTGCGCGGCCTCGGCCTGCAGATGGCGCTCGTGGTCGACGAGTACGGCGGCACCGCCGGCGTGGTCACGCTCGAGGACCTCGTCGAGGAGCTCGTCGGCGAGGTCGCGGACGAGCACGACCCGCGCCGTGCGGGCGTGCGCGCGGCCGCGGACGGCTCGTGGAGCGTGCCGGGCCTGCTGCGGCCCGACGAGCTGCTCGAGTCCACGCACGTCGTCGTCCCGCAGGACGGGCCCTTCGAGACGCTCGGCGGGTTCGTCATGGCCGAGCTCGGCCGCGTCCCGCGACCGGGCGACGTCGTGCGGACCGGGGACGTGACCCTCACGGTCGAGGCCATGGACGGTCGGCGGGTGGACCGGCTGCGCGTCCGCGTCGACGTCGAGGCGGGGGAGGGCGACCGGTGAGCACGGGTGCAGCGCTCGCGGCCGGCCTCGTCCTGCTCGCCGTCAACGCGTTCTTCGTCGGGGCCGAGTTCGCGGTCATCTCGGCCCGGCGCAGCTCGATCGAGCCGCTCGCGGCCGGCGGGTCCCGGCGCGCGCGCACCGTGCTCTGGGCGATGGAGCACGTCTCGCTCATGCTCGCGTGCGCGCAGCTGGGCATCACCGTCTGCTCGACGTCGCTCGGCATGGTCGCCGAGCCCGCGATCGCGCACATGCTCGAGGGGCCCCTCCACTCGGCGGGGCTGCCCGTGGCCCTCGCGCACCCCGTCGCGGTCGTCGTCGCGCTCACGATCGTCGTCTACCTGCACGTGGTCCTCGGGGAGATGGTTCCCAAGAACCTCGCCGTCGCGGGCCCCGACAGGGCCGTGCTGTGGTTCGGGCCGCCGCTGGTCCTGGTCGCGCGCGTCGTGTCGCCCGTGATCACGGCGCTCAACTGGCTCGCCAACCACGTCCTGCGCCTCGTCGGCGTCGAGCCGCGGGACGAGGTCGCGTCGGCGTTCACCGCCGAGGAGGTCCAGTCGATCGTGCGGCGCTCGCAGGACGAGGGCCTCATCGACGACGCCCAGGGCCTGCTCACGGGAGCGATCGAGTTCAGCGACCGGACCGCGCGCGACGTCATGGTGCCGCTCGCCGGTCTCGTGTCGCTACCGCTCGGGTGCAGCGTCGAGGACGTCGAGCGCCAGGTCGCCCGCACCGGGTACTCGCGCTACCCGGTGCTCGACGAGGCCGGGCTGCCGCTCGGGTACCTGCACCTCAAGGACGTCCTCTACGCCGACGTCGCCGACCGTGCGCTGCCCGTCCCGTCCTGGCGCGTGCGCACCCTCGCGAGCGTCGCCCCGGCGGACGAGGTCGAGGACGTCCTCGCCGCGATGCAGCGCACCGGGACCCACCTCGCGCGTGTCGTGGAGGAGGGGAGCGTCGTCGGGGTCGTGTTCCTCGAGGACATCCTCGAGGAGCTCGTCGGCGAGGTCCGCGACGCGATGCAGCGGCGCGCGGGGCGCTGACCGGCGTCCTCGCGCCCGCCGGCGCCCGCCCGGCCGGTGCTCGTGCCGGCGGACGCCCACCAGGCGGAGCGGGTGACCCCTGTCACCCCGTCGTGGGACCTTCGGGACTTGGTCGACGCGGTCCGCCTCCGTTACTGTTCCGTGACCGCAGTCGAGGGCGCGCCGCAGAGGCCGCCGCCCCGGCGGGTCGCCCCCCGGGCCCCTCGAGGGCCGTGTCCTTGCTCGTGCCGCGTGCGCGCGGCTGCGTCTCGGAGGTGTCGTGGAGCCAGAGCAGGTGCGCTCGTCGGCCACTCCGGCGACCTCACGGCGCGAGCTCCACCGCGCGGGCGACGCGGCCCGCCGGCCTCGCTCCACGCGTTCGGCGCGCCCGACGACGGCCCTCGGTCGCTGGGCGCCCCGCGGTGCCGTCCTCGCGGCACTGGCCGCCGCGACCATCGCGTTCCCGGTCGCGGACGCGACGTTCACGACCCAGGAGGCGCCCGAGGGCGTCACGCCGGTCGCCGCCGCCGTGGGTCTGCCGACCGCGTACGAGGTGCTCTCGTCGACCACGGTCGGGACGACGCCGACGACGCTGCTGGCGGCCGCGCCCGGTCGTGCGGTGCTCGCGGACGTCGCGAGCCGCTCCGTCGAGCGCGAGCCGCTCCCCGGCTGCGACGGGCTCGCGCGCACCGACGGCGCCAACGGCCAGATCGCCTCGTCGGACCTGTGCGTCCTGTGGGACCCCGCGCAGTCGCTGCGCGGCGACGCCGCGGTCGCGCTGTCCGAGCTCAACGCGAACTACCGCGCGGCGTTCCGGCGGGACCTGTGCATCACCGACTCCTACCGCCCGCTGGCCGTCCAGCGCCGGCTCGCGGTGACCAAGCCGGGTCTCGCCGCGACCCCGGGCCGCTCGAACCACGGCTGGGGTCTCGCGATCGACCTGTGCGCGACGGAGACCAACAGCTCGGACGTCATGGCCTGGCTGCGGGCCAACGGGCCGACCTACGGCTGGGACAACCCGCAGTGGGCCCGCCGGGGCGGTTCGGGGCCGTACGAGCCGTGGCACTGGGAGTACGTCCCGGGCACGACCGCGCTCGGCACCAACTGGGACTGAGCTCCCGGTCGCGACGCCCGGGCTGCGGCCCGTGGCGCACGGGGCTGCGCACCCCGGCGAACGAGCCGACCACGACGCGAGCCACCACGACGCGAGCCACCACGACGCGAGAGGGCCGGCCCGTCAGGACCGGCCCCCTCGCGCGTTCGTGATCCGACCGCGACGTCTAGCGCTCAGAGCAGCGCCGCGCCCCAGGTGACCTCGTGCGACTCGCCGGGGGCGAGGCGCACGAGCCGGTCGCCGGTGCGGAACGCGTCGGCCACGCAGCTCTGCGGCTCGGCCGCGAGGCCCGTGCGGCGCCACTCGACGACCCCGAGGTGGTCGCCCGTGCACGCCTGCCACGTGTCCATCGACTCGTCCATCCAGACCGCGGCCGTCCGGCCGTCGCCGCCCGTGAGCCGGATCCAGGACAGCCCGTCCTCGTCGCGGAGCACGTCGACGAACGCGTCGTCGAGGTCCACCTCGTCCGCGCGACGCGGCGTGCGGAGGTCGTACTGCCCGTCGACCGGGGCCGTGCCGGTCGGCAGGAGCCGGTCGTCGACCGTCACGCGTGACGCGGCGTCGATGCGGATCGTGCACTCGTCGAGCGACCCGGCACCGGGGGAGAGCCACGGGTGGAAGCCGATCCCGTAGGGCGCGACGGTGACGCCGAGGTTCGTGGCGACGGCCTGCACGTGCAGCCCCGCGGCCGTGAGCCGGTACGTGACCCGCAGGAGGAGGTCGAAGGGGTAGCCGCCGCTGGGCGCGAGTCGCAGCTCGAGCGTGACGGCGTGCCCGTCGCGGTGCGCCGCGTCGTCGACCTCGACGACGTGCCAGCGCTGCCACATCACCAGTCCGTGGAGCGCCGTGCCGCGCTCGGGCTCGGTGATGTCGAGCTGGTGCTCGACGCCCTCCCACGTGTAGCGGCCGTCGCGGATGCGGTTGGGCCACGGCGCGAGGACCGCGCCGTGACCGGCCGGCGCGTAGGCGTCGGCGGGGAACGGCGTGAAGACGTCGCGGCCGCCGACGACGTACCGGCGGACCTTCGCGCCGACGTCCGTGACGGTGGCCTCCTGGTCGCCGAGGACCAGCTCGATCTGGTGCCCGGACAGGGGCGCAGGGGTCGTGGAGGAGAAGGTGGGGTTCACGACGCCACGCTACTGGTGGCGTGCGCTCAGGAGGTGCTCGGCACGTCGTCGAGGTCGTCCCGGATGCGCTCGATCTCGTCGGACAGCCGACCGACGGCGTCGCGGACCGCACCGTCGGTCCCCGACGCGAGCTCCTCGAGGCGCGCACGCGCGTCGTCGAGCGCCTGACGCGCCCGCTCGACCTCCTGCTGCGCCTCGGGGGAGAGGTCCTGCTCGGCGTCCTCGAGCGCGCGGCGCGCGTCCTCGACGGCGGTCTCGGCCTCCGCGAGGGCCTGCTCGCCCTCGGCCCGCAGGCCGTCGTCGGACAGCTCCTCGAGCGAGCCCCGCAGGTCGTCGGCGGCGCCGCGGGCGTCCTCGGCCGCCGTCTCGACCTGCTCCCGGACGCCGTCGACGTCGAGACCGCCCTCGGCGGTGCAGCCGGCCGCGAGGGCCGCGGTCGCCGCGACGGCGAGCAGTGCCCGGGAGACCGGCGCGGTGCGGGAGCCGAGCAGGGTCTGAGTCGTGCGGCGGCTGGGCTGGCGGGTCATGAGGGGCTCCGTGACGTCGTGGCCGGCGTGGGTCGGCTGGGCCGGCATGGGCCGGCATGGGCCGGCATGGGCCGGCATCGCTCGGCATGGGTCGTGCGGGTCGTGCGGGTCGTCACCCCCAGTCTGCCGTGTCGTCGTCCGCCGACGACGAACGACGGCCCCGGTCACCGCACGTGGCGGTGGCCGGGGCCGTCGGGTCGGGTCGGCCCGCGCGACCGGGCCGACCCACGGAGGTCAGGCGGTCGTCGTCTCCTGGGCGGGCGACTCCGCGTCCTCCGTCGCGCGCCGGGAGCGCACGTCCTGCAGCGACGTCCCGAAGTACGCCGCGGTCATGAGGTCCTTCATGTCGTCGAGCATCGGCATGCGCGGGTTCGCGGGCGCGCACTGGTCCTCGTAGGCACGCATCGCGAGGTCGTCGAGCTTGCCGATGAAGGCCCGCTCGTCGACGCCCTGCGCCTGGAACGAGCGCGGGATGCCCACGGCGTCACGCAGCTCCTCGACGGCCCGGGCGTAGGACTCGACGCCCTCCTCGGGGGTCGAGGCCGGCAGGCCGAGGGACTTCGCGATCGCCTGGAAGCGCTCGGGCGCGACGTAGTACTCGTACTTGGGCCAGCTCGTGAGCTTGGTCGGGACGGTGCCGTTGTACCGGATGACGTGCGGCAGGAGCGTCGCGTTGGTGCGGCCGTGGACGAGGTGGAACGTCGACCCGATGGTGTGCGCCATGGCGTGCACGATCCCGAGGAACGCGTTGCCGAAGGCCATGCCGGCGATCGTGCCCGCGTTGTGCATCTTCTCGCGCGCGGCCACGGCGACCTCGCCGCCCTTCACGGACGCCTCGAGGTTCTCGAAGATCAGGCGGATGGCCTGGAGCGCCATGCCGTCGGTGAAGTCGTTGGCGTACACCGACACGAACGCCTCGGTGGCGTGCGTGAGCGCGTCGAAGCCGGAGTCGGCCGCGAGCGACGCCGGCATCTTGCCGGTGAGCGCGGGGTCGATGATCGCGACGGTCGGGGTGAGCGCGTAGTCCGCGAGCGGGTACTTGACGCCCGTGTCCTGGTCGGTGATGACCGCGAACGGCGTCACCTCGGCGCCCGTGCCGGACGTCGTCGGGATGCAGACGAGCTTGGCCTGCGCGCCCAGCGTCGGGAACTTGAACGCGCGCTTGCGCACGTCGAAGAACTTCTCCCGCATGTCCGCGAAGACGACCTCGGGGTGCTCGTAGCGCAGCCACATGACCTTGGCCGCGTCCATGGGCGAGCCGCCGCCGAGCGCGATGATCGTGTCGGGCTTGAACTCACGCATGCGCTCGGCGCCGCGGTCCACGGTGCGGATGCTCGGCTCGGGCTCGATCGTGTCGAGGATCTGCAGCGCGACCTTCTCGGGCCGCCGTGCGAGGACGTCGAGGATCTTGTCGACGAAGCCGAGCTTCGTCATCGTCTCGTCGGTGACGATCGTGACGCGGTGGACGTCGGGCATGTCCTCGAGGTAGCGGATCGCGTTCGGCTCGAAGTACGTCTTCGCCGGGACCTTGAACCACTGGAGGTTGTTGTTGCGCCGTCCGATCCGCTTGATGTTCACCAGGTTGACCGCCGAGACGTTGTTGGACACGGAGTTGGCGCCGTACGACCCGCAGCCGAGCGTCAGCGAGGGGATGAACGAGTTGTAGATGTCGCCGATGCCGCCCTGCGACGACGGCGAGTTCCAGATGATCCGGACCGCCTTCATGCGGCTGCCGAACTCCTCGACGAGCGCCTTGTCCTCGGAGTGGATCGCCGCGGAGTGGCCCAGGCCGTCGAACTCGACCATGCGCTCGGCGAGCTGCATGCCGTGCTCGGTCGTCTCGGCGCGCAGGACCGCGAGCACGGGGCACAGCTTCTCGCGCGTCAGCGGCTCGGCGGGCCCCACCCCGGACACCTCGGCCAGGATGATCGAGGTGTCGGCGGGCACCGTGAAGCCGGCCTGCTCGGCGATCCACACCGGGCTCTGCCCGACGACGGCCGCGTTGAGCTTCGCGCCGGCGCAGTTCGCCGAGTCGGCCTCGACGCCGAAGATGAAGCGCTCGAGCATCGCCTTCTCGTCGGGAGTGGCCCGGTACGCGTGCAGGCGGTCGAACTCCGCCATCGCGTCGTCGTAGATCTCGGCGTCGAGGATCACGGCCTGCTCGGACGCGCAGACCATGCCGTTGTCGAAGCACTTGGACATCACGACGTCGTTGACGGCCCGCTTGAGCTTGGCCGACCGCTCGATGTACGCGGGCACGTTGCCGGCGCCGACGCCGAGCGCGGGCTTGCCGCACGAGTAGGCGGCGCGGACCATCGCGTTGCCACCGGTCGCGAGGATCAGCGACACGCCGGGGTGGTTCATGAGCTGGTTCGTCGCCTCGATGGACGGCTGCTCGACCCACTGGATGCAGTGCTCGGGCGCACCCGCGGCGACGGCTGCGTCGCGCACGACGCGGGCGGCCGCGACGGACGACTGCTGCGCCGACGGGTGGAACGCGAAGACGATCGGGTTGCGGGTCTTGAGCGCGATGAGCGACTTGAAGATCGCGGTCGACGTCGGGTTCGTGACGGGCGTGATGCCGGCGACGACGCCGACGGGCTCGGCGATCTCGACGATGCCGTGCAGGTCGTCGCGACCCACGATGCCGACGGTCTTGAGGCCGGCCATCCGGTGGGTCACGTGCTCGCACGCGAAGATGTTCTTGACGGCCTTGTCCTCGAAGACGCCGCGGCGGGTCTCCTCGACGGCGGCCTTCGCGAGGTGGCCGTGCTGGTTGAGGGCGGCGACCGACGCCTTGCGGACGATCTGGTCGACGTCCTCCTGCGTGAAGGTCGCGTACGCGGACAGCGCCTTGAGGGCGTTCGCGACGAGGCCGTCGATGGCGGCGCCGGGCGTGGCCGGCACCTCGGTCTGGGTCGTACGGGCGGATCGGCTCACGGGAAGCTCCCGGTCGTGTCGCAGGTTCTCGGTGGGTGGATCGCCGTTGACCCGTTGCCGACGCTAGGTGGGACCGTCGTCGTGGCCCTGTGCCGAAGGTCCCGATCGGGTGGAGCGCGGCGTCCGTGGCGGGCTCGCGGGGCGGCCGACGGGACCGAGGTCCCGCTCGCGAGCCACCTCTTGGCACTCGCGGCACGAGAGTGCTAATACAGAGGTGTAGCCGCCGCCCGGGGACGCGGACCGCTCCCGGGTGCGAGGCGCCCCGGAGGGACCGGGGTGCACACAGGAGGAGGTGCACGATGGCTACGCGCTTCGACCCGTTCACCGACACCGCTCGCTGGATGGACCAGCTGCTCGGCACCGCGCGCGAGGCGACGGCCTCCGCGCCGGTCATGCCGATCGACCTGTACCGGTCGGGCGACCACTACGTCATGCACGTCGACCTCCCGGGCGTCGACCCGGGCAGCATCGACGTGAACGTCGACGACCGCGTGCTCACGATCCGCGCGCAGCGTTCGGGCCGGGGGGAGTCGGACGTGCAGTGGCTCGCCCGCGAGCGCACCACCGGCACGTACGTCCGCCAGCTGACCGTCGGCCGCGGGCTCGCGCTCGACGCGATCGACGCGACCTACACCGACGGCGTGCTGACGCTCTCGATCCCGGTCGCGGAGGAGGCGAAGCCCCGCCGGGTGGAGATCAAGCACGGCGCGCAGGGCCAGCAGCAGATCGGCTCGACGCACGGCGAGGCGGCGGCGACCGCCTGAGGCCAGGACGGCGGGCCCGCCCGGCCCCGACTGCCCCGCCCTGCGAGGTCAGGGCAGGCAGGCCGCCAGGCGACGACCCGCCTCGACGACGAGCGGGCGCGGCATCGCGAGGTTGACCCGGACGAAGCCGCGCCCGACCTCGCCGCACGCCGCCCCGTCGACGACCGCGACACCCGCGCGCTCGCGGACCCACGCCGCCAGGTCGTCCGGGACGACGTCGAACGCCGGCCGCAGGTCGAGCCATGCCAGGTACGTCCCCTCCGGGGGCGTCCACCGCACCCGCGTCCCGCCGGCCTCCGCCAGCCCCTCGGCGAGGGCCGCCCGGTGCTCGCCGAGCACGGCGACGACGTCGTCGAGCCAGCCCAGCCCGTGCCGGTAGGCGGCGATCGCCGCGGCGACCCCCACGGTCGAGGCGCCGTGCGTGGCGACGTGGTCCACGCGCGGCCAGTCGCGGACGTCACGGTCGGCGGTCAGCACGATCTGCGCGCACTTGAGCCCCGGGACGTTCCAGCCCTTCGACGCCGAGGTCGCGGTGACGGCCTGCGACGCCGCGAGGGCGGAGACCGACGCGTACGGGACGTGGCGCCGGCCGTCGTGGACGATCGGGGCGTGCACCTCGTCGCTGAAGACGCGCGCACCCTCGTGCCGTGAGACGACGTCGGCGAGCGCGGCGAGCTCGTCGCGCTCGTGCACGCGGCCCGTCGGGTTGTGCGGGTTCGTCAGGACGACGACCCGACCGCCCGCGCGCAGAGCGTCGTCCACCGCGTCGAGGTCCAGCGCCGCACGTCCGGCGTCGTCCGTGCGCATCGGCACCGGCAGGACCTCCCGGCCCCACAGTCGCGGTGCGGTCAGGAAGGGCATGTACGCGGGCGTCGGCACGACGACGGGGGCGCCTGCGGGGGAGAGGTGCTCGACCGTGACCTGCAGGGCCGTCAGCACGTCGGCGACCGGGTGGACGCGTGCCGGGTCGACGTCCCACCCGTACCGCTCCGCGTGGAGCCCGGCCGTCGCGGCACCGAGCTCGGCGCGCAGCGCGGGGGGCAGGTAGCCGACCAGCCCGGCGCCGACGGCGTCGCGCGCGGCGGCGAGGACCACGGGCGCCGTGCCGAGGTCCGACTCCGCGACCCAGGCGGCGATCTCCGCGTCGACGCCCGTCCACTTCAGGGAGCCCGCGGCGCGCAGGCGTCCCGTGAGCGTCGACGGGTCGGCGGACGGGGCGGCGGACGCGTCGGACGTCATGGGCCGACCGTAGCCGGACCCGCGGGCGGTCAGCGCGTCAGCGCTGACGGGGCTGGTTGAACCGCAGCTCGTTCCCCGCGGGGTCGCGGAACGCGCAGTCACGCACGCCGTAGGGCTGGTCCATCGGCTCCTGGAGCACCTCGGCGCCGGCCGCACGGACCCGCTCGAACGTCGCGTCGACGTCGTCGGTGCGCAGGATGACCCCGCGCAGCATGCCCTTGGCGAGGAGGGCCGCCATGGCCTCGCGGTCGGCGGCCGGGGCGTTCGGGTCGGCGAGCGGCGGCTCGAGCACGATGTCGACGTCCGGCTGGGCGGGGGAGCCGACGGTGACCCATCGCATGCCCTCGAAGCCGACGTCGTTGCGGACCTCGAACCCGAGCACGTCCCGGTAGAACGCGAGCGCGCGGTCGTGGTCGTCGACGGCGATGAAGCACTGGGAGAGGGTGATGTCCATGCCCGTCACGCTAGGGGCGTCGCGTCGCGTCGCGCTTCTTCGTTCCTGACCGGTCTGGTCCCGACCCGGGCGACGCACGCGGGGATGGCCGCGCCCGCGGAGTGGTCCCGCGCGCGGTAAGCGCTCGGGCTCTCGCCCACCAGCTCCGTGAACCGGGTGCTGAACGAGCCGAGCGACGTGCACCCGACCGCCATGCAGACCTCGGTGACGCTCAGGTCGCCCCGGCGAAGGAGCGCCTTCGCGCGCTCGATGCGCCGCGTCATGAGGTAGCCGTACGGCGTCTCGCCGTAGGCGGCGCGGAAGCTGCGCGAGAAGTGCCCCGGGGACATGAGCGCCGTCCGCGCGAGCGACGGCACGTCGAGGGGCTGGGCGTACTCGCGGTCGATCCGGTCGCGGGCCCGGCGCAGGCGGACGAGGTCGTCGAGCGTCACGACCCCACGATGGCACCGCGCACGCGAGAGGGGCACCCCCGGGCGGGGGTGCCCCTCTCGTGACTGCGGCGAGAGCCGCTCAGCGGTGCTCAGCAGCTCGGAGCGGGTCCGGGCTGGTCGGAGCCGTCAGGGGTGGTCGACGTCACCGCGCCAGCCACCGGTCTCGACGCCGCGGGACTCGATGAACTCCTTGAACCGCTCGAGGTCCTTCTTGACCTGGCGGTCGTCGACGCCGAGCGCAGCGCCCGCCTTCTCGACCAGCGACTCGGTCTCCCAGTCGATCTGCACCATGACGCGGGTGCTCGTGTCGCTCAGCCGGTGGAAGGTCACGACGCCGGCGTGGGTCTTGCCGTCGACGGACTTCCAGGCCACGCGCTCGTCCGGGTGCTGCTCCGTGATCTCGGCGTCGAACTCGCGGTCGACCCCACCGATCGAGGTCTTCCAGTGCGTGAGCGTGTCGTTGACCTGGGTGATGCTGTCGACGCCGCCCATGAAGTGGGGGAAGTCCTCGAACTGCGTCCACTGGTTGTAGACGGTGCTCAGCGGGACCTCGACGTCGATCGACTCCTGCACGCTCGGCATGTCTCGTCTCCTCGTGGGTCTGGGATGTGGTGCGTCGTCGCCACGGTAGGTCGGGTCGCGCGACGTCGCTCGTCGAGCCGCGGGGGAGCGGCGCGCGTCGAGCGGAGGAAGGAGCCGCGGCGCCTGGGTCGCGCTCGCCGTCGCGCCCGCGACCCCAGGCGGTCGGGCCCGGTCAGGTCCGGCCGTGCCCGCCCCGTCCGTCGCGTGGGACGGGACGGATCCGCAGGTCACGGATCCGGAGCCGCATCCGGCGTGCGGCGAACGGGTGAATGTTCGCGCTCACAGGCGCCCGACCGTTGCACGGATGTCCGGATTTGTGGCACGGTGTCGGTTGTCAGCGAAAAGGGCAAACCCACCGTGAGGTGGGGACGCAAAGCCAACGGGACCCTTCGGGTCGGCCGGGCTCACCGAACGACGAAACGGAGTGGCGCCATGTCGCCTCAGATCTCTCAGCAGGACCGTACCGACGCCCCCGGCGCGCTGCTCACGCCGGCCGAGGTCGCGAGCATGTTCCGGGTCGACCCCAAGACCGTGACGCGCTGGGCCAAGGCCGGCAAGCTCTCGGCGATCCGCACGCTCGGCGGCCACCGTCGCTACAGCGAGGCCGAGGTCCGCGGCCTGCTCCACGGCGTCCCGCAGCCCCGCGACGCCGAGGTCTGACCTGCTGACGAAGCCCCCGCCGGTCACCGGCGGGGGCTTCGTCGTGCTCGGGCTGCTGCCGGGCGGACGGAGCTGCGCGCTCCCGACCGAGCTCCGTCCCGCGACCGTCCGCCTGCGCCCGGCAGGCGGATCCTGCGGGTCGGGCGGCCGGAGGCCGTCAGCCGGCGGCGCTCTTGTCGACCGCGAGGACCTCGGCGTACGTCCTCGCGAGCGCATCGAGGTCGATGTCCCGTCGGACGCAGACGTGCCCGTCCGGTGCCGTCCGGCGCAGGCGCCCCGGCTCCGACGCGTCCTGCTCCCAGGTGCCCGGATCGCACGACGCCAGGTCGGGCTCGGCGAACGTCGCCGCCGCGGCCGGGTCCCACCACGTGCCCGTCGTTCTCGCCGCCACGACGTCACCGACGACGGGTGCTCGCAGCGCGTCGGGCGTCCCGGTGGGCACGGCGTCGGCGGGCACCAGGACGACGGGGACGCCCTCCGCCGCGAGCACGACGTCGAGGGCCTCCGGGTCGGCGGCCGAGTTCCACTCACCGACGCCGTGGTCCTGCGCGGGCCCCTCGACGACTCCGCCCATCGCCGTGACGCCGGCGAGCCGGTGCCACGCCTCCGGCGCCGTCCGGACCGTCTCGGCGACGTTCGTCAGGGGGCCGAGCGCCACGACGTGCAGACGGCCGTCGGCGTCGAGCGCGGCGTCCGCCAGGAGCTCGGCCGCCGTGGCGGGTTCCGTCGGCAGCGACGCCGCGTCGCGCCGCAGCCCGCTGCCCTCGGCCGCGACCACCCGCCACGCCGCCGGGAAGGGGGTCCCGCGCTCACCGCGCTGCGGACGCCCGCACGCGATCGGGACCGCAGGCTCGTCGAGCGCCACGAGCAGGTCCGCAACCAGGTCGACGGCCGTGCCGCAGTGGAACGCCAGGCCCGTCGTCGCGACCGTGATCGCCCGGACGTCGACGCCGGGGTGCCGCAGCAGGTAGGCCAGCGCGACGAGGTCGTCCCCGCCCAGGTCGGTGTCGACGACGGTCGGCACCGCGTCGGGCAGGGTCGCCGGTGCCGCGGCGAGCGTGCCCGCCCGGACCGGCTCGCCGTCGGCGTCGCTCGCGGGGGAGCACGCGGCGAGCACGACGGAGCCGAGCGCGACGGCGAGCGCGGCGTGGCTGAGGCCCCGGCGCGGCCGGGCCGGTCGCGCGCTCGTCATGGCATGACCGCGAGCTGGGCCCCGACGCCGAGCACCACCAGGGCGGTGCCCGCGGCCAGGGCGAGGCGGCGCGTGCGGCCGGGGACCGCGGCCGCCGCGGCGAGGAGCGTCAGCCCCAGCAGGTACACGTCGTGCCATGCCGCGAGCGACGGCGAGACGACGAGGTGGACCCATGTGTCGCTGTACTCGTTCGGTGCGCCGAGGAGCCAGTCCGACGGGAGCGACCTCGGGTCGGACGAGCGGTCCCCGACCGGGACGTGGACCGGCATCGTCTGGATCAGGGCGAGCACCCGCAGCCCGGGCGCGTTCATGACCCAGTAGAGACCCGAGGAGACGAACCAGACGACCGACAGCACGGCGGTCGCACCGAGCGTGCCGACCCGGCGACCCAGCGCGACCCCGAGCGCGACCCCGAGCGCGGCGGCGAGCACCGGCTGGAGGAGCTCCGGGAGCGTGTAGTGGGCGCTGAGCGTCCGACCCGGCTCGTCGCCGAGGTCGAGGCCGCCCGTCAAGCGCAGCCAGGTGGCTGCGCCGGCGAGCAGGACCGCGACGGCGCCGACCAGGGCGACGCCGCCGAGCAGGCCGCCCAGCGCGCGGTCGGTGTCGCGCACGGGCGCGTCCTCCGCGAGCCGCGCGCGCGCTCTCGACCCCTCGTGCGCGGCGGCCACGGACACGGCCCACAGGAGGCCTCCGGTCGCGGCGAGGTAGCCGCTGTACCGCGCGCCCGACCAGTCCGCCCCCGTGACGGAACGGACGGCGAGGGCGCTGAGGAGGAGTCCGAGCACGAGCACGGGGTGCCGGACGAGTCTTCTTGCCGCGCCGCGCGCGAGGGCCGCGACCACGCGCGACCGTGTCGGCCGTGCGGGGCCGGGCGCCGCCGACGACGCGATGGGTGGGGGTGTCGTCGTGGTCACGAGGGCCCTCCGGGGCATGTGGGCGACCGGCGGTCGCGGGTGGTGGTGGTGGTGGAAGTGGTCGTGCTGGTCGTGCTGGTCGTGGTCGGGTCGGCGCCCGGTGCGGCGGAGGAGGTGCGTCACGCGTGCCGTGCCGTGCCCCGCACGACGAGCAGGTAGGCGTCCTCGAGGGTCGGCGGGACGACGTGAGCACCCGGGGGCGGTTCGCCGACGTGCCGGTAGGAGCCCTCAGCCGTCGCCCAGCTGCGCAGCGCGCGCGGGTCCTCGTCGTCGTCGAGCCAGACCCTCCCGTCGGCCGTCGCGGCGAGCTCTGCGGGGCTCCCGGCGAAGGCGACCCTCCCGGAGATGAGGACGAGGACGTGTCGGCACAGCGCGGCCACCTCCGCGGTGCTGTGCGTCGACATCAGCACCGTCCCGCCCGGGGCGGCGTCGGCGAGGACACGTCGCAGCTCGAGCCGTTGCTCGGGGTCCAGCCCGGTCGCGGGCTCGTCGAGGACGAGCAGCTGCGGACCGCCGAGGAGCGCCGCGGCCAGCGCGACGCGCTGCCGTCCGCCCGCCGACAGCGTGCGGATCCGGCGGTGCATCGCGTCCGCGAGCCCGACGGCCTCCAGCACGCGTCTGACCTCGTCCCGGCGGGCACGCGCGTCGGTGTGCTCCTTCAGGACCGCGACGTGGTCCACGAGGTCGAAGGCCGTGAAGTCGCGGTGCAGAGCGGCCTCCTGCGGCAGGTAGCCGAGGCGTCGGCGGATCTCGAGCCGGTCCGCGGGCCGCGCCGCGTCGCGACCGAGGAGCCTCAGGCGACCCTCGTCCGGCGCGGCGACGGTCGCGAGCAGGCGCAGCAGGGTCGTCTTCCCCGCGCCGTTGGGTCCGAGGAGCGCGACGGTCCCCGTGGGGACGACCAGGTCGACGCCGTCCACGGCGCGCGTGCGCCCGTACCGCTTGACCAGGCCGGTCGCCTCGACGGTCACGGGCGCGCTCGTCGTCGTCGTCATGCGGACCTCCGGTAGGCGATCGCGTCCCGTCGCGCGACGCTGACGAGGCCCGCCGCGAGCGCGACGGCGCACGCCGCGCCCTGGGCGGCAGGCGAGGACACGGTCGTGGCGAGGTCCCAGGGCGCGACGTCGCCGAGCGGGCCGGCAAGGCCGACGGCGACGGTCCACGCGCCTGAGGCGACCGCCGCCACGAGGGCGGGGTCGA
Source organism: Actinotalea sp. AC32 (assembly GCA_031844515.1). Taxonomy (GTDB): domain Bacteria; phylum Actinomycetota; class Actinomycetes; order Actinomycetales; family Cellulomonadaceae; genus Actinotalea. The sequence continues at coordinate 10,925 of JAUZVJ010000005.1, read as the reverse complement.
CGCGGGTGGTCCCGCACGCGAGCACGAGCATCGCCAGGGCCAGTCCCGGCAGCACCCACGCCGCGGCGAACCGCACGGGCAGGTCCGCGACCACGCCGACGACCAGCCCGAGCGGCACGGCGGCCCCGGCGACCGCGAGCGACCGCCACGCCACGAGGCGCAGGCCGGCGGTCGGTGCAGCGGCGGCGAGCTCCCCGGCGGGGTCCGTCGTCGTCCGGTACGCCAGCACGACGGCCACGGCAGGTGCCACCGGTGCGAGCCCGAGGAACGCGGGCAGCACGTGGGTCCCCGCGAGACCGGCGACGACGAGCGGGCCCAGCGCGACGAGCGCGACGGCGGCGAGCCATGCGGCGCGCATGCTCGGGACCGCGAGCGTGGTGCGCAGCAGCGTCCCTCCGGCGAGGGTCTCCCGGCCGTCGGTGCGGACCAGGCCCGCGGCCCGGGCCAGCCGCTCGACCGCGGTCGGTCGCGGCCGGTCGACCACGTCGGCGAGGCGGTCCCAGCGCCGGCGGCTCGCCTCGGCGTCCGAGAGCCGCGCGAGCTCCTCGCGGCACGTCCCGCACCGCACCAGGTGGGTCTCGACCGATGCCGCCACGAGCTCACCCGCGGTGCCGTCCGCGTAGGCGGCCAGGTCCGCGGGTCGGGCGTGCCACGCCGCCGTCCGTGCGCTCACGTGTCCTCCTCGGTCGTCCCAGCAGGGTTCACATCAGGGGTCACAGGAGTGCCGCCCGCATCTCGGCCCGGGCGCGGCTCATGCGGCTCTTGACGGTGCCGCTCGGAATGCCGAGCAGCGCCGCGGCCTCGCGCGTCGACAGACCGTCGAGCACCGTGGCCTGCACGACGGCTCGCAGCTCGGGGGAGAGGCGGCCGAGGGCCTGGCCGACGTCGCTGTGCTCGACGCGCGCGAGGACCGCCTCCTCGGCGGACTCCGCATCCGGGTCGCGCAGGTGGACCAGCCGCTCCAGCAGGTTCCGCCGCGGACGCACGGCGTGCAGGAGCGTGCGGATCGCGATCCCCCAGAGCCAGGCGGCGACCTCGCCGCTGCCCCGGTACGAGGCCGGGTCCCGCCACACCGCCACGAACGTGTCCTGCACCACCTCGTCGACGACGGACGGGTCCGAGCACCGCCGGCGGACGCGCGCCGCGAGCCAGGGCTCGTGCCTGCGGAACAGCTCGTGCAGCGCCCCACGGTCCCGGTCGGCGACGTCGGCGAGCAGCTCGGCGTCCGTGCGCAGGTCACGGGGGGTCGGCGCGTCGCTCACACCTCTTAGTGCCATCGACCACCCTCATCGGTTCGCTCGTCCGCCGACGAGTCTTCCGGACACGGGGCGTGCGCTACCAGCACCGGGTGCGCCGACCGCCCGGAGCCCGGTGACGGCAGCGACCAGACGTCGCGGATCGCCCGCCGCGCCGGCGCGCCCTCCCGCCTGAAGCCCTCCGGGGTGCCGGATATGCCCGGTATTGACCGTTCGTACCCACCGGGATCACGCTGCAGGTGCAGCGGGGCCCCGGCTTCTCGTCCTACGGAGGTCAGCATGTCGTCGCGCACTGTCAGGTACCTCGCCGGTGCCGGATCCCTCAGCCTCGTCGCCGGTCTCCTCGTCGGCGGCTCCGCCCAGGCGCAGGACGGTCCGACCGTCGTCGCCTCGGGCCTCAACAGCCCGCGCCAGCTGGCCTTCAGCCCGGGTGGGACCCTCTACGTCGCCGAGTCGGGCACGAACGGCGACGAAGGCTGCCAGCAGCACCCCGAGTTCGGCCTGACGTGCGTCGGCCTCACGGGGTCGGTCGCCCGGGTCGGCATGGACGGCACCGTCGACCGCGTCGTGACGGGTCTCCCGTCGCACGGCAACGACGCCGAGTCGATCGGACCCTCGGACCTCGTGCTCACGGGCAACCACACGTTCGCGCTGACGATCGGGATCGCCGGCACGCCGGAGTTCCGTGCCGGCTACGGGGCGTCGGGCGCGCTGCTCGGCACGGTCGTGACCGGGGACCTGCGCGCGCACAAGGGCGCCGGCTCGGTCGAGGTCGTCTTCGACGCGCTCGCCTACGAGGCGGCGGCCAACCCGGACGGCACCGACGTCGACAGCAACGCCGTCGGGATCGCCCGCTCGGGCGACGGCTGGGTGCTCGCCGACGCGGGTGCCAACGCGGTCGTCTCGACCCGGTGGGGTGGCTCGACGGTCGCGGTCCTGGACCCGGTGCCGACGACCGTCCCGGGACCGTTCGACGGCTTCCCGCCCGTGGGCTTCCCCGCCGACGCCGTGCCGACCGACGTCGTCCGCGGCCCGGACGGTGCCTGGTACGTGTCGCAGCTCGTCGGGTTCCCGTTCGAGGAGGGCTCCTCGACGATCTGGCGCGGTGCGCCAGGCGGGGCCCTGGAGCCCTGGGCCACCGGTCTGACCAACGTGACGTCGATCGCGTTCGCCGACGACGGGACGCTGTACGCGGTCCAGATCGCCGACGCCGGGATCCTGACGGGCCCGGTCGGCTCGGTCGTGCGCGTCGTGCCCGGCGGGGCCGACCACGAGACGGTCGCCGCCGGCCTCTTCGCCCCGTACGGGATCGCGATCCGCGGGTCGTCGGCCTACGTGACCACGGGTTCGCTCCTGGCGGGCGGCGGCCAGGTCGTGCGCGTGGACCTGTCCCACCCGGCGCCGTGAGCACGTCCTGACGACGACGAAGCCCCGGTCACCGTCGGGTGACCGGGGCTTCGGCTGGTGCCCGCGGCAGGAATCGAACCTGCGGCCTTCTGCTCCGGAGGCAGACGCTCTATCCCCTGAGCTACGCGGGCGGGGCGCGCAGAACACTACCAGCCCGACGGGACGCGTCGTGCCCGCCGCCCGCGCGCGTCAGGGGAGGTGGACGTCGCCGATGAGCTCGCTGAGGTAGTCGGTCACCTCGCGGATCGCCGCGTCGGCGTCGCCCGCGGCGATGGCCTCGACGAGCTCGTGGTGCGAGTCGTCGTCGTGGGCGGGGTGCTCGAAGTTGAACCGGATGTTCTCGGTGATCGCGTCGAGCAGGTTCTCGTACAGCGCGAGGAGCACGGGATTGCCCGACGCGCGCGCGATCGTCCGGTGCAGGACCAGGTCGGCGTCGACCATGTGCTCGAGGTCGCCGCCCGCGAAGGCGTCCGCGCGGCGGTCCCTCAGGTCGCGGAGCTCGACGACCTGCTCGGGGGTCCGTCGCAGCGCCGCGAGCCGCGCCGCCTCGACCTCGAGGCTGCGCCGGACCTCCAGCACGTCGCGCTGGTGGGCGCCCGCGATCTGGCGTCCCATCGCGTTGCCGAGCTCGGAGTTGGAGATCACGTAGGTCCCCGAGCCCTGGCGGCGCTCGAGCATCCCCGCGTGCACGAGGGACTGCACGGCCTCGCGGACGGTGTTGCGGCCGACCCCGATGAGCTCGGTCAGCTCGGGCTCGGCGGGGATCCGGGTCCCGACCTCCCACGCGCCCGACGTGATCTGCTGACGCAGCCGTCCGACGGCGAGGTCGATGAGGTTGGTGCGGCGTGTCATCCCGTCTCCGGTCGTGGGGGTGGGAGGCAGTCAACACCGATCGGTCCCTCCCGCGCGACCCGCTCACCCGCACGGGGGGCGGGCCGGACGGCCTCGATAGGCTTGTCCGGTGACCCCCGCTGAGCTGTCCCAGGCGCTGCACGCCGTCCTCACGTCCGCCGTCGACGACGGCTCGCTCCCGCTCGACCCGTCGGCCGTGCCCGCCACGGTCTCGGTCGAGCGTCCGCGCTCGCGCGAGCACGGGGACTGGGCGACGAACGTCGCGCTCCAGCTCGCCAAGCGGGCAGGTGTCCCGCCGCGCACGCTCGCCGACCTGCTCGCCGAGCGGCTGCGCGGCGTCGCGGGCGTCGCGGGCGTCGACGTCGCCGGCCCGGGGTTCCTCAACATCACCCTCGACACGGCCGCCGCGGGCGAGCTCGCCCGCACCGTCGTCGAGGCGGGGGAGTCCTACGGTCGCAACGGGACGCTCGCGGGCGAGCGCATCAACCTCGAGTTCGTGTCGGCCAACCCGACCGGCCCGATCCACATCGGCGGCGTGCGCTGGGCCGCCGTCGGCGACTCGCTCGCGCGCCTGCTCCAGGCGAGCGGCGCCGACGTGGTGCGCGAGTACTACTTCAACGACCACGGCGCGCAGATCGACCGGTTCGCGCGGTCGCTGCTCGCACGGGCCCGGGGCGAGGACGCACCCGAGGACGGGTACGGCGGCCAGTACATCGCCGACATCGCGCAGCAGGTCATGGCGGACGCCGCGGCCGCGGGCGAGCCGGACCCGCTGACGCTGCCCGACGAGGAGGCGCAGGAGGCCTTCCGGCGCCGCGGCGTCGAGCTCATGTTCGGTGAGATCAAGGCCAAGCTGGCCGAGTTCCGGGTCCACTTCGACGTGTACTTCCACGAGGACGCGCTGCACGAGTCGGGCGCCGTCGAGCGCGCGGTCGCGCGGCTGCGCGAGCTCGGCCACATCTTCGAGGCCGACGGCGCGACGTGGCTGCGCACCACGGAGTTCGGCGACGACAAGGACCGCGTCATCGTCAAGTCCGACGGCAACGCCGCCTACATCGCGGGCGACCTCGCCTACTACCTCGACAAGCGCGAGCGCGGGTTCGACCGCGCCATCATCATGCTCGGTGCCGACCACCACGGGTACATCGGCCGCATGATGGCGATGTGCGCCGCGTTCGGCGACACGCCCTGGACGAACCTCGAGATCCTCATCGGCCAGATGGTCAACCTCGTCAAGGACGGCCAGCCGGTCCGCATGAGCAAGCGCGCGGGCACCGTCGTGACGATCGACGACCTGGTCGACGCGGTCGGCGTCGACGCCGCGCGGTACGCGCTCGCGCGTTCCTCGACCGACACGACGATCGACCTCGACCTCGACCTGCTCGCACGCGCGAGCAACGACAACCCGGTCCACTACGTGCGGTACGCGCACGCCCGGACCGCGGCGATCGGGCGCAACGCGGCCGAGCTCGGCGTCCGGCGCGAGGACGGCTTCGACCCCGCGCAGCTCGACCACCCCAGCGAGAACGCGCTGCTGGCCGCGATCGGCGACTTCGGTCGCGTCGTCGCGCAGGCCGCGCAGCTGCGCGAGCCGCACCGTGTCGCGCGGTACCTCGAGGAGCTCGCCGCCGCGTACCACAAGTGGTACGACCAGAACCGCCGCGTTCTGCCCATGGGCGACGAGGAGGTCACCGACGTCCACCGCACGCGCCTGTGGCTCAACGACGCCACGCGGCAGGTGCTCGCGAACGGGCTCGAGCTGCTCGGCGTGAGCGCACCGGAGCGCATGTGAGCGCGGCCCACGGCGACGCGCTCGACCCGCAGGTCTGGCCCGCGGGCGCCGAGGTCGGCGAGGACGGCGCGGTCCGCGTCGCGGGTGTCGACCTGCGGGCGCTCGCGGCGGAGCACGGGACGCCTGCGTACGTGCTCGACGAGGCGGACTTCCGTCGTCGGGCGCGCGCGTGGCGGACCGCCTTCGAGGAGGCCTTCGCCGCGATCGGCGCCGGCGTCGACGTCTACTACGCGGGCAAGGCGTTCCTGAGCGTCGCCGTCGCGCGCTGGGCGCACGAGGAGGGCCTGCGGATCGACACGGCGACCGGGGGTGAGCTCGCCGTCGCGCTGCGGGCGGGCGTCCCGGGCGAGGACATCGGCCTGCACGGGAACAACAAGTCCGACGCCGAGGTCGAGCGGGCTCTCGCGGCGGGCGTCGGGCGCATCGTCCTCGACTCGCTCGTCGAGGTCGACCGCGTGGCGGAGGCGGCGGCCCGGGCGGGCGTCCGTGCGCCCGTCATGGTCCGTGTGACCACCGGCGTGCACGCGGGGGGCCACGAGTACATCTCGACCGCGCACGAGGACCAGAAGTTCGGCCTGTCCGTGGCGGGCGGCCAGGCGCTCGAGGCGCTCCGCGCGGTGCTCGCGCGTCCCGAGCTCGAGCTCCTCGGGATCCACTCGCACATCGGCAGCCAGATCCTCGACCCGTCAGGGTTCGAGGTCGCCGCGCGGCGCATCCTCGAGCTCCGGTCGGCACTCGCGCGCGAGACGGGCGTCCTCGTCGGCGAGGTCGACCTGGGCGGCGGCTACGGCGTCGCGTACCTCCCGGGCGAGGTCGCGCTCGACCCGGTCGAGACGGCGCGTGCGGCCGCGCGCGCCGTCGCGGAGGAGTGCGCGCGTCTGGGGGACGCCGTGCCGCGGATCTCGATCGAGCCGGGCCGCGCCGTCGTCGGCCCCACCACGGTGACGCTCTACACCGTCGGCACCGTCAAGCCCGTGACGGTCGACGGGCCCTCGGCCGGCGGCGCGGGCGACGACGGTGCGTCCGCCGAGCCCTTCGTGCGCACGTACGTCTCGGTGGACGGCGGCATGAGCGACAACCTCCGGCCCGCGCTGTACGGCGCGCGGTACTCCGCGCGCGTCGTCTCGCGCCGCGGCGCGCCGACGACGGTCCGGTCCCGCGTCGTCGGCAAGCACTGCGAGAGCGGGGACGTCGTGGTGCACGACGTCGAGCTCCCCTCGGACGTGCGCGCGGGCGACCTGCTCGCGGTCCCCGTGACCGGCGCGTACGGCCGCTCGATGGCCTCCAACTACAACCACGTGCCGCGGCCGCCGGTGGTCGCTGTGCGCGAGGGCGTCGCCCGGGTCGTCGTGCGCCGCGAGACCGAGGACGACCTGCTCGCGCTCGACCTGGGCTGACGCCGCGCCGTTCCGCGCCGTGGCGCGCCGGGACCGGTCGCGCGTCGACGCGTGCGGCCGGGCCGGCCCGACGCCCCCGCGGTGGACGCCCCGTCCGGCGTCGGTGGGGCGCCCCTATCCTGGGCGCGCCCGGCCGGAGGCGGGGCGGAACAGGGTCGGCCCGCGCACGGCGGGTGCGCCGGACGAGGGAGGGTCACGCGTGGACGCGAGTGGACCGGTACGGGTCGCGCTGCTGGGCTGCGGTGTCGTCGGCACCGAGGTCGCACGGCTGCTGCTCACGGACGCCACCGAGCTGGCCGCCCGGGTCGGCGCGCCGCTCGAGCTCGTCGGCATCGCGGTGCGCGACGCCGCGGCACCGCGGGACCCGGTGGTCGACCGCGCGCTCCTGACGTCGGACGCCGAGGGGCTCGTGCGCCGCGCGGACGTCGTCGTCGAGGTCATGGGCGGGATCGAGCCCGCCCGGTCCCTCCTGCTGGCGGCGATCGAGGGCGGGGCGTCGGTCGTCACCGCCAACAAGGCGCTCCTGGGGCAGGACGGCCCGACGCTGTACGCAGCGGCCGACGCCGCAGGGGTCGACCTGTACTTCGAGGCAGCCGTCGCCGGTGCGATCCCGCTGGTCCGGCCGGTCCGCGAGTCGCTCGCCGGCGATCGCGTGACGCGCGTCCTCGGGATCGTGAACGGCACCACCAACTTCGTCCTCGACCGCATGGCGACCGAGGGTCTCGAGCTCGACCAGGCCGTCAAGGAGGCCCAGGCCCTGGGGTACGCCGAGGCGGACCCCACGGCCGACGTCGAGGGCCACGACGCGGCGGCGAAGGCCGCGATCCTCGCGTCACTCGCCTTCCACACGCGCGTGAGCGTCGACGACGTGCACCGCGAGGGCATCCTCGCGGTCACCGCGCAGGACGTCGCGCTCGCGGCCGAGACCGGCCACGTGGTCAAGCTGCTCGCGGTCGCCGAGCGCGTCGCCGACGGCGTCGTCGTACGCGTCCACCCGGCGCTCGTCCCGACGGGTCACCCGCTCGCGAGCGTCCGCGGCGCCTTCAACGCGGTGTTCGTCGAGGCCGAGTCGGCCGGCGAGCTCATGTTCTACGGCCGGGGCGCGGGCGGGGCCCCGACGGCGAGCGCGGTGCTCGGCGACGTCGTGACGGTCGCGCGGCACCGCGTGCTCGGCGGCAAGGGTCCGGTCGAGTCGAGCCACGCCGATCTCACGGTCCACCCGGTCGCCGAGGCGCTGACCCGGTACCAGGTCCAGGTGCGGGTCGCCGACCGCCCGGGCGTCCTGGCGCAGGTCGCCTCGGTGTTCGCCGGCCACGGCGTGTCGATCGAGACGGTCCGCCAGGCGCGGGCCGACGGCGACCAGGCCGACCTGCTCGTCGTGACGCACACGGCGCGCGACGCCGACCTCGCGGCGACGGTCGTGGACCTCGCCGAGCTGCCCGTCGTCCGGGCCGTCCTGTCCGTGCTGAGAGTCGAGGGAGCCTGATGGCCCACCAGTGGCGCGGCGTCATCGCCGAGTACGCCGACCACCTGCCCGAGCACCTCACCCGGCGCGTCGTGACGCTGGGGGAGGGCGGCACGCCGCTCGTCCCCGCGGCGGCCCTGTCGGACGCCGTGGGTGCGGACGTGCGGCTCAAGGTCGAGGGCATGAACCCGACCGGGTCGTTCAAGGACCGCGGCATGACGACGGCGATCTCGGCCGCCGCGGCGCGCGGGGCCAAGGCCGTCGTGTGCGCGTCGACCGGGAACACGTCCGCGTCCGCCGCCGCGTACGCCGCGGCCGCGGGCATGACCTGCGCCGTCCTCGTCCCGGACGGCAAGATCGCGATGGGCAAGCTGAGCCAGGCCGTCGCGCACGGCGCGCGCCTCCTCCAGGTCGACGGCAACTTCGACGACTGCCTCGTCGCCGCGCGCAAGCTCGCCGAGGTCTACCCCGTCGAGCTCGTCAACTCGGTCAACCCGGACCGGATCCAGGGGCAGAAGACGGCGTCGTTCGAGATCGTGGACGCGCTCGGCGACGCGCCCGACGTGCACGTCCTGCCGGTCGGCAACGCCGGCAACATCACGGCGTACTGGAAGGGCTACGACGAGTACGCCGCGGCGGGCGTCTCGACGAGGCGCCCCGTGATGTGGGGCTTCCAGGCCGCAGGCGCCGCGCCCATCGTGGCGGGGCACCCCGTCACGCACCCCGAGACCATCGCGACGGCGATCCGGATCGGCAACCCCGCGTCGTGGCAGCAGGCGCTCGCCGCGCGCGACGAGTCGGGCGGGCTGATCGAGTCCGTGACCGACGAGGAGATCCTCGCGGCGCACCGGTTCCTCTCGTCGCGCGTGGGCGTCTTCGTCGAGCCCGCCTCGGCGGCCGGCGTCGCCGGGCTCCTGCGGCTCGCCGAGGAGGGCCGCGTCCCGGCCGGCGCGCGCATCACGGTGACCGTCACGGGTCACGGCCTCAAGGACCCCCAGTGGGCGCTGCGGACCGCCGACGGCGACGAGGTCGTCCCGGTCCGGGTGTCGGCGGACGTCGTGTCCATCGCCGACGCGCTCGACCTGGGCTGACGCGCCGTGCGACTCGCCCACGACCACGTCCGCGTCGAGGTGCCCGCGACGAGCGCCAACCTCGGGCCCGGGTTCGACGCGATGGGGCTGGCGCTCGCGCACCACGACGTCGTCGAGGTGCGCGCGCTCGGCAGCGCCGACGTGACCGTCGAGGTCACGGGGGAGGGCGCGGGCCAGGTGCCCACGGGGGAGGACCACCTCGTCGTGCACGCCCTCCGGACGGCCCTGGACCACGTCGGTGCGCCGCAGACGGGCCTGCACCTGCGGTGCCACAACCGCGTGCCGCACGGCCGGGGCATGGGCTCGTCGGCGGCAGCGGTCGTCGCGGGGCTGCTGGCCGCGCGGATGCTCGTCGCCGATCCGGAGTCGCTCGACGACGCGACCGTGCTGATGCTCGCGACGCGGCTCGAGGGGCACCCCGACAACGCCGCACCCGCGCTGCTCGGCGGGGCGACGGTCGCGTGGGAGACGCCGACCGGCCCGCGGGCGACCGTCCTGCCGCTGCACGACGACGTGGTCCCCGTGGTGCTCGTGCCCGGCGAGCGCTGCGCGACGCGCACCGCACGCGGTGTGCTGCCCGCCCAGGTACCGCACGCCGACGCGGCCTTCACGGCGGGCCGTGCCGCGCTCCTCGTCCACGCGCTGTGCCACGAGCCGTCGCTGCTGCTCGAGGCCACGGCGGAGCGCCTCCACCAGGACTACCGCGCCCCCGTCATGCGTCCCACCTGGGAGCTCGTCCGTGCGTTGCGGACCGAGGGGCTCGCGGCCGTCGTGTCCGGTGCGGGTCCGTCGGTCCTCGTCCTCACGCGCGGCACCGACGGCGACGCGGCCGGCCAGGTGCTCGACAGGGTCCTCGGGTCGCGCGACGCGGGCGGTGCCACGGCGGCCGGCTGGCGCGTCCTCGCACCGGGTGTCGCGGGTGGGGCGCGCGCGGAGCGGCTCGGCTGAGCACCGTCGACCGCCGGCCGCCGGCCGCGGACGCTCGGCTCCGGGACCCGCGGGCAGCGGATCGACATGAGCCCGACCGGGTGACGTGCGCCACACGGTGCACGGTCGGTGCGTGGTCCGGTGGTACCGTGGAGCATCCCCCGGCGGTCCAGCCGAAGCCAGCAGCAAGCCAGCGGCTAGCAGTAGCGCGTTGCGTGCCGGAGGGATCCCCGCCACCGCTCCCACGGTCGAGCCGCTGCAGGCTGCGCCCGTCGTGACCGGTCGCGACCACCGCGTTCCGGGTTCCCGGACGTCGAACCCTGCGGCCCGTCGTGCCACGCACCCCGGCCGCCGACGAGGGAAGGATCCTTCGTGACAGAGACCATCGAGGTCGTCGGCAGCGGCGCAGGCGCGTCCGCCGCCCGCTCCGGCGCCCTCTCCGCGCTCCGCCTGCCCGAGCTCCAGGCGCTCGCCGCCGAGCTGGGCCTGCGTGGGACGTCCGGGATGCGCAAGAGCGACCTGGTGTCCGCGATCCGGGAGCGCCGCGCGGGCGGGGCATCGTCCGCGGCGTCCGGCGACGAGGCCCCCGCGTCCCGGCCGACCGCCGGCCGGTCCACGCCGGAACCGCAGGCCGAGACCCCGTCCACGCCGGAACCGCAGGCCGAGAGCCCGTCCGGTGCGCCGGTCGCGCGCCGTGCGTCGCGGCGCGCGGGTCGCCCCGCAGGGTCGCCGGCCGCA
>JAUZVJ010000004.1:0-160898 GCA_031844515.1 Actinotalea sp. AC32 | reverse complement strand
GGCTCGAGGGCCGGCGACAGGCCCAGCTCGGCGCGGACGCCCTCCCACACCGCGGGCGGCGGGGCGACGAGCGTGTCCGCGGGCGTCACCGACCGCGCGGTCAGGACGGCGCCGGACAGCGCCTCGACCTCGGCGGCGCAGGCCGCGCAGGTGGCGAGGTGCTCGCGGGCGTCGTCGTCGGCGGGTTCACCAAGCGCGACGAGGGCGAGGAGCTCAGGCTCGACGTGCTGCACCTTCCACCTCCAACCTGTCGCGGAGACGCACGAGGCTGCGTCTGATGTGGCTCTTGACGGTTCCGAGCGGCAGGGAGAGCCGCTGCGAGATCTGGTCGTGCGTGAGGTCCTCGTAGAACGCGAGGGCCATGATGGTCCGCTGCGGCTCACCGAGGCGCGTGAGCTCGTCGGCGACCGTGAGCCGGTCCGCGACCGCGGCCGTCTCGGGCTCGGCCACCTCGGCGACGGTGGCCACCGCGGCGAGCTCGTCGCGCCGTTCGCGCGCGCGCCGCGCGTGGACGTCCGCGATCGCGTTCCGCGTGATGCCCGTGAGCCACGCCGCGAGGACCGCTCGACCGGGGTCGTACCCGGACCGTCCGCGCCACGCGTTCACGAAGACCTGCTGCGTCACGTCCTGGGCATCGGTCTCGTCCCGCAGCGACCTGAGCGCGAGCGTGTGGACGAACGACGACCAGCGCCGGTAGGCCTCCGCGAGGCCGAGCTCGTCGCCCGCGGCGAACGCGCGACCGACCTCCGCGTCGTCCCACGTGGCGGGGGCGCGGAGGAGCGGTACCGATGGCGTCGTCGTCAGCGCGACCCTCCTGGTGGGCGTGGGGCGGACGTCCACCGTCGCGGCCCCGGCGGTCATGGCGACGGCTCGGCCGTGACGATGACGTTGTCGGAGTAGCTGCGGACGTCTCGACGGAACGTACCACCGCAGGTCACGAGGACCAGGCGGTGTCCCCCGTCGCGCACGAACACGTCCTCCCAGCCCACCTGCGGCTTGGGCGTCCGCTCGACCGAGGTGACCGTGTACGTGCGCGTCGCACCGTCCGCGAGCGCGACCTCGACGACGTCGCCGGCCGCGAGGTCCTGGAGCCGCGCGAACGGCCCGAGCCCCTCGGAGGCGACCGAGTCGACGTGCGCGGCGACGACGGCGGTGCCCTCGGTGTCCGCGGGCGACGCACCGAACCGGTACCAGCCGCCGACCTCGGCGAGCGGCGGGATCTCCATCTGGCCGTCCGCCTGCACCCCGACCGGCTCGACCGGGATCTGCACGTCGATCGCCGGGATGGTGAGCCCCGTGGGCTCGACGACCTGCTGCGCCTCGAGGGCGGACAGGTCGGCGCTGCGGACCGGGACGTCGGGGAGCGCCGGCGCCGCCGTGGGGGTCGGGGCCGGCTCGGGTGCGACGGTGGTCGGGGCCGGCTCCGTCGGGGCCGGCCCGGCCGCGTCGTCGTCGTCGGAGGCGGCGCACGCGCCGAGCGACAGGGCGACCACGAGGGCCAGGGCCGCTGCGGGGGTGAGCGTCGCGCGAGGCGGACGTCGCCCGCCGGCGGGGGGCCGCCCCGGGCGGGGCTCGGCCGGTCGAGCGTTGCGGCGCTGACCCACGGGAGCCTCCAGGAGGGGGAAGGGGGATGCCGGGCCCGCCGACTGCTCGGCGGGCCCGGCTGACTCCGCGGGAAGGGGTGGGCGGAGCCGGTGTGCCAGGGGTGCGGGGCCGGGAAGGGGGACGTCCCCGCACCCCCGGGTCTCAGTCGCGCGCGCGGACCGGCTGGCGCCGGACGGCGAACGCGGTGGCGGCGAGAACGACGAGCGCGCCCGTCAGCAACCACGGGGCGAGCGACTGCTGCTGGTCCGCGAGGCCGAGCTCACCCGAGGGGACGCCGGCCGGAGCCGAGTGCAGACCCTCGATGCTCTGCGTCGCGAGGGCGAGGTTGCCCGCCTCGAGGCTGCCCCACGCGTAGACGATCGTGTTGGTGCCCTCGGTCACGGGGACGTCGGCCGGGCCGATCACCGGCTCGGTGGTGCCCGCGGCGGCGACCGCGGCGGAGACCGTGCCGGCCGGGAGGTTCAGGACCTCCTCGTCGGGGTTCTCGAGGCCCGAGATGACGGGCGAGCCACCGGCGAGGACGTCGACGGCGGGTGCCGCGGCGACGTGACGGACGGTCAGGCGGCCCTCGCCCGCGGCGGTGTTCGACGTGTCGTTCGTGAACAGGTTCGCCGTGGGGGCGCCGTCGGCGCCGAGGTGCGCGACCGCGGTGTAGCTCATGCCGGCCTCGAGCGGGAGGTCGATCGGGCCGAGGACGGGAGCGCTCGCGTCGGCCGCGTCGGGAGCGGTCAGGGCGACCGAGTAGGTGCCGGCCTCGAGGTCGAGCGGGCCGGCCAGGTCGCCGGGCTGGAAGTCGTCGAGCGTGAGCTCGCCGTTGACGTAGACGTCGACGGGGGTGTCCGGGATGCCGTGGAGCACGGACAGCGACGCGGTGTGGCCGTCGGCGAACGCGGGCGTGGCGCCCACGACGGCGAGTGCGAGGCCGGCTGCGGCGCCGGCGGCGAGACGAGTGCGCATGGTTCCTCCTGAGGGTGGCCCTCGCGGGTCCGGGAACGTGCTGACACTCCCTCTACCGCCGCGGGGTCCCGTCCGGATGCACTCGGATTCAACTTTCTTCGTGCGGATCGCCGACGGGTGCCCGGAGGAGCCCTCGGCACCCCGGCCGTCGCCGGCTCAGGCCGAGAGGTCGCCGACCGTCCCGAGCTCGTCGCGGGCCGCGGCGCCGTCGACCCGGTACGGGCGGTCACCGTCGGCACCGTCGGCACCGTCGGCGCCCGCGGCGCCCGCGGCGTCGCCGACGACGACGTCGCACACGACGACCGACACGTTGTCGCGCGAGTCCGCGGCCTCCGCCGCCGCGACGAGACGGTCCGCGGCGTCCTCGACGTCGGTCGCGTCCGCGAGCAGGGCCGCGACCTCGTCGTCGGTCAGGTAGTCCGTGACGCCGTCGCTCACGAGCAGCCAGCGGTCCCCGGCAGCGGCCGGCTCGTCGAGGATCGTCACGTCCTCGGGGTCCCGGCGTCGCCCCGCGAGCGACCGCACGATGATGTTGCGCTGGGGGTGGTGCTGAGCGGTGGCCTCGTCGAGCTGGCCCGCCTCGATCATGAGCTGCACGAGGGAGTCGTCGCGCGTGACGCGCTCGAGCCGGCCGTCGCGCAGGCGGTAGGCGCGCGAGTCGCCGACGTGGACCACGCGCACGTCGTCGTCGCCGCAGAAGATGCCCGTGAACGTCGTGCCCATGCCCGCGAGGTCGGCGTCCCGCGCGGACCGGAGCGCGAGGTCGGCGTTGGCCTGGGCGAGCAGCTCGCGGAGATCGTCGCGCGACATGCGGCGGGCGTCGTGCGGGGCGAGCGCGGACATGAGGCGGTGCGCGACCGTCCACGAGGCGACGTCGCCGCCGACGTGCCCGCCGACGCCGTCCGCGACGAAGGCGTACTCGGTCGAGCAGCCCACGGAGTCCTGATTCGAGGCGCGGTACGGACCGGTGACCGACCGCAGCGCGGTGACCAGCGACGTCGTCATGCGGCTCCTTCGCGTCCCGGCGGCGTGCCGGGGCGTCGAGCGTACCCGCGCGCCCCGTGTCGGGGGTGCGCGGCAGACTCGGACCAGCACCGCCGGGGAACCGGCCGGACGACAGGGGGACGCATGGGGACGAGCGACGCGCCGCACGGCGGCATGGACATCGACGGGGCACGGCGCGCCAAGGCCGAGCTCGCGGGCTTCCTGCGGGAGACCGTCGCGGCGCGGCCGTCGGCGCAGGCGGCCGCGTCCGGGCCGCTCCTCGCGCTCGGCCTCGCCCCCCGGCCCGACGGCGGGTACGGCGTCGCGGTGCGGTACCGGCTCGGCGTGCCGACCGCCCGCATGCTCGCGCGCCGCGCGGCCGCCCACGCCGGGGACGTCGTGGACGTGCGCCGCACCGGACGAATCAGGGCCGTCCCGCCGACGACGCCGCACGCAGGGCAGGCCCGCGAGGGGCAGGGCGCGCACCGTGGGGACGGCGACGCGCCGCGTCCGCGGCCGCCCGTGGTGACGGCGCAGGCGGTCGGCGAGACGGGGCGCGTGCGGCCCCTGCGGCCCGGGGTGTCGATCGCGCACGTGGACGTCACCGCCGGGACGCTCGGCGCGTTCGTGCGCGTCGGCGGCGTCCTGCACGCGCTGTCGAACTACCACGTGCTCGCCGGCTCCCCCGACGCGCGCGAGGGCGACGTCGTCCTCCAGCCCGGTCCCGCCGACGGCGGCAGCGCGCCCGAGGACCAGGTCGGGACCCTCGCCGCGTACGTCCCGCTCGACGCGGGCGCCCCCGCGCGGGTCGACGCGGCGGTCGCGCTGCTGACCGACGACGACGTCGTGCTCGAGTACCCGGCCGGTCGCGTCACGACGACGAGCACGGTGCTCGGGGCGGAGACGGTCGAGAAGATCGGCCGCACCACGGGCACGACGCGCGGCCGCATCACCGCGATCGAGCTCGACGACGTGGTCGTGGGCTACGGCCCGGGGACCGGCGACGTGTCGTTCGACGGCCAGGTCGAGGTCGAGGGCCTCGGGGACGGCCCGTTCTCGCGCGGCGGCGACAGCGGGTCCCTCGTCTACCTGCCCGGGACGTGCGCCGCGGTCGGCCTCCTCTTTGCCGGGAGCGAGACGGGCGGCGAGAATGGGGCGGGGCTGACGTACGTCAACCCGATCGACGCTGTGCTGGAGGCGCTGGGCGCCGCGCTCGAGGGCTGAGGCCCCCGGCCCGTCCGGTGCCAGGACGGGGTGCGCGATGGCCGACCTGGAGCAGGCACGTGCCGTGAAGTCGCGCCTCCGTGCGGACCTCAGGTACCACCACGGCGTCCGCGGCATCGGGGTGACCCGCCTCCGCCAGGGCTACGCGGTGTGCGTCAACCTCGACTCCCCCGCCGACGACGACCTCCCGCGCACGATCGACGGCGTACCCGTCGAGGTGCGGGTCGTCGGGCGGATCACCGCGCAGGGCTGAGGCCCGCGCGGCGCGCGCGGGGCTGAGGCCCGCGCGCGGCGGCCGACCGCCGTGCGGACGCCGCGGCATACGGCGCGGGGTGGTCGTGTTCACTACCCACGTGACCAGCTCCCGCCTCCCCAAGGTCCGCGCCTCCGAGCTCGTCGGCCGCGGCTGGCTCAACACCGGCGGCAAGGACGTGACGCTCGCGGACCTGCGCGGCAAGGTCGTCCTGCTCGACTTCTGGACGTTCTGCTGCATCAACTGCCTGCACGTCCTCGACGAGCTGCGCGAGCTCGAGGAGCAGTACCGCGACGTCCTGGTGGTCGTCGGCGTGCACTCGCCCAAGTTCGTGCACGAGGCGGACCCGGTCGCGCTCGCGGCCGCGGTCGAGCGGTACGAGGTGCACCACCCCGTCCTCGACGACCCCGACCTGACGACGTGGTCGGCGTACTCGGCGCGTGCGTGGCCGACGCTCGTCGTCGTCGACCCGGAGGGCTACATCGTCGCCCACATGGCCGGCGAGGGGCACAAGCACAACGTCGAGGTCCTGGTCCGCGAGCTCGTCGCCGAGCACGAGGACAAGGGCACGCTGCACCGTGGCGACGGCCCGTACGTGCCGCCCGCGGTCGAGTCGCGCACGCTCCGCTTCCCCGCCAAGGCGATCCGCCTGCCGAGCGGCAACCTCCTCGTCGCGGACGCGGGGCACCACAGCCTGGCGGAGCTCGCCGACGACGGCGAGACGCTCGTGCGCCGCATCGGCTCGGGTGAGCGCGGCCTCGTCGACGGCGGCCCCGCCGACGCACGGTTCAGCGAGCCCAACGGGCTGTGCCTCGTCCCGGACGAGCTGCGCGACCGGGTGGGCTACGACGTCGTCGTCGCGGACACCGTCAACCACGCGCTGCGCGGCGTGCGCCTCGACGACGGCACGGTGACGACGCTCGCGGGCACCGGTCAGCAGTACATGGTCGGCGCGTCCGACAACGTGCTGCCCGACCCCGCGGAGGGCCTCCTCACCGACGGGCCCGCGCACGCGCTCGAGGCCGGCACGGCGTTCGGCTCGGCCCTGACCATCACGCTCGGCGCACCGCTGGAGACGCCGCCCCTGCCCCTGGCGCTGCGGCACAAGCTCTCGTCGCCGTGGGACGTCGCCTGGTCCGAGGACCTCGCCGCGTTCGTCGTCGCGATGGCCGGCAACCACACGATCTGGGCGTTCGACCCCGAGCAGGGGTCGATCGACCGGATCGCGGGGACGATGAACGAGGGTCTGCTCGACGGCCCTGGCGACGACGCGTGGTTCGCGCAGAGCTCCGGCCTCGCCGTCGGACCGGACGGGCGGATCTGGCTCGCCGACTCCGAGGTCTCGGCGCTGCGCTGGCTCGAGCCCGCCGGCGGGACGGTCACCGCGCGCACCGCCGTCGGCGCCGGCCTGTTCGACTTCGGTCACCGCGACGGGCCCGCCGCCCAGGCGCTGCTGCAGCACCCGCTGGGCGTCGCCGTCCTGCCCGACGGGTCGGTCGCGATCGCCGACACCTACAACGGCGCGGTCCGCCGCTGGGCCCCGGCCGCGGACGCCGTCGTGGGCGCCCCCGCGGGTGTGGCGGGCGGCGAGGGTGCGCCCGGGGGCGACCGGACGGGGGAGGTCACGACGCTCGCGCGAGACCTCGCCGAGCCGTCGGGCCTGCTCGTCGACGTGCACGACGACGGCGCGATCGACCTGCTCGTCGTCGAGTCCGCGGCGCACCGGATCACGCGGCTGCGCCTGCCCGCACGGCTGTCCGGCGAGATCCTCGACGCGGGCGCGCACCGCACGCAGCGGCCCGTGAGCGAGGTCGGCGCGGGCGAGGTCCGGCTCGACGTCGTCTTCACGCCCGCGACGGGCCAGAAGTACGACGACCGGTTCGGCCCGTCGACGCGGCTCCAGGTGTCCTCGACCCCGCCCGAGCTGCTGCTCGACGGAGCGGGGGACGACGTGCCGCTCGAGCGCGTGCTGCGCATCAACCCCGAGGTCGCCGAGGGCGTCCTCCACGTGACGGCGCAGGCGGCGTCGTGCGACGCCGACCCGTCGATCGAGTTCCCGGCGTGCCACCTCAACCAGCAGGACTGGGGCGTCCCGGTCCGCGTCGTCGACGGCGGTCCCCAGGTCCTCACGCTCCCGCTGCACGGCTGAGCGACGCCCGGCTCCGCCGGGCCGCTCACGCCGCGGCCGGGCGGCTCACCCCGCGGCGGGGCGGCGCTCCCGGAGCCGCTCGCGGACCGCGTAGATGCCCGCCACGCCGGCCACGAGGACGGTCGTCGCGAGGGCCTGCCGGCGTGCGGCGTCGTCGGTCAGCATGAGCAGCACGATCCCGCCGAGCAGCGCGAGCGTGAACCACGTGAGGTACGGGAACGCCCACATGCGCACGGTCAGCGGGCGCCCCGTCGCCTCAAGACGAGGGCGCAGCCGCAGCTGCGACACGGCGATCGCGATCCAGATCACGAGGAGCGACGCACCGACCGCGCTCAGCAGGACCCCGAGCAGCGTCTCGGGCAGCAGCCAGTTGAGCAGCACGCTGACCAGCGCGAAGACGACGGAGACGACGACGGCGACCCACGGGACGCCGCGCCGCGACACCGCGGTCAGCACGGGCGGGCCGTCGCCGCGCTCGGCGAGCGAGAACGCCATCCGGCTCGTGCCGTAGACGTTCGCGTTGAACGCCGAGAGCAGCGCGACGACGACGACGACCTCCATGATCGCCGCGAGCCCGGGGATGCCCGCCTCGCCGAGCACCGCGACGAACGGCCCGCCGACGAGCTCGGGCGACGTCCACGGCAGCACGAGAACCATGATCGCCACCGAGCCGACGTAGAACAGCAGGATCCGCCACACGATCGTCCGGGCGGCGCGGGCGATCGAGCGCTGCGGGTCGTCGGACTCGGCGGCGGCGATCGTGATGATCTCGATGCCGCCGAACGCGAAGACCACCACGAGCAGCCCGGCCGCGATCCCCGCGAGGCCCTCGGGTGCGAACCCGCCGTGGCCGAGCAGGTTGGTCAGCCCGACCGGGTCGCGGTCCGGCAGCACCCCCAGCACCAGCAGCACGCCGACCACGAGGAAGACGACGATCACGCCGACCTTGAGGGCCGCGAACCAGTACTCGAACTCCCCGAAGCTCCGCACGCCCGCGAGGTTCACCGCCGCGAACCCGACGACGAGCACGACGGCGATGAGCCACTGCGGCAGGGCGACCCAGCTGTGGATGATCGCCGACGACGCCGTGATCTCGACGCCCAGCACCATGATCAGCGTGAGCCAGTAGACCCAGCCGAGCGTGAACCCGGCCCAGCGCCCGATCCCGGCCTCGGCGTACGTCGAGAACGAGCCGCTCGACGGCAGGGCGGCGGCGAGCTCGGCGAGCATCCGCATGACCAGCACGATGAGCAGACCCGCGATCGCGTACGAGGCGAGGATCGCGGGTCCGGCGATCGCGATCCCCTGGCCCGTGCCGATGAAGAGTCCGGCGCCGATCGCCGAGCCGAGGCCCATCATCGTGAGGTGACGGACGCGCAGCCCGTGGCCGAGGTGCTGCTCCTCGGGAGCCAGCTCCGCGGACGCTGTGCGGGCGCCGGCAGGCGCGGGGGCGGTCGGGCCGTCGTGCTCAGTCACGCCGCGCAGTGTCCCGCAGCAGCCCGATGGCCGCCTGGGACGTCCGCGCGAGGACCTCGGCCGGGTCGCCGTCGAACACCACCTTCTCGGTGTGCACGCCGTCGGGCGAGACGACCGCGAACCACACGGTCCCGGCGGGCTCGCCCTCGTCGGGCTCGGGGCCGCCGACGCCCGTCACGGCCACGACGAGGTCGGCGCCGAGCAGCCGCGCGGTCGACGTCGCCATCGTGCGCGCGCACTCCTCGGTGACGACGGGCCCCTCGGGCACGTCGAGCAGGCCGAACTTCACCTCGGACGTGTAGGCGACGACGCTCCCCCGGAACCACTCCTGCGCGGACGGCGCCGCGGCGAGCACCGACGCGACGGTCCCGCCCGTGAGCGACTCGGCGGTCGCGACCGTCCAGCCCCGGGCGTCGAGCAGGTCGGGCAGCTCGTCGGCGAGGCGCTGGGCGGCGTCGGCCGTCCTGGCCACCGCGGCGGTGAGGTCACTGTCCAGCGGCGAGGCGGGGTCGATGGCGGGGGCGGTCGCGTCGGGCATGCCTGCAAGCCTGCCCGCGCGCGCGTCCGGCGGCACGCCGACGGCGTCGCGACGGTCACCGCCCGTCCGGCCCCGGGGTCACTCCCCGAGCGCGGCCTCGACCTCGTCGGCGCGGGCGGGGCTCGCCGCGGTCGTCTCCGTGGCGCCGACGGCGCGCAGCACGAACGCCTCGGTCGCCGCGACCGCCTCGTCGCGCCCCGGGCCGTCGTCGGGCACGCTGCGGCTCGACAGGCACGCGTGCACGAGCGGGACGGTCGTCTCGAGCGGCTGCCGCGCGAACGCGCCGGACTCCATGCCGTCGGTGAGGATGCGCCGCAGGATCCCCTCGACGGGCACGGCGTGCTCGCGCAGGCGGCGCTGCATCTCGGGCGACAGGAGGGTGCGGAGCTCCGGGCCAGTGGGCAGGTGGAACACGCGCTTGAGCCGGGCCTGCTGCCGGATGTAGGCGCGCAGCTGGAGCACCGGGTCGTCGAGCCCGTCGAGCGCGCGCTCGAGCGAGGACACCCACTGGTCGGTCTCGTGGGTGATGAACTCCAGGAGCAGCGTCTCCTTGTCCGGCACGTGGTTGTACACGGCCGTGCGGCCGACGCCCGCGGCTGCCGCGATCTCCGCGAGCGTGATCGAGTCGAACCCGCGCTCGGCCATGAGTGCCGACAGCGCCGCGAACAGCTTGTTGCGGGTCTGCTCGCGGTGCTCGCTCAGAGAACCGCCGATGATCTTCGGCACCGGACCATTCTCCCACCCGACGGCGTGCGCGGACCCCGCGGCGTGCGTGGGGCCGCGGGGTCAGCGCGCGCCGAGGACCACGACATCACCCCCGCCCAGCACGAGGATCCGCCCGCGGGCGGAGACGACGCGGTCCGCGGCGTCCGGGAGCGGGACGCGCCACGAGTCGTCGCCCGACGCGAGGTCGACCGCGACGAGCTCGGGCCCGTCGGACGCGGGCTCGGGCACCATCACGCGCGCGCCGTCGGTGATGACCGACTCCGGACCGAGGACCGACGACCACTGCGACGCCGGGAGGTCCCGCGTCCACAGCCGCTGACCTGTCCGCGGGTCCCAGCCCTGGAGCTGGTGCCCTGCCGTCACGACGAGCACGTCGGCGAGGTGCAGCACCGGCCAGACGTCGTCGTCCTCGATCGTCCACACGACGTCGCCCGACGCCAGGTCGTGCACCCGCAGCCCTGGCCCGGTGAGGTCGCGGAGCACCACCTCGCGCGCTGCCGGGTCGAGCGTGTAGGTCGCGGGACCGCCCTCCTCCTCGAAGAGCACGTCGCCGTCGGGCGACGACACCCGCATGCGCGTACGCAGCGCGAGCACGGCCTCGAGGCGGCGCCCGTCGGGCAGGACGTCGAGGACGACGACGCCGTCGTCCTCCGTCCGCGCCACCTCGGCACCGTCGTCGAGCGCGACCGCGGACCGCGAGCTGTCGGCACCCATGACGAGCACGCGGTCGACCGCGACGACCGCCCAGGCGTCGTCGCCGGCGCGCACCGACGAGCGGTGCACCCAGCGCTCGTCCCCCGTGGCGGGTTCGGTCCGCCGGACCTGCACCGACCCGTCCGGGGTGCGGACGACGTGCACGACGTCGTCGTCGACCTGCTGCTCGAGGAGGACCTCGCCGGGGAGCACGACGCTCGCGAGCGCCGCGCCGTCGGCGTCGAGGAGGTCGACCGCGTACCCACCGTCGCGCTGCTGGGTGCGGCACGAGACGAGGCTCGACGGCTCGACGCCCGGGATCGCGGACGCCGGGACGACGGTGCACGCGCGCCCGTCCCCGCCCACGACGGCCCGGACCGCCCCGGTGCCGACGTCCCTGAGCTCGGCGCCGCCGTCGCCGCCCCGGACCAGGAGCGCGTCCCCGACGACGTCGGCCTCCGACCAGCCCGTCGCGCGCCACAGCTCCACCGGGGCCGACGGCAGGGGCGCGACGACGCCCGGGAGGTCGACCAGCGCCGCACGCCGTGCCGCCTCCGCGCGCTGCTCGACGACGTTGGCCGCCACGACCGCGCCGACGGCGAGCGTGGCCGCGAGCGCGAGCGCACCGGTGCGCCGCCCTCGGCGTCGTGCACGGTCCGACGCGCCACCGACCGCCGACGGCGTGCCGCCCTCGGGTCGGGACGCGTCTGCCGCAGACGGGGCGGACGGCGACGCTGACGCGTCGTCGGCGTCCGTCAGCTCCACGACGACCATCTCGGCGTCGCTCCTGCGCCTCATGGTGGGAGCGTAGGTGCGCGGCGCGGGCGCTACAGCGCGATGGCGAACCACACGGTCTTGCCGCGCCGCTGCGGGAGCCGGTGGTGACCCCAGCTCGTGGCGAGCAGCTCGACCAGACGCATCCCCTGCCCGCCGGGCGTCGCGGGTCCGGTGCGACGCACCTCGGGCGGGTCGAGGTTCGCGTCGGACACCGCGACGGTGACGCGCTCCGGGTCGACGCTGAACCGGACCTCGACCTCGCCGCCCGAGCCGTGCACGACGGCGTTCCCGACGAGCTCGCTGGTCAGCAGCGCGATGTCGGGCAGGCGCGAGGGTGCGACCCCGGACTCGGCCGCGCGGTCGGTCGTCCAGTGCCTAGCGACCCACACGGCACCGCGACGCGGCGGCGTGCGGAGCGTCATGACGGTCCGGGACGGCTCGGGACCGCCGCGCTCGAGCCACCACCGAGCACCGCCGCCGTCGAGGTCCTGGAGGAGCACGTGGACCTCGGGAGCGTGGATGCCCATCGGTCCCTCCTCGGTCCCGGTTACCCGAGGCGCGCGGACCAGCGCCCAGGGTGCGACCGCCGGGAGTCGAGAGGCTGGCGACGGTGTCCTCCCAGGATCACACATCCCTCGTCGTCCGGCCGGTCCAGGCCGGGCTGCGTGTGTGAGACTGGACGGGTCGTTGGTCGACCACCACCCACGAGGGTGCCCGTCACCGGCCCTGGCGCGTGCGGCGCCGGAAGGACTCCGGTGGCGACGTGCAGACGACGCTCGACCAGTACGCGGCAGGGGCCGGCGCCCGGCTGGGCGCGGACGTCCCGTGCAGCCTCATGGTCCGCAGGGACGGCGTGGTCCGTCAGGTGGCCAGCAACGACGACCGGGCCGCGGCGTGCGACCGCGTCGAGGAGCGTGACGGCTCCGGGCCGTGCATCACCGCGATCGACGAGCTGTCCTCGGTGGTCGTCGAGGACCTCGACACCGACGAGCGCTGGCCGGCGTGGAACCGGACCGCGAGGTCGTTCGGCTTCCGGACGTTCGTCGCGCTGCCCGGCTACGTCGACGAGGCGACGACCGTGGCGCTCAACGCCTACAGCGAGGGGCCCGCCCTGTGGGCGGCCGACCGCGTCGTGCAGATGGACCTCTACGTGCAGGAGCTCGCGGCGGCGCTGCAGTCCGTGCCCACTGCCCCGCTGCGTGGGGCGTGGGTGCCGACTGCCCGGCGACCCGCGCGGCCCTAGGGTCGGCCCATGAGCATCGAGCCCGACACCAAGGACTGGACCTGGGTGCTCGAGCGCCCCTGCCCCGAGTGCGCGTTCGTCGCGACCTCGGTGACCGGGCCCGAGATCCCCCGGCTGACGCAGGAGTGCGCCCAGGCGTGGGAGGTCGTCCTCGCGCGCCCCGAGGTCCGCGAGCGCCCCGAGCCGACCGTCTGGTCACCGCTGGAGTACGGCGCGCACGTGCGCGACGTGTGCCGCGTCATGGACCGGCGCGTGCGGCTCATGCTCAGCGAGGACTCGCCCACCTTCGAGAACTGGGACCAGGACGCGACCGCCGAGGCCGAGCGCTACGCCGAGCAGGACCCCGCCGTCGTCGCGCGCGAGGTGCGCTCGGCCGCGGACGCGATCACGGCCCGCTTCCACGCGGTGCACGACGACGCGTGGGACCGCCCCGGGCTGCGCAGCAACGGGTCGCGGTTCACGGTGCTCACGCTGGGGCAGTACTTCCTGCACGACGTCGTCCACCACCTCCACGACGTGCGGGGCTGACGACCTCGTCGTCCACCTCGCGCACCTGCTGGTGCCGGCGGTGGGCGCGCGCGGGTCGGCCGAGCGCTCGGGACGTCGTCGGTGGCCGCCGATGCCTGCACCGCTGGGCCGATCGGGTGACCTGGCGATGTCCGATTCGTCCTGGTCTTCCGCCGTCGTCGCGCACGGGCGCACGATGAGGCGGGCGCAGGTCGGCGACCGCCAGGGGGTGGCCCCGGCCGCGCCGGGAGGAGTCGTCATGCTCCGTCCGACCCCGATCCGCGCGCGGTCCCGTGGCCGTCAGGCCGTGGTGGGCCTCGCCGTCGTCGCACTCCTCGCCGCGGGCAGCGCCGCACCTGCGGCGGCCGACCCTGACGCCGGCCCGCCCGACGCCCCCGCCGCCACGGGCGCCTCGCCGACGGCGGTCGCGCTCCCGGTGGTCGGGACGCTCGACATCCCGACCCACGCCGCGGTCCTCGAGGCGACGCGCCGCGCGGCCGACTACTACGCGCCGACGTGGCCGCTCACGACCGTGACCCGCAACGGCTGGTCGTGGGCGACGTACGCCGACGGCGGCACGCGGCTCTTCACGACGGCGGGCGACCAGAGGTTCCTCGAGCAGGCCGTCGCCTGGGGCACGCGCAGCTCCTGGGCGCTGCCGTGCTCGACCACGCTCAACCCGGACTGCGTCAAGGCCGGTCAGGTGTACGTCGACCTGGCGGCGCTCGACCCGCGCGCGTCGCTGACGGCGTTCGACGCGCAGATGGCGCGCGACCTCACGGGGCTGCCGCTGTCGCAGTACTACTGGGTCGACGCGCTGTACATGGGCCTGCCCGCGTGGGTGCACGCGGCCCGGAGGACCGGGGACCCGGCGTACCTCACGAAGCTCGACGCGCTCTTCGCGCACGTCCGCGACGACGGGTGGACGACGGTCTTCCCGTGCACCGCGACCCAGCGCGGCCTGTACGACGCCGCCGAGCGGCTCTGGTACCGCGACTGCCGCTACGTCGGGACGCGCGACGCGTCCGGGTCCAAGGTCTTCTGGGGACGGGGCAACGGCTGGGTCGTCGCGGCCATGGCGCAGGTGCTCGAGACGCTCCCGCCCGGCGACCCTCGGGCCGCGACGTACCGCGACATGCTCGCCGGGACGGCCGACCGGCTGCGCACGCTCCAGGGCAGCGACGGCCTGTGGCGACCGAGCCTGACGAACCCGTCGGCGTTCCCGCAGCCCGAGACCAGCGCCACGGGCCTCATCGCGTACGCGATCGGGTACGGCGTCCGGACCGGTGTGCTCGACCGCGCGACGTACCTGCCGGTGCTGGTCAAGGCGTGGCGCGGGCTCACGACCGTCGCGCTGCGC
Source organism: Actinotalea sp. AC32 (assembly GCA_031844515.1). Lineage (GTDB taxonomy): Bacteria > Actinomycetota > Actinomycetes > Actinomycetales > Cellulomonadaceae > Actinotalea. The sequence goes on along the minus strand of JAUZVJ010000004.1, from coordinate 146,406 downwards.
CCGAGCGGCTTCGTGTCCGGGTGCCAGTACGTGGGCTTCGTGCCCGGGGCGCCCTACACGGCCGGCGCGCCGCGCACCGCACCGACCGCGACGTCGGCGGGCACGCTGCACGTCGACTCGCCGCCGTTCTGCGTCGGAGCGTTCCTGCTCGCGGGCAGCGAGATGGCGCGGCTCACGGGTCCGGCGTCGACGGGGCGACCCGTCACCGCGACCGCGCAGCAGGCCGGCAACGAGGCGCCGCGCGCGGTCGACGGCGACATGACGACGCGGTGGTCGGCGTCGGGTTTCCCGCAGTCGCTGACGGTCGACCTCGGCGCGGCCCAGCGCGTGAGCAACGTCCAGCTCGTCCCGTACGCGGACCGCGCCTACCGGTACCGCGTCGAGACGTCGGTCGACGGCGCGACGTGGACGCCCGTGGTCGACCGGACGGCCGCGCCGGTCGCGGGGACGACGCTCGACACCCTCGCCGCCACGGTCAACGCCCGGTACGTCCGGCTCACCGTGACCGGCGTGGTCGGGACGACGACGTCGTGGGTGTCCATCCGCGAGCTCTCGGTGCACGACCGGTTCGACCCACGACCGAACCTCGCCTACCTGCGTCCCGCGACGGCGACGTCCACCGTCTCCTCGGGGTCGAAGCCCGCACGGGCCGTGGACAACTCGTCGGCGACGTCGTGGGGCTCGCTCCGCCGACCGACGGCGACGGCGCCGCAGGACCTCACGGTCGACCTCGGCCGGTCGGCGACGGTCGACTCGGTGCGCGTGTTCTCGCGCGTCGGCTCCGGTCCGCGCGACGTCGTCGTCCTGACCTCGACCGACGGCGCGACGTGGACGACGGCGGCGACCGCGACGCTCGGCGCGACCGAGGGACCGCACACGTGGGTGCTGCCCGACGTCGCCGCACGGTGGGTCCGGCTGCGCGTCACGTCGGCGTACGGGACGGGTGGCGTGCGCGTCGAGGAGCTCGAGGTGTACGGGCGCTGACACCGCCGGCCCGAGGGCTGTGCGCGGTCGCGCCCCTCTGGAAGCGTTGCGGGCGGGCGCCGGGGGCGAGGCCCGTCGAACGCACCGACCGCAGCAGAGGGGAACAGCATGAGCACAGCACCGCCCGTCGTCGCGCTCGCGTCGCTCCGCCCCGACGGGGCGCGCACGGCCCGGTTCGAGGGCCGCGACCACGGCTCGGGCGTCTCGTTCTTCGCCGTCGACGCCGACCCGGGCCAGGGCCCGCCGCTGCACCGTCACCCCTACACGGAGACGTGGGTCGTCATCGAGGGCGAGGCGGAGGTGACGCTCGGCGACGACGTCGTGCGCGTCCGGGCCGACGAGGTCGCGGTCGTGCAGGCGAACACCTGGCACCGGTTCGTCGCCACGGGCACCGGTCGCCTGCGCATGGTCTGCATCCACGCGTCCGACGTCATGGTCCAGGAGAACCGCGGGGACGCCTGACATCGGGCGCGGACGCTCAGTTCCGCCGTCCCGGCAGGTCAGCACCACCACGACGGAGCACCGTCACGCGAGCCGACCGAAGGGACCCACCATGTCGTTCCAGGCCTACCTCGACGCGATCGAGGACAGGACCGGGCTCACGCCGCGCCAGCTCGTCGACCAGGCGAAGGAGCGGGGGTACGACGACCCGTCCGTCAAGGCGGGCACGATCCTCACCTGGCTCGCCGACGAGCACGGCCTCGGGCGCGGGCACGCGATGGCGCTGGTGCACGTCATCAAGAAGGGTCCGCAGATCAGCACCGAGCACGTCGGCTCGGACGGGGTCCACCGCGACGAGACCGACACGCTGTGGCTCGACGGCAAGGCGACGAAGCCGCGCTGACGTCGTGCGGCCGGCGGCCAGCGACCCCGAGGCGACCTTCGGGGAAGGTCCGTCCCGCATTCCGGCACGGACCTTCCCCGGTCAGGCCACCACCCCGGCGACGCGACCGCTGCCGCCCTCAGCCCCGTGGGAACGGGTGCTGCATCGTCGCCTCCTCGTGCGTGCGGAGCCGGTCCCGGCGCCGCGTGGTCTGGTCGGTGGCGGGGTCCGCCACCGCGCGGAGGACCGTACGCGGAGCATCGGCGCGGGGGCACGGCAGTTCCGGACCGCGGGGCGCGGGAGGCGCGCCGGGAGCGAGCGGGGAGCCGCGTCGAGCACAGCGGTCCCCGGACGCGGTGCGCGACTCTCGGCACGGCCGCTCTCATGCACAGATTTCATCCACAGGGCTGTGCGGAGAGCACGCCAGCACCACCCACAGCTGTGGACAAACCTGTGCGTGGACGGTGGACGAAAACCGGGTTCACCAAGTGCTTGCGGGGCGTTCTCCGGGGGGTCTAGAACTTCCTCATCGGCACGAGGGCGACGCCGGACCGACCGGGAGACCGGGAGGGACGCGAGCCGTAGCGGTACCGGGGAGACCCGGTCCGCACCTCGGGCCGGTACCGACCGGAGAACGGCCGGGCCCCTCGCGCAGGGCGACCTGCGCGGGGCCGGGTGGGGCGACCCACCCGGGCGCGTACGGTGACGCGACGGTCCGACGGACCGGCCGGAGGACGGCCCCGACCGGGACCGCGGGCAACCGCAGGACCGGCCGACACGGGACACCGACCCGGGTCACCCGCCACCTCGCGGTGGCACAGGGGACGCCCGCAGCAAGGCCCCTCGGACGCCTATTCCGAGGGGCCTTCGCTGTGCCCAGGGTAGGAACGCCGCGTCCGGCGAGGCCCGACGACACGCCGCGCGAGTGACCGCTCGGACGTCGGGCGCCCGGTCAGACGTCGTCGGGCGTCTCGTCGACCAGGTCGCGGTACTCGGGGTTCTCGTCGATGAACGACGCGATGAACGGGCACTGCGGGACGACCTTGAGCCCCCGCGAGCGCAGGTCGTCGAGCACCCCGCGCGCGAGCGTCGACCCCTTGCCCTGCTCGCGTCGCTCGCGGTCGACGACGGTGTGCTCGACGACGACGCGACCGCTCTGCCACCGGTACGTCGCGTGGCCGATGACGTCGTCGCCGGAGACCAGCTCGTAGCGCAGCGCGGTCGTGTCGTCCCTGACCTGCAGGTCGCTCACGGTGTCGCTCACGGGTGCCTCCTCGGCTCGGGTCCGCCGAGAATAGGCACGGTCATCGCGGTGTTGCCTCCTGTGGGACCCCTGGACGGAGCGGCGATGACCAACCTCGACACGGCACCGACCGAGGTGCTCTGCACTGGCGCGGACGGCACGACGGCCGGCACCACGCAGCTGCTCACGCCGCGTGACGTGCCGCTCGGCGGTCCGCGCGCGATGACGGTGCGCCGCACGCTCCCCCAGCGCGCGCGCTCCTTCATCGGCGCGTGGTGCTTCGCGGACCACTACGGCCCCGACGACGTCGCCGCGACGGGCGGCATGCGCGTCCCGCCCCACCCGCACACGGGCCTGCAGACCGTGAGCTGGCTGTTCTCGGGCGAGGTCGAGCACCGGGACAGCCTCGGCACGCACGTCGTCGTGCGGCCGGGCCAGCTCAACCTCATGACCGCCGGGCACGGGATCAGCCACTCCGAGGACTCGACCGACGCGACGACCGTCCTGCACGGCGTCCAGCTCTGGACGGTGCTGCCCGAGCGCGACCGCGACACCGCCCCGCGGTTCGACCACCACGTCCCGCCGGTGACCCCGCTCCCGTCGGGCGAGGCGCGCGTGTTCCTCGGCTCGCTCGCCGGGACGACGTCGCCCGTGCCGACCTTCTCGCCACTCGTCGGCGCCGAGGTGGTGCTGCGTGCGGGGACGGCGTGGACCGTCGACGTCGACCCCACCTTCGAGCACGGCGTGCTCGTGGACCGCGGGGGCGTGACGGTCGAGCCGCACGTCGCGCGCCCGGACGAGGCGCGCGACGGCGCAGCGACGACGCCCGGGCCGGCCGCGGTCCCGCCGTCGGCGGCGGCCCACGCCGACCGCGCGGAGCTGCTGCACGTCGCTCCCGGCGCGCACGCGCTGACGCTGCGCGCCGACGTCGGCGAGGACCTGCGCGTGCTGCTGATCGGCGGCGAGCCGCTGGGCGAGCAGATCGTCATGTGGTGGAACTTCATCGGGCGCGACCACGCCGAGGTCGAGGCGGCACGGCGCCGCTGGCAGGCCGAGATCGGCGCCGACGACGCCCGGGTCGACGCGACGGGCGACCCCGCGGACGGAGACCCGCACGCCGCGGACCTCGCCGCCGACGACGCGCCGGACGTCCGCACGCACGCACCGGGGAGCGGGTCGCGCTTCGGCGTCGTCGTCGGGCACCCGCACGCGCCGCTGCCCGCCCCGCCCATGCCCAACCACCGCCTCAAGCCACGCGGCTGACCACGTCGCCGCGGCGGGGCGAGGACGGCCGCGTCGCCGCGGCGGGGCAAAGAAGTGGACCCGCTGCGCAGGGGGGGAGCAGCGGGTCCGTGTGAACGGTAACACCGGGCGGTTCCGGCTCGAGAGCCGCCGGACGGGTGATCCCCGGGCGCGCGACCGCACCGGTATCAGGGCAGGCGGACCGTCCCCGGAGGGCCGACCGCGACCGTCGCGTGCACGGTCGCGTCACGCAGGTCGACGGCGGTGACGACGAGCCCGGCCGTGCGCGCCTCGACGGCACGCTGCACGTGGACGGCGACCGTCGGCTCGCTCGCACCGCGGCGGATCTCGACCACGTCGCCGAGCCCGCGGCGGCGCAGCTGTGCCGTCGCGGTGTCGGTGAGCGCGTTGAGCAGCGTGTGGACCGGGAGGCCGCGCGCCTGCGAGGTCACCGCGAGCGTCGCGACGCCGTCGGCGTAGCCCGTGAAGCGGACGACGACGTCGACCGTGCCCACCGCCGCGGCGACGAAGCGCAGCGCGGACGGCGCGTCGGGCAGGCGCGAGATGTCGACGCGCAGCCGCAGCGTCGAGCCCTCGGCGTCCACCGACCGCACGAACGGCGGCAGCGGCTGCTTCGCGGCGGCGAGCGAGAGCGCCTCGGCGACGGTCACGGTGAGCTGCACGGTGCCTCCTCGTCGGCCGGTCGGCCGGGTCGCGGGTCTGCCTGTCCGGTGCCTGTCCGGTGCCCGTCCGGTGGCTGTCCGGTGCCTGTCCGGTGGCCAGGCTCGGGGTCGCCGGTCCGGGCGTGTGGAAGGCCCGCTGCTCAGGGGGGCGTGCAGCGGGCCTTCCGCGTCGAACGATAACGCCTCGGAGGTCACCGGGTAAGTCCACGGTGACGGGCCCCTGAACACCCCGCCACGACGCCCCGGACGCGCCGTCCCGCGCGGGCGCCCGTACGTTGACGGGGTGGACGACTCCGGGGGTGCACGCACGCTGTCCGTGCTCCGGTCGTTCCTCGACGACGTCCACGAGGCGCCGCCCGGGGAGCTGCCGGCCGTCGTCGCACGGGCCGCCGAGCTCGCGGGCTGGGGCGCGCGGATGTACCTCGTCGACTACGAGCAGCGCGTGCTGGTGTGCGCACCCGGCGGGACCCCGCCCGAGCCGCTGGACGTCGTGCCCATCGAGGGCACCGTCGCCGGCCGCGTCTTCCAGCGCCTCGAGCCGCTGCCGCAGGGCGGCGCGCTCTGGGTCCCGCTCCTGGACGGCGTGCACCGCTTCGGCGTCATCGAGCTCCTGCTGCCCGAGGGCACGGACCCGACCGACCCCGCCGTCGTCGACCGGTACCGCCTGCTCGCCCACGTGGCCGGGCACATGGTCGCCGCGAAGGCGCCCTACGGGGACGCGCTGACGATGCTGTCGCGGCGGCAGCGGCGGACGGTGGCGTCAGAGCTCCTCTGGGGCCTCCTGCCGCCGCTGACCTTCGGCTGCCCCGGGCTCGTCGTCTCCGGCATCCTCGAGCCCTGCTACGGCGTCGCGGCCGACGCGTTCGACTACAACGTCGTCGACGGCGTCGCGCACCTCGCGGTGTTCGACGCGACAGGCCACGACCTCAACGGCACGCTCGTGGCCGCGGTGACGCTCGCGGCCTACCGGAACAGCCGGCGCGAGGGTCTCGGGCTCTTCGAGACGTGCGCGGCGATCGACGAGGCCGTCGGCGAGCAGTGGGACCGGCAGATGTACGTGAGCGGCGTGCTCGCGCAGCTCGAGCTCGCGACCGGCCGCCTGCGCTACGTCAACGCCGGCCACCCCGCGCCGCTGCTCGTGCGGCGGGGCAAGGTCGTCAAGCAGCTCGGGGGCGGTCGCCGCATCCTGCTGGGCCTCGGCGACGGGTCGGGCGAGGTGGCCGAGGAGTGGCTCGAGCCCGACGACTGGGCCGTGCTCTACACCGACGGCGTGACCGAGGCGCGCGACCCGGCCGGCCGCTTCTACGGGCTCGAACGCCTCGCCGACCAGCTCGAGCGCTCGGCCGACGACGCCCGCCCCGCGCCCGAGACCCTGCGCCGGCTCATGCACGAGGTGCTCGACCACCAGCGCGGGGTGCTCCAGGACGACGCGACGGTGCTGGTCGCGCAGTGGGCGAGCGGACGAGAGCGGCAGTTCTGGGCCCACCCGACCGAGACGTGAGCGTCAGGCCACCGCGAGGGTCACGGCGTTGCGCCACGGGTCCTCGGTGCGCAGCTCCGCACCGTCGTCGGCGACCGCGAGCCCACGGTGACGCAGGCGGTCGGCAGCCGCGTCGAGCTCGTCGCGCGTCGGGACCGTGATGCGCACCGCGCCGAGACCGAGCGTCGAGGCGCGCGGCCCGGCACCCTGGCTGTTCCAGACGTTGACCGCGAGGTGGTGGTGGTACCCGCCCGCCGCGACGAAGAGCGCGCCCGGGTACTCGCACGTGACCTCGAACCCGAGGGCGTCGACGTAGAACCGCCGCGCACTCGCGACGTCCCCGACCTGCAGGTGGACGTGGCCCACCTGCGCGGCGGCGTCGGTGATCCCGTCGACCGACACCTCGTTCAGGTGCTCCTCGAGGAACCGCCGCGGGTCGAGGTGGTCGGTGGCCATGCGGACCATGCCGCCGTCCCACGCCCACTGCGACCGGTCCCGGTCGTGGTAGAGCTCGATGCCGTTGCCCTCGGGGTCGGTGAAGTAGAACGCCTGGCTGACGAGGTGGTCGGCGCTGCCGACGAACTGCGAGCGCGGGTCGCGCGAGGCCGTGAGCACGGCGGCGGCGAGGTCGGCCTCGGTCTCGAACAGCACGGCCGTGTGGAACAGGCCCGCCTGGCGGCGCGAGGGCTGCGGGAGCCCGGGCGTGTGCACGAGCTCGACGACCGGGACGCCGCGACGCCCGAGGACGACGCCGCCGGCCCGCTCGGCGACCGTCGTCAGCCCGAGCGCGCGCTGGTAGTACGCGGTCTGGCCGGCGAGGTCGCCGACGTGCAGCGTGACGGCGTCGACGTCGGTGCCGGCGGGGAGCAGGTCGCTCACGCGGCCACCCCGAAGCCCCCGGTCCAGCCGATGCGCTCGGCCGCGGCGAGCGTGATCTGGAGGAAGCCGAGGGCCTCCATCTCGCGGGCGCGGCGCAGCGAGCCGGCGTCGACGGCCTTGAGGCCGCCGGCCTCGACGAGCCGCGCGACGGTGGCCTTCGCGTCGGCGTCGTCGCCCGCGACGAGGACCGTCGTCGTGAGCGGGCCGACCGTGCCCGCGGCGAGGGTGCCCGCGAACGTCGTGTTGAACGCCTTGACGACCCGCGCGTGCGGCAGCTGCTGCGCGAGCTCGGCCGCGGCCGACGACCCGGCGGGGACGGTGAGGCCGTCGAACGTCTCGAAGTCGACCGGGTTGGTGATGTCGACGACGACCTTGCCGGCGAGCTGGTCGCCGTAGGCCCGGACGAGCTCCGGCAGGGCGGCATGCGGCACGGCGAGGACGACGACGTCGCCGGAGAGGGCCGACCCGGCGTGGTCGCGGCCGACGAGCTCGACCTCGGCGCCGCCACGGCGCGCGACGTCGGCGATGGCGGACCCCATGGCCCCGGTCCCGATGATGCTCACGGTGCTCACGCTTGACTCCTTCGTTCGGACGATTGGTTGATGCGACAACCATGACCCTAGGCGGAGTTAGTTGTCATGTCAACCATTGCGATACGCTCGCCCCATGACGACCCGATGGCTCGACGACGACGAGCTCGCCGCCTGGCTGCCCTTCATCGCCGTCGTCGAGCTGCTGCCCGGCGCGCTCGACGCACAGCTGCGCCGCGACTCGGGGCTCACGCACTTCGAGTACCTCGCGCTCGCGATGCTGTCCGAGGCGCCCGGCCGCACCCTGCGCATGACGGGGCTCGCCGCGCGCACCAACGCGACGCTCCCGCGCCTCTCGCACGTCGTCAGCCGGCTCGAGAAGCGGGGACTCGTCGAGCGCACCGCGTGCCCCGAGGACCGGCGCGCGACCAACGTGCGCCTCACGGACGCCGGCTGGGACGTCGTCGTCGACGCAGCGCCCGGGCACGTCGCGACGGTCCGCGAGCTCGTCGTCGACGCCCTCACCCCGGCCCAGCTGCGCGCGCTGCGCGACGCGTCGACCACGCTGCTCGAGCGCCTCGACCCCGACGGCGCGATGACGGCGCCCTACGAGCGGCCCGCGGCCCCGACCGTGCCGTGACCGCCCGCCGCTGACCTGCGGCGCGACCCCCGACCGCCCTTGACACCCGGCGGGCGCGGGAGGACGTTGGCAGGACACGACGCACCCCGGGGGCCCGCCATGCCGATCCAGGTCATCCGCACCTCGTCCGACGACTACCCGCCCATCTTCTCGGTCCGCGTGGAGCACGGGACGACGAGCTCCGAGCTGTCCGACTGGGTGTCGGAGAACGCCCGGGGCAGCTTCCTCGAGGTGCACCTCGACGAGGAGCACGACCTCAGCGCCGACGACGTCCGGCGCGCGGTCAGGCCGCACGTCTCGTCGGTGGCGGTGGAGGTCCCGCCGACCGCGACGGCCTGAGCCGTGCCGCTGCGCGCGCTCGCCGGGTCGGCGGTCCGGTCGGTCGCGCGCGGGCTCGCCGGCACCCTGCGCGCCGCCGCGGACGCCGTCGGCGGCCCGTCCGCGAAGGCCCCGGACGACGGCGCGCCGGGCACCGACGGCGGCTCGGGTGCTGGCGGCTCGGGTGCGGCGAAGGACGGCGGCACGACCCCGAAGGCCGCTCCCCCCGACCCGTCGGGCAACCCGTTCGCGCCCCGCACGGCCCAGGCCCTCTCGACGCTCACGTGGCTCGTCGGGGCGCTCGGCGCCGTCGCGTCCCTCATGGTCGCGGGCACACAGCTGACGAGCATCGGCGGCCTGAGCTGGGAGGAGGACCGGCCTCGCCTGCTCGCGGCGGGCGGGTCAGTGACGCTCGCCGTCGTCCTCGTCGTCGCGGCGGTCGGGCTGCTCACCTGGGCGACCATGCCCGGGCGGCTCAGCGACCTCGAACGCCTCGACGAGCTCGCGGCCGGCTCGCCGCGCGGCGAGGTCGCGTCGTCGGTCGCCCGGGACTCGAGCTACCACCGCGGGACCGGTTCGCTCCCGGACCTGCTGACCGCGCTGACGACCGCGCGGGGCGCGCTCTACGAGGCCAAGTCCCGCCTGCACGACGCCGACCTCGCCGCAGCGCGCGAGGCCGACGACGACGCCCGCGCGGCACGCTCCGCGCACGCGGACCGCGTCCGGGCCGAGGTCGCCGTGCTCACCGCCCGCAACGACGACCTCCGGCTCGGCGCCCGCGCCGCCGTCCAGCTCGACAGCCACCTGCGCACGCGGCGCCGCGTCGTCGGGGTCAGCTGGACGGTGCTCGTCGTCGCCGTGGTGGTCGCCGCGTGCCTCGTGCTGTTCGCGTGGGCCGCGAACCCGCCCGAGGACCCGGACGCCGCCGAGCCGGCCGTCCCGGCCAGGCCGGTGGCCGCGGTCCTGGTGCTCGCGTCCGACGACGGCGTGTGGGACGACCGCCTCGGCGCGGCGTGCGCCGACGCGGCGCGGGACGGCGGCGTCGACGTCGTGGCGGTGGGGTCCGACGACGACGCGGTCACCGTCGTCGTCGTCCCCGGTGACGACTGCCCGGACCCGGTCGAGGTCGTCGTCCCGCGCGACGAGGGGACGGTGACCGCGGGCGAGCTCGACCCCGACGGACCCTGACGTCAGGTCGCGACCCGGTCGACGAGCTGGACGAGCTGCGTCACGTCGGGGTCACCGTCGAGGACCTTCGTCAGGGCCTTGGCCTCACGACGCAGGTCCGAGTCGCTGACCAGCGACGACCACGGCCCGCCGACCAGGCGGTCGGTGAGGACCGCGACGACGAGGTCCTGACGGAGCCGCGGTGAGGCCTCGCCGAGCGACGTCGCGACGTCGGCGCCCGACAGGGTCCCGGTGCGCTCGACGGCCCGACCGGCGTCGTCGAGGTAGCGCACGGTCGCCCGGACGAACGGCTCGGCGGAGCTCCCCTCGCGCAGCGCGACCTCGTAGAGCGCCGTCGTCGCGTGCCCCGCGAACACCTCGCCGCCGTCGATCGCGTCGTTGCGGAAGTCCTCGTCGGCGACGGCCCGGTTCTCGTAGCCGAGGAGCCGATAACCCGAGACCTGGGCGGGGTCGAACTCGACCTGGGCCCGCGCGTCCGTCGCGGCGACCACGAGGGACCCGGTCAGGCCCGTCCCGAAGACGCGCTCGGCCTCGGCGTCGGAGTCGATGTAGACGTGCCAGCCGTCGCCCTGGTCGGCGAGCTGCTCGAGCAGGTGGTCGTTGTACGTGGTGATGCCGACGCCCACCGAGACGAGGTTGATGCCGGCCTTCGCCTGGGTGCTGATCCGCGCGAGGATCCCGTCCGGGTCGGTCTCGCCGACGTTGGCCACGCCGTCGCTGATGAGGACGACGCGGGTCATCCGACCCTCGGTCCGCATCGACATGGCGAGGTCGTAGCCGAGGGCGAGCCCGGCCGCGGCGTTCGTCGACTCCTGCGGCGAGAGCCCCTCGACGGCCGCGAGCACGCCGTCGCGCTCGGACAGCGGCGTCGGCTCGAGCACCACGCGGGCCTCGGTCGAGTAGCAGACCATGGCCACGCGGTCGGTGGGCCGCAGCGAGGAGACGAGCGTGCGGAGCGCCGCGCGGGTCGTCTCCATCTTCCCCGCCTCGCTCATCGAGCCCGAGCAGTCGACGACGAGCACGAGGTCGGCGTCGGTGCGCGACACGTTCGAGGCGGGCGCGCTGGTGATGCCCACGCGGACGAGCCGGTGCTCGGGGCGGAACGGCAGCACCGCGGCGTCGATGCTGACGCCGAGCCCGGCCTCGGGGGTCGCGTAGTCCTGTGCGAAGTAGTTGACGAACTCCTCGGTGCGCACCTCGCTCGGGTCGATCGACATCCCGTTGAGCGCGGCGTCGCGGAACCGGGTGTAGGAGCCCGTGTCGATGTCGAGCGCGAAGGTCGACAGCGCGTCCTGGCCCGGGTCGGTCATGACCGGGTCGGCCGGGGGCTCCGAGGAGTCCGGCCCGGGGACCACCCAGGACTCGTCGGGCCCGGGCTGGACGTATCCCGCCTCGCCGGAGACGCCGTCCGCCGTCGAGCCGTCCCCCGCGGTGCACCCGGCGAGGGCCACCGCGACCACGAGCGCCGCCCCGGTGACACCGGTCGCCCTCCGCCGGTCCGCGGTCCGAGCAGTGCGCCGGTCGGTCCTCATGGTCGCCCCATCTCCGTCGTCGTGGCCTGGTGGCCCGAACGCTAGGGGCGGGCGGGGAGGCGCGACGCCGGAGTTGCCCGGTCGTGACCGGATCGAAGGGATTCCGTGTCCTGTCCGGTGCGCGGACGGCCCCGGCGTGGCCGGACCGTGACCTGGCGTCGCGTCGTCCCGCCCGGCGCGCGGGACGCCGACGGCGGCGGGACGATGACCGTCGAGGGTCCGCCGAAGTCCCTGGAGGCGTCGTGGAGCTCCCCCGGACGGTGCTCGAGGTGTCCGCCCTGCTCGCGGTGGCCGTGCTCGTCGGCCTCGCGGCGCGTCGCATCCGGGTGCCGCTCAGCGTGGTCCTCGTGGTGGTCGGCTTCGCCGCCGCGGCCGTGGGCCTCACCCCGCGTGTCGGGCGCCTCGAGGGCGAGACGTTCGAGCAGGTCGTCGTGTTCCTGTTCCTGCCGGTGCTCGTCTTCGCCGCGGCGCTCGGGATCGACCTCAGGGCGTTCACGCGCAACCTCGGCGCGATCCTCGCGCTCGCGATCCCGGCGTTCGTGCTCTCCGCCGCCCTCGTGGGGCTCGCGCTGCACGCAGCCCTCGGCACCGCGGTCGCCGTGGCGCTGCTGTTCGGCGCGCTCATCTCGGCGACCGACCCGGTCGCCGTCGTCGCGGTCTTCCGCGAGGTGGGCGTGCCACGGCGCCTGCTGACGCTCGTCGAGGGCGAGAGCCTGCTCAACGACGGTGTCGCGATCGTCCTCGTCGCGATCCTCGTGGACGCGGCCACGGGCGGGTCCGTCAGCGTGGCCGCGGGGGTCGTCGACTTCGCGGTGGTGTTCGTGGGCGGGGTGGTGATCGGGGCGGTCGTCGGGCTGGTCGCCGCGGCGGCGCTGCCCTGGCTCGACCGGCTCTCCGCCGCAGCGCTGTCCCTCGCCGTCGCGTACGGGTCGTTCGTGCTGGCGGACGAGGTGCTCGGGGTCTCCGGCGTCATGGCGACGGCTGCCGCCGGGATGGTGCTCTCGGGCCTGGCGCCGAGCCGCGCGTCGGCGGAGGTCCGCGCGATGTGGGACGAGCTGTGGGAGGGGCTCGACCACGCCGCGAACGCGGTCCTGTTCCTCCTCATCGGCCTGGTGATCGGGCCCGTCGCGCTCGGCGAGCACCTGGGACCGGTCCTCCTCGCGACCGCGGTCGTGCTCGCCACCCGCGCCCTGGCCGTCGTCCCCGTGGTGTGGGTGCTCGAGCGCGTCGCCCACATCCCGCGACTCGGGTGGCGGAACGAGGCCGTCCTCGTGTGGGGCGGTCTGCGTGGCGGCGTCGCACTCGCCCTGGCGCTCGCGCTGCCCGAGGAGCTCGCCGAGCGCGAGCTCCTGGTCGCCCTGACCGGCGGCGTCGTGCTCGCGACCCTCCTGCTCAACGCCACGACCGTGCGGGCACTGGTGCACCGCCTGGGCCTGGACCGGACCACGACGGGCGACCGTCTCCTCGCGGCCGTGGCACGCGTGGCCGCAGCGCGAGCCGCGCGACGCGAGGCTGAGGACCTCGGGCTCGCGCTCGACGACGCCACCGACGCCGAGCTGCGGACGCTCGAGCACGAGGCGCAGGAGGAGGTCGCGTCGCTCGACGTGGGCGAGGACGAGGCGTACCGCGTCGTCGTCGGACGCGCCCTGCACGTGGAGCGCGGGACCTACCAGTCGCTGAGCGACCAGGGCCTCCTGCCACCGCCCGTCACGCGCACGCTGCTGCACGAGGTCGACGACGAGGTGGACGACCTCGCGCTGCGTGGTGCCGGGCACGCGCTCGGCGCGACCCGCGAACGGCGCGCGGGCGGGCTGGAGCGGGCCGTCCGCGGTCTGGTCGCGCGCCTGCCCGAGCCCGCCGGGACGGACCCGACCGACATGGCCTACGCCGAGGCGACCGCCCGTCAGCTCGCCGCGCGTCGCACGGCCGAGGCCCTCGACGCGTTCGACGAGGTCCGAGCGCTCGACAGCGGCGTCGTCGAGCGCGCGCGCCGCACCGTGACCGGGTGGGGGGAGCGCGCGGTCGCGCAGCTCGACGAGCTCGACGCCGGCTCGGGGCGCGACCTGGCCGCGGTGCACCTCGCCCAGGTGCGGACCCTCGCCCGCGCCGCCGCGGACCGGGAGGTGGGCGAGCTCGTCGAGAGCGGGATCCTGCCGGAGCGCGTCCGCGCGGTGGTCCGGTCCGCGCCCGACGCGCCACCGGGGCAGACCCAGGAGCGACACGGCGAGGGCGCGCCGCGCGAGGAGCCGATCGGCTGACGCGGGCGCCTCGGCACCCCCGGACATGACGAAGGGCCGGGCCCGGAGCGATCCGGGCCGGCCCTGTCGACGGTTCCGAGCGGAGCGGGTGACGGGAATCGAACCCGCGCTACCAGCTTGGGAAGCTGGAGTTCTACCATTGAACTACACCCGCGATGCGCCCCCGAGGGGACACGACCCCCGACTATACCGGCCCGCGGCACCCCTCCGGCACTGCCTGACGAGCGTCCTCGGGACCACCTCGGTCGGCCCGGCCCGCGCACCGTCCCGGAAGTTATCCACAGCCGGCGTCCACACCTGTGTGCACACCGACCCGGTAGCACGCCCGTTTCTGTGGACAGCCAGGACCGTTCCCGCACGAGGGATGTGGACGGACCCGTGGATCGTTCACCGGGCGTTCCCTGCACGGCCACGCCGCCCGCGCCGTCGGGCACTTCGCTACCGTGACCTCGTGCTGCTCTCCGACCGCGACATCCGCGCCGAGCTCGACGCCGGTCGCATCAGCCTCGACCCGTACGAGCCGGCGATGATCCAGCCGTCGAGCATCGACGTGCGGCTCGACCGGTTCTTCCGGCTGTTCGACAACCACAAGTACCCGGTCATCGACCCCGCCGAGGACCAGCCCGAGCTCACGCGCCTCGTCGAGACGGCGTCGGACGAGCCGTTCATCCTGCACCCGGGCGAGTTCGTGCTCGGCTCGACGTACGAGTCCGTCGCCCTGCCCGACGACGTCGCGGCCCGCCTCGAGGGCAAGTCGTCGCTCGGCCGCCTCGGCCTCCTCACGCACTCGACTGCGGGCTTCATCGACCCGGGCTTCACCGGTCACGTGACGCTCGAGCTGTCCAACGTCGCGACGCTCCCGATCAAGCTCTGGCCCGGGATGAAGATCGGGCAGATGTGCTTCTTCCGCCTGTCGTCGCCGTCGGAGCACCCGTACGGCGCCTCGGTCTACGGCTCGCGCTACCAGGGCCAGCGCGGCCCGACCGCCTCGCGCTCGTTCCAGAACTTCCACCGCTCCCGCGTCTGACCCCTCGCACGACCCGCCCGCACCCCCTCGCGCACGACCCGGCCGCACCCCCTCGCGCGCTCCCGGCCCGCCCGCACCCCTCGCGCGCCACCCGCCCGCACCCCCTCGCGCGCCCTCGCGCTCGCTCCGGCCCGCGAGATACGACTTCCTGTCGGCGTGTTGCCCGACACGCCGACAGGAAGTCGTATCTCAACGGGGTGGGGTCGGGGAGCTGGGTGGGGTGGGGGAGCTGGGTGGGGTGGGGGAGCTGGGTGGGGTGCACGGGCAGCGCTCGGGCGGGTGGGGAGGCGGGCCTAGCCTCTTCCCATGGCCCTGCCCGCGCTCGCGGCCGACGACGACGCCGCGCTCCAGCACCACCTGCTCCTGCTGCCCGCGGACGTGGGCCACGACGAGGTCGAGGTCCTCGCGACGAGCCGCTTCCCGCGCGCCGCCTGGGAGACCCCGCCGACGACGGCGCGGCCCCGAGGTCGGGGGCAGCAGCCTGACCCGGGGGTGCTGCGCCTCTCACGGCACAGCACGCTCGTCGGACCCTTCACGATCGACCCCGCGACGGCGTCGGCGCTGGGCGTCCCGACGTCGGCGGCGCTCGCGTACGAGCTGCGCGCACCCGTCGAGCGGGGCGACGCGCCGTGGCCGGGCACCGGCGACCGCGACGGCCTCGCCCGCGCGTTCCGGAACGGGCTGCCCGTGCGCGACGAGGAGCGCAGCGTCGCGTGGCTCGTCGCGGCCGCACGTCGCCTCGGCGGCGCCGTGCGGGTCGCCGCGACGGGCGGCAGCCCGGGCGCGCTGCTGGTCCCCGACCCCGCCGCGGCCGTCGACCTCACGGTCTGGACGGACATCTGGCTCGAGCCGGACGCGGCGCTGTCGGTGGCGCGGCGCGCCGTCCCGCGCGCGGAGCTCAACCTGCCCGGCACCGCGTGGGCAGGGCCACCGGCCGGGACCGGCGAGCGCCCCGCCCGCGGCGCCGAGGACCTCGACGACGAGCTGCGTCGCCGCCTGCACGCCGCGGCCGACGACCACGACATCGCGACCCTCACGACCCCGCCGCCGATGAGCGCCTACGGCTGCCTCGCCGACCTCGGCGTCGACGGGATGCTCGCGCTCGAGGTGGGCGGCGAGACGACGCTGCCGCCCGTCATCGCCGCGGTGCCGTGGGCGAGCCAGGGCGCCGTCGCCTACCGCGTGCGCTGGGAGCCCGCCGACCTCGAGGAGCACAACGCCGAGCGACCCGGGCCCGAGCACCGCGTGGCGCGGGCGCGCGCCGCCGAGCTCGTCGTCGCCGTCGCGCGCCTCGTCCACGTCGCCGTGGGCGGCGAGATCACCGACGAGATGGGCTTCGTCGTCGACCCCGAGGACCTCTGACCCCGGAGCCGACGACGGGCCCTGCCATGACCGACCCGGTCAGCGGCCGAGCGCCTCCCGCAGGCGGACGCGCGGACCCGTCCGCAGGAGCGACCGGTCGTAGATCGTCGCGCCGAGGAGGATGACGCCGACCGTGGTCACGCCGAGCACCACGAGCGACACGAGCGGCTCCCACCACGCCGCCTCGCCGAGAAACAGCCGCACGGGCATCCCGACCGGCGCGCTGAACGGGACGTAGGACATGATCGTCAGCACCGTCGGGTTGTCGTTGAAGAAGACGACGAGGAAGTACGGCGCCATCGTCAGCATCATCACGGGGCTCAGGACCGTGCCGACGTCCTCCATGCGGGACACGAGCGACGCGCTCGCCGCGTAGATCGAGGCGAGGAGCACGAAGCCGACGAGGAAGAACAGCACGAACCACACGAGCGGCGCGCCGACCATGCCGAGGACCTCGTCCTGACCGGTCACCGCGAGCGCCGCGACCGCGACCGCCGCGATCGCCGCCGTCTGCGTGAACGCCAGGACGCTGTTGCCGAGGATCTTCCCCGCGAGCAGCGCCCGCGCGGACACCGTCGCGAGCAGCAGCTCGACGACCCGGCTCTGCTTTTCCTGCACCGTGTTCTGCGCGATCGTCGAGCCGAAGCCGGTCGCCGAGATGAGGAACACGAGCCCGAAGCCGAACGAGACGAGGTACCGGACGGCCTCGTCGGCCTTCGGCGGCTCGAGCAGCTCGACCTCGGGCTGCTCCGACAGGGCCAGGACCAGGCCGCTCGGGTTCTCGCTCAGGGCGACGACCCGCACCGCGGCGCCGGCGTCGTCGTCGGCGGGGAGCACCGCGGCGCTCACCTCACCCGACTCGACGAGGGCGATCGCGGCGGCCTCGTCCGCGACCTCGACGGGCTCCAGGCCCTCCTGGTCCTCGACGACCGACACGGCCGAGCCGACGACGGCGACGCGCTCGGCGTCGACGCGGCCGCCCAGGACGCTGCCGAGGACGATCGAGACGAGCACCGCGCCCAGCAGCACCGCGGTCGAGATGAGGAAGGACTTGGACCGGACCTGCGCCATGACCTCGCGCTCGGCGACGAGCAGCGCGGCCCGGACGGTCCCGGGGGCCGGCGGCCGCTCGCCGTGCCCGGGCCGGGACGACCGCCCGCTCGGGGCTGGCACGCCGCCGGCCGCGGTCGTCGGACCGGTCGTGGCGCCGCCGGCGGTGCCGCCGCGGCGCGCGTCGACGTCGTGCGTGGTGCTCATCGGACTGCCTCCTCGGGGGTGCGGTCGGCCACGACCTCACGGAAGATCTCGGCGAGCGTCGACCGCACGGGCGCGAACGACGCGACGGGCGCGCTGTCGAGCGCGCGCCGCAGCACGCCCTGCGCGACGGCGTCGTCCGCCGTCGTGAAGACCGCCCAGCCGCCGTCGAAGTCGAGGACCTCGACGCCCGGGACGTCGCGCAGCCACCCGACGTCGCCCGCGGAGTCGATCTCCCAGCGAGGCTCGCTGTGCGCCGCGCGGAGCTGCTCGCGCGGTCCGGCGGCGCGGATGCGGCCGTCCGCGATGATGACGAGGTCGTCGCACAGCCGCTCGACCACGTCGAGCTGGTGCGACGAGAAGAGCACGGGCGCGCCGCCCGCCGCGTACTCCGCGAGCACGCCGACGACGACGTCGACCGCGAGCGGGTCCAGACCCGAGAACGGCTCGTCGAGCACCAGCACCTCGGGCTCGTGCACGAGCGCGGCCGCGATCTGCGCGCGCTGCTGGTTGCCGAGCGAGAGGTTCTCGAGCGGCTCGTCGGCACGGGCACCGAGCCCGAGGCGCTCGAGCAGCGCGTGGGCCCGCTCGAGCGCGGTCGTGCGGTCGACGCCGTGCAGGCGTGCGAGGTACGCGATCTGCTCGGCGACCTTCATCTTCGGGTAGAGGCCGCGCTCCTCGGGCATGTAGCCGAAGAGGCGCCGCTGGTCCGGGCCGAGCCGCGCGCCGTCGAGGGTCACGGTCCCCGCGTCGGCCGAGAGGACGCCCAGGATGATGCGCATCGTCGTCGTCTTGCCCGCACCGTTGCCGCCGACGAACCCCGTGAGCCGCCCCCGCTCCACGGTGAACCCGACGTCGTCCAGCACGAGCCGGTCGCCGAACGACCGCCTGATCCCGTCCACCACGAGCATGTCCGCCTCCTGTCCCGCACGCCGCGGGCCGAACCGGCCCGGCCTGCCTCCAACGCTAGGCAGCGCACGGCGCGCGGACCTCAGGCCGAGGGCGGAACCTCGCGGTCCGCCCGCGGGTGGAGGTCGGGGGTCGTCGCGCGGACGGTCAGCCCGCGTGGACGACGCCGTGCTCGTACGCGAACACGACCGCCTGCACGCGGTCGCGCAGGCCGAGCTTCATGAGCACGTTCGAGACGTGGGTCTTGACCGTCGCACGGCCGAGGACGAGCTCGGCGGCGATCTCGTCGTTCGTGAGCCCCCGCGCGACGAGCCCGAGCACCTCGACCTCGCGGTCGGTGAGCATCGCGACGGCGGGTGGGCGCTCGCCGTCGGCGACCACGGCGTCGGCGCGGGCACCGAGCGCCCGCTCGATGACCGCGCGCGTGACCTCGGGCGCGAGGAGGCCGTCGCCCGCCGCGACCGACCGCACGGCGTCGACGAGCTGCTCGGGGCGCGAGTTCTTGAGCAGGAACCCGCTCGCACCCGCCCGCAGCGCCTCGAGCAGGTAGTCGTCGCGGTTGAACGTGGTCAGCATGAGGACGGCCGCGCGGATGGACGGGTCCGCGACGATGCGCCGCGTGGCCTCGAGCCCGTCCATGTCCGGCATCTGCACGTCCATGCAGACGACGTCCGGGTCGAGACGTGCGGCCTCGGCGACGGCCTGGCGCCCGTCGGACGCCTCGCCGACCACGCTCACCCCGGGCTGGGCGTCGAGGATGGTGCGGATCCCGGCGCGCAGGAGCGCCTGGTCGTCCACGAGCAGGACGCGGACGGGGTCAGGCATCGGCGTGCTCCTGGCTCCGGGTCGTCGTCGGCGGCTCCGCCTCGAGGCGGAGGGGGACGGTCGCGCGGACCAGGAACCCGCCGCGGCTGCGCGGGCCGGCGTGCAGCGTGCCGCCGTCGGCGCCCACCCGCTCGCGCATCCCCACGAGGCCGAAGCCACCCTCGGGGACGACGCCGCGCCGCGGCCCCACGCCGTCGTCGGCGACCTCGACCTCGACCGCGCCGTCGAGGTAGCGCAGCCGCACGTCGGCGCGGGCGCCGCGGCCCGCGTGCTTGCGGGTGTTCGTCAGGGCCTCCTGCACGATCCGGTACAGGTTGAGCGACACGAGCGGCGGCAGCGGCCTCGGCTCGCCGACCACCTGGAACGTCGTCGGCAGGCCGTTCGACTCGGCCTCGGCGACGAGCGCGGGAAGGCGGCTCACGTCGAGCGACCCGAGCGCCTCGCCGCCGTCGCCCTCGTGCTCGCGCAGCGTCCCGAGGATGCCCTGGAGCTCGCGGATCGCCTCGCGCGCCGAGCCCTCGACCACCTCGAGCGCGTCGCCCGCGAGCGCCGGGTCGACGCCGAGCAGCGTGCGGGCCGCGGACGCCTGGACGCCCATGAGCGACACGTGGTGCGCGACGGCGTCGTGCAGCTCGCGTGCGAGGCGCAGCCGCTCGAGGGACACGGCCTGCTCCGCGACGCGACGGCGCTCGGCCTCGAGCTCGCGGGTGCGCAGCTCGACGCGGGCCCGCTGGCGCGCGGCGGCCCACGCGTGGTCGCCGAACCAGTACGCGGCCGCGAAGTAGACGACGTTCGTGAGGAGCTGGATGAGCAGGAACGCGACCAGCGGCGAGAACGTCCCGACGCGGGACAACCCCTCGAACGCGTCCGGGTCCGTCGTCGCGGAGAACAGCGCGACCACCAGCCACACGAACATCCCGACGACGACGACGACGCGGACCGCCGTCGCGCGGCGCCGCTGCGGCTCCCACGCGCCGACGGTGTACAGCGCGATGAACAGCGCGATGTTCGCGACGAGGGTCTCGGGGACCTGGGACTCGCCGAGGACGACGAAGACCGCGGCGACGACCAGCAGCACCGCGCACGGGTACCGGCGCCGCAGCGCGAGCGGGAGCGTGACGCCCATGAGGCACAGCACGGACAGCCACGCCGGGGCGGGCTCGTCGTACATGCCCGCGACACCCCACAGCGCGTAGCTCAGGAGCGCCCCGACGAACAGCGCGGCCGCGAGCAGCGCGTCGTTGCGCACGCCGTCGCGGTCGACGGGGGTGCGACGCCACGTGGGGGCGTCCGGGTCGAGGTCAGCCACGACCCCACGCTAGCCGCGCGCCGACCGGCCCCGCGGCCTGCCGGTGCCTGCGGAGATGAGCGTTGCGCCCGGCGTGTCGCTCGACTCGCCGAGCACGACGCTGATCTCGGTGCCTGGGGTGCCCCCGAGCGGCTGCGCGCCGCGGCAAGCGGGAGCACAATGGGGTATGGCCCGCTCGCGCGAGTTCGACGCGTTCGGACCCTGGGTCGACGAGGTCCAGGAGCCCGAGGACGTCCCGCGCCTGTTCCGCCGTCACCTGCCGGACCCGCGCGCCGAGCACCTCGTCCTCAAGGTCCCGCGACGCATCGACCGGCGCGACGCGACACCGGACATGGATCTGTACGACCACCTCGTCATCGCAGGCGCCGTGGACCTGACGGTCCTGACCCGCACGTCCGACGGCTTCCGCACGACGACGGTCCCCTACGACCGCGTGACGGCCGTGCGCAGCAGCGTCGACCTGCTCGACGGGCGCTTCGAGCTGCACGAGGTCCGCGGCACGCCGGCCTCGGGCGCGGGGCTGGCGTTCGGGTTCAGCGGGGTCTCGCGCGAGGTCGTCGAGCGACTCGTCCAGGTCATCCGCGAGCAGGTCCGCCATGCCGCCGGCCTGCCTTCCCCCGCGCGCGAGCACCACACGTCGGCGCGGCTGCTCGGCCGCGACGACCTCGGGCCCCAGGACGTCGACCTCGTCACCGAGCAGCGCGACCTCGCCGCCGCCTACTGGGACGTGGCGCCGCTCGGTTCGCACCGCCGGACCGCGGTGACGCGTCGCGGCGGGACCCTCGCCGGCGCGGCCGACTGGATGCGTCCGGTGACGCTGCACGCGTGCGTCGTCGGCGGCGGGCCCGGCGAGCTGCACCTGCTGCACCGCCGGCGCTGGTTCACGACCGGCCGCAAGCCCGTCCGCTCGATCTCGCACACCGTCGTCCTGACGCCGCGCGTGGACGCCGTGTCGGTCGCCCCGTCCGAGAGGTACGAGGGCGTCGAGGTCGCGCGCGTCAGCAGCGGGCGCTCGCACGTCGACGTCCCGTTCCCTGCGGGCGCGGGGACCGGCGAGGCGGTGCGCTCGGGCGTCGCGGGCCTCGCCGCGCACTGAGCGCAGGCCCGGCAGCTGGTCCGCTGTGGGGAAGGTCGGTGCTGCGGAGCGGCACGCACCTTCCCCACAGTCGCGGTGGTGCGGCGCGGCGCGGGTGGCGCGGCGCGGCGGCGCGCGCGGCGGGGGCCGCGCGGGCGGCGCGCCTCAGGCCTCCGGCGAGGCGCCCCGCACGCGGTCGAGGAGCAGCGTGGCGACGTCGACGACCTGGACCTGGGCGTCGCCGTCGGCCGGGCCGTGGCCCGTGGCGGCGACGCCGTCGCTCAGCATGATCGTGCAGAAGGGGCAGGCCGTCGCGATCGTGCGGGCGCCCGTCGCGACCGCCTCGGCGGCGCGGTCCGTACCGATCCGGGTGCCCGTCGTCTCCTCCATCCAGACGCGCGCACCACCGCCGCCGCAGCAGAACGAGCGCTCGCGCGACCGCGGCATCTCGGCGAGCCGCACGCCGGGGAGCGCACCGAGCAGCTCGCGCGGCGGCTCGTAGACCTGGTTGTGCCGACCCAGGTAGCAGGGGTCGTGGTACGTGACGGTCCCCTCGTCGGCACCCCCGCCACCGTCCCCCTGCGCGGCGCCGTCGCGCTCGACGGGGACCAGCCGCCCGTCCCCGACCAGCCGCTCGAGCAGCTCGGTGTGGTGCACGACGTCGAACCGGCCGCCGAGCTGCGGGTACTCGCGGGCGATCGTGTTGAAGCAGTGCGCGCACGTCACGACGATGCGCTGCGCGCCGACCTCGGTGAGCACGTCGACGTTGGCCTGCGCGAGCATCTGGAAGAGCATCTCGTTCCCCGCGCGGCGCGCCGGGTCGCCCGTGCACTGCTCGCCGTCGCCGAGCACCGCGAAGGAGACGCCGGCGGTGTGGAGCAGCTCAGCGACCGCCCGGGTGGTCCGCTTGGCGCGGTCCTCGTAGGCACCCGCGCAGCCGACCCAGAACAGGTACTCGACCTCGGACGCGTCCTCGACGTCGACCCCGACAACGGGCACGGGGAACGCGAGGTCCTTGGCCCACGCGAGCCGCTGGCGGGCGGGGAGCCCCCACGGGTTGGCCTGCTTCTCGAGCTTGGTGAACATCGGGCCCAGCTCGTCGGGGAACGCCGACTCCATGAGCACCTGGTTGCGGCGCATGTCGACGATGTGGTCGACGTGCTCGATGTCGACCGGGCACTGCTGGACGCACGCACCGCACGTCGTGCAGTCCCAGAGCGCCTGGGGGTCGACGACGTCGCCGACCAGCGACAGGACGTCCAGGTCCGCGTGCGCGTCGGCCGGGTCCGGGCGCTGGAGCAGCGGCACGGGTGCGTGGCCGGTCTGCGCGGTGTGCCCGCCGGGCTCGGTGGACGCGTTGGCCGCGACCCGCAGGTACGGCGCCGTCGCGTACGCGTGGTCGCGCAGCGCGAGGACCACGAGCTTGGGCGACAGCGGCTTGCCCGTGTTCCACGCGGGGCACTGGTCCTGGCAGCGGCCGCACTCGGTGCACGTCGAGAAGTCGAGCAACCCCTTCCACGTGAAGTCCTCGATGCGGCCGACGCCGAGCGCCGCGTCCTCGGGCAGGTCCTCGAGGTCCGCGAAGTCGACGACCTTCCCGCCCGCGCGCACCGGCGGCACGGGACCGAGCGCGGGCGACCCGTCGACCTCGCGCCGCGCCCACACGTTCACCACGGCGAGGAACCGGTGCCACGAGACGCCCATCGCGGGCCGCGTGCCGACGACGACCATCCACAGCATCGACGTGAGGATCTTCAGCAGCGCGACGACGACGACGGCGGTCTCGAGCGTCGGCGTCGGCAGCCCCGTGAACCACTGCCCGAACCACGCCGTCAGCGGGAAGTGCCACCACAGGGCCGCGGTGTCGACGACGACGAGCGGCGCGGACCCCTCGGCGGCCGGCGGCCGGGCCGCGAGCGCGTACTCGAGCCCGCGCAGGACGAGCACGCAGACGACGACGGCGCCGATGACCGCCTCGACGAAGTACGCCTGCCCCCGGTTCGACCCGAAGAACCGCGAGGCCCGCGGGCCGGGCGCGGCGGCGTCGTCGTCCCGGGCGCCGGACGCCGCAGCGCTCGTGCCGAGCCGTCCCGACGCGGCGGTGTCCGCACGCCTCCCACGTCGCGGGTGCTCGCGCTGCCGGACGACGGCGAGCGCGACGATGCCGAGCAGCCCGAGCCACGCGAAGACCTCGACGAGCCACTCGAACGGCGGGAACGTCCCGATGAGCGGCAGGGCGAACGACGGGTCGACGAGCTGGCCGTACCCGGTGACGAGGGTGAGGAAGAGCACCGGGAAGCTGACCATCACCGCCCAGTGCGCGACCTTGACGAGCGGCCGGTGCTGGAACCTCCCGTGCCCGAGCACCTCGCGCACCACGAGCCACGTGCGGCGCCCGGGGTGGTTGCGCCGACCGGGGGCGGGACCGCCACGGCGCACGGTCCGCACGATCGCCACGAGCCCGCTCGTGAAGGCGGTGACGCCGACGACCGTCGCGACGAGAGCGAGCACGAGGGCGATGATGCGCAGGCCGTCCACCGCGCAACCGTAGCCCGGCGCCTCACGCGACCGTCGGGACCGGGGTGGGTCGCTGGAACAGGTAGCCCTGGCCGAGCCGGACGCCGAGCCCGACGAGGGCGTCGCGCTCGCCCGGCGTCTCCACGCCCTCGGCGACGACGTCGGCTCCGATCTGCTCGGCGAGGCCCGTGATCGCGGAGACCAGCGCGCGTCTGACCGGGTCGTCGTCGAGGCCGTGGACGAGCGACATGTCGATCTTGATGAGGTCGGGGCGCAGCCGGACCACGTGGGTCATGCTCGCGTACCCGGCGCCGACGTCGTCGACCGCGATCCGGACGCCGCGCTCCCGGTGTGGCCGCAGCGCGTCCTCGAGCGCCTCGTAGGACACGATCGGCGCGTGCTCGGTCACCTCGACGATCACGCCGCGGTGGTCGCAGCCCTCGAGCAGCTCGTCGAGCGCGCCGTCGAGGATCGCCTGCGGCGAGAGGTTGATCGACAGCGCGTGCGCCTCGTCGGCGGGCACCGCGCGCAGCGCCGACGCCGCCGCCGCGACCTCGAGCGCGGTCCCCAGGCCGAGGCTCTGCGCGGTCGCGAACCACTCCGCCGGCGACCGCGCGACGTCGTCGAAGCGGGTCAGCGCCTCGACGCCGACCTCCTCTCCCGAGAGGAGGTCCACGATCGCCTGCACCACGAGCTGGCGGCCGCTCCCGCGGCACAGCCGGCGGACGAGGCGGCGCAGGGCGTCACGCTGGCGTCGGGCGGCGACCGCGGCGAGCTCGCGGCGGTGGATGTCGTCGATGACGTCGGCGATGAGCCGGGCCGACGTCACGTCCGCCTCGCTCAGGGACGGCGTGCTCGTCGGCGACACCGCGCACAGCATCCCTTCGACGGTGCCGTCGGCCGCCCGGAGCGGGACGCCGAGGTAGGACCCGATGTGCATCTCGAACGTCACGGGCAGGAGCACCGCGCTCGGGTCGATCGACGTGTCGGTGATCGCGGCCGGCATCGTCCCGTCGATCACGCGCGAGCAGTACGCACCGGACAGCGGGAGCCCGGTGCCGGGCCTCGGCACCCCGGTGCCCGCGTCGGGATCCGCGTCGACGAACCGGAACACCTGCTCCGACCCGACGAACTCGCTGGTCCACGCGATCCTCATGCCGACGGTGCCCCGCAGCAGACGCAGGAGTCGCTGCACCGACGGCCCGAACCCGTCCTCGGGCGCGTCGTGCGCCGCGCGCGCCTCGGCCCTGCGCGGGCCGGCGGCAGCACGCACCCCTCCGCTGGGTCCTCCAGCCACCGTCGTCACCCCCCGGCTGCGGGTCCCCACCGCGGGACCCTCGACCCTCCGACCCTGGTCCCGCGCCCGGGAGCGCGCAAGAGCAGGGACCGACCAGGACCTCCGCCGACGGCGCGATCCACCCGTCCGGCGGGCCCATCACGTGCGCCGATGGGCCGAACGGGTGAATGCCGGACGAACCCGCTCAAGTCGGGCGCGGCGCACGCCGAAGCAGAGGATGTCGGGCCGACGGGAGCGTCGAGCACCTCCGCCCCCGGACCCGACGCCCTCCCCGCACCTCTCCGGCGCCCCCTGCCTCGCCGGGACCGGTGCGACGATGCCCGTGTGACCGACAGCTCCCGTGCGACCGTCGACGTCCTGCGCCTCGCCGCCTTCCCCGACCCGGTCGCGGTGTCCGGCGGATCCGTCGGCGGCAACCCCGCCGGGGTCGTCCTCGACGCGACCGGTCTCGACGACGCCGAGCGTCAGCGGATCGCGGCCGAGGTCGGCTACTCGGAGACGGCGTTCCTCGAGCGGATGGGACCCGCGCGGTACCGCGTCCGCTACTTCACGCCCACGACCGAGGTCGCGTTCTGCGGCCACGCGACGGTCGCGGCGGGCGTCGCGCTCGCCGAGCGCGGGCACGGCCCCGACCTCCTGCTCGAGACGCTCGCGGGCGAGGTGCCCGTCACCACGGCCCCGGCCGGTCCGGACGACCCCGGCCCCACGGCGACCCTCACGAGCGTCCCGACCCGGACCCGCCCGGCCGAACCCGCCCAGGTCGCCGCGACGCTCGCGGCGATCGGGTGGTCGGCCGCCGACCTCGACCCGCGCCTCCCGCCGCACGTGGCGTTCGCGGGCAACGACCACCTCGTCCTCGCGGCCGCGACGCGCGAGCGCCTCGCCACCCTCGAGCAGGACGAGGCCGCGCTCGCCACCGTGATGCGCGCGGGCGGGTGGACGACCGTGCACCTCGTGCACGCGCGCGACGCGACGACGTTCGACGCGCGTGACCCCGCACCCGCGGCGGGGATCAGCGAGGACCCTGCGACCGGGTCGGCCGCGGCCGCGTTCGGCGGCTACCTGCGCGACCTGGGCCTCGTACCCGCGCCGTCACGGGTGATCGTCCTCCAGGGGCACGACATGGGTGCGCCGAGCCGGCTCGTCGTCGACGTCCTCGCGGACGACCGTCGCGTGCGGGTGACCGGCTCGGCGGTCCCGATCGGCTGAACGCATGGGCTCGCCGCCGGCCCCCGTCCGTCAGGCCGGGGCCTGCGCCCGACGCGTCAGTCCCACCAGAGGTGCCACGAGCCCGCGGGCGCGTGCGTGCGGGCGAGGTCGGTCACCGAGCCCGTCCCCTGCGCGACGGAGTCCGGGCAGTACGCGTACTGCTCGAGCGCGACCGCGAGCGCCTCGTCCGGCGTCGAGGGCGGACGCGCGACGAGGAGCTCCATGACCTGGTCGGCGTCCATGCCCACGAGCTCGGCGCCGTGGCGCTCGTGCCAGTGGCGCAGGACGACGGCGTGCTCGGCGGGGGTCACGTCGACGTTGCAGCCGCCGTTCCAGCCGAGGACGGCGGGCGCGTCCCAGGGCGCGCCCGGGACCAGCGCGACGATCCCGCGCGTCCGCGCGACGCCGAACGGCTCGTCCTCGGGCTCGAGGGCCGACGGCGGCCGGGCGTCGGCGGCGTACGGGTCGTCGTGGTCCGGACCGTGCTCGGCCCACACGTCGTCGACCGTCAGCCCGGCGGCACGCCCGAGCTCGGCGGCGTCGTCGTGATCGTCGCCCGAGCCGGGCAGCGCGGCGAACATGTCGCCGGGGTCCGGCCCGATGAGCACGGGCCACAGGCCGGTGGTCGGGTGCAGGTCGCGCATGCGGTGCCACAGCGGCAGCAGGTCCGCCGCGTCGGCCTCGACCGCGAGCACGCGACGGCCCGAGCCGGTCGTGACGAGCTCGCCCACGGGCCCCAGGTCGGGAGCGACCGCGAGCAGCGCGGCCACGTCGTCCGCAGCCGCGGGTGCGAGGGGGTACCGACCGCCTCCCGCGGCCGACGCGGGCCCGGTCGCGTCGGCCGGGGGGTCCCCGGCCCCGGCCGGGACGCCGCCCCGGCCGTCGCCCTGCGCGCCGTCGTCTGCGTCCGCGTCGCTGCCCCCGCCCGCGCCCAGGAGGCGCCGCCACCACGTCATGGGACCACCTCACCACCCGCGGCCTGCCGGGCGCGTGGGCCGATCGGGCAGTCGAGGACCCGCGTGAGGCCCGTCACGGCAGGGTCCCTCACCGGGTTCCCAACGGATCGGCAAGGTACGATCAAACGGCCCGTGACGGCCCCTCGGCACCGGTCCCCGGACCGGCGTCCCTCCCTCGCACCGTCGGCACCGGCACCCTCGACCACCGCCCTCGAACGGACGGAGGCCACGTGCTCCTGCTGCTCGTCGTCCACGCGGCTCTCGCGCTGCTCGCGCCCGTCGTCGTGCGCCGGCTCGGCAGGAAGGGCTTCTTCGGCCTCGCGCTCGCGCCGGCCGCAGCCGCCCTCTGGGCGCTGACCCAGACGCGCGCGGTGCTCGCCGGTGACGGGCCCGTCGAGACCGTCGCATGGGTCCCCGCGCTCGACATCGAGCTGGCCTTCCGGCTCGACACCCTCTCGTGGCTCATGGTCGTCGTCGTCGGGGGCGTCGGGGCGCTCGTGCTCGTGTACTGCGCCGCGTACTTCTCGGCGACGGCGAGCGGTCTCGGCAGGTTCGGCGGAGTGCTCGTCGCGTTCGCGGGCGCGATGCTCGGCCTGGTCACGACCGACGACCTGCTCATGCTCTACGTCTTCTGGGAGCTGACCACGGTCTTCTCCTACCTGCTGATCGGCCACTACTCGGACCGCAAGGCGTCTCGCCGCGCCGCGATGCAGGCCATCGTCCTCACGACCGCGGGCGGCCTCGCGATGTTCGTCGGGCTCGTCGTCCTGGGCGAGACCGGCGGCTACCGGCTGTCCGCGCTGCTCGCGGACCCGCCCACCGGCTCGGCCGTGACCGCCGCGGTCGTGCTCGTGCTCGTGGGCGCGGTCAGCAAGTCGGCGCTCGTGCCGCTGCACTTCTGGCTCCCGGCCGCGATGGCCGCACCGACCCCGGTGAGCGCCTACCTGCACGCCGCCGCGATGGTCAAGGCCGGCATCTACCTCGTGGCACGCTTCGCGCCCGGCTTCTCCGACCTCGGTGTGTGGACGGCGATCGTGTCGGTCCTCGGCACGTGGACGCTCGTCCACGGCGGCTACCGCGCGCTGCGCCAGTACGACCTCAAGCTCGTGCTCGCGTTCGGCACCGTCAGCCAGCTCGGGCTGCTCGTGCTGCTCGTCGGCCTCGGCTCGCAGGCGACCGCGCTCGCCGGGCTCGCGATGCTCGGCGCCCACGCGATGTTCAAGGCCGCGCTGTTCCTCGTCGTCGGCGTCGTCGACGCGGCCACCGGCACGCGGGACCTGCGGCGCCTGACCGGCGTGGGGCGCGCGCTGCCCGTCACGGCCGCGGCGGGCGCCCTCGCGACGCTCTCGATGGTGGGCATGTGGCCGTTCGCCGGGTTCGTCGCCAAGGAGGCCGCCCTCGAGGCGCTCCTGCACGAGGCGGGGACGCTCGGCGGTGCGCTCGTCCTCGCGGGCGTCGTCGTCGGCTCGATGCTGACCGTCGCGTACGGCCTGCGCTTCTGGTGGGGTGCGTTCGCGTCCAAGCCCACCGCCGACGACGACGAGCCGGTCACCGTCACGCGCCCGTCGCTCGTGCTGGTCGCGCCCGCCGCGGTGCTCGCGCTCCTGGGCCTCGTGCTCGCGCTCGTGCCCGGGACGGGTGAGGAGCTGCTCACGCCGCACGCCGCGACGTACCCCGGCGAGGCCGGCCACCTCGTGCTGTGGGCTGGGTTCACGCCCGCCCTCGGGCTGAGCGCGCTCGTCCTGACGGCGGGTGCCGCGCTGTTCGTCGTACGCGCCCGCGTCGAGCGGCTGCAGGCCCGCGTCGCCGTCCCGCTCGAGGCGGACCTCGTGTACCGCCGCGCGATGCGCCGGCTCGACGACGCCGCCGCCGACCTCACGGCGCTCACGCAGCGCGGCTCCCTGCCCTTCTACCTGGGCGTCATCCTCGTGACCCTCGTCGTGCTCCAGTCCGTCGCGCTCGTCGGCGCGCCCGCGCCGTCGTGGGCCGACGTGCGCCTGTGGGACCGCCCGGCACAGGTCGTCGCCGGCGGCCTGGCCGTCGCGGGCGCCGTGCTCGCGGCCAACTCGCGCCGACGCCTCAAGGCCGTCGTCCTCGCGGGGGTCAGCGGGTACGCGATCGCCGCGCTGTTCATGCTCCACGGCGCACCCGACCTCGCGCTCACGCAGGTCCTCGTCGAGACCATCACGCTCGTCGTCTTCGTGCTCGTGCTGCGGCGGCTGCCCGCGTACTTCTCGGTCCGGCCGCTCGCCGCGAGCCGGTGGGTGCGCCTCGTCATCGGTGCGGCGGCCGGGGTCGTCGTCGCCGGGATGGCGCTCGTCGCCCCGACCGCACGGGTGCACACGCCCGTGTCCGCCGACTTCGCCGAGGAGGCGTACGTCTTCGGCGGCGGCCGGAACATCGTCAACGTGACGCTCGTCGACATCCGCGCGTGGGACACGATGGGCGAGATCGCGGTCCTGCTCGTCGCCGCGACCGGCGTCGCCTCGCTGATCTTCCTGCTCACGCGCAGCGGGAGCCGGTTCCGCTCGGCCGACGCGCGCGGCACGGGCTACGTATGGGCGGGCGTCCCCGACCGCACCGCTGCGCTGCGCCGGCTCGGTGGGCGACCCGCGGTCGGCGGTCGGGACCGCGAGTGGCTTCGGGCCGGCAGCACCCTCGCGCCGCAGCGCCGCTCCGTGATCTTCGAGATCGCGACGCGCATGCTCTTCCACTCGATGGTCCTCGCGGGGCTGTACCTGCTGTTCGCGGGGCACAACTCGCCGGGCGGCGGGTTCGCGGGCGGGCTCGTCGTCGGCGTCGCGCTCATCGTGCGCTACCTCGCGGGGGGCCGGTACGAGCTCGGTGAGGCAGCCCCGGTCCACCCCGGCCTCCTGCTCGGGCTCGGCCTCTTCCTCTCGGCGGGCGTCGGCCTCCTCGCGATCCTCGCGGGCGGCTCGCTGCTCGAGAGCGTGATCATCGAGACGACGCTGCCGGTGCTGGGTCCGGTCAAGCTCGTGACCAGCGTCTTCTTCGACATCGGGGTCTTCCTGCTCGTCATCGGCCTCGTGCTCGACGTGCTGCGCAGCCTGGGGGCCGAGATCGACCGGCACACCGAGGACGCCGCCCCCGACGCGTCCGACCCCGACGCGGTGGACCGCGACGACGACGGCGACGGCCCCGGCGGGGCGGGGACGCCCATGCACCGCACCGCGACCGAGGCGGCGGGGGCCACTCGCGCGACCGGCGCCACCGCGGCCGGCCCGGCCGGCCCCGGCAGCCCGCCCGCCGCATCGACCACCGCTGCGACCGCCGCCGTGACCCGGGAGGGGGGCCGATGATCGACACCGCACCGAACCTCACGCTCGTCGTCGTCGCGGGCGCCCTCGCCGCCGTCGGGGTCTACCTCCTCCTCGAGCGGTCGCTCACCCGCGTCCTGCTCGGCGTGATCTTCCTCAGCAACGCCGTCAACGTCGTGTTCCTCGTCTCGGGCGGCCGTGCGGGCGGGGCGCCGATCATCGGCAGCACCGACGAGGACGCGATGAGCGACCCGCTCCCCCAGGCGATGGTCCTCACCGCGATCGTCATCACGCTGGGCATGACGGCCTTCCTGCTCGCGCTCGCCTACCGGTCGTGGCAGCTCAACCACCACGACGAGGTCCAGGACGACCTCGAGGACCGCCGCGTCGCCGCACGCGCGGCCGCGGACCTCGCCGCGTACGAGAGCGACGACGACGAGACCCGCACGCTCGAGCAGGAGGCCGCCGACGTGCACGACGAGACGGGCTCGCGCGTGGGCGCACCCCCGGAGCCGGACTCAGCGCCCGGGTCGCGCCGCGTCGAGTCGGCCGAGGGCGGTGACGCGCGGTGAACGGCCTGAGCCTGACCGACCTCACGTGGGCCGTCCCGCTGCCGGTCGTCCTGCCGCTCGCCGCCGCCGGGCTCGCGCTCGCGCTGTGGCGCAACGCGCGGGCCCAGGGGCTCATCAGCGTCGTCGCGCTCACCCTGTCGCTCGTCACCTCGGTGCTGCTCCTCGCGGCGGCGGACGACGGGCCGCTCGTGCTCGACGTCGGGAGCTGGGCGGCCCCCGTCGGGATCAACCTCGTCGCCGACCGGCTGTCGACGCTCATGCTCACGGTGTCGTCGGCGGTGACGCTGTGCGTGCTCGTGTACTCGCTCGCGCAGGGCATCGCGGACAAGAACGCCGAGACCCCGGTCGCGATCTTCCACCCCACGTACCTCGTGCTGTCCGCGGGCGTCGCCAACGCGTTCCTGACCGGCGACCTGTTCAACCTCTTCGTCGGCTTCGAGATGCTGCTCGCCGCGTCGTACGTGCTCATCACGCTCGGCGGCACGGGTGAACGCGTGCGCGCGGGGACCATCTACGTCGTCGTGTCGCTGCTGTCCTCGACGCTGTTCCTGCTCGCGCTCGCCCTCGTGTACGCCGCGACGGGCACCGTGAACATGGCGCAGCTGTCCTACCGGCTCGCGGAGATCGACCCGGGCGTGAGCCTCGTGCTCCAGCTCATGCTGCTGCTCGCGTTCGGGATCAAGGCCGCGGTGTTCCCGCTGTTCGCGTGGCTCCCGGACTCCTACCCGACGGCCCCCGCGCCCGTCACCGCCGTCTTCGCGGGCCTGCTCACCAAGGTCGGCGTCTACGCGATCATCCGGACCCAGACGCTGCTGTTCCCCGACGGACGGGCCGACACGCTGCTGATGTGGGTCGCGCTCGCGACCATGCTCGTGGGCATCCTCGGTGCCGTCGCCCAGAACGACGTCAAGCGCATGATCTCGTTCACGCTCGTCAGCCACATCGGCTACATGGTGTTCGGCATCGCGCTGAGCTCCGACGCGGGGCTCGCGGCGTCGGTCTTCTACGTCGCGCACCACATCACGGTGCAGACGACGCTGTTCCTCGTCGTCGGGCTCATGGAGCGCCGCGGCGGCTCGACGTCGCTCGACGCCCTCGGGGGCCTCGCGCGGCTCGCGCCGTTCCTCGCGGTGATGTTCTTCCTGCCCGCGATGAACCTCGCGGGTATCCCGCCGCTGTCCGGCTTCCTCGGCAAGGCGGGCCTCGTCCAGGCCGGTGTCGCGGACGGCTCGCCGCTCGCCTACACCCTCGTCGTCGGCGGCGTCGTCACGTCGCTGCTCACGCTCTACGCGATCGTCAAGGCGTGGAACAAGGCGTTCTGGCAGCCCGCACCCGAGGAGACGCCCGACGTGCGTCTGCCGCGCGGGATGGTCGGGTCGGCCGCCGCGCTCGTCGTGGCGGGCGCGAGCCTCACGCTCGTGGCCGGGCCGCTGTACGACTACACGACGCGCGCGGCCGAGACCCTGCGGGACCCGCAGCAGTACGTCACCGCGGTGCTCCCGGGCGGACGCGGCGAGGGTCGCTCGGCCGACGTGACCGAGGACGCCCGGCGGTCGGGCGACACGGGCGTCGTCGAGGAGGGCGCCGACCTCGAGGACGGTGGTGAGCCGTGAGCCTGCACCCCCGCCGCCGCGCGCTGCGCGTGCGCGTCGCGACCGCCCTCTGGCTCGCCGTCGTCTGGGCGATGCTGTGGGGCAGCTTCGCCGTCGGGACGCTCCTCGTCGGGCTCGTGCTCGGCGTCGTCGTGGTCGCGGCGCTGCCGATGCCGCAGATCGACTCGCACGTCCGCGCGCGGCCGCTGCGCCTGCTCGGCCTGGCCGGGTGGTTCCTCGCCGAGGTCGTGCGCGCGAGCTGGCAGGTCGCGTTCCTCGCGCTGCACCCGCGCCGCAGCCCACGCAGCGCGGTCGTCGCGGTGCGGCTGCGCGCCGAGTCCGACCTGTACCTCACGCTCACCGCAGCCGTCACGTCGCTCATCCCCGGGTCCGTGATCGTCGAGGCGCACCGCGTCACGGGCACGCTGTACGTGCACGTGCTCGACGTCGGCCTCTCGGGCGGCGTCGAGGGCGCCCGGCACCACGCCCTGGACACCGAGGCCCGCATCCTGCGCGCCCTCGCGTCCGACGACGAGATCGCCGCCGCCGGCCTGGCGGCGTGGCGGCCGGGCGACCCGCTCCACGAGCCGCCCGCCGACGTCGAGCGCGCCGGGACGGGGCACGGAGCCGGGCACGGAGCCGGGCACGCGGCAGCGCACGGGCACGCGACCGGGACGGGCCGCCGAGGGACCACGGGAACGGAGGACGGCCGATGATCCTGCCCGTCGTCGTCGCCGCCGCGACGCTCCTGGCCGCGACGGCCGTGCTCGCGCTCGTGCGGGTCGAGAAGGGCCCGAGCATGCTCGACCGGACGGTCGCGCTCGACATCCTCACGAGCGCGCTGGTCGGCGCCGTCGCGCTCGAGGCCGCGTGGTCGCGGCGCATCGACACGCTGCCGATGATCCTCGCGCTCGCGCTCGTCGGGTTCGTCGGGTCGGTGACGATCGCGCGCTTCGCGTCGGTCGAGCCCGAGGGCGAGGGCCGGCTGCTCACCCGCGAGGAGCTGGCCGCGCTCGAGGCGGCGCGGGCCCAGGAGACCGACGACGACCTGCACCGCCACGACGACGAGCACCACGGCGGCACCGCGACGGGCGAGGTCACGGGTGACGACGAGACCGGCCGACGGGGCGAGCAGGAGACCGACCGGCACGACGACGGGGAGGCGACCCGATGAACGACACGCTGGCCGGCGTGCTCGACGCCGCGTCGTCGGTGGTCCTGCTCGCGGGCGCGCTGCTGACGTTCGCGGCGGGCGTCGGCGTCGTGCGCTTCCCGGACCTCCTCGCACGGACCCACGTGGGTGCCAAGCCCCAGGTCCTCGGCCTCATGCTCGTGCTGCTCGGTCTCGAGCTGCGGCTGCGGACGCTGTCCGCGATGTGGGTCATGGTGCTCGTCGTGCTGTTCCAGCTGCTGACGTCGCCCGTGACGGCGCACATGGTGTCCCGCGCCGGGTTCCGGACGGGCAAGGTCGACCACGACCGGCTCGTCGTCGACGAGCTCACCCGGGACATGGAGCGCGCGGACGGCGACGGTCCCCGCGTCGACCGCGGACGGCCGGGCGACGCGACGACGTGAGGGCGCGCGCGACTACTTGATGAAGCGTGCGGCCCCGCGGGTCGCGAGCACGCGCGCGAGCGCGACCACGGCGCCCGTCACCGTCGCGGCGGCGGCGACCTCGCCGAACCGCGAGTCGCCCTCGTCCTCGGGCTTCGGCGGCTTGTGACCGAAGGTGCGGGTCCACACCTGGTTGATGAGCTGCTGCGCGACCCACGCCGCGCCGAGCGCCACGACGAGGCCAAGGACCTTCGCGGTCATGTCCTGCTTCTGCTCGCGCACGGGCGAACCCCCTCCTCGGTGATCTTCCTCGCTCACGCTAGACCCGGTGCCGCCGCTGCGCAGCCGCACGCGATCCGCGGCCGCCGCCGGACGGTCCGTCAGCCGCGCGGGTCGAGCTCGTCGAGGACGCGCTGCTGGAAGGCGCGCGCCTCGACACCGCTCGGGGGCGGGCCGCCGGCTCGGGCCGCGACGGCGCGCGCGAGCAGGTCGGCCGCCGGGTGGCCCTGGTCGGTGAGCCGCCGCGCGGCCGCGGCCTTGGGCAACCAGACGCCCCACCGGTGACGGACCAGCGCACGGGCCGCACCGAGCACGGCGTCGTCGGCGCCGGGAGCCGGCTCGTCGCCCGGGGGCGTGGGCAGCGCCATCCACCACCGCAGCGACGCGACGAGCAGGGTCCGCAGGTCGCCGGGGGCGAGGTCCGCGAAGACCTCGGCGGCGGGCGGTCCCGCGAGCGCGAGCCCACCCGCGTGCAGGATGCTCCGGTCGAGCCCGTACCAGAACAGCCCGTCGGCGGCCGGCCGGTCCTCGGGGCGCAGGGTCGCGCGGAAGGGCATGCGCGGCCCGGTGTTGAGCTCGACCTCGAAGCCCGGGTCGGGCGTGCCCGACGCGGCGGCGTCGCGCGTGTAGACGACGAGCTCGAGGCCCCGCGCCGGGCACGGGAGCGACTCGTGCCGCAGCCGCCCGACGAGCCGCTCACGCACCGCGACGTGCAGCGAGGACGCGGTCACGAGCGCGAGGTCGACGTCGCTGCGCCCCGGGAGGTAGGCGCCCAGGGCGACCGACCCGGCCGCGTACGCCCCGACGAGGTCGCCACCCAGCACCCCGCGCGCCTCGCCGAGCAGCGCGCGGAGGTACCGCGCGACGTCGGGGTCGAGGCCGTTCCGCGCGGCACCGACGACGTGGGGAGCCGTGTCGGGCACGTCGGGCGCCGTCCCGGGCACGGTTCCAGGGGCGTCCCTGCCGCCCGTCAGACCGTCTCCACCCACAGGTAGACGTCCTGGCCGGCCTCGCTCGCCTCGCTCACGAGGTCGACGACACCCCGCACGACGTGCGTGAGGTCCTCGCCCGGGACGCCCATCTCCTCCGACGCGGCCCACTGCTCGGCGACCTCGCCGAGCGTCTCGGGGTCCTCGCTGCGGCCCAGCTCGGTGAGGACCTCGCACAGGAACGGCGGCAGCCGGAAGAGCGACTCGTGCTCGAGGTCGATCTCCGCGATCTCGAGGTCGCCCACGCCGAACTGGACGGCGCGCGCGGCGATCTCGCCGAGCACCTCGAGGTCCACGGGCGTGACCGTCGTCAGCTCGAGGTGCGGCGCGGGCGGCGGGACCGCGCCCGACTCGAGGACGTCGGCGCGCGCGAGCGCCTCGGCGTGCGTCCCGGCGAACAGCTCGGCTAGGACTCCCATGCGTTCCTCCTCGGTCGGCGGGTGGCGGCGCGGCGCCGCGGTGCGGTCCCGGCCGGTGTGTCCGGACCAGTCTGTCGAGGCCGGTCGCGGTGTGCACGACGCACCGCCGCACGCCGGACCCGCACCTCAGCGCACGAGGTCGCGCAGCACCTCGTCCGGGGAGACGCGGGCAAGCCGGTGCACGGCCGGGAGGCCCGCGAGCACGAACACCGCGACGGCGACGACGAGCGGCCCGACCAGCCAGACGGCCGACGTGGCCGTCCAGGGCACGGCGACGGGGACGCCGAGGACGGCGACGTCGCGCGCGACGACCGACGTGACCGCGAGCAGCGCGAGGCTGAGCAGCGCTCCGCCCACGCCGACGACGGCACCGAGCGCCGCGAGCTGGAGCGTGAACGTCGTGCGCACCTCGGACAGGCGCCACCCGGTGGCCCGCAGCACCCCGATCTCCGCCCGCCGCGCGGCGAGCACGGAGCTCGCCGTCGACCACGCGAGGGCCGCGAGCAGCGCGGCGACGGTGAGGCCGAGCAGCGGCCGCAGCGCGGCGAGGAACTGCTGCGTCGACGACGCCGACGTCAGGAGCGTCGTGAGGCTCGTCGCGCCGAACCCCTCGTCCCGCAGCGCCTGGACGGTCGGCGCGACGGAGTCGAGCTCGTCGACGGTCACGTACCCCCGTGGGTGCACGTAGTTCTCGGCGATCCACTCGGGGGTCGAGCCGCGCTCCGCGGCGACGAAGTGGTCGACCGTCTCGGACGACGCGTAGGCCGACCGCGGGTCGTCGATCCCGAGCACCTCGTCGTCGTAGAGGCCCACGACGTGCAGGCTCGACCGCCGCCCCTCGCCCGTGCCGTCGGCCGCGCGCTCGTTGTACATGACGGGCAGCTCGTCACCGACGGCGAGGCCCGCCTCCTCCGCGAGGCCCGCCGCGAGCAGGACGTCGAACCGGCCGACGGGCTCGACGCCCTCGACGAGCGGGCGCTGGATGGGCGCGTACCGCGTGCTCACCGACAGCACCACGGCGTCGAGCACCCCGCCGTCGGGCTCGGGTGCGACCTGGGCGCTCGCCCACAGCCCGACGTCGGTCACGTGCGGCAGGCCGCGGATCGCGTCGGCCGCCTCGGCGGTCAGCGGTCGGGGGTCCTGGTCGAGCCCGTAGCTGCCGATCTCGATGGTGCGCAGCGCGGCCGAGCCGAGCCCGGCGTCGCTCGTCGCGGCGCTCGTCGCCGCGTTGCCGACCACCTGCGCGAGGTAGCCGAACAGGCCGACGCTCACCGCGCCGACGACGAGCGCGGTCCGGTAGCGCGCC
Source organism: Actinotalea sp. AC32 (assembly GCA_031844515.1). Lineage (GTDB taxonomy): Bacteria > Actinomycetota > Actinomycetes > Actinomycetales > Cellulomonadaceae > Actinotalea. The sequence continues at coordinate 108,877 of JAUZVJ010000004.1, read as the reverse complement.
GCCGTCGTCGGCACGAGCCACCGCGCGAGCCGCGCGGCCCTCATGCCGCGCTCCGCACGGTCAGCTCGAGCGTCCGCGTCGCGTACGCCCGCATGCGCGCGTCGTGCGACGCGACGACGACCGCGGCGCCGTCGGCGGCGAGGCGCGCGAGCAAGGTCCCGACCACCTCGGCGTTGCGGTCGTCGAGGCCGGAGGTCGGCTCGTCCGCGAGCACGACCGGGGGGCCGTTGACGATCGCCCGGGCGAGCGAGAGCCGCTGCTGCTCGCCGCCCGACAGGGTCCGCGCCGCGTGGTCCACCCGGTCCGCGAGCCCGACGTGCGCGAGCAGGCGCTCGGTGGCGACGCGGTCGGGCGTGCGGCGTGCGAGCTCGACGTTGCGCAGGGCCGACAGCTCGGGGAAGAGCCGCGGGAGCTGCGGCACGATGCCGACGAGCTCCGAGCGCAGCTCGTCCCGCTGCCGGCTCGACATCGCCGTGCAGTCGCGGCCGTCGAGGACGACGGTCCCCGCGTCGGGCGTCGTGAGCAGCCCGATGACGCCGAGCAGCGTGCTCTTCCCGGCGCCCGACTCCCCCGCGACGCACAGCAGCTCGCCGCGCCGCACGTCGAGGCTCGTGGGCGGCAGGGCGACGACGGCGCCGCGGGCGCCCGGGTACCGCTTGGTCACGTGCTCGACGTGGATCATGAGGCCTCCGCGAGTGCGTCGATCCCGACGGACGAGTTGACGACGTCCGCGGTGAGGAGGACGTCGCACCCGTCGAGCGGGTCGGTGGTGCGCGTGACGAGGTGCGGGGTCGCCGCACAGCCCACGCGCGTCCGGGTCTGGTCCACGAGCGCCTGGCGGCTCTCCTCGGTCCAACCCGGGTCGAGGTAGTCCAGCACACCGAGCCGGGTGTGGAAGTTCGGGTGCCCCGGCCCGTCGGCGACGACCAGGCGCGGCAGGGCCTCGACGTGGTCGGCGTAGGCGGCGAGCAGCTCCTCGCCGTTGGCCACGGTGCCGTCCAGCGCGGCGGCCACGAGGTGGTTGACGAGGCGCTCGTCCTCCTCGGTGACGGGGACCGGCTCGACCGCGAGGTCCTCGACCGGCTCGCCGAGGTCCAGGAGCAGCGCGGCGACCTGGAGCGCGGGCCCGGCGTCGGCCGCGGGGACCGAGCGGCCCGAGTAGTCGGCGCTCACCTCTGCGGCCCGCCCCGCGAAGGCGTCGGGCACGCCGCCGTCGCGGTCCTGGAGGATCGCGAGCGCCATGAGCTCCGGGACGACTCCCAGGGTCCCCGGGCTGCCGAGCAGGTCCGCGAGCGTGTCGTACGTCCCGTGCTCCTCGGCGAGCTCCGCGAAACGCTCCCCGAGGATGCGGCGGGCCGCGTAGGTCGCCTCGACGCTCCCGACGAGCACGACGTGCTGGCGGTACATGCCCGCGTCGGCGTCCCAGCGCTCCGCCGCCTGCTCGAGGTAGGCCGCTGCGGGGGCCCGGTCGCCGCCCTCCGCCGCGACGATCGTCGCGAGCTTGGCCGCGAGCACGTCGTTGCCGGGCTGCAGCTCGGTGAGCGCCTCCTCCGCGAGGGCACGCGCGGCGTCGCGGTCGTACCCGTCGACGTCGACGCCGGCGCGCCCGAGCGACGCAGCCGCCGCGAGGGTGAGCACGTCGAGGGGTTCACGGATGGTCGTCGTGACCGGCTCGACGCGCGGTGCGCGGCAGCCGGCGTCGAGCCGCGCGCACGCGTCGACCAGGAACCACGCGCGGATCGCCGACAGGCGCCCGCCGGCCGTCGCCGCGACGAGGTCGTCCGCGAGCGCGCCCGGGTACCCGGACGGCAGACCGGAGTCCTCGAGCACCGCCGCGACCCACATCCGCGCGGCGCGGTCGTCGTCGTCCTGGGCGTCCGCGTACGCGCTCGCGGGCACCGCGGCGTCGTCGCCGGCGAGGGTCTGGCCGCCCTCCGCCGCGACGGTCACGAGGGACCACGCCCACCACTCGGCAGGGACGGCGTCCCGGACGGTCGCGAGCGCGCCGGGGGCGCCGGGGGCGTCGGGGTCGTCGACGACCGCCGACACGCTCGGCGTCCCGGGGGCCTCGACGCCCGCCTCGTGCGCCATGGTCAGCAGCCACGCGGTCGCGTAGGGGTCGACGGGCCGCGGGCGCTCCGACGGGGGGTTGATGACGAGGCCGCGCTCGTCGACGAGCTGCGAGAGCTCCTGCGCGAGGGCGTCGAGGACGACGTCCTGCTTCTCGGTCACGGTGAGGTCGCGCTCGCCGCTGCAGCCGGTCGCGAGCAGCGCGAGGACCGCGAGACCCGTGGTCGAGCGGGCCGCCCGGGAGCGACCCCGGGCGACCCGCGTCCCGTGACGCGTCATCTAGACGTGCGAGGTGGACGTCAGGTAGTGCCCACCCACCTTGGTGCTGCCGGACGAGAACACGCCGAGGTAGACGGTGCTCCAGGACGCGCACGCCGTGCCGGACATCCCGGCGTAGGTCGTGTAGCGGTTGGTGAACGTCGCCGTCGGCGATCCCCCGCTGTTGCCGGAGATCGAGACGCCGACGCCCTTGATGGTGGCGCTCGCGCCGATGCCGATCGGGTCCCACTCGACCGAGTGGGTCAGAGCCGCGACCTGCTTCGAGGTCTTGGCGTAGGTGCGGAAGTACCCGCAGTTGTCCCATCCGGACCAGTCGTCGATGTACACGTACGTCGAGAGGGTGACGCCCCCGTACGAGCGGCTGTCGCTGTCCGAGTTCGCGCTCGCGGGCGCCGCCGCGACGCCGACGGCGAGCGCCATCGCTGCCGCGACGCCGAGGACGCGTCTCCCTGTGCTGACCAGACCCATTGCTTGCCCCTGCTTTCGCCGGTGAAGCCGTCACAGCCTTTGTGACCTTGGTCACGCTAGTGGTTGACACCGGGGCGGCCGCAAGATCGACTTTCGCCGTGCACCCGTTCGGACCAGTGCGTCCGCACGGCGCGGCGTCACGCTCCGACGCAGGTCCGACGACGTTCGCCCGCGCGTCACCCGCCGTTCGTCATCGCGCAAGCCACCCCTGTCACGGTGGCTGCGACAGACAGCGGCACAGCGACGCAGCAGTCGCCGGCGAGCGGGGGACGAGATGACGACGACGGACGAACGGCCGGGGACGACGGCGGCCGCGGGCGGGGGACCGGACGGCGGTCCCGCGGGACGCACCGTTCTCCCGCTGCTCATGGCGGGCCGCACGCACGGCAAGCGCTCCCCCGTCACGTGCCGGCTCAAGTGCGCCGACGCGTGCTTCCACGACGTGCCGAACACGAGCGCGAACGAGACGTTCCGCGACGTCGCCGGCGCCGCGCTGTCACGTCGCGCGCTGCTCCTCGGGGCCGCGGCGGCCGGCGGTGCGGTCGTCATCACGTCCGTCGTCGGCGACGCGGCCCCCGCCGCGGCCCACGGTCGCGGACGCACCCGCCTCCCCTTCGCCCCCATCGCACCCGTGCCGGCGACGACGGACGCGCTCGTCGTCCCCGACGGCTACCGCTGGGCGCCCGTCATCCGCTGGGGCGACCCGCTGCTCGACACCGCCGACCGGTTCGACCCCGCGACGCTCACCGCCGAGCTCCAGGAGCGGCTGTTCGGCTACAACAACGACTACGTCGACATCCTCGAGTCGTCGGACGGGCGCTGGGGCCTGCTCGTGGCCAACCACGAGTACACGAACGAAGGCCTCATGCTGCCGCCCGCGCAGACGCCCGAGCAGCTCGCCGAGCAGCGCCGCATCGGGATGGCCGCGCACGGCATGAGCGTCGTCGAGCTCGAGCGCCGCCGTGCGGGACGGCCGTGGCGGCACGTCGTCGGCGGGAGCTTCAACCGCCGGGTGACCGCGACCACGCCGCTGACCTTCACCGGACCCGCGGCCGGCTCGGAGCTGCTCCGCACGGCCGACGACCCGACCGGGACGACCGTCCTGGGGACGCTCAACAACTGCGCGGGCGGCACGACGCCGTGGGGCACGGTGCTGTCGGGCGAGGAGAACGTGCACGGGTACTTCCGGACCGCCGGGACGAGCGAGGCGGACCGCCGCTACGGCTTCGCCGACCGGCCGACGGCACGCGGCTGGGAGGAGGTCGACCCGCGGTTCGACGCACGCAACCCCGGCTACGAGAACGAGCCCAACCGCTTCGGCTGGATCGTCGAGATCGACCCGTACGCACCGCACGAGCCGCCCGTGAAGCACACCGCGCTCGGCCGGTTCAAGCACGAGGGCGCGAACGTCGTCGTCGGCCGCTCGGGGCACGTCGCGGCGTACATGGGCGACGACGAGCGCTTCGACTACCTCTACAAGTTCGTCTCCCGCGACCGGTTCCGTCGCGGCCACCGCTGGCGCGGCCACAACAAGCAGCTGCTGACGGCGGGCAGCCTGTACGTCGCGCGGTTCTCGGGCGACTCGCCGTCGGAGGAGATCACCGGGACGGGCACGCTGCCGTCCGACGGCGCGTTCGACGGGACCGGCGAGTGGATCCCGCTCGTCGTCGACGGCGAGAGCCGCGTGCCCGGGTTCACGACCGAGGAGGTGCTGGTCCGGACCAGGCTCGCGGCGGACGCCGTCGGCGCGACCAAGCTCGACCGGCCCGAGGACGTCGAGCCGCACCCGACGTCGGGACGCGTGTACGTCGCGTGCACCAACAACACCGACCGCGGCAAGGTCGGCAAGGAGGGCGCGACCGAGGTCAACCCGCGCACCGCGAACCGCGACGGGCACGTCATCGAGATCACCGAGGCGGGCGGCGACGTCACAGCGACGACGTTCGGCTGGCAGCTCCTGCTCGTCTGCGGCGACCCGGCGACCAACGGCTCGACGTACTTCGCCGGCTTCCCGCCCGAGCAGGTCTCGCCGATCTCGTGCCCCGACAACCTCGCGTTCGACTCCGCGGGCGACCTGTGGGTCTCGACCGACGGCGCCCCGGGGACGATCGGCTACTGCGACGGGCTCTTCAAGGTGCCGCTGACCGGCGCCGAGCGCGGGCACGTGCAGCAGTTCCTCTCGGTGCCGACCGGGGCCGAGACGTGCGGTCCGGTCATCCGCGACGAGGACGAGATGGTCTATGTCGCCGTCCAGCACCCCGGCGAGGACGGGTCGTGGGGGGCGCAGCAGTCGTTCTTCCCGGACTACGTCGCCCCGGGGTCGGTGTCGCGCGGCCGCTGGGGCGGCCCCCGCCCGAGCGTCGTCCAGGTCTGGCGCGACTGACGACCGGGCCGAGCGGGTCCCCACCCCCCTTCTTCCCACCCCACGTCGTGATGAGGGTTCGTGTCGGCGTGGCGTGCGACTCGCCGACACGAACCCTTACCTCGACGCGGGCCGGGGTGGGCTGGGCCGGGGCCGTCAGGCCTCGCCCATGACCAGGCCCTCGATGGTGTGCTTCTGCACGATCGGCTCGAGCTCGTCGACGACGGGGCAGTGCAGGTGGTCCCGCACCTGCTGCGGGAGGGCCTCCCAGAACGGGCGCGTCACGGCGAGGTCGTGGTGCTCGGCGTTGCCGGCGCCGGGCGCGTCGACGCCCAGCACGAGCACCGGGCGGTAGCGGTCCGAGAAGTTCTGCGTCCCCCGGTGGATCGTGAGCGCCGACCGGGCCGAGATGTCGCCGCGCTGCGGCATCTTGCGGACGGCGAGCTCCTCGTAGCGCGGGTAGTGCGACCTGGGCGGGAACATGCCGTGCTCGAACTCGGGGCTGTCGTCCCACTGGGTGCCGGGTGCGATCTCGAACGGACCCATGTCCTCGGTCGTGTCGACGAGCGTCATGTTGAACGCGAGCGACGTGAGGCGCCGCTCGCGACGCGTCCCCTCCGGCATGGGGAAGTCGCGGTGCCACGGCTGGTTCATCGCACCCGGGAACGGGGTGTCGAAGCCCACCTCGACGATCTCGTACTGCGGGCCGAGCACGGCCTCGCACGTCGCCGTCACCCACGGGTGCGTGACGAGGTCGACGAACCCGCGGATCTGCTCGGGGTGGATCTCGACGTACCAGCGCTTGGGTCCGCGTCCGACGGCGCCGCCGGGACGGTTGATCGCGTCGTCGAAGGCGGCGTCGACGTCCTCGCGCAGGCGGTCGACCCACTCGACCGGGAAGGCGCCCTTCAGCGCGGTGATCCCGTCGGTGTAGAGGGCGTCGACGACGCCGGAGGTGTCGTGCGGCGCGGAGGCGCCCGCGGTCGTGGGGAGGGTGTCGTCCTGGGTCACGGGGGCTCCAGCCGTCGTCGTCGTCGGTCCGGCCAGTGTGGCCCGCGCACCTAGATCAGTTCAACGTTTACCCGACTGCGGTTCCCCGTCCCGCTCACACACGCCAGTGCCGAGATAAGGGTTCGTGTCGGCGTGGCGCGCGACTCGCCGACACGAACTCGTATCTCAAACCCGTCTTGGCAAGCTCGGAGCAGTCGCTACGGTGACGGCGAACCCACTCCGGTCAGCGGCTGCGCGGAGACCACGAGCCTGGGACGGGCGTCCGACCCGCCCGCCGTGCGCGTCGGTAGCGCACCAGCCCGACCACCCAGGCGATGACCCCGACCGGGTAGATCCCCAGGAACGCCAGCCCGCGTGGGCCCACCTCGGTTCCCGACCTGAGGTCGCCGACGGTCGACCACATCAGGAACGCGCCGCCGACGACCATGAGCGGCAGGAGCCCGAACCAGACGAACCGCCACCCGAAGTGGAACTCCGTCTGGTCGGGGTCGTCCGCGGGCCTCGGACGACCCTGGTCCCGGATCTCGTCCATCGCGCGATGATCCGTCGCCGACCGCGGTCACGCCACGGCGGGACGACCAGGCTCAGGTCGTGTCGGCGCGGCGGAGGACGACGAGGGGTGTCACGTAGTGCTCCGTGACGCGTCCGCCCAGGTCGTCGACGGCGCGTGCGGCCTCCGCCGCCTCGTGCGGCGTCCAGTCGCTGAAGGTCGTGAACAGCCCGCGGACGTCGCCGGACGTCAGGTCGACCTGCCAGCGGAAGTGCTCGACGTCGCGCACCGCGAACCAGCCGCCCCTCGTCAGGCGCTCGACCCACTCCTCGGTGTCGAGCTCGCCCGGACCGGGTCGCGCGGCGCCCGCACCGCGACGCGCGACGATCGCCGCGACCCGCTCGCGGAACGGCGTGGGCACGGACGGGTCGCCGTAGGCGTTGCGCCACACGGCGAGGTGCCCGCCGACGACGAGCGCACGGTGGACCCTCGGCAGCACGACGTCGAGGTCGAACCAGTGCACCGCGGTCGCGGCGACCGCGAGGTCGAACCCACCGGGCGCGAGCGCCACGTGCTCCGCCGTGTCGACGCGGACGGTCGCCCCGGGCCACCGACGACGCAGCCGCTCCGCGAGCGTCGGACCCGGCTCGACGGCCGTGACCTGCGCCCCTGCGGCGAGCATCGGCCCGGTCGCCTGCCCGGTCCCGGCACCGAGGTCGACCACGCGGACACCCGGGCCGAGGACCTCGAGCCCGCGGAGCCGTGCCCACAGCGCGTCCGGGTACGGCGGCCGCGAGCGCTCGTAGACGTCCGCGATCGCGTCGAAGTGCCCAGGGTGCGGGACGGCGCCCGACCCGCGCCCACCGTCCTCAGCCACCCGCTGATCGTCCTCCGCGCCTCCCCGGCCCGCCACGGAGTCCCCCGCTCGCGTCGAGATGAGACTTCGCGTCGGCGTGTCGCGCGACATGCCGACGCGAAGTCTGATCTCGACGAGAGAGGCGGGTGGGTGGGGGCGCGGGAGGGGTAGGCGGGGGCACCCGCGCGCGGCGGTAAGGTCGCTGGTGAACGACAGGGGAGCGTCGTCCGGTCAGCCGGGCACCAGGACGCTGAGAGTGCGGACCTCCGCAGACCCTCGAACCTGATCCGGCTCACACCGGCGTAGGGAGTCGGGATTCTCGGGCCCGTCGTCGTGCTCGGGTCACCGCGCGCGACGCCGGGCCACCCCTCCTGATCCAGAGGAGGAGACACCATGGCGAGCCCCCTCGCCCCCACCCCCGGGACGCGACGCCGTCGGCGCACGACGGCCGCCGCCCTCATCACCACCACCGCCGCGCTCGCGCTGACGGCGTGCTCGGCCGTCGGCGACTCCGAGCCCCCCGCCGCCGAGGGCGCGACGTCGTCCGGGACGGTCGTGCTGGTCACGCACGACTCGTTCGCGCTCAGCGAGGAGCTGATCGCGGCGTTCGAGGCCGACACGGGCCTCACGCTCGAGCAGCGCGCACCCGGCGACGGCGGCGCGCTCGTCAACCAGCTCGTGCTCACGAAGGACGCGCCGCTGGGCGACGTCGTCTACGGGATCGACAACTCGTTCGCGTCGCGCGCGATCGCCGAGGGCGTCCTCGAGCCGTACGAGTCGCCGGCCGCGGGCGACGACGCGCAGCGCTACGCCGTCGACGACGAGGGCCACCTCACCGCGGTCGACGTCGGCGACGTGTGCGTCAACGTCGACCGGACCTGGTTCGCGGAGGCCGGGATCCCCGAGCCCGAGACCCTCGAGGACCTCACGAAGCCGGAGTACGAGGACCTGCTCGTCGTCACGAACCCGGCGACGTCGTCGCCCGGCCTCGCGTTCCTCATGGCGACCGTCGCGGCGTTCGGCGAGGACGGCTGGGTCGACTACTGGTCCGCGCTGCGGGACAACGGCGTCAAGGTCGCGTCGGGCTGGTCGGACGCGTACTACGTCGACTTCACGGGCCCGTCGAGCGAGGGCGGCGACCGCCCGCTCGTGCTGTCCTACGCGTCGTCCCCGCCGTACGAGGTGCCCGAGGGCGTGACCGACCCGGCCGAGGCGCCGACGCGGGCGCTGCTCGACACGTGCTTCCGGCAGGTCGAGTACGCGGGCGTGCTCGCGGGCGCCGAGAACCCCGAGGGGGCGCAGCAGGTCGTCGACTGGCTGCTCAGCCCCGAGGTGCAGGCCGACATCCCCGAGCAGATGTACGTCTACCCCGTCGACTCCTCGGTCGAGCTGCCCGAGAGCTGGGCGACGTTCGCGCCGCAGCCCGACGAGCCCTTCACGCTCGCCCCTGAGGTCATCACCGAGAACCGGGACGCGTGGATCCGCACGTGGACCGACACCGTCGTCGGCTGACCGGCCGACGACACCCCGACGCCGGCCCCGGCCGGCGTCCCCCCGAGGACATCGAGGACATCGGGACCCCGTGACGACGCTCACCGCCCCCGCGAGCGCCCCCCTCGCGTACCGCCGCTCGGCGGTGCGCAGGGGGGTGCTGTGGGCGCTCGCCGCGGCCGTGCCGCTGGTGTTCCTCACGGTCTTCTTCGCCTACCCCGTCGCGGCGATCGTCGGCCGCGGGCTCGTGACCGACGGCGCACCCGACCTCAGCGGCTTCGGCGACGTCCTGTCGCGTCCCCGCACGTGGCGCATCGTCGGGACCACGCTGGCCCAGGCGACCGTGGGCACGGTCCTCGCGGTCGTGCTCGGCGTCCCGGGCGCGTACGTGCTGCACCGCTGCACGTTCCCCGGCCGCGCGGCGGTGCGGGCGTTCGTCGTGGTGCCGTTCGTGCTGCCGACCGTCGTCGTCGGGGTCGCCTTCCGGTCGGTCCTCGCACCCCACGGGCCGCTCGGGTTCCTCGACTGGGACGGCACGTTCGCGGGCGTCGTCGCGGCGCTCGTCTTCTTCAACTACGCCGTCGTCGTGCGGACGGTCGGAGCGTTCTGGGCGACCCTCGACCCGCGGGCCGAGCAGGCCGCCCGCACGCTCGGCGCACCCCCGTGGCGCGCGTTCGCCTCGGTGACGCTGCCGGCGCTGACGCCCGCGATCGCGTCGGCAGCGGCGATCGTCTTCCTGTTCTGCTCGACGGCGTTCGGCGTCGTCCTCGTGCTCGGCGGCACCGGCTACGGCACGGTCGAGACCGAGATCTGGGTCCAGACGACGCAGTTCCTGGACCTGCGGGCCGCCGCGGTGCTGTCGGTGCTCCAGCTGCTCGTCGTGGGCGCGGCGCTCGCCGTCGCGGGACGGGCGCGGACGTCGCGCGAGCGCGCGCTCGAGCTGCGCGTCACGCAGGTGCGGCTCGCGCTGCGCGGCCCCGAGCGGCGGGCAGGCGACGTCGCCGCGGTCGCCGTCACGGGGCTCGTCGTCGTCGGGCTCCTCGCCCTGCCGCTCCTCACGGTCCTCGTGCGGTCCTTCCGGACGCCGTCCGGCTGGGGCCTCGGCAACTACGTCGCGCTCGGGACCACGGGCGGCCCGAACGCGCTCAGCGTGACGGTGTGGCAGGCCGCGGCCACGTCGCTGCGGGTCGCCCTCGACGCGACCGTGCTCGCCGTCGTCGTGGGCGGGCTCGTCGCGCTCGTCGTGTCGCGCCCGCCCCGGTCGCGGCCCGCACGCCGCGCCGTCCGGCTGCTCGACGGCGTCTTCATGCTGCCGCTCGGCGTCTCCGCCGTGACGGTGGGCTTCGGCTTCCTCGTCGCGCTCGACCGGCCGTTCGGGATCGACCTCGACCTGCGGGGGTCGCTCGTCCTCGTGCCGATCGCGCAGGCCGTCGTCGCGGTGCCGCTCGTGGTGCGTACCGTGCTGCCCGTGCTGCGCGCGATCGACACCCGGCTGCACGAGGCCGCCGCGGTGCTCGGCGCGTCGCCCGGTGCTGTGCTGCGACTCGTCGACTGGCCGGTCGCGGCGCGCTCGCTCGGCCTCGCGGTCGGGCTCGCGTTCGCGGTCAGCCTCGGCGAGTTCGGCGCGACGTCGTTCCTCGCGAGGCCCGACCGCCCCACGCTGCCCGTCGTGATCTTCCGGCTCATCGGCCGCCCGGGCGCGGAGAACCTCGGCATGGCGCTCGCCGCGTCCGTGCTCCTCGCGACCCTCACGGCCGCCGTCATGCTCGTCGCCGAGCGCCTCCGCGCCGGCTCCGCCGGGGACCTCGCGTGACCGCCGCCGGCGCCGGGCTGCGCGTCGAGGACGTCGTCGTCCTCTACCGCGACGACGACGGCACGACCAAGGCCGCCGTCGACGGCCTGACCCTCGCGGTCGCGCCGGGTGAGGTCGTCGCGCTGCTCGGCCCGTCGGGCAGCGGCAAGTCGAGCCTGCTGCGCGCCGTCGCGGGGCTCGAACCCGTCGCGCGGGGCCGCGTCGCGTGGGACGGCGCCGACCTCGCGGGCGTCCCCGTGCACCGCCGCGGGATGGGCCTGATGTTCCAGGACGGCCAGCTGTTCCCGCACCGCGACGTCGCGCGCAACGTCGCCTTCGGGCTGCAGATGCAGCGCGTCCCGCGCGCCGAGCGCGCCCGCCGGGTCGCCGAGCTGCTCGACCTCGTGGGCCTGGCGGGGTTCGGCGACCGCGACGTCGCGAGCCTGTCCGGCGGCGAGCGGCAGCGCGTCGCGCTCGCGCGGTCGCTCGCACCCCGGCCGCGCCTCCTCCTGCTCGACGAGCCGCTGTCGGCGCTCGACCGCGCGCTGCGCGAGCGTCTCGCCGACGACGTGCGCGCGGCGCTCACGGCGACCGGCACCACCGCGCTGTTCGTCACGCACGACCACGACGAGGCGTTCGCGGTCGCGGACCGGATCGCGGTCATGGACGCCGGCCACCTGCTCCAGGTCGACCCGCCCGCGGTGCTGTGGCACCGGCCGTCGTCGCGCCGCGTCGCGGAGTTCCTCGGCTACGAGGCGTTCGTCGCCGCCGGGTCGCCCGCCGGTCGCGCGCTCACCGGCGGGGCCGCGGCCCCGGGTCCGGACGCGCTGCTGGCCGTCGGGCCCGGCTCGCTGCACCGTGCGTCCGACGGCGTGGCCGCCACGGTGCGGGGTGCCGGCTTCCGGCGGGGCGTCGTCGAGCTCGTGGTCGACGTCGAGGGGGTCGGGCGCGTCACCGTGGTCGAGCCGAGCGCCGATCCGGCCGCCGCGCTCCCCGCCGCCGGCGCGCAGGTCGCGGTCAGGGCGGACCCGCACCGGGTGGCCGTCGTCGGGGGGGACGGCTGACCCCTTACGCTGTGCTTCCCTGAACCGCAAGGAGAACGATGTCCGCACACACGCCGGTGGGGCTCCCGGCGGATGCGGTCGAGGTCGTCACGGCCCTCGCGGTCGACGCCGCGGGCATCGGCGCGTTCGAGTGGGACCTCGCCACGGGACAGCTCAGCTGGGACGCCCGGACGATCGAGCTGTTCGGCTACACGCCCGAGACGTGGACGCGCTCGATCGAGGGCTTCACCGAGCGTCTGCATCCCGACGACGTCGGCCCGACCATGTCGGCGATCCAGCGTGCGATCGACTCGTGCGGCGAGTACACGCTCGAGTACCGCGTGCTGCTGCCGACGGGTGGGACGCGCTGGGTCGCGGCCCGGGGCCGCGCCCTGCCGGGTGACGACGGCGCGACGGCGAAGCTCGTCGGCGCCGCGTACGACACGACCGCGACGCACGAGGCCGAGGCGCGCGTCGCGCGCGTGCTCGAGTCCATCCCGACGGCGTTCTTCTCGCTCGACCGGCGCTGGCGCTTCACCTACGTCAACGCGGAGGCCGAGCGCATCCTCGCGAGCCCGCGGGACCGTCTGCTCGGCAACGAGGTGTGGGAGCTGTTCCCCGCCGCGATCGGGACCGCGTTCGAGCGGCACTACCGCGAGGCGATGGAGAGCGGCCGCACCGTCGCGTTCGAGGAGTACTACCCCGCGCCGCTCGACCGCTGGTACGAGGTGCGCGCGTGGCCGTCGCCCGACGGGCTCTCCGTGTACTTCCTGGACATCAGCGACCGGCGCGCCGCGCAGGACCGCGTCACGCAGGCCGCCCGACGCGCCGCGCTGACCGCGCGCGTCACGGCCGAGCTCGCCGAGGCGCTCGAGACCGAGGAGGCCGTCGCGCGTCTCGCCCAGCTCGTCGTGCCCGACCTCGCGGACTGGTGCGTCGTCACCGTGGTCGAGGACTCGTCCAACGGCGGCCACGGGCACCTGCGCGACATCGCGTCGTGGCACGTCGACGAGGAGCGCCGCGCCGACGTCGCCGAGTACGCGAGCCGCCGCCTGGGCAGCCTCGCCGACGACGCGTTCCTCACGCGTGCGCTCACGTCCAGCGAGCTGATCCTCGTCCCGACCGACGCGACCGCGGCCGTGCAGCGCGTGCTGCTGCCCGGACGGGCGCGCGACCTGCTCGAGGTCCTCCGGCCCGGTTCCGCCGCGGTGCTCCCCATGCGCGCGCGCGGCCGCACCGTCGGCGCGCTGAGCCTCTTCTCGGGGCCGCAGCGCGCGCCGATGACGCCCGCCGAGGTCACCACGGCCGAGGAGGTCGCGGGCCGCGCGGCGCTCGCGCTCGACAACGCGCGCCTCTACCGGCAGCAGCGCACCATCGCCGAGGGCTTCCAGCGCTCGCTCCTCACGGACCCGCCGCAGCCGGACCACCTCGAGATCGCCGTCCGCTACCACCCGGCCGCGGAGGCCGCGCAGGTCGGCGGCGACTGGTACGACGCCTTCATGCAGCCCGACGGCGCGACCGTCCTCGTCATCGGCGACGTCGCGGGCCACGACATCGCGGCCGCCGCCACCATGAGCCAGGTCCGCTCGGTGCTGCGGGGGATCGCGGTGACCACCGAGGCGCCGCCCGCGGCGCTGCTCGAGCGCGTCGACCGGGCCCTGCGGACCCTCGACACCGGGGCGATCGCGACCGCCGTCGTCGCGCGCCTGGAGCAGGAGGAGGACGAGCTGCACCGCGGCGTCACGCGCATCCGCTGGTCCAACGCGGGCCACCCGGACCCGATGCTCGTGGCCGCGGACGGCACCGTCACGCCGCTGTCCGCGGGGAAGCCCGAGCCGCTGCTCGGGCTCCTGCCCGACACCGCCCGTACCGACGTCGAGCTGACCCTCGACCGGGGTGCGACGCTCGTCCTCTACACCGACGGCCTCGTGGAGCGCCGCGACCAGCCGCTGCGCGAGGGCATGGTCCGCCTGCGCGAGACCCTCGCCGAGCTCGCCGAGCTCCCGCTCGAGGAGCTGTGCGACGAGCTCCTGGCGCGCATGGTCCCCGAGAGCCCGCCCGACGACGTCGCGCTCGTCGCGATCCGCCTGCATCCGCAGGACGTCCCGCGCCCGCCCGAGGCGGGACCGACCGACGTCCCGCCCGACGTGCCGGAGGACCCGGCGGGGACGTGAGCCGCCCCCGCCGGACGGCGGCGGCTCAGACGGACGCCGCCTGCCGCTCGACGACGCCCGCCGCCCCGGCCGCGACCTTCCGCTGCCACTCGCCGGCGACCCCGCGCGGACGGAACCCCAGCGCGACGTTGATGCCGAGCATGAAGGCGTTCTCCTCGGCGTTCCACGTGTGGACCCGTCGCGCCTCGGGGCGGACGTCGCGCAGCCGCTGCAGGAGGTCCGCCTTGACGAGCATCCCGAGGCGCCGGCCGCGGTGCTCGCGCAGCACGAGGGTGTCCTCCTGGAACACCACCTCGGGCTCGTCGAGCGGCCACTCGACCATCGTGAACGCGGCGAGCTCGCCGCTCGGGACGTGCTCGGCGGCCACGAGGAGGTACCCGTGCCCCGCCGCGACGATGTCGCTCTCGTACGTCCGCACGCGGTCGGCGTCCCACGGGTCCTCGGTCATGTCGAGCCCGCCCGACGGGGCGTCGGTGGACATGCGCGTCTCGAGGAGCGCGAGCGCGTCGACCCACTCGTCGGGCGTGCGGCTCTGCCACGAGACCAGCCGGTAGTCGTGCCCGGCGTGCTCGGCCGCGTCGGCGCGCAGCCGGGCGAGGTGGTCCGGGTCGACCGGGAGCTCGAGGACCGAGTAGCGCGCGGCCTGCTCGAGCGCGTAGCCGTGGCTCGCCGCGAGGTGCGCGGCCGGGTCGGCGGCGAGGATGCGGCCGCTGCCGGTCGGCGGCTCGAGGACGCCGTCGGCCCCGGGCGCGGGCTCGCCCCCGTGCTCGCTCTCGACGACGAGGGTCGTGCGCCCCGCGGCGAGCGCGACCCGCTCGGCCGCCTCGAGGAGCGCGTCGCCCACGTCGCCGGCCCGGTGGTCGGGGTGCACGACGACGCCGAACCAGGCCGAGTGCTCGTTGCCCTTGAGCGGCATGGTCACCGAGACCATGCCGACGACGTGGTCGGCGCCCGGCTCGGCGACGTCGGCGCGCGTCGCGACGAGCCGGAGGCGGCGCGCGTACTCCTGCTCGCGGAGCTTGACGAGCATGTAGCGGGCCGAGAACGCGGTGTCGTCGTGCCCGTACACGAAGCGGTCGGAGGCACGGCTCACGCGCTCGCAGCCGTGCAGCGCCCACGCCCCGGGCTCGTCGAGCGAGTCGGGGACGGGGACCTCGGTGATGCGCCAGTCGGACATGCCGTCCACTGTCGCGCGCCCGCGGGCGCGGGGCGACGCATTTTCCCCGGTGCCGTACGCTCCCAGCCGGTACGAGGGGGCTGCCGGTGCGCAGGACCCGCCGGGGTGCCATGATCGAGCGGGAGTCCTGGGAGGTCCGCATGAGCGAGCAGGAACGCATCCTCGTCGACATGGCCGTCGGGGCCGGCCCCGACGCGGTCTGGGACGCCCTGCGGCGCCCCGAGCAGATCCACCGCTGGTTCGGCTGGGACGCCGAGGGCCTCGCGGACGAGATCCGGTTCATCTTCGACGAGCACGCGACCGCGGACGACGAGCGGCGGACGCTGACCTTCGCCGACGGCGACCGCATCGAGGTGCACCCGGGCGAGCCGACGCACCTGCGCGTGCTGCGCGCCGGGCACCCGGCCGACTGGGACGGTGCGAGCGACCCGGTCGACGAGGGCTGGATCACCTTCACGCAGCAGCTCCGCTTCCTGCTCGAGCGGCACGCGGGCGAGGACCGCCGCACGGTCTCGACGCACGGCGTCGACCTGGGCGACGACGGCGACCCGCTGCTGACGCGCCTGGGCCTGCGCGACCTCGGCGACGACGCGGTCGGCAGCCGGTACACGGTGCGGCGCCCCGACGGGACGTCGTTCTCGGGCGAGGTGTTCTTCCAGACGGACCTCCAGCTCGGGCTCACGGTCGAGGAGGAGGGCGACGCGCTGCTCGTCGTCGCCCGGACGCCCCCGACGAGCGCCCCGCCGCACGGCACCGCGATGTTCGTGCTCAGCCTGTTCGGCGCCGACGACGCGCGCGTGACCGCGGCCGCGCAGCGCTGGACGGCGTGGTGGGGCCCGGGCGCCCGGTGAGCTGACGCGACGCACGTGCAGGGGGGCCACGTGGACGACGACGACGCGCCGGGGACCGCCTCGCGTGACGTCCTCGAGCTCGTGGGGCGGGCCGTGCTCGCCGACACCGAGCCGTGGGTCGTCCTGCGCGCGGTCCGGGACGACGACGAGGTCGTCGACCTCGAGTACGTGCACGTCAACGACGCCGCGGACAGTGCGGTCTCGCGCGGGACGCTCGTGGGCCGCCGACTGCTCGACGTCGTGCCCGAGGTCCGGCACACGACCTTCCCGGGCTTCCGCCAGGCCGTCCTGGACCAGGTGGGCTACGAGGTCGTCACGCCGCGCGTGCAGGTCGACGAGGCGTACGCGATGAACTCGGGCTGGACCTCCGTCCAGGTCCGTCCCGCCGGTGAGCACCTCCTGATCGGCTGGCGCGTGCTGCCCGACCACGTCGCGGAGACCCAGAGCGAGGCGCGGCTCGAGGCGCTCCTGGAGAACTCCGACGAGGTCATCGCGGTGTTCGACGCCGCGGGCGGCCTCATGTACGCGAGCGCGTCGCGGGACCGCGTGCTCGGCCCCTCGGACGTCCCGCCGACGATCCAGGCGCGCCTCGCGCACCACGTCCACCCCGACGACCTGGGCCCGCTGCTGACCGCGTGGAAGCGCGTCCACGACGCGGGCGACCGCGTGAGCGTCGAGGTCCGTTACCGGCACGCGGACGGCCGCTGGCTCTGGGTGCGGGCCACCGGGTCGAACCACCTCGACGACGTCCTCGTGCGGGGCATCGTCATCAACCTGCGCGACGTGACCGCCGAGCACGAGGCGACCGAGCGGCTGCGCACCCAGGCGCTCGAGGACGCGCTGACGGGGCTGCCGAACCGCCGCTCGGTCGACGCCGAGCTCGCGCGGGCCCTCGCCCGGACCGAGCGCGAGGACGCCCTCGTCGGCGTCGTGCTGTGCGACGTCGACGCGTTCAAGACGGTCAACGACGCGTTCGGCCACCCCGCCGGCGACGCGCTCCTCGCCCAGGTGGCCGAGCGCCTGCGCGGCTGCGTGCGTCCGGCGGACGTCGTCGGCCGGCTCGGTGGTGACGAGTTCGTCGTCGTGTGCGAGGACCTCGACGACGCGGCGGGCCTGGAGACCGTCACGAGTCGCATGCGCACCGCCCTGCGGGGGACCTACGACGTCGCCGGGCGCGAGCTCGAGATGACGTTCACGATCGGCGCGAGCGCGGGTCGGCACCCGGCCACGGGCACGCGGCTGCTGAGCGAGGCGGACACGGCGCTGTACGACGCGAAGCGTGCGGGCCGCGACCGCGGGCAGGTCTTCGACGCCGCCGTGCACCTGCGCCACTCGCGCCGGGTCACGCTCGAGCGCGACCTGCGCGCGGCGCTGCACGACGGCGGCCTGCGCGTGTACTTCCAGCCCAAGGTCGCGCTCGGCAGCGACGTGGCGGTCGCCGCCGAGGCGCTCGTGCGGTGGGAGCACCCCCAGGAGGGCCTCCTCGCGCCCGCGGCGTTCCTGCCCGTCGCCGAGGAGTCGGCGCTCGTCGTCGCGCTCGACGCCTGGGTCTTCGAGACCGCTCTCACCGCTGCGGCCGCGTGGCGCCTCGACGGGCGGCCGACCGCGTCGGGCCTGCCGGCCGTCAACGTCAACGTCTCGGGGCGGCACCTGACCCACCCGGACCTGCTGGCCCACCTCGACCGGGCGCTCGAGGTCAGCGGCATCGACCCGGCGCGCGTCGAGCTCGAGGTGACCGAGACCGTGCTGCTGCGCGACCTCGACGACGTGCGCGCGATCCTGCTGGACGTCCGCGAGCGCGGGGTGCGGATCGCGCTCGACGACTTCGGGACCGGCTACTCGTCGCTCACGTGGCTCCAGCGGCTGCCCGTGGACACGGTCAAGCTCGACCGGAGCTTCGTCGGCGACCTGCTGTCACCCGGGCGGAGCCCCGCGCTCGACATCCTCGGCAGCGTCACCGACCTCGCGCACGCGCTCGGCAAGCAGGTCGTCGCGGAGGGCGTCGAGACGCGGGCCCAGCGGGACCACCTCGTCGCGCTCGGGTGCGACTTCGGCCAGGGCTACCTCTTCGGTCGGCCCGAGCCCGCGAGCCCGTTCGACCGCTGAGGCGGCGGCCGGGACCCCGCGTGCCCGGCTGACCGCCCGGGACGGCCGTCAGGCGTCGTCGTCGGCGGGTTTCGGCGCCTCGACGTGCAGGCCGAAGACCGCCTCGAGGCCCTCGCGGTACGCGTCGTGGCGGCCCAGGCGCGCGTGCTCGCGCGCTCGCACGGCCGGCGTGTGCAGCACGGACGCGGCGAAGCGGCGCAGCGACCGCTCGACGCGGTCGGCGACGTCGGGCTCGAGGCCCGCACGCGCGCGCCCGACCTCCGCCTCGAGCGCCTGGCCGACGTGCCGGCGCAGCGCGACGACCGCGGGCACGAGCTGCTGCTCGGCGAGCGTCGCCTCGAACGCCGCGGCGTGCTCGTCGACGATCTTGCGGCCCGCCATGACCTCGTCCGCGAGCGCGTGCGGTGCGTGCTGCTGGACGGTCACGAGGTCGACGAGCCGGACGCCGGGCACCGAGCGGACGGCCGGGTCGACGTCGTGCGTGAGGGCGAGGTCCACCAGGACGGTGGGGCGCGCGACGCCGTCGTGGGCGGCGGAGCGCTGCCGCGCGTCGGCGACGACGCGCGCGTCGACGACCGGGCCGAGCGCGCCGCTGCACGAGACGACGAGGTCCGCGTGCGCGAGGGCGTGCTCGAGGCCTCCCGCGGGGACGGCCTGGAGCCCGCGGTCGGCGGCGAAGGCGGCGGCCCGCCCCGACGGCGAGTACACCGAGACGTCGGTCACGCCGCGGGCGCGCAGCGCGGTGAGGCTCGCGCCCGCGTACGAGCCGGTGCCGATGAGCAGGACCGACGACGACGCGAGGTCGAGCTGCTCGGCGACGAGGTCGAGCGCGACGCCGACGACCGACCGTCCGGTGCCGCCGAGCGCGGTGCGGGAGCCCACGGCGCGGGAGGCGCGCGACGCGTGCTGGAAGAGCCGCTCGAGCGCCGACGACGTCGTCCCGCCCGCGCGTGCGGTCTGCAGGGCCCTGCGGACCTGCCCCGACACCTCGCGCTCGCCGACGACCATCGAGTCCAGGCCCGCGGCGACCGAGAACAGGTGCGTCGCGACGGCGGCGCCGACCGCCGGCTGGAGCGACGACGTCACGGCCCGCGCCTCGAGCCCCGAGCTGCGCGCGACGACGCCGCACACCTCGTCGACGGCCCGGCGCACCGCGGCGTCGTCGTCGGCGGGGACGGCCGCGTCGAGGTACACCTCGAACCGGTTGCAGGTCGCGAGGACCACGCACCCGGTGATGTCGGGGCTGTCGGCCACGACGCTCGTCGCCACGGAACGCGACCCGGAGCTCAGCTGCTCCAGGACGTCGAGGTCGAGGTCGCGATGACTCGCCGAGAGGCTCAGGAGGACCACAAGGCCTTCGATTCAACCAGTCGTCGGAATGATTGGCACAATCGCAGCGTGAATCTGCCCAGCAATCATCCCATGATCGACGGCCGGACGGCGCAATCCCCCCTCGTCGGCGCATTTGCGGGGCAGCGTCCGGAGGACCCGTCGACCCGGCCCGTGTGGTTCATGCGCCAGGCCGGCCGGTCCCTGCCCGAGTACCGGGCGACCCGCGCGGGCGTCGCGATGCTCGACGCGTGCCTGACACCCGAGCTCGCGAGCGAGATCACGCTCCAGCCCGTGCGCCGGCACGGCGTCGACGCGGGGATCCTCTTCAGCGACATCGTCGTGCCGCTGCGCCTCGCGGGCGTCGCGGTCGAGATCGTGGCCGGCCGCGGGCCCGTCTTCGACCACCCCGTGCGCACCGCGGCCGACGTCGCCGCGCTCCCGCCGCTCGACCCGGGCGCGCTCGCCCCCGTCGAGGAGGCCGTGCGCCTCACGGTCGCCGAGCTCGGCAGCACGCCCCTGCTCGGCTTCGCGGGAGCCCCGTTCACGCTGGCGTCGTACCTCGTCGAGGGCGGCCCCTCGAAGGACCAGCTCGCGGCGCGGACCCTCATGCACGCCGACCCGACGACGTGGCGCGCGCTCATGGACTGGTGCGCCGACGTCACGGGCGCCTTCCTCCGCGCGCAGGTGCTGGCCGGCACCAGCGCGGTGCAGCTCTTCGACTCGTGGGCGGGTGCGCTGTCGCTCGCCGACTACACCGCGCACGCCGCACCCGCATCGCGCCGGGCGCTGTCGCACGTGGCGGACCTCGGCGTCCCGGTCGTCCACTTCGGGACGGGGACGGGCGACCTCCTCGGGGCGATGCGCGACGTCGGGGCCGACGTCGTGGGCGTCGACCACCGCCTGCCGCTCGACGAGGCGAACCGGCGCCTCGGCGGCACCTCCGTGCTCCAGGGCAACGTCGACCCCGCGTACCTCGCCGCGCCGTGGGAGGTCCTCGCGGCGCACGTCCGCGACGTCGTCGAGCGCGGCGGCAGCGCCCCCGCGCACGTGCTCAACCTCGGGCACGGCGTCCCGCCGACCACCGACCCGGACGTGCTCACGCGGGTCGTCGCGCTCGCCCACGGGCACGAGCCGGCCTGATGCACGGCGAGGCGCGCGAGCGGGACCACGTGCCGGGCAGGCCGCGCGCGTGAGTGGGGGTCGCGTCGTCGTCGTCGGGGCGGGGGTCGCCGGGCTCGTCGCGGCACGCGACCTCGCCGCCGCCGGGCGGGACGTCACGGTGCTCGAGGCGTCGCCCGTCGCGGGCGGGTGCGTCGCGCCCCTCACGGTGGACGGGCTGCGCGTCGACGCGGGGGCCGAGTCCTTCGCGACGCGCTCACCTGCGGTGACGGACCTCCTGACCGAGCTCGGCCTCGCCGACGACGTCGTGCTGCCGGTCACCTCGGGCGCGTGGCTGCAGACGCCGCGCGGGGCCGTGCCGCTGCCGCGCGCGGGCATGCTCGGCATCCCCGCGTCGCCGTGGGCGGCGGACGTGCGCGCCGTCGTCGGCCTGGCGGGCGCGCTGCGCGCGTCGGCCGACCGGCTCCTGCCCGCGCGCGTCGGCCACGACGCCGAGAGCCTCGGTCACCTCGTGCGCGTCCGGCAGGGCCGTCGCGTGCTCGACCGCCTCGTGACCCCCGTCGTCGCGGGCGTGCACGCCGCGCACCCCGACGAGGCGGACCTCGACGCGGTGCTGCCCGGCGTGCGGGACCGGCTCGTGCGGCACGGGTCGCTCGGCGCGGCGGTCGCGGCGATGCGGGCGGCGGCCCCTGCGGGCTCGGCGGTCGCGGGCCTGCGGGGCGGGATGCACCGACTCGTCGCGGCCCTGGTCGAGGACCTCGCCCGGCGCGGCGTCGACGTCCGCACCGGGACCCCGGTCGTGCGCGTCGAGCGCTCGGGTGCGGCGTGGCGGCTCGTCACCACGGACGGGTCGTCGCTCGCGGCCGAGGACGTCGTGGTCGCCGTCCCCGGACCGGTCGCGCTCGCGCTGCTCGCCGACGTCGTGCCCGCGGCCGCGACGCTCGACCGCCCCGCCGACACGGGAGTCGTCCTCGTCACGATGGCGCTCGACGCGCCGGCGCTCGACGCGGCGCCGCGTGGCACGGGCCTGCTCGTCGCGCCGGGCGCCCCGGGCGTGCGCGCCAAGGCCCTCACGCACGCGACCGCGAAGTGGCCGTGGCTCGCCGAGGCCGCCGGTCCGGGCCGGCACGTCGTGCGCCTCTCGTACGGCGGGCCGGGCCACGCACGCGTGCCCGCCGACGACGAGCTGTTCGACGCCGCGCTCGCCGACGCCGCGCACCTGCTCGGCGTGCCGCTGCGGCCCGGGCAGGTGCTCGACCGGGTCCGCACGCCGTGGCCGGCGGGCCTGCCGCAGGTCCGGCCCGGCCACCGTGAGCGTGTCGCGGCGGTGCGGGACGCGCTCGAGCGCGAGCGGGGGCTGCACGCCGCCGGTGCGTGGCTCGCGGGCACCGGGCTCGTCTCGGTCGTGGCGGACGCACGGGCGGTCGCGGCGCGGCTCTCGGCCTTAACGGGCGAGGTGACGCGCGTCACGTATTCCGCAGCACTGCGGCGCGTGGGCGGATCCCTGGACCAGCCGCCGCATTTCTGCGAGCGTGACGGAACGCGTCCTCGCGCATTTCTGACATCTCGTCAGATCGATCTGACAGCCCGTCAGGAAATGCGTCGCCGTCTCCCGATTTCGCCATTGCGACGGCCCCGACGCACACTTGCGCCCATGACCACCGGTGACGTTCGTCCCGCCCCCGACGCGCCCGAGGCGCCGTCCGGCGCAGCGGGCCCCTGGACCCTCTGGACCGTCCTCGCCCGACCCGCGGACGTCGCGGCCGGCGCCGCGTCGACGCCCGCGAGCGCACCCGCGCTGGCCGACGTCGTCGAGGACCCGAGCGACGGCGTCGTCGTCCGCGGCCTGTACGACGTGTCCGGCATGCGCGCGGGCGCCGACCTGCTCGTCTGGCTGCACGGCGGCAGCGCCGAGGCCCTCCAGGCCGAGCAGCGCCGCCTGCGCCGGACCGCCGAGCTCAGCCCGCTCACGGTCGCGTGGGCCGCGATGGGCGTCCACCGGCCCGCCGAGTTCAGCGCCAACCACGGCCCCGCGTACATGGCGGGCCTCCCGCCGCGCGCGTGGCTCACGGTCTACCCCTTCGTCCGCTCCTACGAGTGGTACCTGCTGCCGACCGACGAGCGCCGTGCGATGCTCGGCCAGCACGGCCGGATGGGGCGCGAGTTCCCGCAGGTGCTGTCCAACACCGTCGCCGCGTTCTCGCTCGGCGACTACGAGTGGATCCTCGGGCTCGAGGCCGACGAGCTGACCGACCTCGTCGACCTCATGCGTCACCTGCGCGACACGGACGCCCGCCGTCACGTGCGCGAGGAGATCCCGTTCTTCACCGGTCGTCGGATCGAGCCCCACGAGGTCGCGGAGGTGCTGCTGTGAGCGAGACGACCGAGGTCCGTCCCGAGACCCTGCCCGAGCGAGACCCGCAGCCGCCCGTCGCCTACGACGCGGTGCTGCTCGTCGGGTTCGGCGGCCCCGAGGGCCAGGAGGACGTCATCCCGTACCTGCGCAACGTCACGCGGGGGCGTGGCATCCCCGACGAGCGCCTCGAGGAGGTCGCGCACCACTACCGCCACTTCGGCGGCGTGAGCCCGATCAACGACCAGAACCGCGCGCTGCGTGCGGCGATGACCGCGGAGCTCGAGGCCCGCGGCCTCGACCTGCCCGTCTACTGGGGCAACCGGAACTGGGACCCGTACCTGCGTGACGCCCTGCGCGAGGCGCACGCGGCCGGCCACCGGCGCCTGCTCGCCGTCGTGACGAGCGCGTACTCGTCGTACTCGTCGTGCCGCCAGTACCGCGAGGACCTCGCGGGCGCGCTCGAGGAGACGGGCCTCGCGGGTGAGATGACGATCGACAAGGTCCGCCAGTACTTCGACCACCCCGGGTTCGTCACGCCGTTCGTCGACGCCGTGCGCGACGGGCTCGTGCGCGTGCGCGAGCGGCTCGGTGCCGACGCGGACCTCGCACGCGACGCGCACGTGCTGTTCGCGACGCACTCGATCCCCACCTCGACCGCCGTGACGTCGGGCCCGCCGCAGGCCGAGATGGGCGCCGAGGGCACGTACGCCGCGCAGCACCGCGCCGTGGCCGACGTCGTCATGGCGAGCGTCGGCGCCGCGAGCGACGTCGGCACGGGTCCGGCCGACGCGCAGCTGTCGAGCGTCCCCTGGAGCCTCGTCTACCAGTCGCGCTCGGGCGCGCCGTCGACGCCCTGGCTCGAGCCGGACGTCAACGACGCGATCACCGAGCTCGCGGGGGCGGGCACCAAGGCGGTCGTCATCGTGCCCCTGGGCTTCGTGTCCGACCACATGGAGGTCATGTGGGACCTGGACGAGGAGGCGATCCAGACCGCGCGCGAGGCCGGCGTCATCGCCGAGCGCGTCCCGACGCCGGGCGTGCACCCCGAGTTCGTGCGCGGCCTGATCGACCTCGTCGAGGAGCGCCTCGCGTCGGCGAGCCGCCCCGAGGGCGGCGAGCCCGCACCGCGACCGGCGCTGACGCCGCTCGGCCCCTGGTACGACGTGTGCCGACCCGGCTGCTGCGCGAACCCCCGCGGACCTCGACCCGCCGTGGCGGGCCTCGCGCCGTGACGGGCCGGCACCGTGCCGACGGACCTGCCGACGGACCTGCCGACGGACCTGCCGACGGGCTCCCCGACGGGCTCCCCGACGGACCTGCCGACGGGCCGGCGGACGGGCTCCTCGCCGGCACCGGCTCCTCTGCCGCGGTCCGCATCGGGACGCGCGGCAGCGCGCTCGCGCTGACGCAGACCGGGCACGTCGCCGAGGCGCTCATTGCGACGGGCGCCCTGGGAGGGCGCGCCGTGGACCTGGTCCGCGTGCGGACCGAGGGCGACCGCCTGCGCGGCTCGCTCGCGGCGCTCGGCGGCGCCGGGGTCTTCGTGGCGGCGCTGCGCGAGGCCGTGCTCGACGGGCGCTGCGACGTCGCGGTGCACTCGCTCAAGGACCTGCCGACCGCCCCCGCCGAGGGCCTCGTCGTCGCCGCGGTCCCCGAGCGGGTCGACCACCGCGACGCGCTGTGCGCGCGCGACGGCCTGACGCTCCAGGGCCTGCCCGAGGGTGCGCGCGTCGGGACGGGGTCGCCGCGGCGAGCCGCCCAGCTCCGGGGCGTGCGCCCCGACCTCGACGTGGTCGACATCCGCGGCAACGTCGACACCCGGCTGGGCCGCGTCCCCGGGCTCGGCGAGGGTCCCGGCGACCTCGACGCCGTCGTGCTCGCGGCGGCCGGTCTGACCCGCCTCGGGCGGCTCGACGCGGTGTCCGAGCTCCTCGCGCCGTCGACCATGGCACCCGCGCCCGGCCAGGGCGCGCTCGCGGTCGAGTGCCGCACCGGGTCGCTCACGGCCGACCCGGGCCTCGCGGCCGCTCTGCGTGCGCTCGACCACCTCCCGACTCGCCTCGCGGTCACCGCCGAGCGCGAGCTGCTCACGGCCCTCGAGGCGGGCTGCGCGGCCCCCGTGGGCGCCGCGGGCCACGTCGACGACGACGGGCACCTCACGCTCGACGTCGTCGTCGCGCGCGTCGACGGGACCGCCCACCTGCGGACGTCGGCCTCGGTCCGGCTGCCCGAGGAGGCGCTGCGCGACCGGCCCGGGACGGGCCGCGCCGACCTGGACGTCGTCGGCCGCTTCGTCGACCTCGTCGTGCCGGACGACGAGGTGCGCGCCGGCGAGCTCACCGACCGGCTCGTCGCGACCGCCCGCACGCTCGGTCGCCGCGTCGCGGAGCAGATGCTCGCCGAGGGCGTCGCCGACCTCGCACCCCTCGGCCCGGGGAGGACGTCGTGAGCGGTTCGACCGGCCCGACCCGCGCACTGACCGGCCGCCGTGTGCTCGTCCCGCACGGTGGCGAGTGGGGCCGGCGCGTCGCCGCGCTGCTCGCCGAGCACGGGGCGGAGGCCGTCGTCGTCCCGCTCATCGAGTTCTCCCCGCCCGACGACGTGCGCCCGCTCGACGACGCGATGCGGCGTCTCGCGGGCGGCGCGTACGACTGGCTCGTCGTCACGTCGGGCACCACCGTCACGGCCCTCGCGGGCCGCGTCCGCGCACCAGCCGGGCTCGTGGACGTGCTCGGCGGGGCGCACGTCGCCGCCGTCGGACCGGGCACCGCCCGCGTGCTCGAGCGCCACCGCGTGACCCCCGACCTCGTCCCCGCGGGCGAGCGGTCCGCCCGGGGCCTGGTTGCCGAGTTCCCGGCGTCACCCGGACCCGCGAGCCGCGTGCTCGTGCCGCACTCCGACCTCGCCGAGCCGACCGTCGTCGACGGGCTCCGTGCCGCGGGCTGGCGCGTCGACGACGTCGTCGCGTACCGCACCGTCGCGGGCCCGCAGCCCGGTGCCGAGCTGCGGGCTGCCGTGCACGACGGCGACGTCGACACCGTCCTGCTCAGCTCCGCGAGCACCGTCACCAACCTCGTCGAGCTCGTCGGCGTGCCGCCCGCGAGCACGGTGGTCTGCTGCATCGGGCCACGCACCGAGGCCGCGGCGCGTGCGCACGGCCTCGAGGTGCACGTCGTGCCCGCCGCGGCGTCGGCCGAGGACATGGTCGGCGCCCTCGTCCGCCACGCCGCCGACCACCCCCGGAGGCCCTTGTGACCACGACCCCCACCGCCGGTCCCGCCGCGGGGCGGACCGGCGCACCGGACCGCACCGTCGGCACACGCGGAGCCGCCGGGTACCCGGCCGTGCGCCCGCGGAGGCTCCGCCGCACGCCCGCCCTGCGGCGGCTGGTCGCCGAGACCCACGTCGCACCCGCGCAGCTGGTGCTCCCGCTCTTCGTCCGCGAGGGCGCGACCGAGCCGCTGCCCATCGCGTCGATGCCCGGCCAGGTCCAGCACTCGCGCGACTCGCTGCGACGCGTCGTCGTCGAGGCCGCCGAGGCGGGCCTGGGCGGCGTCATGCTCTTCGGTGTCCCGGCCGAGCGTGACGCGACCGGCTCGGGGGCGTGCGCCGCCGAGGGGGTCCTCAACGTCGCCATCGCGGACGCGGTCGCCGAGACGGGCGACGCCGTCGTCGTCATGGGCGACCTGTGCCTCGACGAGTTCACCGACCACGGCCACTGCGGCGTCCTCGACGCGCGAGCCGGCCACGCGGGCGAGGTCGACAACGACGCGACGCTCGAGCACTACCGCGCGATGGCGCTCGCGCAGGCCGGGGCGGGGGCGCACCTGCTGGGGCTCAGCGGGATGATGGACGGCCAGGTCGCGGCCGTGCGGGACGCGCTCGACGCCGCCGGCCACGAGCACGTCGCACTGCTCGCCTACGCCGCGAAGTACGCGTCGGCGTTCTACGGGCCGTTCCGCGACGCCGTCGAGTCGACGCTGACCGGCGACCGCCGCGCGTACCAGCTCGACCCCGCGAACCGGCGCGAGGGGCGGCGCGAGGCGCTGCTCGACGTGGCCGAGGGTGCGGACGTCGTCATGGTCAAGCCCGCGGGGTCCTACCTCGACGTCCTGGCCGACGTCGCCGCGACCAGCGAGGTGCCGGTCTGGGCGTACCAGGTGTCGGGCGAGTACGCGATGGTCGAGGCGGCCGCGGCCAACGGATGGATCGACCGGCGGCGCGCCGTCGAGGAGTCGGTGCTCGCGATCCGACGGGCCGGCGCCGACGCCGTGCTCACCTACTGGGCGCTCGAGGTCGCGCGCTGGACGAGGGAGGACTCGTGAAGGCACCCCGCTCGGCCGCGGCGTTCGCCGCGGCGCAGGAGATCCTGCCCGGCGGCGTGAGCTCGCCGGTGCGCGCGTTCCGCTCGGTCGGCGGGACCCCGCGCTTCATCGCGTCCGCCCGCGGGCCGTACCTGACGGACGTGGACGGGCTCGAGTACGTCGACCTCATCGGGTCGTGGGGACCGGCGATCCTCGGTCACGCGCACCCGTCGGTCGTGTGGGCGGTGCAGCAGGCGGCGTCGCAGGGCCTCGGCTTCGGCGCGCCGACCGAGCGCGAGACCGAGCTCGCTCTCGAGGTGCGCCGTCGCGTGCCCGGCGTCGAGCGCCTCCGCTTCGTCTCGACGGGCACCGAGGCGACCATGACGGCGATCCGGCTCGCGCGCGGCGTCACGGGTCGCCCGCTCGTCGTGAAGTTCGCAGGCTGCTACCACGGGCACCTCGACGCGCTCCTCGCGCAGGCCGGGTCCGGGGTCGCGACGCTCGCGCTGCCCGGCTCGTCGGGCGTGACCGAGGCGACCGCGGCCGAGACGCTCGTCCTGCCGTACAACGACGTCGCCGCGCTCGATGCCGCGTTCGCCGCGCACGGCGACCGCATCGCCTGCGTCATCACCGAGGCGGCGCCCGCGAACATGGGCGTCATCACGCCGCTGCCCGGGTTCAACGCCGCGATGCGTCGCATCACGGCCGCCGCGGGTGCGCTCATGATCGCCGACGAGGTGCTGACCGGCTTCCGCGCCGGTCCGTCCGGCTGGTGGGGCGTCGAGGGCGCCGTCGGCGGGGACGAGGGCTGGACGCCCGACCTGTTCACGTTCGGCAAGGTGCTCGGCGGCGGGCTGCCCGTGGCCGCCGTCGGCGGGTCGCGGCACGTCATGGAGCACCTCGCGCCGCTCGGCCCCGTCTACCAGGCCGGGACGCTGTCGGGGAACCCGGTCGCGACGGCGGCGGGTCTCGCGACCCTCCGCGCGGCCGACGACGTCGTGTACGCGCGCGTCGGTGCGGCGGCGCGGACCGTCGCCACGGCGCTCACCGAGGCGCTCGACGCGGCGGGCGTCGCGCACTCGATCCAGTGGGCGGGCACGCTGTTCAGCCCCGCGTTCGTCGACCCGGCGAGCGGCGCGGTGACGGACTACGAGCGCGCCCAGGCGCAGGACACGTGGCGCTACCCGCCGTTCTTCCAGTCGCTGCTGCGGTCCGGCGTGTACGCGCCGCCGAGCATCTACGAGGCCTGGTTCCTCTCGGCCGCCCACGACGACGACGCCCTCGGCCGGATCGTCGACGCGCTTCCCCGCGCGGCCCAGGCGGCAGCAGCGGCCACCCCACCGGCCTGACGGAGGCGGTCGCGACACCGGCCGGGGGCCCGCACCGGCCCTGGCACCCGCGCCTCGCCACTCCGGCCGCTGTGCGGAGCCGGTTGATCGGGATGCGACCGTTCCGATCCGCACAGCGCCCATGCGTCCCTCACGGCGGCGACCCAGCACCGTCCTCCACCACTCCGGCCGGTGTGCGGAGCCGGTCGATCGGGATGCGACCGTCCCGATCCGCACAGCGCCCCCCGCGCGCACGCCGTCCGAGCGGTGCGCTCGGCGGTCAGGCGGTCAGGACGGCCCAGCCGTGGGGTGGGAGGTCGAGGTGCGCGGCCGGGCCCGGGTCACGCAGGTCGCCGTCGCCCGCGAGCA
This sequence comes from Actinotalea sp. AC32, assembly GCA_031844515.1. Lineage (GTDB taxonomy): Bacteria > Actinomycetota > Actinomycetes > Actinomycetales > Cellulomonadaceae > Actinotalea. The sequence goes on along the minus strand of JAUZVJ010000004.1, from coordinate 79,899 downwards.
CGCTGCCCGCACCGGGGACCGCCAGGCCGACGGCGCCGTCCTCGACGCTGAGCGCGAGCAGCAGGGCGTCGTCGTCGGCGTGCTGGCGGAGCACGAGGGTCGTGTTGGTGCACGTGAGGACCTCGCTGCGCGACCGGTGCAGCCACGGGTGGCGGCGGCGCAGCGCGACGAGCCCGCGGTGCAGGTCGTAGGCGGCGCGGGCCTCAGGACCGAGCGCGTCGGGGGCCGGCGGAGCGTCCGGGAAGCGGGGGCGGACGGCGTCGTCGCCACCCGCGCGGTCCTCCTTGACGCCCGTCATGCCGAGCTCGTCCCCGGCGTAGACCGTGGGCGTGCCGCCGAGCGTCATGAGCAGCGCGACGGCGTGCGCGACGTGGCGACGGTCCGTCAGGCGGCTCGCGATGCGGGTCACGTCGTGGTTGCCGACGAACGTCAGCGGGACGAACGTGTCGAGCCACGCGTCGTGCCGCGACAGGGTCCACGTCAGCTCGAAGAAGTTGCCGTCGTTGAGGGACGACCAGACCGACTTCCACAGCTCGTACTGCGTGACCGCGTCCACGCCTGACTCCGCGACGAAGGCTGCGTAGTCGCCGTGCAGCACCTCGCCGAAGACGTACGCGTCGGGGTGCGCGGCGCGGACCTGCGGCAGCACACGCGTCCAGAACGACGGCGGCGCGGCGTACGCGGCGTCGAGGCGCCACCCGTCGACACCGCGGTCGAGCCAGTACGTCATGACGTCGGCGACGTGGCGCGCGACGTCGTCGTCGGCGTGGTTCAGCGCGACGAGCGCGTGGTGGCCCTCGAAGTCGTCGTAGTCGGGCTCGGTGCCGGGTCCCGCACCGTCGGGCCACCGCAGCCGGAACCAGTGCTCCGTCGGGGCGCCCGGACCGTGCCGCAGGACCTCCTGGAACGGCCCGAACCCGCGACCGACGTGGTTGAAGACGCCGTCGAGGGTCACGCGCAGTCCGCGTGCGTGCGCCGCGTCGACGAGCGCGACGAGGTCCTCCTCGGTACCCAGCCGCGGGTCGACGCGGTGGTGGTCGACGGTGTCGTAGCCGTGGGTGTGCGACGCGAAGACCGGACCGAGCGCGACACCGGACAGACCGAGGTCGACGACGTGGTCGAGCCAGCGCGTCACGTGCTCGAGGCGGTGGACGGGCGGCGCGCCGTCGGGCAGCGCCTCGCGCTCGGCGCCCACGAAGCCCAGCGGGTAGACGTGCCACCACATCGCGTGCTCGACCCAGCCCCGCATGCACCCTCCGCTCGCCCGTCCCCCGGCCACGGTATCCGCGCACGACGACGGGGGCGCGCGGGTCGCGGCGGGCGTGTGGGTCGCCGCGATCGGGTGGCGGCGCGCGGGTGGAGCGACCCGCAGATCCCGCGGGCGAACCCACCCGGGCCAGCGCGCGCACCGCGCCCGGGCGGAGCGACCCGCAGATCCCGCGGGCGAACCCACCCGGGCCAGCGTGCGCACCCCGCCCGAGTGGAGCGGCCCGCAGATCCCGCGGGCGAACCCACCCGGGCCAGCGCGAGCACCGCGGGCGGGTGCGGCGGGCGCACCGGCTCGTCAGGCGGCGCAGCCGACGCAGGTCCGCGCGGTGGGACGCGCTCGCAGTCGCTCGGCGGGGATCGACGTGCCGCACCGCTCGCACAGGCCGTACGCACCCGCGTCGAGGCGTTCGCGGGCTGCGGCGACCTCCTCGAGCTCGGTCGTCGCCTGGTGCACGAGCGCGCCGATCTGCGAGCGCTCGAAAGCGATGGTCGCACCCTCGGGGTCGTGCTCGTCGTCGAGGTTGCTCCCGGCCGCGGCCTGGACGACCTCGTCGAACCTCCCGGTCAGGGACGCGAGCCGTCGCGCCGCCTCGGACCTGCGCTCGTCGAGCGCCGCACGGACCGCCGTCTCGTCGTGGTCGGAGAGCATCCTCGTCACCTCCTCGCGCCCATCATGCCAACCCGGCGCCCAGCCCCGCGGGCGGTCCGCCGTCGACGACGGCCCGCGCCACCGCCCAGCCTCGCGGACGTCCCCGGTCGGCGACGGCCCGCGCCACCCGCCCAGCCCCGCGGGCGGTCCGCCGTCGACGACGGCCGGCGCCACGGCCCCGGGTCGACGACCACGCACCCGCTCCGGCACACCAGCACGGCCCACCCCTGCACAGGCGGTCGCGGGACGCCGTCGGCGACGACCCCTCGACCACCACCCGGGACCTCCGTCCCAGATCCGCGCGCTCGCCAGGAATACCCTGCGGGGGTATGGTGTTCCCGTCGTCGCGGGGACGACCACGACACCACCGGGAGCGCACCACATGGCCGGCTACAGCGGCACCAAGGAGGACTACCTCAAGCGGCTGCGCCGTATCGAGGGGCAGGTCCGCGGGATCGCGCGCATGGTGGACGAGGACACGTACTGCATCGACATCCTCACGCAGGTCTCCGCGGTGACGAAGGCGCTCCAGGCGGTGAGCCTCGGGCTCGTCGAGGACCACCTGTCGCACTGCGTCGTCGACGCGGCGCGCGCGTCCGACGAGGCGGGCGAGGAGAAGGTCCGCGAGGCGGCCGACGCGATCGCCCGGCTCGTCCGGAGCTGACACCCGGCGCCCTCACCGGCCCGCTCACCGCACGAGCACCCAGCAGGACCACGACCAGCACGACCCGCACGACCCGCACCACCCACCCGAACGGAAGGCACACCATGAGCACCCAGACCGTCGACGTCAACGTCCAGGGCATGACCTGCGGCCACTGCGTCCGCTCCGTCCAGGAGGAGATCAGCGAGATCCCCGGCGTCACCGACGTCCAGGTCGAGCTCGTCTCGGGCGGCACCTCGACCGTCAAGGTCACCTCGACCGAGCCCGTGAGCGCCGACGCGCTCGAGGCCGCGGTCAAGGAGGCCGGCTACTCGGTCGCACCCCCGCGCTCGCTGCTCTGAGCAGCACCACCCACCCCGGCCCGTCGGCCGCCCCCCTCCGCCCACCCGCCCCGTCGAGATCCGACTTCCCGTCGGCGTGTCGCACGACTCGCCGACACGAAGGCTGATCTCGACGGAAGGGGTGGGGGACGGGAGGGCGGCGGCGGGTCCAGGCGCCACCCACGCACCACGAGGACTGAGGCGATGAGCTCCCCCACGCAGCACGACACCCCGACACCGCTCGAGCAGACGGCCGCCCCGGTCGCTGTGCTCGACCTCGCCGTGGGGGGCATGACCTGCGCGTCGTGCGTCGCGCGCGTCGAGAAGAAGATCGGCAAGCTGCCCGGTGCGCAGGCGGTCGTCAACCTCGCGACCGAGACGGCACGCGTCGAGCTGACCGACGACGTCCCGGTCGCGGACGTCGTGCGCGCGGTGGAGTCGGCCGGCTACACCGCGACGATCCTCAAGGACAGCCGCACGACGCCGACGACGCGCCGCCCCGACGCCGACGCGGCCGCGCACGGGACGCACGACGTCGCCGAGCACGCACTCAGCGGGCACACGATGCCCGAGGGCGACGCCCCTCACGACGACACGTCGGCCCCCGAGGCCGACCGCGGCGCGTACCTCAAGCGGCGGCTCGTCGTCGCGGCGGTCCTCACCGTCCCCGTCGTCGCGCTGTCGATGATCCCGCCTCTGCAGTTCGACTACTGGCAGTGGGTCGTCACCGCGCTCGCTCTGCCGGTCGTCACGTGGGCGTCCTGGCCGTTCCACCGGGCCGCCGCGCGCGCCGCCCGCTACGGCTCGTCGACCATGGACACGCTCGTCTCGCTCGGCATCATCGCCGCGACCGGCTGGTCGCTGTGGGCCGTGACGCTCGGCGGCGCGGGCGAGATCGGCATGCGCATGGAGCCGACCCTCGTGCCGCGTCTCGCCGCGGGCGAGATGCACATGCCCGAGCTCTACTTCGAGGTCGCGGCCGTGGTCGCGACGTTCCTCCTCGCGGGCCGCTACGCCGAGCACCGCTCGCGCCGCCAGGCCGGTGACGCGCTGCGCTCGCTGCTGTCGATGGGCGCGACCGAGGCGACCCTCCTGGAGACCGACGACGCCGGGCGCCGCACCGAGCGGCTCGTCCCGGTCGACCGGCTCGCCGTCGGCGACCTGTTCGCGGTCCGCCCGGGCGAGAAGGTCGCCACGGACGGCGTCGTCGTCGAGGGCACGAGCGCGGTCGACACGTCGCTCCTGACGGGCGAGCCCGTCCCGGTCGACGTCGGCCCCGGCGCGCAGGTCACCGGCGCGACGATCAACACGTCCGGCTACCTCGTGGTGCGCGCGACGCGCGTCGGCGAGGAGACGATGCTGGCCCAGATCGGCCGGCTCGTGACGCAGGCGCAGACCGGCAAGGCGCCCGTGCAGCGGCTCGCGGACCGCATCTCGGCGGTCTTCGTCCCCGTCGTGATCGTGCTCGCGGTGCTCACGCTGGTCACGTGGCTGCTGCTCGGCGGCGGGACGCAGGCCGCGTTCACCGCCGCGGTCGCGGTGCTGATCATCGCGTGCCCGTGCGCGCTGGGTCTCGCGACGCCGACGGCCCTGCTGGTCGGCACGGGTCGCGGTGCGCAGCTCGGCATCCTCATCAAGGGTCCGGAGATCCTCGAGTCCACGCGCCGGGTCGACACGGTCGTGCTCGACAAGACCGGCACCGTGACGCAGGGCCGCATGCAGCTCGTCGACGTGCTCGCCGCCCCGGACGAGGACCGCGAGGAGGTGCTGCGCTTCGCGGGGGCCGTCGAGGCCCGCAGCGAGCACCCGATCGCCCGCGCCGTCGCGGCCGGAGCGCGCGAGACGGTCACGTCGGGCGGTGCGCCCGAGCCCGCCGCGGTCGGCGCCGACGGCGTCGCGATCGGCGAGGACCAGGTGACCGAGTTCGCCAACGAGCCGGGCCGTGGCGTCACCGGCGTCGTGCGCACCGCGCACAGCGGCGTGGGCCTCGGCCGGCGCGTGCTGGTCGGCCGCCCGACGTGGCTGCGCGAGCAGGGCGTCGCGACGACGGCGCTGGACGACGCCTTCACGGCCGCCGAGGCCGACGGCGCCACGGCGGTCATGGCCGCCTGGAGCGGGTCGGCGCGCGGCGTGCTCGTGCTGCGCGACCCGGTCAAGGAGACGTCGGCCGCGGCGATCGCCGAGCTCCGCACGCTCGGCCTGCGCCCCGTGCTGCTCACGGGCGACAACGCGGGCGCCGCACGCGCCGTCGCGGGTCAGGTCGGCATCGACGAGGTGATCGCCGAGGTCCTCCCGGCCGACAAGGTCGACGTCGTGCAGCGCCTCCAGCGCGAGGGCCGCGTCGTCGCGATGGTCGGCGACGGCGTGAACGACGCCGCGGCGCTCGCGCAGGCCGACCTCGGCCTGGCGATGGGCACGGGCACGGACGTCGCGATGCAGGCGGCCGACATCACGCTCGTGCGCGGCGACCTGCGGTCCGCCGGCCAGTCGATCCGGCTCTCGCGCCGCACGCTGCGCATCATCAAGCAGAACCTGTTCTGGGCGTTCGGCTACAACGTCGCGGCGATCCCGCTCGCGGCGCTCGGGATGCTCAACCCGATGATCGCGGGCGCGGCGATGGCCGCGAGCTCGGTCATCGTCGTGGGGAACTCGCTGCGCCTGCGCTCGGCGGCCTGACCGCCGCCGACGCGTCGTCGTCGGCCGCACGAGGACGGGGAAGGTCGGTGCCGCTGTCCGGCACCGACCTTCCCCGTTCCTGCTGCGCGGGGCGGGGCGCAGCGGCCCGCGGCGCCCCGACCGCCCCCGCCCCGGGTGGCCGGGCACGCGGCACCTTGACAGGCTGGCCGGACCCGCCCGCCCCCGGCATCGGAGGTCACGTGCCCGCCATCGAGGACTACGCGCTCATCGGGGACCTGGAGACGGCGGCCCTCATCGGCCGCGACGGGTCGATCGACTGGCTGTGCCTCCCGCGGTTCGACTCCGCCGCGTGCTTCGCGGCGCTGCTCCACGACGAGTCGGCGGGCCGCTGGCGCCTCGCCCCGGCGGGCGCGACGACGGCGACGCGCCGCGACTACCGCGGGGACAGCCTGGTCCTCGAGACGACGTGGGAGACGCCCGAGGGCACGGTCCGCGTGGTCGACCTCATGCCGCCGCGCGGCGGGCTGCCCGACGTCGTGCGGATCGTCGAGGGCGTCTCGGGCACCGTGCGCATGCACATGGACCTGCGCATCCGCCTCGACTACGGGCACGTCGTGCCGTGGGTGCGGCACACCGCGACGGGGATCCGCGCCGTGGGTGGGCCCGACGCGCTCCACCTCGACACCCCGGTGCGGCTCGAGGGACGCCCGGACCTGTCGACCCACGCGGACTTCACGGTCTCGGCCGGCGACCGCGTGCCGTTCTCGCTCGTGCACGCACCGTCGTGGCACGAGCCGCCCGCGCCGCTCGACCCGTACCGGTCGCTCGCCGAGACGGAGGCGTTCTGGGCGGACTGGCTCGAGGAGCTCTCGTTCCGCTGCGACCCCGAGGCCCTGTCGGACGCCCCGGCCGGCACGGCCGAGCGCTGGACGAGCGCGGTGCGCCGCTCGCTCGTGCTGCTCAAGGGCCTCACGTACGCGCCGAGCGGCGGGATCGTGGCCGCGGCGACGACGTCGCTGCCCGAGGAGATCGGGGGCGTGCGGAACTGGGACTACCGGTACACGTGGCTGCGCGACGCGACGTTCACGCTCCAGGCGCTGCTCGGCGCCGGGTTCGAGGACGAGGCGCTCGCGTGGCGCGAGTGGCTGCTCCGCGCGGTCGCGGGCGATCCCGCGCGGCTGCAGATCATGTACGGGATCGACGGCTCGCGCCGCCTCCCCGAGTACGACCTGCCGTGGCTGTCGGGCTTCGCGGGCTCGTCGCCCGTGCGGATCGGCAACGCCGCGGCCGACCAGCTCCAGCTCGACGTGTGGGGCGAGGTGCTCGACGCGCTGCACCTGGGTCGCAGCGCGGGGCTGGCCCCGGACGAGGCGTCGTGGGACGTGCAGCGCGCGCTCCTGGACCACCTCGAGGGCGCGTGGCGCGAGCCCGACAACAGCCTGTGGGAGGTGCGCGGTCCGCGCCGGCACTTCGTGCACTCGAAGGTGCTCGCGTGGGTCGGGCTGGACCGGGCCGTCCAGGCCGTCGAGCGGTTCGGGCTCGAGGGGCCGGTCGACCGGTGGCGGGCCGTGCGCGACGAGATCCACGCCGACGTGTGCGCGCACGGGTGGGACGCCGAGCGCCGCACGTTCACGCAGTCGTACGGGTCCGCGGGGCTCGACGCCGCGACGCTGCTGATCCCGCAGGTCGGGTTCCTCGCGTGGGACGACCCGCGCGTCGCCGGCACGGTCGACGCGGTCCGGCGCGAGCTCGTGGTCGACGGGTTCGTGCTCCGGTACGACCCCCACGCCGAGGGCGTCGACGGGCTCCCCGGCGGCGAGGGCGCGTTCCTCGCGTGCTCGTTCTGGCTCGCCGACGCGCTGCACGGCATCGGACGGCGCGACGAGGCGCGCGACCTGTTCGAGCGCCTGCTCTCGCTCCGCAACGACGTCGGCATGCTCGCCGAGGAGTACGACCCGACGACGGGGCACCACCTGGGCAACACGCCGCAGGCGTTCAGCCTCGTCGGGCTCGTCAACAGCGCACGGCACCTCGGCGGCAGCCACCCGGCCGACCTGACGCCGGGGCGCCCACGGCGCCGACGAGCACGCGGCGGGACGGCCGAGCGCGGCGCGCCGCCCGACGCGCCGCGCTCGTGAGCCGTCAGCGGAAGCGGCGACCCTCGTCGCGTCGGTAGACGACGGTGACGAGGACCGCGAAGACCACGGTCCACGCGACGAGGACCGCGACCGCCTGGACGCCGACGTCGCCGCCCGTCGCGACGGGCAGCACCACGTCGCGCGCGGCGCGGCTCGGCAGCCACGTCGACAGGGTGTCGAGCCACCCGGGGAACGCCTCGGGCGGCATGAAGAGCCCGCCGGCGAACGCGAGCGGGAACACGACGACCTGCGCGATCGCCGTCGCCGCCTTCGCGGACAGCGCGTACCCGATCGACAGGCCCAGCAGCAGGAACGGGACACCCGCGACCATGAGCGTCACGAGCGCGACCACGAGCCGCAGGAGCGGGATCGACGCCTCGGTGAGGAACGCGGCGACCAGCAGGATCGGCAGGACGCCGAGGAACGCGAACACCGTGCCCGTCATGACGCGCCCGGCCATGCGCGGTGCGGGACCCGCGGGCAGCGTGCGCACGTAGGGGTCGAAGGGCAGCGCCCGGTCCTCCGCGACACCGATGCCGTACGTGAAGATGCACGTCGACATCACGGCGAACACCGCGAGCTGCGCGCTCGCCGCGGTCGCCGCGACGGGGTTCCCCGCGACGGCCTCCTGCGGCACGACGAAGAACAGCAGCGCGAGGGCCGGGAAGACGGTGGTCCCGACGACGGCGATCGGCACCCGGATCGTCTCGAGGAAGCCGTAGCGGAAGTGCAGCAGGGCCAGGCGCAGGGTCGGGACGGTGGCAGCGCGGCCGGGGGCGGCCGCACCTCGTCCCGTCGGGGTCGGGCCGGTGGTCGGGCCCGTGGCGGGGCCGGTGGTCGAGCCGGGGCCGCGGTCGACGGCGGTCATGCGGGCACCTCGCGTCGGGTCAGGGACAGGAACGCCTCCTCGAGGGACGCGCTGCGCACCTCGAGGTCGTGGAACGGGACGTCCGCGGTGACGATCTCGCGCACGAGCGCGTCGGCGTCGGCGGTCAGCAGCACGTGCCGACCGCTCACCGGGTCGGTGTCGCGCCCGACGACGCCGTCGAGCCGGTCGAGGCGCCCCTCGGCGTCGGCGGGCACGGCGAGCGTCACGCGCCGCAGGTGGACGCGGCCGACGACGTCGCGCAGCGCGCCGTCGGCGAGCACGTGGCCTCGGTCGACGACGACGACGCGCTCCGCGAGCGCCTCGATCTCCTCGAGGTAGTGGCTCGTGACGACGACGGTCACGCCGCGTGCGTGGAACGACCGCAGCGCGTCCCACAGGATGTGCCGCGCGTCGACGTCCAGACCCGTCGTCGGCTCGTCGAGCAGCACGAGGCGAGGGCGGCCGGCCATCGCCAGCGCCACCGCGAGGCGACGCTTCTGGCCACCCGAGAGCCCGCCGGTCTGGCGCTGCGCGAGCTCGGTGAGGCCGAACGTCTCGAGCAGCTCGCCCGTGGGCAGGGGGTCCGGGTAGTGGCCCGCGACGAACTCGGCGACCTCGCGGACCCTCAGGGTCGGCGGGAGCCCGGTCTCCTGCGGCGTCGTGCCCAGGTGGATCCGCGACGACGCGTCGCGCGGGTCGCCGCCGAAGAGCCGGACGGTCCCGGAGTCGGCGCGGCGGACGCCGCTGACGAGGCTCAGGAGCGTCGTCTTGCCCGCGCCGTTGGGGCCGAGCAGCCCGACGAGCTCCCCCGCGTGGACCGTGAGCGACACGTCGTCGAGCGCGACGGTCGCTTCGAAGCGTCGTGTCACGCGGTCGACCTCGACGGGTGGTGCGGTGCTGGTCATCTCGTCTCCTCGGTGGCGGCGGCCTCGCGTCCGGTCGCGGCGTCCGGTGCGCCCGACGGCGTGCCGGCTGGTGGGGTGAGCAGGGCCTGGAGCTGGGCGACGTAGTCCTCGAAGGCTCGGCGTCCGGCGCGGGTGACCTCGATGTGGGTCGACGGGACGCGGCCCTGGTGACCCTTCGTGACGGTGACGTAGCCGGCGTCCTCGAGGCGCCGCAGGTGCGTCGAGAGGTTGCCCGCGGTCGCGTCGAGCAGCTGCTGGAGCTTGGGGAACGTGATGCGGTCGCCCTCGCACAGCGCCGTGAGGGTCGTCATGATCCGCAGTCGCGCCTGGCTGTGGATCACGGGGTCGAGCGGGTCGCTCGGGTCGGCCGCCATCACGCGGCCGTCCGGCGCGAGCGCTGCACCTGGTGGGCGAGCGCGGCCGCGAGCATGCCGCCACCCCCTGCGACGGCCATGACCAGCAGCAGGTGCGGGTGGCCGACGACGGCGCCGACCGCGGTCACGCCGGTGATCCACGCGCCGAGCGCGAACTGCGTCCGGTCGCCCCAGATCGCACCACCCGCCATGTAGAGGGCGCCGACGAGGAGCGTCGAGGCGACCGTCATGACGAGGTTCGTCGTCGCCGGCTCGGCCTCCGCCCGGGCGAGCGCGAAGCCGAGCGCGAAGATCCCGAGGAACGCGAGCGACCACGTCCAGCCGTACATCGCACCCTGCTGCGCCGACGTCCCGCGGATGCCCGTGCTCTGCCGCGCCAGGTGCACCGCGGTGACGACCATCGCCGTGACCAGCAGGGCGCCGAAGACGACGAACGCGGTGTCGAAGGGGAGCAGCGGATCGGGCAGGAACGCCGTCCACTGCGCGCCGAAGCCCACCAGCCACGCGACGCCCCACGCACCGAAGAGCAGGCGCCCGTCGACGTCGGTCGCCTCGCGGACCCGCTCGCGCTGGGCCGCGATGAGCGCCGCGACGGCCGTGGGGTCGGGCGCGTCGTCGTCGGCGGCTGCGAGGGACGCAGCCGGGGCGGCTGGGCCGGGCGGCGCTGCCGGCGCGGGCGGCACAGCGGGGGCGGGTGCCGCGGCGGGGTGAGCCTGCGGCTCCGGGGTGACCATCATCTGTTCCCAACTACTTTGCGATGCAAACTTGTTGGCAAGTATGTCGCGCTCCCCGCCCGCGGTCAACCCCTTTCCAGCGCGCGTCCAGACGGCTCGCCTAGCGTTGGGGCACCCCGCCGACCGACGAGGAGCCATGACGCCCGCGAACGACGCGCCGACCACCGACCGGCCCGGCCCCCCGGACCCCTCCGCGCCACCGCCCGACGCGCGCGCCCAGCGCCGCCGCCTCGGCGCCGAGGTGTGGATCGTCCTCGGGCTGTCGCTGGGGCAGTCGGCGCTCTACGCGGCGGTGCGCCTGTACGCGCGGCTCACCGCCGAGGTGCCCCTCGCGCAGCAGTCGGCGACGCTCAACCCCACGCGCGCCGAGCGCCCCTACCTCGACCTCACCTACCAGCTGCTCGCGATCGGCTTCGCGCTCGTCCCGGTGGCCCTCGCGCTGTACCTGCTCTCGTCCGACGGGCGGTCCGCGGTGCGCCGGATCGGCCTGGACGCCGCGCGGCCCGTGCGCGACGTCGTCGTCGGGCTCGGCCTCGCGGCGGCCGTCGGCCTGCCAGGACTCGGGTTCTACGCGCTCACGCGGGTCCTGGGGATCACGGTCGACATCCGGGCCGCGGGGCTCGAGCCGTACTGGTGGGCCGTGCCCGTGCTCGTGCTCTCCGCACTGCAGAACGCGCTGCTCGAGGAGGTCGTCGCGGTCGGCTACCTCATGGAGCGCCTGCGGACGCTGCGCTGGTCCGTCCCCGCGATCCTCGTGGCGAGCTCACTCCTGCGCGGCGCCTACCACCTGTACCAGGGCCCGGGGATGGCGCTCGGCAACGTCGCGATGGGGCTCCTGTTCTCCTGGTACTACGTGCGCCGGCGCCGCGTCATGCCCCTCGTCGTCGCGCACACCACGATCGACGTCGTCGCGTTCGTCGGCTACACGCTGCTGCCGCCCGAGTGGCTCGCGGCGCTCGGCGTGCGCTGACCGGACCGCGCACCACCCGGTCGGGGCACCGGCCCCGGTGGTGCGCCGGCGCCCCAACCGGGAGCATGGGCCGCAGGCGCGCGCTCCCGCTCGCCCCGTGCCCGTCCCCCGCGGGCCGCGCACGACGTCGCCCCCCGACGTCGCGCACCGCCCCGGGACGGCGGGCGTCGAGGAGGCTCGATGGCGAGGCTTCGTCCCGGGCAGGTCCGGCCGGATCTTCCTCTCGGCCCTGCGCTGCTCGTGCTCGTCCTCGTCACGGCGGGCACCGCCGTCCTCATGCAGTACCTCGCCGACCGCGGGCTGGTCCTCGGGAGCCCCCTCGTCCTCACCGCGCTGGTGATCGTCGCCTCGGTGATCGGGTACGACGTCGGCCGGTACCCCGTGGCCTCCCTCGACCGGGGCCGTCCCGCGGCGAGCGGCGTCCGGATCGGCCTGCGGCTCGCCGTGGTGCTCGCCCTGTGCGCGGCCTTCGCCTGGTTCTCGGGCTGGAGCCTCGTGCTGCCCGGCATGGTCGCGCTCGCGAGCGTCGCCCACGTCGAGGCGGCCGGCAGCCGGATGTGGCGCCCGGCCGTCGCCGCCGGGGCGGCGCTGACCGTCGCGGGGCAGGTGGGCGTCCAGCTGGGGTGGCTGCCCTCCATCGTGGTGCCCGACCGCAGCCACGTCGCCGCCCTGTGGATCGCGCTGCCGACGGGCGTCGCGATCGCGTACGTCGGGCGCAGCGTCGCCCAGCGCGAGGAGCTCGCACGCGCCCAGCTCTCCGCCGAGGCGCGGCTCAACGCGCTGCTCAACAGCTCGTCCGACGTCGTCGTCGTCGTCGACGCGAGCGGCGTGATGACGTACGTGAGCCCGCCCGCGACGGCGGCGTTCGGCATGCGGCCCGAGGCGCTCGTCGGCCGGCCCGTCACCAGCCTCGTCGACGTCGAGCACTGCGACGGCGCGCTCGCACGGCTCCAGCACGTCGTCCGGGCGGGCGACGGCGCACGCGAGGCCTTCGACGTGCTCATGGAGGTGCGGCGGGCGCGGCGCTGGCACGAGTGGACGGTGCTCAACATGCTCGACGACCCGCTGGTCGGCGGGCTCGTCGTCGACATGCGCGACATCAGCGACCGCCTCCACCACCAGCAGCAGCTCGCGCACGCCGCGGCGCACGACCCGCTCACCGGCCTGCCCAACCGCGCCGAGCTCATGCGCGTGCTCACCGAGGAGCTCGCCGAGGCCGCGCCCGGCGCGGGCGTCGCGGTGCTGTTCATGGACCTCGACCTCTTCAAGGAGGTCAACGACACCCACGGCCACGCGGCCGGCGACGAGCTGCTCGTCGCGGTCGCGGGCCGGCTCCGGGCCGCGCTGCGCCCGCACGACCACGTCGCCCGCATGGGCGGCGACGAGTTCTGCGTCGTCCTCACCGAGGTGCGCGACGACGAGGAGGTCGAGACCGTCGTCGGGCGCCTCACGCGCACCGTCGGCGAGCCCATCCACGTGGCGGGCGTCGACGTGACCGTCGGGGTGAGCATCGGCGCGGCCACCACGACCGACCCGACGACGCCTCCCACCGAGCTCTTCGCCGACGCCGACGCCGCGATGTACCGGGTCAAGCACCGACGGTGACGGCCGGCCCGACCGCCTCCCCGGGCGGCGGGCACCCCCGCCCTAGACTCCGCAGCATGGCCGGATCCGCGCTGCGTGGGCGCATCCCCGCGCGTGCGCGCGGCGACGACGTCCGGATCGTCGACACCCCGACCGCGCGCGTGCACCACCCCGCGGACCTGGTCGGGATCGTCCTGTGCGTGCTCGGCATCGCCGCCGTGCTCGTGCTCGCGCTCTACGCGCAGGGCACCACGAGCGGTCTCACCGAGGACGTGCGCGGGTTCGCGTCCGTCCTGCGCCGCATCCTCTTTCTCCCGGTCGCGGTGCTCGAGGGCCTCATCACGCTCGTCGCGCCGATCGCGGTGCTCACCGAGCTCGTGCTGCGCCGGCTCGCACGCCAGGCCTTCGAGGCGCTCGCGGCCGCCGTCGTCGGGACGCTCGTCGCGCTCGCGGCCGCGTGGCTGCTGACCTCGCTCGCGCCGCTCGAGCTGCAGGCCGCGTTCTCGGTGTGGAGCCGCGGCGAGCGCGTCGTGACCATCCCGGCGCTGCTGTCCGGGACGGCCGCGCTGCTCACGGCGTCGGGCGCGCGCAACCGGCGCCGCACGCTCGCGCTGTCGTGGAACCTGCTGTGGGTCGGGCTCGGCGTCACGGTCGTGACGGGCCTGGTCACGCTCCCGGGAGCGCTCGTGACGGCGCTCCTCGGACGCGCCGTCGGGCTCGGCGTGCGGTACGCCGCGGGCGTCCAGAGCGAGCGCGCGTACGGCGGGGCGCTGGTCGCGGGCATCCGCCGCGCGGGCTTCCGGCCCGCGACGCTCGTCCGCGTGCGCGACCTCGCCTCCGACCTGCCGCTCGAGGACTCCGCCGACGACGACCTCGCGGTCCGGGCCCTGACGCGCTCGACCGCGAACCGCGTCTACGCTATGACGACGGACGACGGCGAGCGGCTCGACGTCGTCGTCCTCGACGGCGACCGGCACGTCGTCGGCGTGCTCACGCGGTTCTGGCGGTCGCTGCGGCTGCGCGGCCTCGAGGGGCGGGGCGTCGTGTCGCTGCGGCAGGCGGCCGAGCGGTCGGCGCTGCTGTCGCACGCCGCGTGGGGTGCCGGCGTCTGCACGCCGCGCCTGCGCACGATCGCCGAGGCCGACGACTCGATGCTCCTGGTCCAGGAGCACGCCGAGGACGCCGTCCCGCTGAGCGCGTTCCCGCCCGAGGCGATGACCGACGACGTGCTCGACGCCGTCTGGGAGCAGCTGCGCATCGCGCACTCCGCGGGCCTCGCGCACCGCGCGCTGACGGCCGACGTCGTGCTCGTCGACCCCACCGGCGCGGCGTGCCGCCGCGAGGGCGAGCACCCGCACGACGGGCCCGTCGCGCTGCTCACCGGGTGGGACCAGGGCGACGTCGCGTCGTCGGACCTCGCGCAGCGCATGGACGTCGCGCAGCTGCTCGCGACGCTCGCGCTGCGGGTCGGCGCCGGGCGCGCCGTCGAGTCCGCGGCGCGCGTGCTGCACGACGAGGAGCTCGCGACGATCGGCCCGCTCCTGCAGACCATCGCGCTGCCGCCCGCGACGCGCGAGGAGGCGCGGAGCCGGCGCGGGGTCCTGCCCGAGCTGCGTGAGGCGCTGCTCGCGCGGCTGCCCGAGGCCGACGTCGAGCCCGAGCGGCTCGTGCGGTTCGGCGCGCGGACCGTCCTCATGATCTCGCTCGCGATCGTCGCGGTCGTCGTCGTGGTGACGAGCTTCAACCTCGGTCAGGTCACGGACGCCTTCTCCGCCGCGGAGCCGTGGTGGGCCGCGGTCGCGTTCGTGCTGGGCCTCGTCACCTTCCTCGGCAGCGCGCTCGCGCTCGTCGCGTTCGCGCCCGTGAAGCTGCCCCTGTGGCGCACGACGCTCGTCCAGACCGCCGCGGCGTTCGTCTCGCTCATGGCGCCCGCGGGCATCGGTCCCGCGGCGCTCAACCTGCGGATGCTCGCGCGCCGCGGGGTCGGCTACCCGCTCGCGGTCGCGTCGGTGGGTCTCGTGCAGCTCTCGCAGTTCGTGACGACGCTGCTGCTGCTCGTGGTGCTGTCGCTCGTGAGCGGCCAGGGCAGCGCGCTCCAGCAGCTGCCGCCGACGACGGTGCTGCTCGCGCTCGGCGGCGTCGCGGTGCTCATCGCGCTCGCGCTCGTCGTGCCGCAGGTGCGCCAGTGGGCGGTCGAGAAGATCCGTCCGGTGTGGCGCCAGACGTGGCCGCGGTTCGTGCGGCTGCTCGCCGAGCCGCGCCGCTTCGTCGTCGCCGTCGCGGGCAACCTGCTCATGACGCTCGGGTACCTCGGCGCGTTCTACGCGTCGCTCCAGGCGTTCGGCCGCGAGCTGTCGCTCATCGACCTCGCGCTCATCTACCTCGGTGCGAACGCGGCCGGGTCGATCATCCCGTCGCCCGGTGGCCTCGGGACCGTCGAGACGGCGCTCGGCCTCGCGCTCACGAGTGCTGGCGGCCTGCCTCCGGCGATCGCCGCGTCGGTCGTCGTGCTGTTCCGCGGGCTCACGTTCTGGGGCCGGCTGCCCTTCGGCTGGCTCGCGATGCGCTACCTCCAGCGCACGGGCGAGCTCTAGGCGGAATCGGTTCGGCGGGCACCCTCGGTGGAGGTCGGGCCGTGGGCGGTGGTCGGGCCGTGGGTGGTCCGGGTCGTCGGACGGGTGTGTCTGGTCCCGCTGTGCGGGTCGATCCACGCGCGCGGGGTGATCCCGCCGCGGCAACCGCGGGCCGACCCACCCAACCGAGCGCCCCACCACCCCCGACCACCCAGCGGGGCGATCCCGCCGCGGCAACCGCGGGCCGACCCACCCAACCGAGCGCCCCACCACCCCCGACCACCCGGCGGGGTGATCTCGCCGCGGCATCCGCGGGCCGACCCACCCAACCCGAGCGCCCCACCACCCCCGACCACCCAGCGGGGTGATCCCGCCGCGGCATCCGCGGGCCGACCCACCCGCTGCGGACCGTCAGGGACGTCAGCTCGCGCGGTCCCAGGCCTCGCGGAGCCAGGACGTGAGCTCGGCGTCGACGTCGGACGGGTCCCGCACCTCGACGTGGTGGATCCAGTGGTGGGTCGACGGGTGCGCGACCTCCTTGACCCGGTCCGACGCCTCGATCCGGCCGAGCGCGAACGACACGACGACGGGCGCCGCTCCCGATCGGCCGAGGTGCCGCCGCGGCGCCCACACCCACGCGAACCCCCGTCGACGGCGGTAGCCGACCTGTGTCCGGGTCACCCGCTCCTCGACACCGTCCCAGCCGAGGACGACATCGGCGACCCGGCGCCGCACCGCGAGCGCGACCGCGTCGCCCGCGAGCGCCACCCGGACGTCGTCGGCAGCGTCGTCGTCGGCCATGCGGCCACCGTGCCACGGCCCGGGCCCACGGGAGACACGGCTGAGGTCGGTCACCTGGTCCGGCGCCGACGCCGACGCCGGGACCTACCGCTGGTGTGAGGAGCGACCGGAGACCGACCGAACACTCGACGCGCGCCACCGGCCACCCGGCGCTTGCGCCCGACACCCCGTCCGCACCGGTCGCAGACCCTTGTGCGGAGCCCATCGACCGGAAACCGACCCGAGCACTCCGCACAAGCCACCGGCTCCCGACCCGACACCGCACCCGAACCGTCGCCGGGCGCTTGCGCGGAGCCCATCGACCGGAAACCGACCCGAGCACTCCGCACAAGCCACCGGCTCCCGACCCGACACCGCACCCGAACCGTCGCCGGGCGCTTGCGCGGAGCCCATCGACCGGAAACCGACCCGAGCACTCCGCACAACGGATAGCCGGGCACCATGGCCGACTCGGACGCACCGGGCCGGACGGCCCACCTCCCGCCCCCCACCGCCCCCCGCACGAAGCTCCCTGCCCCACCCAGCCCCGCGCACCCGCCACCGCTGTGCAACGGATCGATCACGGAGGGTTGACAGCCGCGTGTGCGCGGGATCACACTCGACTCACGCGGTAAACCGATTTACCACTATCGGATCGACCTAACTGGTCCGACACAGGTCGGCGTGACGCGGATCCGTTCCGCACGGGTCCACGACCACTGCACACGACCTACGCGACCAGGACCCACCACCTCGACGAGGAGGAACGCGGTGACGAGGCGCATCGGCATCAAGGACGTTGCCCGCGAGGCCGGCGTGTCCGCCGCGACCGTGTCGCTCGTCCTCAACGACCGGTCGAGCCACCGCATCCCCGCCGTCACGCAGGAGCGCGTGCGGCGCGTCGCCGCCGAGATCGGGTACGCGCCCAACACCCTGGCCCGCGGCCTGCGCACCCGCCAGACCCGCACCATCGGCTTCGTCTCGGACCGGATCGCGACGACGCCGTACGCGGTCCGCATGATCGAGGCAGCGCAGGACGCCGCGCGGGCGAACGGCCACCTGCTGTTCCTCGTCAACACCGGCGGCGACCCGGAGCTCGAGCGCGAGGCCATCGCGACGCTCCAGGCGCAGCAGGTCGACGGCTTCGTCTACGCGTGCATGTGGCACCGCGCGGTCGACGTCCCGGCCACCCTGCCGGCCGGCTCGGTGCTCCTCGACGCGCGGCCCCTCACGGGCGAGTTCCCCTCCGTCGTCCCCGACGACCGCGGCGGTGCGGTCGCCGCGGTGCAGGAGCTCGTCGACGCCGGCCACACGCGCATCGCGTACGTCGACATCGACGAGCACCCCGCGCCGCTCGCGTCGGGACTGCGCCTCGAGGGCTACCTCGAGGTCCTGGAGCGCGCGGGCATCGAGCCCGACCCCGCTCTGCACGTGCGCGGGGAGTCCGACGCCGCGGGGGGCCGCGAGGCGGCGTCGCGCGTCCTCGAGCTGCCCGCCGACCGGCGCCCCACGGCGCTGTTCTGCTTCAACGACCGGAT
Organism: Actinotalea sp. AC32; assembly: GCA_031844515.1. Classification (GTDB taxonomy): domain Bacteria; phylum Actinomycetota; class Actinomycetes; order Actinomycetales; family Cellulomonadaceae; genus Actinotalea. The sequence goes on along the minus strand of JAUZVJ010000004.1, from coordinate 61,896 downwards.
CGCCATGGGCGCCTACGCGGCCGCCCGCCATCACGGCATGGAGATCCCCACGGACCTGTCGGTCGTCGGCTACGACGACCAGCAGCTCATCGCGGCCGAGCTCGACCCGCCCCTGACCACCGTCGCCCTCCCGCACGCGGAGATGGGCCGGTGGGCGGTGGAGGTCCTGCTCGGCGCGCGTGACCGTCCCTCGACCGAGGAGGGCCCGGTGCTGATGCCGTGCCCCCTCATCCGCAGGGACTCGGTGGGCCCGCCGCCGACCCGGCAGCAGCCGGGCCGACGGCGGGCGTGACACAACCCGACGGTCGCCGACCGGCGACCACCGAGCGGGGACCGCGACCTTGCCCGTCGCGGCCCCACGAGAGGAATCACGATGAGTCGCAAGTCCTTCACGGGGATGCTAGCCATCGCCGCCGTCTCGGCCACCGCTCTCGCGGCGTGCGGCCAGGCGGGCCAGTCGGACGGGTCAGGTGACGGGGGCGGTGGCGACGGGGGCACCACCGAGCTGACCATGTGGACGCACTCGGCCGGCAACCCGGCAGAGCTCGAGGTGTACGAGCAGATCATCGCCGACTTCAACGAGTCCCAGGACGAGTACGAGGTCGTCATGGAGTCGTTCCCGCAGGGGGCGTACAACGACGCCGTCGTCGCGGGGGCCGCGGCGGGCGACCTGCCCTGCCTGCTCGACATGGACGGCCCGATCGTGCCGAACTGGGCGTGGGCCGGGTACATCCAGCCGCTCGGGCTGGACACCGCGATCACCGACGCGCTCCTGCCGACCGCCGTCGGGCGGTACCAGGACGAGATCTACTCGGCCGGGTACTGGGACGCCGCGCTCTCGGTGTTCGCGCGGCAGTCCGTGCTCGAGGAGAACGGGATCCGCGTCCCGACGGTCGACGAGCCGTGGACGCGCGACGAGTTCGACGCCGCGCTCGTGACGCTCCAGGGCGCCGGGTACGCGACCCCCCTCGACATCGGCGCCGAGGACACGGGTGAGTGGTGGCCCTACGCCTACTCGCCGATGCTGCAGAGCGCGGGCGGCGACCTGATCGACCGCGACAGCTTCCTCACCGCCGACGGCGCGCTCAACGGCCCCGAGGCCGTGGAGTTCTTCGAGTGGTTCCAGAGCCTCTTCGACCGCGGGCTCGCGAGCGACGCGGGGACCGTCGGCAACGAGGAGTTCAACAACGACGAGGTCGCGCTCAGCTACACGGGCGTGTGGAACGCGATGGGCTCGCTCGACGCCGTCGGCGACGACCTGCTCATCCTCCCGCCGCCCGACTTCGGGGAGGGCCCGAAGATCGGTGGCGCGTCGTGGCAGTGGGGCATCTCCGCCGACTGCGCGGCCGCCGACGGCGCACGCGAGTACCTGGAGTTCAGCTTCCAGCCCGAGTACATCGCCCAGTTCGCCGACCGCCAGGTCGTCATCCCGGCGACCGCCGAGGCCGAGGAGCTCTCCGAGATGTTCGGCGAGGGCGACCCGCTCCAGCCGTTCGTCGAGCTGTCGCAGGAGTTCGCGCTCGAGCGTCCGCCCACACCGGCCTACCCGGTCATCTCCAGCGTCTTCGAGCGCGCCGCGAAGGACATCATGAACGGCGCGGACGTGCAGTCGACGCTCGACCAGGCGGTCACGGAGATCGACACCAACATCGAGTCCAACGACGGCTACGGCTTCTGAGCCGACCGTCCTGAACGGCGGTCGGGGCGGCACGGCCCCGACCGGCCGGTCGGGAGCGCGCCTCGAGCGCGTCCCGCCGGCCGGACGCGTGCCGCCCCGCCGACCGCCGGAACGGATGCCACCATGACCGTCCCCGCCCAGCAGATCACCCCGCACTCCCTGCCCGACGACGACGCCCCGAGCCTGCGGGCCCGTCGTCGCGCCAGGTCGGCCCGCGAGGGTCACCGCTCCGCCTACTGGATGGTGAGCCCCGCGACGATCCTGCTCGTCCTGTTCCTCATCGTCCCGGTGCTGCTCGCGTTCGGCCTGAGCTTCACGAACGCCCGGCTCATCTCGCCGAACCCGCCGCGCTTCGTCGGGCTCGACAACTTCGTCCGCGCGTTCACCGCGGACCCGACGTTCGTGCGGTCGCTCGTCAACACGTTCGTGTTCGCGGGCGTCGTCGTCCCGCTGCAGTCCGCGCTGGCGCTCTTCATGGCGATCCTCGTCAACCAGAAGCTCCGCGGCGTGACGTGGTTCCGCGTCATCTTCTTCGTCCCGGTGGTGACGTCGATCGTCGTCATCTCCGTGCTGTGGGACTTCATGTACCAGCGCGACGGCCTCGTCAACTCGATCCTCGACACGCTGACGTTCGGGGCCGTCCAGGGCACCAACTGGCTCGGGAACACCGACACAGCGCTCGGCGCGATCATCGTCCTGTCGATCTGGCAGGCCGTCGGCTTCCACATGATCATCTGGCTCTCCGGCCTGCAGACCATCCCCGAGGAGCTCTACGAGGCCGCCCGCATGGACGGCGCGAGCGCGTGGCAGCAGTTCAAGAGCGTCACCTGGCCGGGCCTGCGCTCGACCATGGTCTTCATCCTCGTGACCATCACGATCCAGGCGCTCGGGCTCTTCGTGCAGATCGACGTCATGACGCAGGGCGGCCCGCTCGACTCGACCACGACCCTCGTCTACCACGCGGTCCAGCAGGGCTACCGCCGTCAGGAGACCGGCTACGGCGCCGCGATCTCCCTCATCTTCTTCGTCATCGTGCTCGTCGTGGCGCTCATCCAGCGCTGGCTCACCCGGGACAAGGACTGACCATGAGCGCACCCACCTCCTCCGGCGGCCCGGACACGGCCGCCGCCGACACCCTCACGCGGCGCGCCACGGAGCGCGACCGGTCCGAGCGCGAGGCCGGGCAGCGCAGGCGCCGTCGGCTCGTCGTCGGCTACGTGCCGATGGTCCTGCTGGCGCTGTTCTTCCTGTTCCCGCTCGTCTTCATGTTCGTGTCGAGCCTCAAGCCCGACGCGCAGATCCTGTCCGACGTCGACTCGCCGCAGGCGTTCCTGCCGACCGGCGACATCAGCCTCGACAACTACACCGGGGTGTTCGAGCGCGTGCCCGTGGCGCGGTTCATCCTCAACTCGGTCCTGGTGACGACCCTGATCGTCGGGCTGGGACTGGTCGTGAACTCGATGGCCGGGTTCGCGCTGTCACGGCTCGAGTGGCGCGGCCGGAAGGTGCTGCTCACGGTCATCATCGCGACCCTGATCGTGCCCTTCGAGACCATCGCGATCCCGATGGTCTACTGGGTCTCGAAGCTGCCGACGCTGGTGTTCGAGAACGGCGTCCCGATGTACGACTTCGGGTGGCTGAACAGCTACCACGTGCAGATCGTGCCGTTCATCGCGAACGCCTTCTCGATCTTCCTGTTCACGCAGTACTTCTCGACCATCCCGAAGAGCATCGACGAGGCGGCCCGCATCGACGGCGCCGGCTGGTTCACGATCTACCGGCGCATCATCGTCCCGCTCTCGGGGCCCGCGTTCGCGACGGTCGCGATCCTCACGTTCCTGCCCGCGTGGAACCAGTACCTGTGGCCCTTGATGGTCGTCCAGCAGGAGGACCTGAGGCCGGTCATGGTCGGCATGCAGTACTTCTTCCAGATCAACCCCGCCTGGGGCGAGGTGATGGCGTACACGTCGCTGATCACCGTGCCCGTGCTCGTGATGTTCCTCGCGTTCCAGCGGGCGTTCGTGAGCAGCATCGCCTCCAGCGGCGTGAAGGGATGACGACGTGGCTCTGAGACTCCCCGACCACTGGGTGTGGGACAGCTGGCCGGCGTACGACGGCGAGCACCACCACCTGTTCTTCCTGCGGGCCTCGCGCGCGCTGCTCGACCCCGACCGGCGCCACCAGCGCGCGTCGGTCGGGCACGCCCGGTCCACGGACCTGCGCACCTGGGAGCTGCTGCCCGACGCGCTCGTCACCGCTGACGCGCCCGCGTGGGACGACCAGGCGACGTGGACCGGCTCCGTGGTCCAGGCGCCCGACGGGTCGTGGCGCCTGTTCTACACCGGCGTCAGCCGTGCCGAGCGCGGCCTCGTGCAGCGCATCGGCGCGGCCCGCTCGGACGACCTCGTGACGTGGCACCGGCTCCCCGGGCCGCTGACCGAGGCCGACCCGCGGTGGTACGAGAAGTACGACGGTCCGGACGGGCCGTGGTTCGACGAGGCCTGGCGCGACCCGTGGGTGCTCGCCGACCCCGACGGCGACGGGTGGCACATGCTCGTCACCGCGCGGGCACGCGAGGGCGACCCCGCGGGCCGCAGCGTCGTCGGGCACGCGACCAGCCCGGACCTCGAGACGTGGACCGTGCAGCCGCCGCTGTCGCAGCCCGCCGGCTTCGGCCAGCTCGAGGTGACGCAGGTGGTCGAGGTCGACGGCGCGCCGTTCCTGCTGTTCTGCTGCTGGCTCGACCGGCTCGCGCCCGAGCGGGCCGCGACGTGGGACGGCGGCGGCATGTGGGCGGTGCCGGGCGAGTCGCTGCTCGGCCCGTGGGACTTCGACCGGGCGCACACGTTCGACCACCCGAGCCTGTACGCGGCGCGCCTCGTGCAGGACCCCGCCGGCGGGTGGGCGCTCCTCGGCTTCCGCGACACCGAGGACGGGCAGTTCGTCGGCGAGATCACCGACCCGCTGCCCGTGGTCCGCGACGGCGACCGGCTCCGGCTGGCCTGACGACGAGGCGGGCGTCGGGGCGTCGGGGCGCCTGCCGGGTTCGGGCTTCCCGGGGCCCGGGCGTCTGCGGGGAGGGTCCGTGCCGGACGGCGGCACGGACCTTCCCCGTCGCGCGCCGGCCAGTCAGCGGGTCGGCGGTGGGTGGAGCTGCCCGCGGGATGCGCGGTCGGGCGCACCCAGGCGGCCGAGGCGCGCCGACGGGTCCGCGCGCCTAGCCTCGCCGCATGACGAGCGTGCTCTGGCTGCGGCGTGACCTGAGGCGTCGTGACCATCCCGCGCTCCTCGCGGCGCACGAGGCGGGCGGGCCGGTGCTGCCGCTGTTCGTCGCCGACCCGGCACTGGTCGCGTCCGCGGGGACGGCGCGGCTGTCGGCGCTGCACGAGGCGCTGCGCGGGGTGCACGACGCCTACGACGGCGCGCTCGTCGTCCGCTCGGGGCGGCCCGAGGAGGTCGTGCCCGCCGTCGTGCGCGAGGTCGGTGCGACGAGCGTGCACGTCAGCGCCGAGACGACCCCCTACGGACGGCGCCGCGACGAGCGGGTCGAGGCCGCGCTCGCCGCCCTGGCCGACGACGGCGCGCGCCCACCCGGACCCGTCCCGCTCGTGCGGACGGGCAGCCCGTACGCCGTCACGCCCGGGCGCGTCCGCAACGGCAGCGGCGACCCGTACAAGGTGTTCACGCCGTTCAGCCGCGCGTGGCGCGACCACGGCTGGCGGCGACCCGCCGAGGAGCCGGCCGGGGTCCGGTGGGTCCGTGGCCACGGGTCCGAGCCGCTGCCGGGGGCCGACGCCGAGGCACGGTGGGCGTCGTCGGGCGCGTCGCTCACGGGCGTCGTCGACGAGGAGCACGCGCTCGACCGGTGGCACACCTTCCTCGACGACGGCCTGGCGTCCTACGACTCCGGCCGGGACCGGCCGGACCTCGACGCGACGTCCGGCCTGTCGGTGCACCTCAAGTACGGGACCGTGCACCCCCGCACGCTCCTCGCGGACGTCGCGGCGCACCCGGCGGCACGCACCGCGGACGCGACGCGGTTCGTCACCGAGCTCGCGTGGCGCGAGTTCTACGCCGACGTGCTGTGGCACGCGCCGTCGTCGGCCTGGGCGGACCTGCGGCCGGGGCTCAGCGGGCTCGCGTACGAGGACCCGGCACAGGGCCCGACCGCTGAGCGGTTCGCGGCGTGGTGCGAGGGCCGCACCGGCTACCCGTTCGTCGACGCGGGGATGCGGCAGCTGGTGCGCGAGGGCTGGGTGCACAACCGGGTCCGGATGGTCGTCGCGAGCTTCCTCGTCAAGGACCTGCACGTGTGGTGGCCGCACGGCGCGCGGCACTTCATGGCGCACCTGCGCGACGGCGACCTCGCGTCGAACAGCCACGGGTGGCAGTGGGTCGCGGGGACGGGCACGGACGCGTCACCGTTCTTCCGCGTGTTCAACCCCGTGACGCAGGGCAAGCGGTTCGACCCCGACGGCGACTACGTGCGTCGCTACGTCCCCGAGCTCGCGCACGTCGCGGGCGCCGCGGCGCACGAGCCGTGGTCGGTGCTCGACGGGTACGGCGAGGGCTACCCCGAACGCGTCGTCGACCACGCAGCCGAGCGCGAGGAGGCCCTGCGGCGGTACTCCGCGGCGACGGCCTGAGCGAGGGCCGACGACGCGCCGCCCCCGGCGCCGGGGGGGGGCGACCGGCGCGCCGCACCCTCGCCCCCACTCACGCCCTCCCGGCGAACGGGAATCCCCTCCCCGCGGCGCCGCCGAACCCGTACGGTGGCGCCACCGACGGAGGGGGATCCCGTGCACGACAACGGCTACGTCGTCGCCACCAGCACCGGCGCGGTCCTCGGCGGCTCCGCCGGCGGCCCGCCCTCGGGCACCGCGGGGGACGGCGCCCTGCGCCCCGAGCTCGCCGACGTCGGTCGCCTCCTGCGGCGCGGGGTGCGCGGTGTCGTCGGCGCCGCACGCGCGGGTGAGGCGCCGACGCTGACGTCGATCGTCCGCGAGCACCTCGGCGACGGCTCGGGCGAGCTCCCCGTGGTCGAGGAGACGTGGGCGCCCTACGAGCACGTCAACGTGCAGGCCGGTCTCGACGACTGGCTCGCGTCGACGGGCGGCGCGGTCCACGTCGTCGGCGTCGTCGGCTTCCGGCACCAGCGGTTCGGGCTGGGCGAGATCCTCACCGACCAGCGCGAGCCGTGGGGCCCCCGGCCCGGCAACGTCGCGCGCGTCAACCTGCCCGCCGGCCCCGACGGCGAGGTGCGTGCGTGCGTGCAGTGCGCGATCTACCTGCTCGACGAGGGCGCCGACCGCACCGCGCTGCTCGTGCGCGCGGCCGACCCGGAGAGCGGCCAGGCGCGCGTGAGCCTCCAGGTCGTCAGCACGCGCGACGGTCGCGCGGGGGAGGCCGCCGCGGGGGTGCGTGCGGCGACGTCGGCCGCGAACGTCTTCCGCGGGAAGGTCCTCAGCTTCGGGCACGACGTCTTCGGGTACGGGCAGACGCTGCTCGCGTTCCAGCGGCGTCCCGAACTCGACGCCGACCACCTCGTCCTGCCGCCCGAGACGCTCGAGGCGGTCGAGCGGCAGGTCGTCGGCGTCGCGGCGCACAAGGAGCGACTGCTCGCGGCCGGGCAGCACCTCAAGCGCGGTCTGCTGCTGTACGGCCCGCCCGGCGTGGGCAAGACCCACACGGTCCGCTACCTCACGGCCCGGCTCACGGGCACCACGGTCATCCAGCTCACGGGCGACGCGCTCGGGCTGATCGGCGAGGCGTGCTCGGTCGCCCGCGCGCTCCAGCCGTCGATGGTCGTGGTCGAGGACGTCGACCTCATCGCCGAGGACCGCGGCATGCACCCCGGCCAGCACCCGCTGCTGTTCCAGCTCCTCAACGAGATGGACGGGCTCGCGGAGGACGCCGACGTCGTGTTCGTGCTCACCACCAACCGGGCGGACCTGCTCGAGCCCGCGCTCGCGGCACGGCCGGGCCGGGTCGACCAGGCGGTCGAGCTGCGGCTGCCCGACGCCGACGCGCGGCGCGCCCTCTTCGCGCTGTACCGGGGCGGGCTCCACGTCGAGGAGGGCGCGGCCGACGACGCGGTCGCGTGGACCGACGGCGTCACGGCGTCGTTCCTCAAGGAGCTGCTGCGCCGCGCGGCGCTCGTCGCGGGCGACCGGCTGCCGCACGTGTCCCGCGCGGACGTCGCGCACGCGCTCGACGAGCTCCTCGACACGCGCAACGCGATGACCCGCACCCTGCTGGGCGGCGGGACGGAGGTCACCCTCCGCTCCCCCTCCGACGACACCCTCTGACCCCCGCACCCCCCGCGCCCCCACTCCGTCGAGATCAGGGTTCGCGTCGGCGTGTCGTACGACTCGCCGACAGGAAGTCGTATCTCGACGCTGTGGGCGGGGTGGGGCTGGGGGTGGGGCTGGGGATGGGGATGGGGGCGGGGGTGCGGGTTCGGGGGCTCAGCCGCGCCAGGCGGCGGCGACCGACTCGAAGCTCGCGATGCGGCGTGCGCGGTCGATCGACGGCGTGACCAGCACGACCTCGTCCGCCTGCGCGTCGGCCTGGATCGCCCGGAGGCGTGCGACGACGTCGTCGGCGGTGCCCGTGACCATGCGCTCGTCCGCGAGCGCGACGGCCGCACGGGACCGGCGGAAGGTCTCCGACGTCGCGTACTCGCGCACCTGCTCGGGCCGCAGCGGCTCGCGGATGCCGCGTGCGAGGTTCTGCATCGTGAGCGCCCAACCGGCCTCGAACTCGAGCACGGCCTCCGGGTCGTCGCTCGCGAACGTCAGCACGGAGATCGCGGACCACGGCCGGTCGCCGTCGTGCGCGGGCTCGAAGTCGCGGCGGTACTCCCGCAGCACGCGGGTCGCGATCTCGGGGCTCATGTGGTGCGCGAACACCGCGCGGAGCCCGTTGACCGCGGCGAACCGGGGTCCGTACGCGCTCGAGCCGAGCAGGAACACCTCGGGTCGCTCGGGGACGACGGGTGCGGCGACGAGCGGCCGGTACGGGTGCCCCTCGGGGAACCCGTCGCCGAGGAACGCCAGGAGCTCGGCGACCTGACCCGGGAAGTCCGCGCCGACGTCGACGGTCGCGCCGCGGCGCAGCACGTGCGCGGTGAGCGGGTCGGTCCCGGGCGCCCGGCCGAGGCCCAGGTCGATCCGCCCCGGGTACAGCGCGAGGAGCGTGCGGAACGTCTCGGCGACCTTGAACGGCGCGTGGTTCGGCAGCATGATCCCGGCGGCGCCGATGCGGATTCGCTCGGTGCGCGCACCGAGCGCCGCGATGAGGATCTCGGGCGCGCTGCACGCCAGGCTGTGCATGTTGTGGTGCTCCGACATCCAGTAGCGCCGGTAGCCGGCGGCCTCGACCGCCTGCGCGACCTCGACCGCACCCTCGATCGCCGCGTGCGCCGACTCGCCGTGCTCGATGCCGACGAAGTCGAGCACCGCGAGCGGCAGGTCGGCCGACCGGTGGTCGGGGGTGGGGACGGTCGTCGTCGTGTCAGGTGTGCTCACACGAGGCGGCAACGCGCGCGCACGGGTACGTGTTCCGGCGCCGGCGTCCCGCGCACCCGTCGCGTCCCCGGGCGACGAGCTCACCCTCAGCCGAGACCGCCGGCTCCGGGCGAGACGGCCGCTCGCGACCGGCTGTCTCGGCCGGAACCGGCTGTCTCGCCAGGTGCAGCGGCCGGCGGCCGGCGCCCGCCCCGTTCAGACGCGCAGCGCGACCGTGCCGGCAGTGACCGGGGAGGGCAGCTCGGTCCGGCCCGTGAGGTACGCGTCGACCGACGCCGCCGCCGCGCGGCCCTCGGCGATCGCCCACACGATCAGCGACTGCCCGCGTCCCGCGTCGCCGGCGACGAAGACGCCCGGCACCTCGGTCGCGAAGTCGTCGGCCCGGACCACGGTGCCGCGCCCGGTGAGCGCGACTCCCAGCTGGTCGAGCAGGGGGCTCTGCTCGACGCCCGTGAACCCCATCGCGAGCAGAACGAGCTGCGCCGGCAGCTCGCGCTCGGTCCCCGCGACCGGGGTCGGACGCCCGTCGACGAGCTCGACGTCGACGAGCCGCAGCGCGCGGACCCGCCCGTCGTCGTCTGCCTCGACCGACTGCGTGCTCACCGCGTAGACGCGCTCGCCGCCCTCCTCGTGCGCGCTCGTCACCTTGAAGAGCGTCGGGTACGTGGGCCACGGCTGGTGCGCGGGACGCTCGGTGGGGGGCTGCGGCAGGATCTCGAGCTGCGTGACCGATCGCGCACCCTGCCGGACGGCCGTCCCCACGCAGTCGGCGCCCGTGTCGCCACCGCCCACGACGACGACGTCGAGCCCGGCCGCCGTCACCTGGCCCGTGACCTCCTCGCCCACGGCCACACGGTTGGCGGGCGGCAGGTACTCCATCGCCTGGAGGACGCCGACGGCGTCGCGGCCGGGCACGGGGAGGTCGCGCGGAACGGTCGAGCCGACGGCGAGCACGACGGCGTCGTACGACGCGAGGAGCTGCTCACCCGTGAGGTCGCGCCCGACCTCGACGCCGGTCCGGAACCGCGTCCCCTCGGCCTCCATCTGCGCGAGGCGGCGGTCGACGTGCCGCTTCTCCATCTTGAACTCGGGGATGCCGTAGCGCAGGAGGCCGCCCGCGCGGTCGTCGCGCTCGAGCACGACGACGGTGTGGCCGGCCCGCGTGAGCTGCTGCGCGGCCGCGAGCCCCGCTGGCCCCGAGCCGACGACGGCGACCGTGCGACCGCTGTGCCGCTGCGGCGGCTGGGGGACGACGAGCCCGCGGTCCCACGCCTCGTCGATGATCGTCGCCTCGACGTTCTTGATCGTCACGGCGGGCTGGTTGATGCCGAGCACGCAGCTCGCCTCGCACGGCGCGGGGCACAGCCGGCCCGTGAAGTCGGGGAAGTTGTTGGTGCTCTGGAGGCGGTCGAACGCCTGCTCCCACTGGCCGCGGAAGACGAGGTGGTTCCACTCGGGCACCAGGTTCCCCAGCGGGCACTGGAAGTGGCAGAACGGGACGCCGCAGTCCATGCACCGGCTGGCCTGCCGGCTGACGACGGCGACGTCGTCGTCGTGGCCCGCGCGGTGCGCGTGCACCTCGGCCCAGTCCTGGATGCGGACGTCGACCGGCCGGCTCGCGGGGAGCTCGCGCTCGCGCGTCCTCAGGAACCCGCGCGGGTCGCCCACGGTCCACCTCCGGCTCGCCGGTCCGCGCACCGTCGGCCGCGGTCGTCCCGGATGTCGAGACGGCGGTCCCGGCACCGCTCCCCGCAGCATGACCGGGGCGCCCGGCCACGCTAGGTGTGCGACCCCGCGTGCGGGTGGTCCGAACGTCCCGGCCGGACGCGCCCGCCCCTCACTCCTCGCCGACGACGACGTGCACCGGCGTCTCGCGCAGGACGAGGCTGCCGGGTTCCGGGTCGATCGACACGACGACGGTCCCCTGACCGTCGACGCGGGGCGCCCCGAGCCCGGCGCGCTCCATCTCCTCGTGCGCCCGCACGACGTCGTGGCCGACGACGTCCGGCACCCTCGTCGTGCCCGCGATCGCGAACCAGACCAGGCCCGCCCCGAGGACCGCCGCGGTGACCAGCCCCGCGGCCCGTTCCGCCGTCATCGCGCCTCCGTCGCCACGCCTCGAACGGTAACGACCCGGGTCGTCGTGCGGTGCGGGTTCGGCGACGCCGGTTCAGACGAGGTCGACGAGGTCCGCGATCGACGGGACCACCTGAGCGGGCCGGAACGGGTAGCGGTCGACGTCCTCGGCGCGCGTCGAACCCGTCAGCACGAGGTACGTCGTCAGGCCCGCCTCGATGCCCGCGACGACGTCGGTGTCCATCCGGTCGCCGACCATCGCGGTCGACTCCGAGTGCGCGTCGATCCGGTTGAGCGCGGACCGGAACATCATCGGGTTGGGCTTGCCGACGAAGTACGGCGTCCGGCCCGTCGCGCGCGTGATGAGCGCCGCGACGGCACCCGTCGCGGGCAGCGGGCCCTCCGCGCTCGGGCCGGTCGGGTCGGGGTTGGTCGCGATGAACCGCGCGCCGCCGTCGATGAGCCGGATCGCGCGCGTGATCGCCTCGAACGAGTACGTCCGCGTCTCGCCGAGGACGACGTAGTCCGGGTCGGAGTCGGTCAGCGTGTAGCCGACCTCGTACAGCGCGGTCGTGAGCCCCGCCTCGCCGATGACGTACGCGCTGCCGCCGGGGACCTGCTGGTGGAGGAACTGCGCGGTCGCGAGCGCCGACGTCCAGATCGACTCCTCGGGCAGGTCGATGCCCGACCCCTGCAGCCGCGCCCGCAGGTCGCGCGGCGTGAAGATCGAGTTGTTCGTCAGCACGAGGAAGGGCCGTTCCTTGCGGCGCAGGGCGCCGATGAACTCCGAGGCCCCGGGCAGCGCGTGCCCCTCGTGCACGAGCACGCCGTCCATGTCCGTGAGCCAGCTCTCGATCGTCATGGGTGCAGCGTGCCACCCGCGGGTGTCCGGAGGGTGACGGGTCGGCGTCACGGCACAGGTCGGTGGCGCGCTGCGCGGTGCGTCGGCTCACGCCCCTGGGCAGCCCTGGCGGCCGACGCTCACGCCTCGTCGAGGCTCGACTCCTTGTGCGCCGCGCGGGCGCCCGTCTTCTCCGACTCGACGATCCAGTACGGCTCGTCCGACGAGGCGTTGAACGTCTGCCCCTCGAACTCGAACCGCTCGGTGCGGCGCTCGACCGTGTGGCCGTGCGTGGTGCCCTGCGACGTGTTCCACGTGACCTTCTGTCCCTTGCGCATGGGCAGGACGCTAGGCGCGGTGGGGACGGCCCGCGCGGTGGGGACGACCCGCGCGGTGGAGAGGGCCCGCGTGATGGGGACGGCCCCCGCGGCAGCGGTCAGCGGCGTCGCGGCACGGGGAGGGGGACGGGCCCGGCGGCACCCCAGGACCCGGGCGGCGCGACCCGCGCCGGCAACCTGGTGCGTGCGTCACCGCGCGCGGCGGCCACCTGCATCGTCGTCACGTAGAGGGCGCCCGCGAGGTCCGCACCGCGCACGTCGGCGCCCCGGAGGTCGGCCCCGAGGAGGTCCGCCTCGTCGAGCCGCGCGTCGCGCAGGTCGGCACCGAGCAGGTACGCGCCGCACAGGTCGACGCCCCGCAGGTCGGCCCCACGCAGCGGCGCGCCGATCAGGTCCGCGGACGAGTAGTCCCGGGCCGCCCTCCGGCTGCCGCGGGGCGCGCGCGACCGGGCCACCGGGACCGACCGCACGGCGGCGCTGACCCGTCGCAGCACGGGTCCGACGGTCGCGCGGTGGGCCGCGACGTCGAGCGCACGCAGCGCGTCGGGCGGTGCGGACGTGAGGGCGACGGTCCGCGCCGCGGCGTCCGACACCTCGGCGAGCAGGGACGACGGCGCGCGGCGGGCGGCCTCGTCGAGGTGCCAGAGCATCTCGTGCAGCTGGCGCACGACGGCGAACACGGCGAACATCTCGTCGGCGAGCTCGGGATGGCTGCGCCAGTCGCGTCCGCCGTAGAGGTCCTGCACGACGTGCTGGCCCGCACCCGCGCAGTCGAACACCGTGCACCCGACCCAGCCGGTCTCGCGCAGCCGGTCGTGCACGCCGCACCGGAAGTCGTCGCGGAGGTTCGTGCACGGGACGCCCGCTGGCTTGTCGACCGCGAAGTCCGCGGACCGCGCGAACGGGAGCGCGACGCAGCACAGCCCCGCGCACCGCGAGCAGTCCGCGACGAGGTGCGCGGGCGCGCCGGCCCCCGTCCCGGCTCCCGTGCCGGCCCCCGTGCTCGCGCTCACCCGCGCATGCTCCCACCGCACCCTGGGCGCGTCGTGGACGGGGCCGACCCGTGGGTGGACCCGCCCGCGGATCCCGCGGGCCGACCCACCCGGTCGGGCGGGCCCGCGTCAGACGACGGCGCCGTCGTCGCGACGCTCGGTGCTGCGGCCCGCGAACGGCTCGACCTCGGCGGCCTTGGGCCGCGACGGGAACCGCTGCTGGAGCCACGCCGTGAGCGGCACCGCGACGGTCACGGTCGACAGGGTCCCGACGACGATGCCGAGCACGAGCGCCAGCGCGAAGTCGCCGAGCGAGTCGCCACCGAAGATCAGCAGGGCCACCAGCACGAACAGCGTGCTCGCGCCCGTGTTCACGGTGCGCGGGATCGTCTGGAGGATCGCCGTCGCCGCGAGCCGGCCGAACGGCTCCTCGCGCCGCGCGCGCCACGTCTCGCGGACGCGGTCGAACACGACGACCGAGTCGTTCACCGAGTAGCCGATGATCGTCAGCAGCGCGGCGAGGAACACCCCGTCGAGCGGCTTGCCGAGCCACGCGAACACCCCGAGCACGACGACGACGTTCGTCGCGAGGGCCGCCACGGCGCCGCTCGAGAACGTCCAGTGGAACCGGATCGCGAGATAGGCGAGCTGGGCCGCGAGCGCGACGCCGAGCGCGATGAGCGCGTTGCGGCGCAGCTCGTCGCCCAGGCTCGGCCCGATGAGCTCGTCGCTGACGACGGTCGCGTCGCCCGCGACCTCGGCGATGGCCGACCGGATGCGCTCCTGCTCGGCGTCGTCGATCGGCACGACGCGCACGGACACGTCGCCGTCGCCGGCCTCCTGGACCACGGCCGACGGGAAGCCCGCGGCCGCGACGGCCTCGCGCGCGGTGTCGGCGTCGACCCGCTCGGCCGTCTCGTACTGGATGCTCCGGCCGCCCGTGAACTCGACGCCGAGCTCGAGCCCGCGCGCCGCGACGCCCGCACCCGTGACGACGAGCACCGCGAGCGAGACGGCGAGCCACCTGAGCGGCCGGTCCATGAACCCGGGGTCCATCGCCGAGAGGCGGTCCCGGAGCCTGCCGAGGTGGGCGATCCCCGTGATGCGGGGCCGGTCCTCGACGGCGCGCGTGCTCGCGACGGCCTCCGCGAGGACGCGCGTGATGACGAGCGCCGAGAAGAACGACGCGAGGACACCGATGGTCAGCGTGACGCCGAAGCCGCGCACGGGTCCGCTCGCGAGGAAGAACAGCAGGCCCGCCGAGATGAGCGTCGTGACGTTGGAGTCGGCGATCGCCGGCAGCGCCTTGCGGAAGCCCTCGACGACGGCGGAGCGCAGGCTCCGGCCGCGGACCGCCCGCTCCTCCCGCGCGCGCTCGTAGACGAGCACGTTGGCGTCGACGGCCATGCCGACCGAGAGCACGAAGCCCGCGAGGCCCGGGAGCGTGATGGTCGCGCCGAGGCCGAGCAGCGCGGCGTAGGTGATGAGCGCGTAGCAGGCGAGCGCCACGATCGCGAGGAGCCCCATGAGGCGGTACGCGACGACGATGAACACCGCCGTGATCGCGACGCCGAGCAGGATCGAGCGGACGCTCGCGTCGATCGCGGCCGCGCCGAGGCTCGGGCCGACGGTGCGCTGCTCGATGACCTCGACCGGGAGCGGGAGCGCGCCGCCCTCGATGACGGCCGCGAGCTCGAGCGCCTCCTCCTGCGTGAAGCTCCCCGTGATGCGCGTCGTGCTGCCCGTGATGCCGGCGCCGCACGCGATGTCGCTGCCCATCTCGGGCGATGTGACGGCCTCGCCGTCCAGCACGACGGCGACGCGGCGCCCCGGCTCGCCGAACGGCTGGCACGCGGCCTCGGCGGTCAGCTCGCGCCACGCGGACTGGCCCTCGGAGCGGAAGTCGAGCGTCACGTGCCAGCCGAGCCCGCTCTGGGTGTCGAGGACGGCGTCGGCACCCGAGACCGCCTCGCCCGTCAGCGCGGCGGGAGCGAGGGTCAGCGTCGCGCCCGACTCGTCGGTGACGGTGATCTCCTCGTCGGTCGGCTGCGGCTCCTCACCGGTCTCCTCGCCGGTCCCGCCCTCGGCGTCCTCGCCCTCGTCGGCGGGCGCCTCGGGCGGGCCGACGGCGGTCACCGCGTGGAAGCTCAGCTGCGCCGTGCGACCGATGACGGCGACGGCCTCGGCCGGGTCCTGCAGGCCCGGGAGCTCGACGACGATGCGCCGCTCGCCCGAGCGGACCACGGTGGGCTCGGCGACGCCGAGCGCGTCGATGCGCCGCCGGAGCACCTCGAGCGCGCGGTCGGTCGACTCGGCGTCCGCCTCGATGGTCGACGTCGACTGCGTCTCGAGCACGATCTGGGTGCCCCCGCGCAGGTCGAGCCCGAGCGTCGGGCTCTGCGTGACGACGGCCGCGACGGCCCCCGCGAGGACGGCGAGGGAGAGGATCGCGCGGACGAGGAGCGGTCGTCGCGACGCCGTCGTCGAGGCAGGGGTGCTCATGAGTCCCTGAGGCTACCGGCCGCTCGTGGCCGGTCCGTCCCCCGGCCGCGTCGCGACGACCGATGAGTCGGGGCGCCCGGCCCGGTCCACACACCAGGCGGCGCACCGGGACCCGACGACCGCCCGTCGGGAAGCACGCGCCGGAGAAAACCGTTTCGTCCGTGTCGGACGCCTGCGCGACACTCGTCTCGCGTCGACGCGGACGCTCCACTGAGCCCCGTCCCTGGAGGACCCGTGACCGACGCACCACCCGCCCTCGCCGCGACGGCCGACGCCGCCCCGGCGCCCGCCGAGCGCACCACCATGACGCCGCGCGACCGGCTCGCGGTCGGGCTGCTCCTGCTGTCCACCTTCGTCGTCATCCTCAACGAGACGACGATGGGCGTCGCGCTGCCGCACCTCATGGCGGACCTGCGGATCGACGCCGCGACCGGGCAGTGGGTCACCACGGCGTTCATGCTCACGATGGCCGTCGTCATCCCCGTGACGGGCTTCGTCATGCAGCGCATCTCGACGCGCGCGACGTTCCTCACCGCGATGGGGCTGTTCTCGCTCGGCACGCTCGTGTGCGCCGTCGCGCCGACGTTCCCGCTGCTGCTCACGGGTCGCGTCGTGCAGGCCGGCGGCACGGCGATCATGCTGCCGCTGCTCATGACGACAGTCATGACCGTCACGCCCGAGCGCGGCCGCGGGCGCGTCATGGGCAACATCTCCGTCGTGATCTCGGTCGCGCCGGCCCTCGGACCGACCATCTCGGGCCTCGTGCTCAGCGTGTGGCCGTGGCGCACGCTCTTCGTCCTCATGCTGCCGATCGCGCTCACCGCGCTCGTGGTCGGGGCGCTGCGGCTGCCGAACCTCACCGAGCCGCGCGCGGCCCGCGTCGACGTGGCGTCGGTCGTGGTGTCGGCGGTCGGGTTCGGCGGGCTCGTCTACGGGCTGAGCCGGCTCGGCGAGTCGGCGGAGGGCGCGGGGGCGCTGCAGGCGTGGGGGCCGCTCGTCGTCGGGCTCGCGGCGCTGTCGTTCTTCGTCGCTCGCCAGCTGCGCCTGCAGACGACCGACGCGGCGCTGCTCGACCTGCGCACGTTCGGCTCGCGCACCTTCACGCTCGCGGTCGTGCTCATGACCGTCAGCATGATGGCGCTGTTCGGCACGATCATCCTGCTGCCCATCTACACCCAGACGGTCCTCGGGCTGTCCCCCGTGCAGACCGGGCTGCTCCTGCTGCCCGGCGGGCTGCTCATGGGTCTCGCGGCGCCGTGGGTCGGGCGTGCGTACGACCGGCTGGGCCCGCGCGTCCTCGTCGTCCCCGGGACGGTGCTCGTGAGCGCGTCCGCGTGGGGCTTCGCGACGCTGTCGGCGTCGAGCGCGTCGTGGGTCGTGCTCGCGGGGCACGTCGTCCTGAGCCTCGGCCTCGCACTCATCTTCACGCCGCTGTTCACGTCGGCCCTGGGCTCGCTCCCGCCGCACCTGTACTCGCACGGCAGCGCGGTGGTCGGCACCGTGCAGCAGGTCGCGGGGGCCGCAGGGACGGCGCTGTTCATCACCGTCATGACGGCGCAGGTCGCGAGCGTCACCGACGACGGCGGGTCGCGCGTCGAGGCCGCCGCGGGCGGCGTGCACGCGGCGTTCCTCGTGGGCGCGGTCATCACGCTGCTCGCGGTCCCGGTCGCCGCGATGCTCCGCGCACCGAGCACGCAGGGCGCACCGGTCGCACCGCACTGACCGGCGCCGGCCGCCGCGGCCGACCGCACCGACGGCGCGCGCGGCGCCCGACCCCGCGCCGTCGGCGTCGCCCGTGGGCAGCGGCACCCACGACGAAGGCCCGGACCCCTCGCGGGATCCGGGCCTTCGCGCGCACCGTCCGGCTCAGCCGGCCGCGGCACACGCCGAGCGGGTCACGACCGCGGCGTCTTCCGGTCGATCGTGAACGCGGGGCTGGTCCACGTCTCGCGGTGCTCAGGGTCGCTCGCGTCACCGAGCGCGTTCACCGCGGTGACCTGGAGCATGTAGCGACCACCCGGCAGGGGCACCTTGTGCTTGCCCTGGCCGACGGCGATGGTGCCGTCCCACGTGCGGACGCTGATGCCGCCCGAGTCACGACCCACGAACTCCTCCTCGTACGCGACCGACCGGCCCAGCGGGATCGCGCCGAGGCGTCCCGGCAGGACGAGCAGGACACGCATCGTGATCGACTCCGCCGGGTGCTCCATGTGGAACACCACCGACGGGACGTCGCCGTCGCGCATCGTGAAGACGTGGCCCGGGTCGACCAGGTCCCACGCCCCGCCCGAGACGCAGTCCGTCCCGATGAGCCGGTCGCAGGCGGTGAGCTCGGCCAGCGCCGGGAGCTCCAGCCCGTTGAACGTGCCGAAGAGCTCGAGGTCCTGGTAGTCGCCCGCGAAGCCCGCGAACGGCACCGAGAGCGCCTCGCCCTCCTCGGGCGTGAGGACCACGAACCCGCCGTACTGCGCGAGCTCGGCCTCGAGCTCGGCGTCGGGCGCGATCGAGACCGTGAGGTCCGCCGAGCCGCCGGCCGGGACCGTGATCGTGGCCGGCATCTCGACCGTCGTCCCGCCCAGGAGGAACGTCGGCACGTCGGGGTTGCCCGACGTCGCGATGGTGTCCACGACGGACGTCGCGTACGTGACGTCGGCGTCGCCGTCGTTCGTCACCGTGAGGGTCGCCTCGACCGGGCCGTGCTCGCTCTCGCCGAGCGAGAGCTTGCCCGGCGTGACCGCGGTCGTCGCGAGGATCGCGGCGTCGATGTCGAGCATGCCCGCACCCTGGCGGTGGACGGGCTCGACGTAGCCGTTGCCCGCGGCGAGCGACCAGTCGGACGGGTCCGCGTGGTTCTGCAGGATGCCGCGGACCTCGTGCGCCTCGGTGTCGGGGCGCGCCTCGAGCAGCAGGGCGACGGCGCCCGCGACGTGCGGTGCGGCCATCGACGTCCCGGAGAGGGTCGCGTAGCCGCCCTTCTCCAGCGGGTAGGTCGCGAAGATGTTGCCGCCCGGCGCACCGAGGTCGGGCTTGAGCGACAGGTCCGCGGCCATGCCGTACGAGCTGAAGCTCGAGATGAGGCCACCGGTCGGGTTGACCGCGCGGCCGACCTCGTCGGTCCACGTGAGCGTGGCGCCGTCCCCGGTCGCGGCGGTGAGCTCGGCGCCGTGGGTCGCGGAGACCGCGATCACGGGGATCGTGATGGGCTCGGCGCCCGCGACCGTCGGGCTGAACAGGCCCGGCGCGTTGTTGTAGAGCACGACCGCCGCGGCGCCCGCCTGCTGCGCACGGAGCGCCTTGGCGTAGAACGTCGCGTCGCACGTGACGCCGGGCGTGACGGCGGCACCGCGCTGGACGAGGACCGCCTTGCCGTCGACGAGCGTCGGGTCGATCGGCGCGCACGCCCGTGCGGCGTCGGTGCCGGGTGCGCCGAGTGCGACGAGGTCGAGCGACCCCGTCGTCGGCGGCTCGGGTGCGCCCGTCGCGGGCAGGAACGGGTAGTCCTGGCCGTCGACCTGCACGACCTGCGCCGTGACGTGCGTGTTGTCGTACGACGCGACGCCGATGACGTCCTCGCCGACGCCCGGGGCGCCCGCGGACCAGGTGCCGGAGGCACCGCTGTTGCCGATCGAGGCGACCATGACGACGCCCGCGTCGACGAGGTTGTCGCTCGCGACGGCGGTCGGGTAGCCGGGCCACGTCTGGAACGCGGCGCCGATGCTCTGGTTGACGACGTCCATGCCGTCCGCCAGCGCGCGCTCCATCGCGGCGATCATGATGTCGCTCTCGGTCGAGCCGTCGCAGCCGAAGACGCGGTAGGCACCGAGGGTCACACCCGGGGCGACGCCGCGGACCCCGCCCGCGGCGATGTCGCCGTCGGCGCCGACGATGCCGGCGACGTGCGTGCCGTGGCCCTGGCAGTCGTCCGGGTTCTCGTCGGGCTGGGGGACCGGCTGGTAGGCGTCCGACGTCGGGTCCGCGTTGTAGGTGTCGCCGACGAAGTCGTGGCCCGCGACCACGCGGGCCGACGGGAACGCCGTGCCGTCGTCGGTGCCGCCGCCGCCCAGGTCGGGGTGGTCGATGTCGACGCCCGTGTCGATGATGCCGACCTTGACGCCCTCGCCCGTGAGGCCGAGCTCGCTCTGCGCGACGTCGGCGCCCGACATCGCGAGCGCGGTCGCGAGGTCCGGCGAGGCCGACGACGGCGCGGGCGCGTCGATCGCGAGCACCGGGTAGACGGCCTGGACCGACGGCAGCGAGCGGACCGCCTCGACGTCCTCGTCCGCGATCTCGGCCGAGACGCCGCTCCACAGCGTCGAGAAGGTGCGACGCACCTCGACCTCGACGCCCTCGCCCGCCGCCTCGGCCGCGAAGTCCCGCTCGGCGCGGAGCACCGCGGCGCGGCTGCCGCCCTGAGCGGTGGGCTCGGGGGCGAGCTCGACGAACCAGGCGCCCGTGGGCGACGTCGCGAACTCGCTCGTGAGCTCGCCCGACTCGGCGGGGCTCGGGACGCCGTAGTCGGCGGCGGTGCCGAGCACGCGGTCGCCGTCGGCCGCTGCTGCCGGGACCGTCGCCGCGACGACGAGGCTCAGCGCCGCGATCCCGGTGCATGCCCGACGGCGCGCCGTTGCGCCGCCGGAGAGGTCCTTCATGGGTGTCATGTGGTTCCCCTTGTGAGTGTCCGGACGCGCCAGGTGTGACCGCGCCCACACGAACCTTAAGGGGCGTTGTGTTGCGCTCCTGTGACACGAGTGATCGTCGGCGCGCGTCGCGGTCACATCCCACGACCGGCGACGAGGGACCTCGCGCCGCGCCCGAGCCGGTGGCCGGGCGCCGGCGGCGGGGACGTGAACGGACGGTGAGCGGTTGCGCTAGCGACCTTGGGCCGGGCGTGCGCACACTGGCCGTGGGCAGGATCTCCTGTCCGGATCCGAGCAGCCGAGGAGGACGCATGGGTTTGGACGACATGAAGGAGAAGGCGAGCGACGCCGGTATCGAGAAGGCCGGGGACACCGCCGAGGGCAGGCTGGGCGACCAGCACGCCGACAAGATCGACAAGGCGGAGGACCAGGCCGACCGCAAGATCGGTCAGTAGCAGCCGCTGCCGCCGCGCCACCCTGGTGGGGGCGCGGCGGCGTGCTGTCCGGGGGTCGCGCCAGGCGGGCGGAGCCGGGCCGTCCGTGCCGACCTACTCGGGCCGGACCTCGGTGACCTGACCGTCCTCGACGTGGAGGCGACGCGTCAGCCGGACCGTCTCGAGCATCCGCCGGTCGTGCGTGACGAGCAGGATCGTCCCGTCGAAGCTGTCGAGAGCCTGCTCGAGCTGCTCGATCGCGGGCAGGTCCAGGTGGTTGGTCGGCTCGTCGAGGACCAGCAGGTTGATCCCCCGCGCCTGCAGCAGCGCGAGCGCCGCGCGCGTTCGCTCGCCCGGTGACAGCGACCCGGCGGGACGTCCGACGTGGTGCGTCCCGAGCCCGAACTTCGCCAGGAGCGTGCGCACGTCGGCGGTGGGCCAGTCCGGCACCTCGCGCGCGAACGCCTCGACCAGCGGCGCCTCGCCCTCGAACGCCTCGCGCGCCTGGTCGACCTCGCCGACGAGCACCCCCGGCCCGAGGTCGACGGCACCGTCCGACGGTGCGAGGCGGCCGAGCAGCAACGCGAGGAGCGTCGACTTCCCCGCCCCGTTGGGTCCGGTGACGGCGACACGGTCGCGCCAGTCGACCTGGAGGTCCACGGGTCCGAGCACGAAGTCCCCCCGCCGCGCGCTCGCCCCGCGCGCGACGGCGACGACGCTGCCCGACCGCGGCGCCGCAGCGATGCTCATCTGGAGCTGCCACTCCTTGCGCGGCTCGTCCACGACGTCGAGGCGGTTGATGAGCCGCTCGGTCTGCCGCGCCTTGGCTGCCTGCTTCTCGGACGTCTCGCCGCGGAAGTGCTTGACGTTCTTGTCGTTGTCCGTGGCCTTGCGCCGGGCGTTGCGGACGCCCTTCTCCATCCACGCGCGCTGCATGCGCGCGCGCGCCTGGAGCGCGTCGCGGCGGGACGCGTAGTCCTCGTAGGCCTCGCGCGCACGACGCCGCGCGATCGACCGCTCCTCGAGGTACGCGTCGTAGGAACCGCCGTAGACGAGGACCCGCTGCAGGCTCCGGTCGATCTCCACGACCGTGTTGACCGTCCGGCTGAGGAACTCGCGGTCGTGGCTGACGACGACGAGCGGGGCCTCGGTGCGGTGCACGAAGTCCTCGAGGAGGTCCAGGCCGTCGGCGTCGAGGTCGTTGGTGGGCTCGTCGAGCAGGTAGACGTCGTAGCGCGACAGGAGCAGCGCCGCGAGACCGACGCGGGCGGCCTGCCCGCCCGAGAGCGCCGTCATCGGCAGGTCGAGGTCGACCCCGAGCCCGATGTCCGCCGCAACCGTGTCCATGCGCGTGTCGAGGTCCGCCCCGCCGAGCGCGAGCCACCGCTCGAGCGCCTCGGCGTACGCGTCGTCGGCGCCCTCGGCCCCGGTCGCGAGGAGGTCGGCGGCGGCGTCCATCGCGGCCTGCGCGCCGGTCACACCCGTGCGGCGCTCGAGGTGCGCGCGGACGGACTCGCCCTCGAGGCGCTCGACCTCCTGCGCGAGGTAGCCGAGCTGCGCGTGCGAGGGCGAGACGCTCACCGCACCCGCGTCGGGTGCGCGCTCCCCCGCGAGCATCCGCAGGAGCGTCGACTTCCCCGCCCCGTTGGGGCCGACGAGGCCGATGACGTCACCGGGCGCGACGACGAGGTCGACACCCGAGAAGAGCTCGCGGTCACCGTGCCCGGCCCCGACCCCCTTGGCCTGCACGGTCGCTGTCATGCCGCCATCGTCCCAGGTGCTCCGGCGAGCCGGCGCAGCCTTTTCCCCGACCGGGCAGGCGGCGTCGGCCCCGCCAGGCGGCAGGACGGCCTACCAGGGCAGGTAGTACGTGAGCAGGTCGGCCGTCACCGGCGGGAAGAGGGCCTCGAACAGGGTGGCCTGCGACCCGGCGTAGACGTCGGGGCGTCGCTGGGCCAGGCCCGCCATGCCGAGAGGTCCGAGGAGCAGCGCCCCGAGCTGGTCCGGTGCGACGCCCGCTCCGCCGACGACGCCGGGCGCCTGCATGGCCCCGCCGACCTCGACCTGCCCGAGCCGGCCGTCGACGACCGGCATCCGGTAGTGCCGCCCGAACGTCGAGACGACGACGGCGTCCAGGTCGGTGCCGACCCGCGCGAGCCGGGCGTCGAGGACGGTCCGGAGGGCGTCGAGCACGCGCTCGGGGCGCTCGACCCGCACGTAGTACTGCTCGGCCAGGTCCGACGGCGCCGCGAGCCTGCCCTCCCACCGGTTCCCCGTGACGGTGCCGGCCCGGTGGACGACGTGCAGCGTGCTGCCCGCGTGCTCGGCCGCGAGCCCGGCGAGGAGGAGGTCGGCGGCGTCGTCGTCGGTCGCGGCTGCCTCGGCGACCAGCACGTCGTCGTCGGGCTCGCCCGCGCGGGCCGTCGCGACGGGCGCACCGTCGCGCTCGAGGACCCACGTGGTGCTCGTGTCGTGCTCGAGGAGCCACCGCCGGCGCGGCGGCGAGTGCGGCATCGCGACGTCGAACCCGCCCTGCGCGTGGTCCTGGAGCACCGCGAGCGCGGGCACGTCGTCGTGCGTCGCGCGACGGAGCACGCCGGGGGCCGGGTCCGGGGTCGACGTGACGGCCCGCGCGCGCGGGATGTCGATCGCGTACTCGTACCCGAAGAGCCGGTAGAAGTACGGGATCCCGATCATGACCTGGAGCAGGTGGCCGTGGTCGGTGGACAGGTCGTGCGCCCACGACATGAGGGCGCGCACGAGCCCACGACCCTCGTACCCCACGGCGGTCGCGACGAGCTCGACCTGCCCCGCGGGGAGCACGACCTCGCCCACGCGGACCTCCTCGTCGAGGAGCGTCGCGGTGGACACCACGCGGTCGCCGTCGACGACGACGGCGCACGTCTCCCACCCGGCGTCCGGGTCCTCGACGACGAGCCGGTGGTCGACGTCGTCGCCGGCCTCGCCCCGCGCGACGAGGAGCGCACCGATCTGGTCGAGGTCCGCGGGGCGTGCGGTGCGCAGCTCGAGCCCGCCCGGGAGCGTCGTCGTCGTCATGCCTCGCACCCTGCCGCCGTGGGGAGCGGGCGTCCACGTGTTTGCGGGGCACGTCGGCGGGGCACGTCGGCGGGGCACGGTTCGGCGCCCCGCCCGCCCCCGTGGTCGTCCCCCGGCCGGGCCGTCAGGGTCGCGGTGGGGCGTGCCGGCGGAGCGCGGTCGAGCGGATCTCGCCGAAGCCGAGCGACCGGTACAGACCCTCGGCGTCGGCGGTCGCGTGCAGGTGCACGGTCTCGACGCCGTGCTCCTCCGACCAGTCGAGGCAGGCCTGCACGAGCTCGCGCGCGAGGCCCTGCCCGCGGCTCTGCGGTGCCACGTAGACCGTCGAGACCCAGCCGACGAGGCCGAGCGGGGTCCCGGGCCCGGGCATGCGCGTCTCGAACGACACGACGGCGCACCCGGTGAGCTGCGGCGCTCCGGCCGGTGCGGGCTCGACGTCCTCCGCCGCGACGTGGGCGTCCGCGACGTACGCGATGAGGACGCCGGTCTCGAGGCCGGTCAGGACGTAGTCGCGCGCCGACGCGTACCAGGACGTGTCCTCGATGTCGCCGCCGCGGCGGTAGGCACCCGACGCCGCCATGTCGCGGAACATCTCGTGGCGCAGCCGGACGAGCTCGTCGACGTCGTCGGGCGTCGCGGGGCGCACACGCGGGTTCACGACCATCGACCCTCGCGCGGGACGGTCCTCGCCGCAAGCCCGGCGCGGATCCGGGGGCCCGGCGGGTCGCCCCCGACCCGCCGATGTGCGTCAGCGCGCGGTGACCTGCGCGGCGGTCGCGCCCGTGAGCCGGGACACGACGTCGACGGCCTGGTCCCAGTAGCGCGCGTAGTGGTTCGGGTCGGCGTTGCGCTGGACGGTGTGCGCGACGAGGGTCGGCGTCATCGAGCCCCGGCCGCCCACCCGGGCGAGCGCGGTGAAGAAGCCCGTCGCGCTGCGGGTCGGGTCCATGCGGTCGGCGAGACTGCCCCAGGCGCCGTTGTCGCGCTGCTGGAACAGGCCGCGGCTGTCGGGGCCCACCTTGTCGCCGTGGTCGAGGACGCGCAGCGACGACTCCCCCATGGCGGTCATGACGCCGATCGCGGCGTCGCGCAGGGACAGCCCCATGGCGCGGCCCGCGGCGACGACGGCCCGCGCGTTGCCGACCTGCTCGGGCGTGAGGCCGGGGACGGCGGGCACCGGGCCGGACGCGACGCCGGGCGTGGTCGTCGTCGCAGAGGTGCCGAGCTCGGCGGCGAGGGCCGAGGCGAAGTCCGCGCCCGGGGCCGTGCCGGACGACGTGCCGGTCGACGAGCCCGACGACGACGCCGGCCGCAGCGCGAGGGTCGCGACGGACGAGGGCGCCCGCGCGGGCTGGAGGGTCGCCAGCGTCGAGCGGATCTCGGCCATGCGGCTCGTGATCGCGGCGATGCCGTCCATGCGTGGTCCTCCCGGGGTCGGCATGCCGATCGGCAGCCGACCGCGGGAGGTGAGGGGTGGGTCCCACGCGGGCGACATGTCGAGCACGGCTCGGGCGAGGAGCAGTCGCCGCCGTCCGTCGCGCTCAGCCCGGACGGGACGGCCGCCAGCCGCCGACCCGCACGAGCTGCCGCGTCGCGGCCGACGCCGGGGCGTGCGCGACGAGTGCGTCACGTACCCGCAGCGCGACGGGGTGGGTGACGTACGGGCCCGCCGTCCCCGCCCAGTACGACGCGCGCATCACCGCGGTGACGCGCGGCAGCCGCTCGCGCTCGTACCAGCCCAGGCGCTCGGGCAGGTGCCGGCCCGCGTCGGCGCACGCGAGCGTGAGGACGGCGGCGTCCTCGAGCGCCTGGCAGCCGCCCTGCCCGAGGTTCGGAGCCATGGCGTGCGCGGCGTCGCCGACCAGGACGACGCGGCCGTCCACCAGGGTGCGCGGCGGCCGGGGCAGGCGCCGCAGGTCGTTGCGCAGGACGGCGTCCGCGGGGGTGCCGGCGACGAGCGACCGCACGTCGTCGGGCCAGCCGGCCAGGCGGTCGAGCAGGTGGGCCCGCTCGTCGTCGTGCCGCTCGCGCTCCGGGGCGCGCGCCGCCGCGAACCAGTACGTGCGTCCGCCGCCGATCGGCATCGAGCCGAACTCGGTCCCCGCACCCCACGTCGTCGTGACCCGCTCGACGGGGACCTCCGACACCGCGCGCCACGCGGTGAAGCCCGTGTAGAGCGGGGACGGCGCGTCGGGCCAGAGCGCGCGTCGGACGGTGCCGCCGATGCCGTCGGCCGCGACGACGAGGTCGGCGGCCACGTCGCCGTCCCGCGCGGTCCGGACCGTGCCGTCGGCGGTGGCGCCGACGACGTCGACGCCGGTCCGCACGGCGTCGTCGGGCAGTGCGCCGAGGAGGACCTCCTGGAGGTCGGCGCGGTGGACCGCCACGGCTGGCCGACCGAGCTCCCGGGTCATCGCCGCGCCGTCGAGCGTGCTGAGCCGCCGCCCGCGCGACGTCCGGACCTCGCCGGCGCGCTGCACGGCACCGCGCGCCTCGACGGCGTCGCCGAGCCCGAGGACGTCGAGCGCGCGCAGCGCGTTGGGCCACAGCGTGATCCCCGCGCCCGCGACGTGCGAGCCGGCCGCGCGCTCGAGCACGCTCACCTCCCAGCCCTGCTGGTGCAGCCCGACGGCGCACGCGAGCCCCGCGATGCCGCCCCCGACGACGACGGCGGTGGGAGTCGCGGCGGTCACCGCGCCCACGCCCCGACGACGGTCCGGACGAAGGCCTCCGGGTCATCGACCCAGGGGTAGTGACCCGCACCCCGCTGGAGGTGGACCGAGCCGTGGGCGGCGAGCGCGGCCACCTGCTCGGCGACGACGGGCGGGCTCAGCGGGTCGACCTCACCCGCGACGACGACGACGGGGCGCGCGTGGTCCGCGAGCGCGGCGCGCGCCCCCGGCGGGTCGAACGCGCCGCCGGCGTTGAACGCGGCCGCCAGGTCGGGGTGCAGCTGCTCGTGCTGCGCGTCGTGGTGCTCGCGGGCGGCGTCGTCCCAGCCGCCGTAGAAGAGCGGGCCGGCGGTGCGCTCGTCGTCGTCGGTCGCGGTGCCCGCCAGGACCGCGGTGAGCGCCGCGTACGCCTCGGCGAAGCCGGGCCGACCTGACCCGAGGCGTGCGCAGGCGAGGCGCTGCTCGACGGTCGCCGCGAGGCCGACCGCACGCGTGCTCGGCGTGACGAGGGTCAGGGTGCCGACACGGTCGGGGTGCGCCTCGAGGTAGCGGAGCGCGAGGCTCGCACCCGCGGAGTGGGCGAGGACGTCGACCCGGTCCCGCCCGAGTGCGACGCGCAGCGCCTCGACGTCGCCGACCTGCCGGTCGCAGCGGTAGGACGCCACGTCGTCCGGACGGCCCGAGCCACCCGTCCCGCGCAGGTCGAGGAGCACGAGCCTGCGGTGCCTGGACAGCCCGCCGAGGTCGCCCAGGTAGGAGGCGTCCCGCATGGGTCCGCCCGCGAGGCACACGAGCGGCTCGCCGTCCCCGACGAGCCGGTAGCCGAGCGGGGTCCCGTCGGGGGCGGTGAGGTGCGGCACGAGGTCATGCTCGCAGGCGGGGACTCACGCCGACCGCATGACCACCCGGCGGTCGGCTTCACGGACCTCGGACACCTGGAACGACCCGTCCGCGACGTCGAACGTCAGCTCGAGCCGGACGTCGTCGGCGCCGCGCCACGAGAGCTCAGCGCTGGTGCCGTGGACGCCCCACGAGAACGACCCCGCGAAGGCCGGGTGGGCCGCCCGGAGCCGCAGGGCGGCCAGCTGGTCGCGCACGACGTCACGCGTGAGGGCCTCCTCGACCTCCGCCGGCGTGTAGTGGTGCCGGTTGACGTCCCGACCGACGCCCGTCCGTGCGAGCAGCCCCATGTCGTTGCTCCCGGCGAGCAGCCCGACGTAGTAGACCTGCGGGATCCCGGGGACGAAGAGCTGGACGAGGCGGGCGAGCAGGTAGCGGGCGTCGTCCTGGCCGAGCGCGTCGTAGAAGGTGCAGTTCACCTGGTACAGGTCCAGGTTCGACGCCGCGGCGCCCGTCGCGAGGCGGCTCGTGCCAGCGCTGCCGTCGTGGATCGCCTCGACCAGCGCGTCGATCTGCGCGGCCTCGAGCAGCCCGGGCTCGCCCGGGCGCAGGTCGCTCGGGCCGACGTCGACGATGCCGATGCCGTCGTGGGTGTCGAGCACCGTGACGGCGTTGGCCGGTCGGATCTCGAGCCACCGCGCCAGCGGCGCGAGGTCGCGCGCGGTCAGCGCGTGCAGGACGAGCGGCGGGAGGGCGAAGTCGTAGACGAGGTCGACGGTGCGTGCGATCTCGATCTGCTGCGTGTGGTGGCCGTGGACCTCGACGAGGACCTCGGCGCCGCGCGCGTGCGCCCGCTCGAGGATGCGCCTCGTGTACTGCTCCGTCGCCGGCGTCATGAAGCAGTCGGTGCCCGGCTCCTTCCCGGTGTAGCCGACCGCGTCGAGGCGCAGCATCCGCACCCCGCCCGACGTGAGCGTGTCGACGACCTCGTCCAGGAACTCCCACGCGACGGGCGAGCGGAGGTCGATGTCCACCTGGTCCGGCGTGAACGTCGTCCACACCAGGCGCCGCCGCCCGCCGAGCGTCATGGCGGTGAACGGCAGGCCCGGCCGCGGCCGGTAGATCCGGGCGAGGTCGTCCTCGGTCGCCCCGTCGGGGAAGACCGACCCGAGCGTGAGGAACATCGGCGCCCAGCGGGACGCGTCCCCGTGCGCGCGCACGTCGGCGAACCGCTCCGACTCGGCGGAGACGTGGTTGACGATGACGTCCGCCATGACCGTCCGGCCCGCCGCGAGACCGCGGACGTCGTCCCACGTGCCCAGCCGCGGGTCGACGCGCGTGTGGTCGCGCGGGTCGAACCCGGCGTCCGCGCCGTCGAAGGGGTCGAAGAACGGCAGGACGTGGACGCCCGCGAACGCCTCCGCGAGCGCGCCGTCGAGCAGCGCGGCGAGCCCCCGGAGGTCGCCGCCGAGGCGGTCGGCGTAGGCGATGAGCTGGGGACCGTGCGCGTGCATGGTCAGCCTCCTGGGGTCGGGTGTCGTCCGTCGGCCCGCGCCGGTCGGTCGAGCAGCCGGCGGAGCCACCGAGAGCGAGCGGCCCGGGCGTCCCGCGACAGGTCCGCCTCGGGAGCGAGGAAGTCGAACGCGTGGCAGCCGCCCGGCCACACGTGGAGCTCGGCGTCGCCGCCGCACGCCCAGATCCGCGCCGCGTACGCCACGCACTCGTCCCGGAACGTCTCCGCGGACGCGACGTCGACGAACGCCGGGGGGAGACCGCCCAGGTCGAGGGCGCGGGCCGGGGCGGCCGTCGCGGGGACGCCGGGGCCGCCGGGAGCCGTCCCGAGGTACGCCGCCCAGGCCGTCGCGTTCGCCGTCCTGTCCCACGAGCCGTGCCCCTCCATCTGCAGCGCCGACCCGCTGTCGCTGCGGTCGTCGAGCATCGGGCAGCTCAGGAGCTGGCCCAGCAGTGCCGGGCCGCCGCGCTCGCGGACCAGCAGCGCCAGGGCGGCGGCGAGACCACCTCCGGCGCTGACCCCCGACACGACGACGCGGCCCGGGTCCACGCCGAGCGTGTCGGCCTGCCCGGCCAGCCACACGAGGGCCGCGTACGCGTCCTCGAGCGCGGCCGGGTACGGGTGCTCGGGCGCCAGCCGGTAGTCCACGGACACCAGCGTGCACCCGGCCGCCCCCGCGAGGTCGAGCATCCCCGGGACGTCGCTGAGCAGGTCCCCCATGACCAGGCCGCCGCCGTGCAGGTGCAGCAGGGCCGGTCGTGGTGCCGCGGACGGCGCGGCGGGCGCCAGCACGACGACGCGCACGTCGCCCGCCGGTCCGGGTGCCCGGTGCTCGCTGAGCCGGAACGTCCCACCGGCCGTGAGCTCGGCGTCGGTGGGCCGCACGGCGCGCTCGCGGAGGGTGTGGATGTCCTCGGCCGACATCGACGTGACGACGTCGGCCGCGTTCTCGGCCATCGCCTGCGCGATCTGCGGGTCGAACGGCGGGCGGACGCGGTTCGTGGCCGTCGTCGTCATCCCTTCACCGCGCCCTGCATGAGGGCCGAGACGAACTGGCGCTGCATCGCGAGGAAGACGAGCAGCGTGGGCGTGAGGATCAGCAGCGACCCGGCGCACAGCAGCGGGATGTCGGTGCCCCACTGCCCCTGGAAGGCGCCGAGCGCGCCGGCCATGGTCCGCCGGGTCGGGTCGTCGACGAGCACGATGGCGAGGAGGAACTGGTTCCACGTCCACAGGAACAGCAGGATCCCGAGCGACGAGAGCGCGGGCATCGACAGGGGCACGTGGATCCGTCGGAACAGCTGCCACGTGCCGGCGCCGTCGATCCGCGCGGCCTCCGACAGCTCCTCGGGCATGTTCACGAAGTGCGCGCGCATCCAGAGCACCGCGAACGGCATGTACAGCCCCCACAGCGGCATGATGATCGCCCACCGCGTGTTGAGCAGCCCCATCTCCCGGATCTGGAAGTAGAGCGGCACGATCACGCCCTGGAACGGGAGGGTGAGCCCGAGGACGAAGACCAGCAGGATCACCTTGTGACCCGGGGGGCGCAGGTGGCCGAGCGCGAACCCCGCGAGGGTCGCGATGAACAGCGACACCGGGACGACGCCGAGCTCGATGAGCAGGCTCGACCACAGCAGCTCGCGCATGTTCGCCGCCTGGAAGGCGTCCACGAAGTTCGACCAGTGCGGCGTCTCTGGCCACGCGAGGCCGGACGGGTACGTCCCGGGCTCGTGCAGCGCCGTCATGAACAGGCTGACGAACGGCACGACCGTCACGAGGGTGAGCAGGACGAGGAGCACGCGACCGAGCCACGTCTCCCGGCGGGACACGATCATCGGTCGTCCTCACGGGTCAGGCGCTGGATCGGGAGCACGATCGCGAGCACGAGGATCATGAACGCGACGGCCAGCGCGGACGCCTGGCCGATCTCGCGGCTGAAGAACGCCAGGTAGTAGATCTCCAGGCCGGGGACGAGCGTGCTGTTCCCCGGTCCGCCCTGGGTCGAGATGTAGACGATGTCGAAGCTCGCGAGCGCGGCGATCACGGTGACGGTGACCGCGACCCCGATCTCCTGACGGACGCTCGGCAGCGTGATCGCGAAGAACTCGCGCACCGGACCGGCGCCGTCGATGCGCGCCGCCTCGTACAGCGCCGGGTCGATCTTCGTCATGCCCGCCAGGAGGAGCAGCATGCACAGACCGAGGGCGACCCACGCCCCGATGACGCCGACGGCGGGCAGCGCGGTGTCGAAGTCGCCCAGCCACGCGGTCGCGAACCGGCCGAGCCCGACGGCGCGGAGGATCTCGTTGACGAGCCCGTCGGTGGACATCAGCCAGGTCCACATGATCCCGGCCGCGACGAGCGGGATGACCTGCGGGAGGAACAGGATCGTCCGCGACGCGAGGGCGAGCCGCGACGTCGCCATCTTCCGGATGGTCGCGGCCGTGAACAGCCCGAGCGCGACGGGGACGAAGCTGAAGTACACGATGAGCTCGAGCGCGTTGAGGATCGAGCCGACCATCTCGCGGTCGTCGAGCAGCCGCGTGTAGTTGCCGGCGCCGACCCACTCGGCGACCCCGACGCCGTTCCAGTCGTAGAACGAGTACTGGACCGTCAGCGCGAGGGGTCGCAGCACGAACACGGCGTAGGCGGCGAACGCGGGCACGACCAGCGCGAGCGCGACCCACCCCCGCCGCAGGCGCCGCGCCCTGAGGGCGCGGCGCCTGCCGGCGGTGTCGGCCGACGACGGCGAGACCACCTCGCGGCGACCGGTCCGGCCGATCGTCGGCGTCCCCATCATCAGCCGCCGATCTGGCTCTCGTAGTCGGCCTGGACGGTGCTCAGGAGGCCAGCGGGGTCCTGCTCGCCGGCGACCATCTTCTGCAGGTTGGGCGTCCAGCTCTTCGCGTAGATCTCGCCCGTCGCGTTGGCGATGAACTCCATCGCGCCGTCGTCCTCACCGATCGTCGCACCGGCTGCGAGCGTCTGGGCGGTCACGGTGTCCGGGTCGACCTCGGGCATGAAGGCGTCGACGGGGCCCATGGGGTGCGAGCCGCCGATCTCGACCGCGATCGTGCGCGCCTCCTCGTCGGTGGCGACCCAGTTGAGGAAGAACGCCGCGCAGTCGGGGTTCTCGGCGGCCGCGGACACGCCGTACGTCAGGGGCGCCGACATCGCGCCGACCTCACCGCCCTCCTCGAGCGGCGGGAGGAGGAAGAAGCCCACCTCGCCCGGCATCTGGGTGTCGAGGTTCCCCGACTCCCAGTCGCCGTTGAAGATCAGCAGGGACTCGCCGCCGATGAACCGGCTCATCATCGTCGCGTAGTCCATCGAGTTCGCGTCGGCGGCGAAGTAGCCGGCGTCGATCCACCGCTGCAGGTGCTCGGCGGCCTCGAGGTTGGCGGGCGTGTCGATCGTCGCGCCGGGCTGCTGGTAGGCCCAGGCGTTGATCTCGGACGGCTCGCCGTACGAGGCCATGAGGGCCTGGAGCGGGAAGGCGAGGCCACCCGTCGCCCCGCCGTTGAACTGCGCGATCGGCGTGATGCCCGCGTCCTTGGCGGCGGCGAGGACCTCGTCGAGCTCGGCGAGCGTCGCGGGCGGCTCGGTCATGCCGACCTGCTCCGCGAGGCTCTTGTTGTAGAACACCCCGGTCATCGAGAAGTTCAGTCCCATCGCGTACAGCGGGCCGTCGCCGCGGCGGCCCTCGTCGTCGACGCGCATCTGCTCGAGCTGGGACTCCGGCCACTCGTCCCACCCGAACGCCTCCGCGTACGGGTCGAGGTCGAGCAGGAGGCCGTCCGAGGCGAGCTCCGACACCTGCGGGAGCCGCATGAGGTCGGGCGGGTTGTCGACCAGGACGCGCGGGGCGTTCTGCGTGATGACCGCGAACTGGTCCTCGCGGATGTCGAACGTCACGTTCGGGTACTGCTCCGTGAACGCGGCGGCGAGCTCCTTCGGGAGCGGGAAGCCGGTCTCGATGTACGTGTTCAGCTCGACCGGCTCGGTCCCGCACGTCGGGGCCTCGCCCGATGCCGTGCCGCCGTCGTCGACCGCCGGCGTCTCCTCCGCCGTGCTCGCACCCGGCGCGCTGCACGCCGTGAGCGCGACCAGGCTTGCCATGCACAAGGACGTCGCTGCGAGCGCGCGTCCCCTCATCCGGCCAGTCCGAGACATCGATGTCTCCCTTTCGTCGAGGTGAGCTGTCGGCCCCCGTTGCTAAACCGCGTTAGCATGCTCATGTTCGGGCGATCGGCGCCGCCTGTCAAGGCGTCGACATCACGGTCCCGTCACGGTGACGTGGCCGCGACACGGGGTGGCGACGGTCGCGGGCACGGGCGCACATGGGCCGGACGGGCGTGCGCCGGAAGGGCCCGAGCGGGGTCGCGGCGAGGCACGCGCGGCGCATGGGGCGTCGCACCCGCACTCCCTGGCGGGGGAGCCGCGATGCCTATGATCGTCCGTCGAAAGGACGGCGCTGGTGAACAGGAGAGTCAGGCTCGCCGACGTGGCCCGCGCGGCCGGCGTCGCGCCCTCGACGGCCTCGCTGGTGCTCTCCGGGCGCGGCACCGAGCTGCGGATCTCCGAAGCGGTCCAGCAGCGGGTGCGTGCGGTCTCCGCCGAGCTCGGGTACCGGCCGAACATCGTCTCGCTCGGGTTGAGCAAGGGTGCGACCCGCACGCTGGGGTTCGTCTCGGACACGGTGGCCACGTCCCAGCTCGCGGGCGACATGATCAAGGGCGCGATCGACGCGGCCCGGGAGCGCGGGTACCTCCTGTTCATCGGTGAGACGGAGGGCGACGGCCAGGCGGAGAAGGACCTCCTCGAGGCGATGGCCGACAGGCAGGTCGACGGCCTGGTGCTGGCGTCGATGTTCACGCGCGAGCGCGGCGTCCCGGCGGAGCTCGAGCGCGTCCCCGCCGTCCTGCTCAACACGGTCGCTGACCGGCCGACCGCGATCCCCGCCGTCGTCCCGGACGAGGTCGGTGCCGGGCGCGTCGCGGCGCGCGTCCTGCTCGACGCAGGGCACCGGGAGGTCCACCTCGTCGGGGCAGGTCCCGGACCGGGCGACGTGCCGCTCGGCAGCGTCGCCGGCGAGGAGCGCCTGCTCGGCATCCGTGAGGCGCTGGCCGAGGCCGGGGTCGAGCCGGCGTCCGGCCGGGCGCGGCTCGCGTGGCACCCGCAGGACGGCAGGGAGGCGACCCGCGACCTCCTGGCCGTCCGGCCTCGTCCGGGCGCGCTGATCTGCTTCAACGACCGCCTGGCGCTCGGCGCCTACCAGGCCCTGCAGGAGGCCGGCCTGCGGATCCCGGAGGACGTGTCCGTGATCTCCTTCGACGACCACCCGCTCGCGGGCTGGCTGCAGCCGGGCCTGACGTCGCTGGCGATCCCGCACGAGGCGCTCGGGCGCACCGCGATCGAGCTGCTGGTCGACGCGCTCGCGGGTGCGGACGCCGCACCGCGTCCGGCCGCGGCGACGGGGGTCGTGCACCGCATCCCGACGCCGCTGCGGTCCCGGGGGTCCGTCGGGCCGCCGGGCGCGACCGGCTGACCGGCTAGGCCGACCGACCCGGGAGGTCGGGCCCGACCTGGCCGCCCCACCGGGAGGTCGAGCCCGGCCTGCTGGACCGCCCGTGCACGGGGGCCGGCCCCCCGCGGCTGCCGCTACATCCCCTCGGGCGCCATGTCGACGAACCGTGCGTAGTGGCCCTGGAACGCGACGACGATGTTGTCGGTCGGGCCGTTTCGGTGCTTGGCGACGATGATGTCGGCCTCGCCCGCGCGCGGGGACTCCTTCTCGTAGGCGTCCTCGCGGTGGAGCAGGATGATGACGTCCGCGTCCTGCTCGATCGCGCCGGACTCACGCAGGTCGCTCATCTGCGGTCGCTTGTCGGTGCGCTGCTCGGCGCCACGGTTGAGCTGCGAGATCGCGATGACCGGCACCTCGAGCTCCTTGGCGAGCAGCTTGAGCGCACGCGAGAACTCCGACACCTCCTGCTGGCGCGACTCGACGCGCTTGCCCGACGACATGAGCTGGAGGTAGTCGATGACGACGAGCTTGAGGTCGTGACGCTGCTTGAGCCGCCGGCACTTGGCGCGGATCTCCATCAGCGACATGTTCGGCGAGTCGTCGATGAAGAGCGGCGCCTGCGAGACCTTGCCCATGGTCTGCGCGAGCTTCTGCCAGTCCTCGTCGCGCATCGTCCCCTTGCGCATGTTCTGCAGGGGCACGCGCGCCTCGGCCGACAGCAGACGCATCGTGATCTCGTTGCGGCTCATCTCGAGCGAGAAGACGACCGACGCGAGGCCGTGCTTGATCGCCGCCGACCGGACGATGTCGATGCCGAGCGTCGAGTTGTGGGTCGGCACCATGGCTCGTCCGGCCAGGTACAGGTGGGCCCGGTTGTCGACCTCGACGCACCGGACCGGGACGCTGTCGACCCGGCGCACGGCCGTGATGAACCTCGACCGCAGACGCGGGGTCGACGGTCGACGACGCTCCTTGTGAGCGAGCTTCTTCCGCTCGAGCCCGAAGACCTCGTCGTCCGTCGTGAAGGTGATCGTGTATGCGGTGCTGTGGAGGGCGTCCCGGCCCTTCACGGCCCGCGTCGACCAGCCGGTCCGGTAGCCGAGGGAGTGGATGAGCTCCCTGACGTCCCCTGCGAGCCGCCGGTCCGTGACGCAGAACTGCACGCTGCCCGTCGGGTTGACGGTGCCGTCCGTGTCGAGGAGACCGGCGAGCAGCTCTCGCCGCTGCCGCTCGCTCGCACGGAGGTAGGCGACCGGGATGTGCTTGCTCCCCAGGACGCCAAGCGTCCTGAGCCTTCCGGCGACCGTGCCGTAGGCGTGGTGACACGCCTGGCAGCGTCGGAGGCCGCTCGTGGGCCGACCGCAGTCCGGGCACGTCGGAGCCGTCGCCCGTCGCCCGGTCACCGAGACGCGTCCGCCGCAGCTCCGGCCGCACGTCCGGACCTGCTGGCGTGGGTTCACGTACTCCGCACCGCAGACCTCGCACGCGCGGGTCGGCGTCGCAGCCTCCTCGGGTAGCTGGATCGTGTAGAGGCGCCCGTCGCGACCCCCCTGCCGGACCGACCGGAGACCGTTCCCCTCGATCCGCATCGCGATCTCCGGGTCGTCCGAGGTGAAGCGCGCCGACGCCGAGTGCCCGTCACCGAGCCACACACCGAGCGCGTAGGGGTCGACGAGCAGGTCCGCGTCGGGAAGCCGCAGGGCTCCCGCCGTCGCGACGCTGTGGTTCAGGCGCCGGTCCGCCGTGTGGCAGACGAGCGTG
The DNA here is from genome assembly GCA_031844515.1 of Actinotalea sp. AC32. GTDB lineage: Bacteria > Actinomycetota > Actinomycetes > Actinomycetales > Cellulomonadaceae > Actinotalea. The sequence continues at coordinate 25,496 of JAUZVJ010000004.1, read as the reverse complement.
TCGGCGATCTCCTCGGTGGTCCGCACGGCGGGGAGCACGCGCGGCAGCGACCCGCCGCGCCGCTCGGCCTCCTGACGGGCACGTCGCGAGGCACGTGTGTCCGTCAGCCACTGGTGCTCGCCGTCCGCGACGAGCACCGTCCCGTCGTCGAAGTGCACCTCGTAGCAGGGGCGGTCGACGAGGACCTCGGTCGCCGCCACGACGGTGGTGGGCATCCCGTCGGCGTCCAGGAGCTGGTCGCCGACCTGGACGTCGCCCATCGTCGTCCATCCCGTGGGCGTCGGGAGCGGGGTGTCGAGCGCGAGAGCCTTGCCGATGGCTGGACGCGCGGCGATGACGACCATCTGGCCCGGGTGCAGGCCGTTGGTCAGCTTGTCGAGGTCCTGGAAACCGGTGGGCACACCGACCATGCCCTCGCCGCGGTTGCTCGCGGCCTCGATCTCCTCCATCGCGCCGTTGATGATCTCCGAGAGCGGGAGGTAGTCCTCGCTCGTGCGCTGCTCGGAGACGGCGTAGATCTCGGCCTGGGCGTTGTTGACGAGCTCCTCGACGTCGCCGCCGTCGGTCGCGTACCCGAGCTGGACGATCCGCGTCCCGGCCTCGACGAGCCGGCGCAGCACCGCGCGCTCGCGCACGATCCGCGCGTAGTACCCGGCGTTGGCCGCCGTCGGCACCATCGAGATGAGGGTGTGCAGGTAGGGGGCTCCGCCGATGCGGGCGATCTCGCCGCGCTTGGTCAGCTCGGCCGCGACCGTCACGGCGTCCGCGGGCTCGCCGCGCCCGTAGAGGTCGAGGATCGCGTCGTAGACCATCTCGTGCGCCGGCCGGTAGAAGTCGGTGCCCTTGACCTCCTCGACGACGTCCGCGATGGCGTCCTTCGAGAGCATCATGCCGCCGAGCACGCTCTGCTCGGCGACGATGTCCTGCGGCGGCGTCCGGTCGAAGCCGGCCGCGGGGCGGGCCGGGCCGAGGTCCCGCTCGAGCTCGTCGAGGCTCATCCGACGCCCACCTGTGCCACCACGATGACGACCTCCATCCGCACGCGTGCTCCTCGAACTGACGTTCTATCGCACGCCGCAGACATGCCCGCTGCGTCCGGCCTCGAACCCTCGTCCTGCTGGACCGGTTGAGGTCCGCCCGCGACCGTATGCCCCCTCCCGGCACGTCTCCAAGCCACGCCGGGGCACTGGGTCGGAGGTCCTGTGGACGCCCTGGGGACAACCGCCGACGGACGTGTGGACAGCCCGGCGTGGCGCTGTGCACAGGCCGTGGACATCCCTGTGGACGACGTCCTACGAATCATGCCGCGGGCCGCTGACCTGCGACGACACGATGCACCGGGTGTGGAGGAAAACTCGCGCTCGGTCCGTTCACCAGGTGGACGGGCTCGTCTCGGCTGTGCTGTGAGCGCTACCACAGCCCCGCCACGGGCGCTGCAGGGACCGCCCCACCACGACCCGGAGCGCCGCCCGGCTCACGTCCGCGCGCGCAGCGCCGCCGCGAACGAGGGGACGGTCGGCAGCTCGGGCAGCAGCGCCGCCTGGTACGCGTGGTAGACGTCGGGCTTGCCCGGCCAGACCTCGGCCGACACCGTGTTGGCGGGGTCGAGCTCGTGGTGCCACGACCCGCGCTCGTGGTCGACGAGGTACCGGTCGACGTAGGCCCACCACCCCTCGGCGTCGCGCGCCCACCGCTCGTCGCCCGTCGCGCGCGCGAGCACGGTGGCGGTGCTCACGGCCTCGGCCGCGACCCAGTGCATGCGCGTGCGGACCACGGGCTGCCCGTCCCACCCCGTCGTGTAGACGAAGCCGTCGGCGCCGTCGACGGCCCACCCGTCCCCGACGGCGCGGTCCGCGAGCGCCACGGCCGCGTCGACGAGCCCCGGGGGAGCCGCGGCGCCGAGCGTGCCGTCGACCGCGACGAGCAGCCGCGCCCACTCGAGGCCGTGGCCGACGGTCGCGCCGTACGGGCGGAAGGGGTCGGCCGGGCGGTCGCGGTTGTGCTCGAGCACCGGCTGCCATCCCGCGTCGAAGTGCTCGGGGATCCGCCAGTCGTTGTCCCGCGCCCAGCCGACGACGTGCGCCGCGATCCGTCCGGCGCGCTCGTGCCACCGCCCGTCCCCGGTCACGTCGCCGGCGGCGAGGTACGCCTCGACCGTGTGCATGTTGGCGTTGACGCCGCGGTAGTCGTCGAGCGTGGTCCACGCGCGGTCCCACTCCTCGACCGCGAGGCCGGCGTCGTCGTCCCAGAACCGCGCCTCGTGCACCCGGAGCGCGTCGGCGAGGAGCGCGTCCGCACCCGGCACGTCCGCGGCGACCGCCGACGACGCGGCGAGGACGACGAACGCGTGCCCGTAGGCCTGCTTGCGGTCGTCGACGGGCCCGTCCTCGCGGACCGCCGCGAACCACCCGCCGTGCTCGTCGTCGTGCAGCGCACCGCCCGCGCCCGACTCGCCACCCGCACCGCCCGGCCCGCGCAACGACGCGACCCCGTGCGCCGCGAGGTCGCGCAGCGCGGCGTCGTCGGGGCCGCCCGGTGCGGGGGGCTCGCCCGCGAGCGCGCCGAGCGACGCCACGTGCGTCATGCGGCACGTGATCCACAGCTCGACGGGTCGGGCGGGGTCGAGGTCGCCGTCGTCGCCGAGCCAGCCGAAGCCGAGCGGGTGCCGCGCGCCGGCGGCGAACCGCAGCAGGTCCGCCCGCTGCGCCGCGAGGTACGCGGGGCTGCCGGGTGCGTCCATGTCTCCTCCTCCTCGGGCGACCACGTCACCCCTGCTCCTCGGGCCGGCCGGGCCTGCCGGGCGGGCCGAGAACGGCCCCCGGGGTCCCAGCCTGCCGCACGCGCCGGTTCACCACGCCGTCCCCGGCCCGCTCGCGTCGCCTGCGGACGCCGGCCCGGCACGGTGGCGCACCTCGCTCGACCGGACCGCGCGCGCCCGGCACAGTGGGCCCGTGCCCGCCCGCCGACCCGACCCCCGCCGCGACGGGTCGGCGACCCGCACGCGCACCCGGCCCGACGCCCTCGACCGGAGCATCGTCGGGCTCGCGCTGCCCGCCCTCGGCGCGCTCGTCGCGGAGCCCTTGTTCGTCCTCGTCGACTCGGCCGTCGTGGGACGCCTCGGCACCGCCCCGCTCGCGGGTCTCGCGCTCGCCGGGACCGTCCTGACGACCGTCGTCGGGCTCTGCGTGTTCCTCGCGTACACGACAACGGCGTCGGTCGCGCGCAGCGTCGGTGCCGGCGAGCGCGCCCGGGCGATGCGGCTCGGCGTCGACGGCCTCTGGCTCGCCGCGGGCCTCGGGGCGGTGCTCGCCGTCGTCATCACCCTCGCCGCACCGTGGCTCGTGACCGCGCTGGGCGCGCCGGGCGACGTCGTCCCGCACGCCGTCGCGTACCTGCGCTGGTCGGCGCCCGGGCTGCCCGGGATGCTCGTCGTCCTCGCCGCGACCGGGGTGCTGCGCGGCATGCTCGACACGCGCACGCCGCTCGTCGTCGCCGCGTCGGGCGCGGTGCTCAACGCGGCCCTGTCCGTGACGCTCGTCCTCGGGCTGGGCATGGGCGTGGCCGGCTCGGGGTTCGCGACGGCGGTCGCGCAGGTGCTCATGGGCGCGGCGCTCGCCGCCGTCGTCGTGCGCGGGGCGCGCGCGGCGGAGGTCGGGCTGGTGCCGACCCGCAGCGGGGTGCTCGGCAGCGTCCGATCGGGCCTGCCCCTGCTGCTGCGCACGCTGTCGCTGCGCGCCGCGCTGCTCCTCGCGGCCTGGGTCGCGGCCGGGCTCGGGACGGTCGCCCTCGCGGGGCACCAGGTCGTGATGGCGGTGTGGGGACTGCTGGCGTTCGGTCTGGACGCGCTCGCGATCGCGGCGCAGGCGCTCGTCGGGCAGGGGCTGGGCGCGGGCGACGTCGGGCGCACGCGCGCCGTCCTGCGCCGCACCCTCGCGTGGGGGATCGCGGCCGGAGCCGCGGCGGGGGTCGCCGTCGCCGCGACCGCGTGGTGGGTCGGCCCGCTCTTCTCCGCCGACGACGACGTGCGCCGCGCCGTCGCGCTCTCGCTCGTCGTCGTCGCGGTCGGGCTGCCGGTCGCGGGCTGGGTCTTCGTGCTCGACGGCGTGCTCATCGGCGCGGGCGACGGGCGCTACCTCGCGGTGGTGGGGTTCGTGACGCTCGCCGTGTACGCGCCGGCGGCACTCGCCGTGCGGGCGTGGGCCGACGGCGGCGCGGCGGGTCTCGCGTGGTCCTGGGTCGCGTTCGCGGGCGTCTTCATGCTCGCCCGGGCCGTGACGACGGGCCTGCGTGCGCGCGGCACGGCGTGGATGGTGACCGGGGCGCCCTGAGGCGTGGCGCCGGCGGTCCGAGCGCCGCCCGGATGCAGCGACGGCGCGGGTCGCGTGGACTGGGGGCATGCCCCCCGATGCCGCCGCAGGCGGCCGCGTCCGCGCCGTCCTCGGGCACCCCCGTGTCGCGATGGCGGCCAAGGGCGCCCTCGCTGCGACCCTCGCCTGGGTCGTCGCCGAGCAGCTGCCCGGCCCCGTCGCCGAGTACTCGTTCTACGCGCCGTTCGGTGCCGTCGCGACGATGTACCCCGCGGTCGCGCAGTCCGCGGCCGAGTCGCTGCGGGCGATCGGCGCGATCGGGCTCGGCGCGGTGCTCGGCCTCGCCACGGACCGCGCGCTCGGCAGCGGGACGGTCGGCCTGGCGCTCGTCGTCGCGGTCGGGATCCTGCTCGCGGGCCTCCGGTGGGTCGGCGAGCAGCGCGCGTACGTCCCCGTCGCAGCGGTCTTCGTGATGCTCCTGGGCCAGGGCGCCGAGGTCGAGTACTCCGCCTCGTACGCCGGGCTGTTCCTGCTGGGTGCCGCGTCCAGCGTCGTCGCGAACGCGCTGTTCCCGAGCTTCCCGCTGCGCCGGGCCGACGACGCGCTGCGGACGCTGCGACGGGCGACCGCCGAGCACCTCCGGGCGTCGGCGGACCGGCTCGACCGCGACGACGACCCGCCACCCGCCCCGCGTCCCCGCCCGCTGGGCGGACGGGTCGACGCCGCACGCACGGCGGTCGAGGAGCTGGTCGGTGCGTCGCACGCGAACCGCCGCGCGCACCGGGACGTCGCGGCCGTCCACGTCCGGCGCCGGACGTTCGCCGCGCTCGAGCGCGCCGTGCTGCTGGTGGACGACCTCGACGCGCTGGCCGCCGACCGGCCCTGGGGAGCGAGCGTCCACTCCGTGCCGACCGCCCTCAGGTCACCCATGGCCGAGTCGCTGCGCCGGCTCGCCGACGCCGTCGAGACGGTCGGCCTCGAGGACACCGAGCCGGGCGTGCGCGCCGAGGTCGACCGCTCCGTCTCGGCGCTGGTCGCGGCGCTCGCCGAGCACGAGGACGCGCACGGCCGCGACGCCGCGGGCCTCCTCGTCGCGACCGTCGTCACGACGCTGCGTCGCACGCTGTCGGTGCTCACCCCGGAGGACCGGATCCGGCTCCCCGGCCTCGGCACGATCGCCGGGCCCGGCGGCGCGGTGGACGGCGGCCCCGCCGGCACCGCGGACGACGACGGCCCGGACCCCCGCAGGGATCCGGGCCGGTCGTGACTGCGCGGGTGGGGAGGCTCAGGCCTCCGGGACCACCTGGACGTCGATCTGCGCCGAGACGTCCTCGTGCAGGCGGACCTGCACCTGGTACTCGCCGAGCGACTTGATCGGCTGGCCGATCTCGACCTTGCGCTTGTCGATCGCCGGGCCGCCGGACGCGGTGACCGCCTCGGCGATGTCCGACGTCGTCACTGCACCGAACAGGCGGCCGGACTGGCCCGCCTTCGCCGTCACGACGACGGGCTTCGACTGCAGCGCGTCGCGCACTGCCTTCGCCTCGTCGAGCGTCGCGATCTCGCGCGCCTTGCGCGCCGTGCGGATCTGGGCGATCTGCTTCTCGGCACCCTTGGTCCAGGCGGTCGCCAGGCCACGGGGGACGAGGAAGTTGCGCGCGTACCCGTCCTTGACGTCGACGACGTCTCCGGGGGCGCCGAGGCCGGTGACCTCGTGGGTGAGGATGAGCTTCGTCATGAGTCCGACCTTCCTCAGCGAGCCGAGCTCGAGTACGGCAGGAGCGCCATCTCACGGGCGTTCTTGACGGCCCGGGCGATGGCGCGCTGCTCCTGGACGGAGACACCGGTCACGCGACGCGCGCGGATCTTGCCGCGGTCGGAGATGAACTTCCGCAGCAGCGCGGTGTCCTTGTAGTCGACCGACTCGATCTTGGCGGCCTTGAGCGGGTTCTGCTTCTTCTTGGGCTTGCGGACGACGGGCTTCGCCATCGTGTGCTCCTCGGGTTCTTCGGGCGCCGACCGGGAGGCGTGCTCACCGGGCGGCTGACGTCTGGATCAGAAAGGGGGCTCGTCGGAGTACGACGACCCGCCGCCGGCCTGCGGGCTGGGCGTGGCCCACGGGTCGTTGTCGAACCCGCCGCCACCCCCCTGGGCACCGCCGCCGGAGTAGCCGTTCCCACCGCCGAAGCCGCCGCCACCGCCGCCGCCGCCCGAGCGCTGGGCCCGGGTGACCTTGGCCGACGCGTAGCGGAGCGAGGGGCCGACCTCGTCGACCTGCAGCTCCACGACCGTGCGCTTCTCGCCCTCGCGGGTCTCGTACGACCGCTGGACGAGGCGACCCTGGGCGATGACGCGCATGCCCTTGGTCAGCGACTCCGCGACGTTCTCCGCGGCCTCGCGCCAGATCGAGCAGCGCATGAACAGCGTGTCGCCGTCCTTCCACTCGTTGCTCTGGCGGTCGAACTGGCGCGGCGTCGACGCGATGGTGAAGTTCGCGACGGCCGCACCGGACGGGGTGAAGCGGAGCTCGGGGTCCCCCGTGAGGTTCCCGACCACCGTGATGACGGTGTCACCAGCCATGCCTGCTCCTCGGTTCGCTGTGGGTGGGACGGCCCGGTCGCTCAGTGAGCGTCCGGACGCATGACCTTCGTGCGCAGGACGGCCTCGTTGAGGCCGAGCTGGCGGTCCAGCTCCTTGGCGGTGTCAGGCGTGGCGGTGAAGTCGACCACCGCGTAGATGCCCTCGGCCTTCTTGTTGATCTCGTAGGCCAGGCGGCGCCGGCCCCAGATGTCGACGTTGTCGACGGTGCCACCGGAGGTGGTCACCACCGAGAGGTACTTGTCGAGGGACGGCGCGACGGTCCGCTCCTCGATGTCGGGGTCGAGGATGACCATCAGCTCGTAACGACGCATGCGAGAACCCACCTCCTGTGGTCTCAGCGGCCACGGTCCATCCGTGGCAGGAGGGTTGTGCGTCAGCCACCTCGGGCCGGTCCTGCGGTGATCGGCACCGCTCGGCTCCGGGCAGCAACGGCCCATCCTAGCGGCTGCCGGGCGGGCGCCCGACCGCCGCCGTCGTCAGGGCTGGAGGCCCGGCGGTGCGGGGACGAGGTTGCCCCCGTTGCCGCCGCCGTTCCCACCGCCGGCGCCCCCGGCGTCACCGCCGCCGTCGCCCTCGTCCTCGCCGGGCGGGGGCTCCGTCGGCGTCGGCTCCGGCTCGGGCTCGGGCTCCTCCTCGGGGCCGGACGAGACCACGATCGTCACGGTGCTGCCCTCGGCGGCCTGCCCGGACGGGTCCTGCGACAGGACCGTCCCGACCGGCTCGTCGGACGGCTGCTCGCTCACGCCGACCCCGAAGCCGGCGCCCTCGAGCGCGGACCGCGCCGCCTGCTGAGTCAGCCCGACGACGTTCGGCACGTCGACCTCGCCGGTGCCCTCCGAGACCGTGATCGTCACGGTGGAGCCGCGCTCGGCCTCGCCGCTCGGGCTCTGCGAGATGACGGTCCCCTCGGGGACGTCGGGGCTGGTGCCGCGCGCGACGTCCACGCGGAAGCCCGCGGCCTGGAGCGTCGACGACGCCTCGGCCTCGCTCAGGCCGACGACCGACGGCACCTCGACGATCGGCGGCTTGTTGGGCTCGCCGACGTCGGCCCGCTCGGGGAAGTCCACGACCTCGAGGCCCTCGTGGATCGCGCTCATGTGCTGCTGGAAGAGGATCGCGGGGTACGAGCCACCCGTGATCTGACCCTGCGCGAAGTCGCCGAACGGCGTGATCTCCTCCGCGACCGTGCCGTCGGCGCTGGGCTGGAAGAGCACCACCGCCGTCGTCAGCTGCGGCGTGTAGCCGATGAACCACGCCGACTTGTTGTCGTTCGAGGTGCCGGTCTTGCCCGCGAGGGGTCGGCCGATGTCGGCCCGCTCGCCCGAGCCGCGCTCGACGACCTGCGTCATCGCGAACGTCGCGTCGGCCATGACGTCGGGCTCGAAGACGGGTGCGCCCTCGTCACCGCCCTGGTACGCCGTGCCGCCGTCGAGGTACTCGACCGTGCGCACGATGAACGGCTCGTGCCGCGTGCCCTGCGCCGCGAAGGTGTTGAAGACGGTCGCCATGTGGATCGGGTTGGGCGAGGCCGTGCCCAGCACGTTCGACGTCACGGGGTCGATCGGGACCGACTCGGGGACGCCCGCGCGCCGCGCGACGTCGATCGTCTTCTCGGGCGTGATCTCCTCGTTCATCTGCGCGTACACGGTGTTGACCGACTGCGCGGTCGCGCGCACGACGTCGATCTCGCCGAAGTCCTGCCCGCCGAAGTTCGGCAGGCCCCGCTCGGTGTCCGCGTAGTCGCCGATCTTGAGCCCGGAGTCGCCGTCGTACCGCGAGCGCAGCGACCCGCCCTCCTCGAGGTAGCCCACGAGGGTCAGCGGCTTGAAGGTCGAGCCCGCCTGGGCGATCGACTGCGTGACGGCGTTCTGGCCGACGGTCACGTAGTCGGGACCGCCGTACAGCGCCTTGATCGCGCCGTCGGCCGGGTCGAGCGTCACGGCACCGACCCGCAGGTTGGGCGCACGGTCCGCGGGAAGACCCGCCGCGACCGTCTCGATCGAGATCTGCATGCCACGGTCGACGGTCGTGATGATCCGGTAGCCGCGGGTCTCGAGCTCCTCCTCGGTGATGGGCGACTTCTCGAGGATCTCCTTCTTGACCATCGCCATGAGGTAGCCGCCCGGGCCGGCGAGCCGGTCGTCCTGGCGGGGCTCGAGGGTCTCGGGGTAGACCTGCGCGTCGCGCTCCTCCTGCGTGAGGGCGCCGGTCGTGACCATGCCGTCGAGCACGTACTCCCAGCGCTCCTGCGCCTTCTCCGGGTTCTCCGCCGGGTCCCAGTTGCTGGGCGACGGGATGATCCCCGCGATGAGCGCCGCCTGCGACACCGTGAGGTCGGCCGCGCTGACGCCGAAGTACTTCTGCGCCGCCGTCTCGATGCCGTACGCGCCGCGCCCGAGGTAGATCGTGTTGAGGTAGTTCTCGAGGATCTCGTCCTTGTCCTGCGCCTGGTCGAGCTTGATCGCGAGCAGCGCCTCCTTGGCCTTGCCCGTGTAGCTCGTGACCGTCTCGCCGAAGTAGTAGCGCTCGGCGTACTGCTGGGTGATCGTCGACCCGCCCTGCCGGTCGCCGCCGCGCAGGTTGGTCCACAGCGCGCGCGCCAGGCCCGTGGGGGAGATGCCCGCGTTCTCGTAGAAGGTCCGGTCCTCGGCCGCGACGACGGCGGCCCGGACGTGCTCCGGGATCTCGTCGCCGGTCACGATCACGCGGTCCTGGATGCCGAAGGACCCCATCTCGGTGGTGCCGTCGGCGTAGTACACGGTCGTCGTCTGGGCCTGCGCGAAGTCGTCCGGCTCGGGGATCTCGACCATCGCGTAGGCGACGACGCCGGCGCCGACGACGAGCGCGACGAGCGTGAGGAACAGCCCGCTGAGCAGCTTCCACGAGGGGAGCCAGCGGCGGAACCCGGTGCGTCCCGCCCGCGGGTAGTCGACGAGGCGGCGGCGACCGGGCCCGGTCCCGCCCGCGCCGGAGCCACCGCCCGGGCCGCCCGAGCCGCCGCGTCCGCCGCCGCCCGAGCCGCCCCGGCCCGGCCCGCCCGTGCCCCGACCGCCCCCGCCCGGACGGACGGTGGGCGCCGCGGCAGGCGCCGCGGGGCGCGCCGCACCCGTCGCCGACCACGGTCGTGGCGACGACGTCCCGGCCGGTCGCACGCTGCGCCGCGGGGGCGGCTGGTGCGCCGAGCCGGAGGTGCGGTGAGGAGGGGGAGATCCCGCTGCCACGCTGAGCCTTTCGACGACGGTCGACCGTGGGGGACGGTCCTCGAGCCGGGGCCAGTATGGCCGCGCGACCGTGGAGATGCCCCGCGCACGACGTGGAGGACGGATGGAGGTCCGTGCCCGACGGAGCCCTTGGACGGAGTCGTCGTCATCCGATCGGCGGCGTCGTCGACGCGAACGACACGTGAACGGGTGTTTGCGAGGACCTCCGGTGCGACATACTCTCCTGATGTATCAGCCCGATACATCGAGCGCTCGAACCGAGCTTGCGGTGCACGGGACGTCGTCGTCGGTGGCAGCACCGGCAGTCCGGAGGAGGTGGCGGTGCGCAGTCGCGCGGACGTCCTCGAGCTCGCGGTCCTCGGGTCGCTGCACGAGACGCCCATGCACGGCTACGAGCTGCGCAAGCGCCTCAACCTGCTGCTCGGCTCGTTCCGCGCGCTGTCGTACGGCTCGCTGTACCCGTGCCTCAAGGGGCTCGAGGCCCGCGGGCTCATCGTCGGCACGGACGCGTCGCAGACGCCGCCGCCGCACGCCCTGTCGGGCAAGCGCGCCCGGATCGTCTACGAGCTCACGGCCGAGGGCAAGGAGCACTTCGCGGACCTGCTCGCGGAGGCCGGCCCGGCGTCGTGGGAGGACGAGGGCTTCGACGTGCGGTTCGCGTTCTTCGCGCACACCGACGCCGAGACCCGGATGCGGATCCTCGAGGGACGCCGCACCCGCCTCACCGAGCGGCTCGAGCAGGTGCGCGTCGCCGCGGCGCGCACGCGCGAGCGGCTCGACGAGTACACGCTCGAGCTCCAGCGGCACGGCCTCGAGCAGGTCGAGCGCGAGGTCCGCTGGCTCGACGGGCTGATCGACAACGAGCGAGGGCTCGGGCGCAGCAGCGCCACGGGTCGCGCGAGCGGCGCACGCCGCACGGACACACCCGAGGGCGACCGTCCGGCCGCCTCCGACCCCGCTGACGACGCGGACGCGTCGCAGCACCGAGAAGAGAACCGAGGAGCGAGATGAGTTCGATCCGCGTCGCCATCGTGGGCGTCGGCAACTGCGCCGCGTCGCTGGTGCAGGGCGTCCACTTCTACGCGGACGCCGACCCGCAGAGCAAGGTCCCGGGCCTCATGCACGTGCAGTTCGGCCCGTACCACGTCTCCGACATCGAGTTCGTGGCGGCATTCGACGTCGACGCGAAGAAGGTCGGGTTCGACCTCTCCGAGGCGATCCTCGCGAGCGAGAACAACACGATCAAGATCGCCGACGTCCCGCCGCTGGGCGTCACGGTCGAGCGTGGGCACACCCTGGACGGCCTCGGCAAGTACTACTCCGAGACCATCGAGGAGTCGGACGCGCAGCCCGTGGACGTCGTCGCACGCCTGCGCGAGACGCAGGCCGACGTCCTGATCTGCTACCTCCCCGTGGGCTCGGAGGACGCCGCGAAGTTCTACGCGCAGTGCGCGATCGACGCCGGCGTGGCGTTCGTGAACGCGCTTCCCGTGTTCATCGCGTCCGACCCGGAGTGGGCCGCGAAGTTCGAGGAGGCCGGCGTGCCGATCGTCGGCGACGACATCAAGTCGCAGGTCGGCGCGACGATCACGCACCGCGTGCTCGCCAAGCTGTTCGAGGACCGCGGCGTGGTGCTGGACCGCACGTACCAGCTCAACGTCGGCGGCAACATGGACTTCAAGAACATGCTCGAGCGCGAGCGCCTGGAGTCCAAGAAGCTCTCGAAGACGCAGGCCGTCACGTCGAACATCGACGACGGCCCGCTCGCGGGCAAGAAGGAGGACCGCAACGTCCACATCGGCCCGTCGGACTACGTCGCGTGGCTCGACGACCGCAAGTGGGCGTACGTGCGCCTCGAGGGCCGCGCGTTCGGCGAGGTCCCGCTGAACCTCGAGTACAAGCTCGAGGTGTGGGACTCGCCCAACTCGGCCGGCATCATCATCGACGCCCTGCGCGCCGCGAAGATCGCCAAGGACCGCGGCGTCGGCGGCCCGATCCTGTCCGCGTCGACGTACTTCATGAAGTCGCCGCCGGTCCAGATGGAGGACACCGCCGGGCGTGCGCGCCTGGAGGCCTTCATCGCCGGGGACATCGAGCGCTGACGTCAGCGAGTCGTAGGTGAAGGGGCCCGGGCGCTTTCCCCGGGCCCCTTCGCCGTAGACGGAGCGCAGCGGCAGCGCGAGCGACAAGATCGAGCGCTGACGTCAGCGAGTCGTAGGTGAAGGGGCCCGGGCGCTTTCCCCGGGCCCCTTCGCCGTAGACGGAGCGCAGCGGCAGCGCGAGCAGCAGGCTCGAGCGCTGACGTCAGCGAGTCGTCGGTGAAGGGGTCCGGGTGCTTTTCCCGGGCCCCTTCGCCGTAGACGGAGCGCAGCGGCAGCGCTCTCCGGGTGGGCCTCACCGCACTTCCTGGCGGGCGGATCCACCCGGGCGCACCGGCCGAGGGTCAGCGCGCCGGGCCGATCGCGCGGCGGTAGTACTCGACGCCGCCCTCGAAGCCGAGTCGCTCGTAGAACGCGTTGGCGCGCGACGTGGCCAGCGCGACGACCCCGCCGCCGCGTGCCCGCGCGGCGTCCTCGAACGCAGCCACGAGCGCGCGGCCGATCCCGGTCCCGCGTCGCTCGGGCACGACGTACAGCTCCTGGAGGAACGCGAGCCCGTCGTACACGAACATCGGCGCGACGACCCCGAGCGCGTAGCCGACGAGGCCGTCCTCGCCGCGGTCGTCGACGAGGAGCACCGAGCGGGGGTCCGCGACCGCCGCGGCCAGGTGGGCGTCGAACGCGTCCCGTGGCACGGGGCCGCGGCGCGCCAGCGCCGACGACATCGCACGGACCGCCCCGGCGTCGTCGAGGCGCGCACTCCGGATCACGTCACGAACGTATCGGCCCCGCGTGGCCACGTCCGGGACGCGGCAGGTGGAGCCGACCGGGAGAGAGCGCCACGGGCCCCCCGCACCGGCGACCGCGCCGTCGGCCCGACGCGCACAGCACCCACCGCTAGCCTCGACCGGTGAGCGTGCTCGGTGACCTCAGGACCGTCGCGGTGCACCGGGGGTTCCGCAGGCTGTTCGCGGTGCGGCTGGTGTCGCAGACCGGCGACGGCATGTTCCAGGTGGGCCTCGCGACGCTCTTCTTCTTCGCGCCCGAGCGCATGGCGACGGCCGCCGACGTCGCCGCGGCCTTCGCGGTGCTGCTGCTGCCGTTCACCGTCGTCGGCCCGTGGGCGGGTGTGCTGCTCGACCGGTGGCGACGACGTCAGGTGCTGCTGATCGGCAACGCCGTCCGGGTCGGGCTCACCGCGGTCCTCGCTGTGCTGCTCGCCACCATCGGCGTCGGACCGGCCGTGTACGTCCTCGCACTGGTCACGCTGTCGATCAACCGCTTCCTCCTCTCGGCGCTCTCCGCCGGGCTGCCGCGCGTCGTGCCGCGTGACCAGCTCCTCATGGCCAACGCGATCACGCCGACGCTCGGCGCCGCCGCGGCGGGCGTCGGCGGGCTGCTCGGCTTCGTCGGGCGGCTCGCGCCGACGGGGGCGTCGCGCGACGCCGTCGTCCTGGTGGGTGCCGCGCTGCTCTTCGCCACCGCGTCGGCGCTCGCGCTGCGCCTCGGCCCCGACCAGCTCGGACCCACGCACCGCGCACCCGCGGGCGAGCTGTGGGACAAGGTCCGCGCGGTCGGACGCGGGCTCGGCCAGGGTGCGCGCTACCTCGTGCGACGGCGGACGCCCGCGATGGCGCTCGCGGTGATGGCGACCCACCGCTTCATCTTCGGCGTGACCTTCATCGCGGCGATCCTCGTCTCGCGGAACCTGCTCGCCGACCCGGCCGACGCCGACGCGGGCCTCGCGATGTTCGGCACGGTCCTCGGCGCGACGGGGGTCGGCTTCGGCCTCGCGGTCGTCCTGACGCCCCTCGCGCACGAGCGCATGCGGCCCGCGACGTGGGTCGTCGTGTGCCTGGGCATCGGCGCCGTGAGCCAGGTGCTCCTCGCGACGTCGCCCGCGCTCCCCGTCGTCCTCGCGAGCGGGGTCCTGCTGGGTCTGGCCGCGCAGGGCGCGAAGATCGCCGTGGACACGATCGTCCAGCGCGACACCCACGACGACTTCCGCGGCCGCGCCTTCGCGCTCTACGACGTGCTCTACAACGCGGCGTTCGTCGGCGCGGCCGCCCTCGCCGCCGTCGTGCTGCCCGACACGGGCTGGTCACCCGCGGCGTTCACCGGGCTCGCCGTCGCGTACGTCGTCGCCGGCCTGCTGTACCGGACGGGTCCGACCGAGCCGAGGCACCTCGACGACGTGCCGGACCCCGCCGACGACGTCGACGCGTCACCGCGCCCGACGACCCGCTGACCCGACGACCCGCGTGACCCGCGCGCGGTCGGACCACCCCCCACGAGCCGGCGCCCGCCGTCGAATATCGTTGTCGTGTGGACGACCCCATCCGCTCCGCGCCGGACGGCTCGCCGCGCGCCTCCGACCCGCGCGCCGGAGCGGCCCTCCCCGCACTCGTCCACGACCGACCGGCCGCGACGCTGCTCGTCGACCTCGGCACGGGTCAGGTCGTCTACGCCAACCCGCTCGCGGTCGACCTCGCGCCCGACACCAGGCTGCCGGTCTCGCTCGCCGCGTGGTCCCGGGCCGCCGAGCTGCGCACGCCGGACGGGGTCCCGCTCGAGGACGGTCGCCACGGCCTGTCCGACGTCGCGCACGGCGAGCCACCGCGCGGCATGCAGGTCCACGCGGCGCACGGCTCGGGCGAGTCGGCGCCGGGCGAGGCGCTGTGGGTCATCGGCATCCCGCTCGGCGAGGCACCCGCGCCGCTGACCCACCAGGCGCTCGTCATCCTGCTGCCGGTGCGTCAGCACGACGCCGTCCGCGCGCTCCAGGAGACGGGCGACGACCTCCACGCGCGCGCGGCGCTCGCGAGCGAGCTGTCGTTCACGATCTCCGACCCCCGTCTGCCCGACGACCCGCTCGTGTGGGTCAACCCGGCGTTCGAGCGGGTCACCGGCTACTCCTCGGCGGAGGCCCTCGGCCGCAACTGCCGGTTCCTCCAGGGCCCGGACACGGACCGCGCGCTCGTCGAGGAGATCCGTGGCGCGCTCGCCGAGGAGCGCACCTTCGCCGACGTGCTGCTCAACTACCGCAAGGACGGCACGCCCTTCTGGAACCAGGTCGTCATCAGCCCCGTGCTGGACGCTCAGGGCCGGGTCACGCACCACGTCGGCATCCAGGCCGACGTCACCGACCGGGTCGTCGCGCAGCACGACCGCGACGACGCGCTGCACGAGGCGCGCACGGTCACCAACCGCCTCCGGCTCCTCGCGCAGGTCAGTGAGGAGCTCGCGGCCCACCTCGACTACGACGACGCCGTCCGCGCCCTCGCCGACGTCGTCGTGCCGCGCCTCGCCGAGTGGGGGTTCGTCACGGTCACGACCGACGGCGGGCTCTACGAGCGCGTGCACATCGCCGTACGCGACCCCGAGAAGGAGGCCGACGCGCGCGCGCTGGAGCGCGAGGACCTGTCGTGGCTGCGCCGGTCCTCCGCGATGACGCGGGCGCTGCGCGCCGAGGGTGCCGGCATCGTGCCGGTCACCACGGACGTCGAGGAGCTCCGCGCCAGGACGACCCCGTCGCAGCACGAGGTCCTCGTCCGGCTCGGCCTCGGCCACGCGATCATCGTCCCGCTGCGCGCGCGCGACCGCGTCATCGGCGCCCTCTGCCTCGTCGACACCGAGCCGTTCGGCGACGACGTCGTCGAGACCGCGAGCCACCTCAGCGGGCGTGCGGGCCTCGCGCTCGACAACGTCAACCTGTACCTCCGCGAGCGCGCCGCGGCGCTCACGTTGCAGCACAGCCTGCTGCCGGAGCTGCCCGACGTGCCGGGTCTCGACCTCTCGGCGTCGTACCTGCCGGCGCTGCACCGCGCCCAGGTGGGCGGCGACTGGTTCGACGTCCTGCCCCTGCCCGACGGCGCGATCGGGCTCGCCGTCGGAGACGTCGTGGGGCACGACCTGCAGGCCGCCGCGTCGATGGGTCAGCTGCGGTCCGTGCTGCGCTCGTACGCGTGGAGCGGCGAGCCCGCCCACCGCGTCATCTCGCGCCTCGACGAGCTCGTCCAGGGGCTCGGCATGGCCGACATGTCGACGTGCGTCTACCTGCGGCTCGAGGGCGACCGCCTCAGCTACAGCCGGGCCGGGCACCCGCCCGCCCTGCTCCGCGAGCCGGGTGGCACGGTCCGCCTGCTCGAGGGCGCCCTCGGGACCCCGATCGGCGTCGCGAACCTCGCGGAGGCACCGGAGATCGAGACGACGCTGCCCGTCGGCGCGACCCTCGTCGTCTACACCGACGGTCTCGTCGAGCGACGTCACCGGGGCCTGCGCGAGGGGATCGGCGAGCTCGTGCGGGTCCTCGAGAGCCTGCCGCCGGACCTGACGGCGCGCCAGGTGCGCGACGCCCTCGTCGGGGCACTCGTCGGCGAGGACCAGGAGGACGACGTGTGCGTCCTCGTCGTCCGCAGGACCTGACGCCGACCTGGCGTCCGCAGCAGGACCTGACGCGAGCCGGCAGCCTCGCACGCCGAGCCGGCCGCCTCACCCGTCGGTGAGGACCTCCCACCTCGCGACGGGTCCGGGGACGACGACGAAGAGCGGGTGCGGGTCGGGCACGTCGACCTCGGCCCACCGCCGCAGCACGTCGGGCGACCGCGCCGCGAGCTTGAGCCGCAGGTGCGCCCACTCGTGCAGCAGCTGGCCGTGGGTGACCTCGAGGCGCAGGTCGGGGTCGGGCGGCGCGAGGACCCTGGCGCGGTCGTAGGCGTAGCCCCGGGTCTCGGCCTCGTCGACGACGCCGTGCAGGTACGTCGTCACCGGTGCACCCGGCGCGATGCCCGGGCCGTCGGCCGGGACGGCGAGCAGAGCGCCGCCGTCGACGCGGAAGCGCTCGAGCTGCGGGTGGTTGCGGTACCCACGCGTGGTGCCCGTGAGCACCTTCTGCGCGAGCAGGCCCTCGCGCCAGCACGCGGTCAGGCCCTGCCGGTCGAGGTAGCGGGGGTGCACCGACCACAGCCTCACGCGCGGACCGCCGTCCTCACGCGTCCTGCTGCTCGGCCCACCACGCGCGCAGCGCGTCGGCCGCGGCCTCAGGGGACTGGGGGCCGTGCTCCATGCGGAGCTCGAGGAGCCACCGGTACGCGCGACCGACCTCGGGGCCGGGCCGCAGGCCGAGCACCTGCATGATCTGCTCGCCGTCGAGGTCCGGCCGGATCGAGGCGAGCTCCTCGGCCTCGCGCAGCTCGGCGATGCGCTGCTCGAGGTCGTCGTACGCCCCTGACAGACGCTGCGCCTTGCGCCGGTTGCGCGTCGTGCAGTCGGAACGCGTCAGGCGGTGCAGCCGCTCCAGGAGCGGTCCCGCGTCCGTGACGTAGCGCCGCACGGCCGAGTCCGTCCACTGCCCGTCGCCGTAGCCGTGGAAGCGCAGGTGCAGCTCGGTGAGCCGCGCGACCGCCTTGACCGTGTCCTTGTCGAAGTGCAGCGCCTTGAGGCGGCGGGCCGCCATCTTGGCGCCGACCACCTCGTGGTGGTGGAAGCTCACGCCGCCGCCGGCCTCGAACCGGCGCGTGGCCGGCTTGCCGATGTCGTGCAGCAGCGCAGCGAGGCGCAGCACGAGGTCGGGTCCGGGCACGGGCCCCGTGGGCTCGTCGTGCGTCCCTGTCTCCAGGGCGATCGCCTGCGCGAGCACGGTGAGCGAGTGCTGGTAGACGTCCTTGTGGCGGTGGTGCTCGTCGATCTCGAGCCGCAGCGCGGGCAGCTCGGGGAGCACGTGGTCGGCGAGGCCCGTGTCGACCATGACCTCGAGGCCCGGCCGCGGGTCCGTGGCGAGGAGCAGCTTGGTGAGCTCGTCGCGCACGCGCTCGGCCGAGACGATCCCGATCCGGCCCGCCATCCCCTCGATCGCGGCGCGGACGTCGTCGGCGACCGTGAAGCCGAGCTGGGCGGCGAAGCGTGCCGCGCGCATCATGCGCAGCGGGTCGTCGTCGAACGACTGGACCGCCTCGACGGGGGTCCGCAGCACACCCGCTGCGAGGTCCTCGAGCCCGCCGAACGGGTCCACGAAGGTGAGGTCCGGCAGCCGCACCGCCATCGCGTTGACGGTGAAGTCGCGCCGCGAGAGGTCGCCGTCGAGGGTGTCGCCGAAGACGACCTCGGGCTTGCGCGACGTCGCGTCGTACGCCTCGGTCCGGTAGGTCGTCACCTCGACGACGACGTCGGCGCTGGCGCCCTCGGTCGTCCCGTCCGGGCCGGGCCGTCCACGGCGTGCGTGCCGACGCGCCCCGATGGTGCCGAACGCGCGCCCGATGTCCCAGTGCGCGTCGCCCCACGCCGCGAGGATCCGCTCGGTCTCGTCGGGGGTCGCCGACGTCGCGAAGTCGAGGTCGGTGCTCGTGCGGCCGAGGAACGCGTCGCGCACCGGGCCGCCGACGAGTGCGAGCTCGTGGCCCGCCTCGGCGAAGGCGGCCCCCAGCTCGACCGCCGCGGGGTCGAGGCCCGTCAGCACGGCGGCGGCGCGCCGCCGGAGCGCAGCCGGGTCGGGGCGCTCGACGCGGTCGGTGCGCTCGGGCGGCACGGACCGGTCGGGTCGCTCGGGGACGCGGGGAGGGGTGGACACGACACACCAGCGTGCCAGATGCCCGCCGTCACGCCCGGCCGTCCGTGCGGGCGGCGGCCCGGGTGACGGTCGTTACAGTGGCCGCATGTCCAGCGCCGTGCCCTACGAGCGGCGGGGCGCCGTGCCCACGCCCCCCGGGGGGCACGCCCTGCACGTCGACCCGTTGACCCGACGCCCCACCGTGCCGCTGCCCGTGGTCGACGAGACGTCGGCGGGCGGGCTCGTCGTCGCGGCGCTCGACGGCCGGCCGCACACGGCCGTGATCGCGCGCCGCAACCGCGCGGGCCGGCTCGAGTGGTGCCTGCCGAAGGGCCACCTCGAGGGCGACGAGACGCCCGAGGAGGCCGCGGTCCGCGAGATCGCCGAGGAGACCGGCATCATCGGCCGCGTCCGGCAGCAGCTCGGCACCATCGACTACTGGTTCACGGGCGACGACCGGCGCGTGCACAAGGTCGTGCACCACTTCCTGCTCGACGCGACCGGCGGTGAGCTCACGGTCGAGGGCGACCCGGACGGCGAGGCCGAGGACGTCGCGTGGGTCGCGCTCGTCGAGGTCGGCGAGCGCCTCGCGTATCCGAACGAGCGGCGCCTCGCGTCCGCCGCGTACGCGGTCCTGCTCGACGGCGCATGACCGGTCCCGCCCGTCGCACGGGGGCGGTCCTCGCGGCCGTCCTCGCCGTGCTGACGTCCCTCGTCCCGATGTCCGCGCGTCCCGCTGCGGCGACGACCCACGACGCCCTCCCGGTGACCGTCGAGGTCACGCGCGTCGCACCGCAGGTGCTCCGGCCGGGCCAGGACCTCTCGGTGCAGGTGACCCTGCGGAACACCGGGGCGACGCCGGTCGCGGAGCCACGCGTCGTGCTCGGCCTGGACCGGCGCGGGTTCATCAGCCGCTCGGCGCTGGACCGCTGGCGCGGGGCGGGGCCGGACGGGGCGGCCGGCACGCCGGTCGCCGAGGTCGACCTCGGCGTGCCCCTCGCGCCGGGCGCGACGGCGACCGCGACCGTGACGCTGCCCGCGACGTCGGTCGGCCTGCGGCGCGGTGAGACGTCGTGGGGGCCGCGCGGCATCTCGGCGCAGGTCGTCGACGTCACCGACCCCGCCCGGACGCGCCTCGGGATCGCCCGCACCTTCGCGCTCTGGTACCCCGTCGAGGAGGTCACGGCGACGCGCCTCACGGTGCTGGTGCCCTTCGTCGGGCCGCCCGTGAGCGCGCACGACGACGCCTGGGCGCGCGAGCTCGACGCGCTCACCTCGGGCGGCCGCCTCGCGGCGGTGCTCGACGCGACGGCCGGTCAGCCCGACGTGTCGTGGGCGCTCGACCCCTGGCTCGTCGACGTCGGCGCGGCCGAGGACGCCACGGCGGACGACGGCGAGCCCGGCGAGGACGACGCGAACGACGACGGGTCGACCGGCGGCACGGGTGAGGGCACGGGCGACGGCGCGGGTGACGGCGCGGGTGACGGCACGCAGGACGGCACGACGGGCGGGACGCAGGACGACGCGGCCGACGGGTCCGCGGCGGGCGACGGCCCCGACGCCGCGACCGGGCCGGACGCGGCGGGCACCGGCGGTGAGGGCGCCCAGGACGAGGACCCCACGACCGACGGCGACATCTCGGACGCAGGCCAGGGTGAGGGAACGGACCAGGGCACGGACCAGGGCACGGGCGAGGGTGCGGGCGCCACCGACCCGTCCGACGCCGCCCCGGGTGACGCCGGGCCCTCCGCGTCCGACCCGCTCGTGACCGACTCCGTCAGCGCGTGGGTCGAGCGCCTCCTCGCCGCGACGACCGACCGCGACCTGCACCTGCTGCCGTACCTCGACGCCGACGTCTCGGCGCTCGCGCACGCGTCCGACACCCGCCGGGTCGCCGTCGCGCAGGAGCTCGCGCAGGACGTCCTCGAGGGGTCGGCGCTGCCCGACGGTGCGCAGACCTCGGTCATGTGGCCCAGCGACCCCCTGCCGGACCTCGCGACCGCGGCGTTCGCGTCGCGCGCCGGGGCCC
This sequence comes from Actinotalea sp. AC32, assembly GCA_031844515.1. Lineage (GTDB taxonomy): Bacteria > Actinomycetota > Actinomycetes > Actinomycetales > Cellulomonadaceae > Actinotalea. The sequence goes on along the minus strand of JAUZVJ010000004.1, from coordinate 4,695 downwards.
GCGCGCTCGTCGTCGGGCCGGGCGAGCTCGCGTGGCCGTCCGTGCTCACCTACACGCCCAGCGGGCGCACGACCGTCGAGACGTCGGCCGGCGAGGTCACCGTCCTCGTGCCCGACGAGCGGCTGTCGACGGCCCTGGGCACCGGGGCCTTCATCGACGCCGACGACGTCACCGACCAGGCACCCCTCACGCCCGCGACGGCGGCCCAGAGCGTGCTCGCCGAGCTGGCGGTCGTCACGCGCGAGCGGCCGAGCGACGCGCGTCACCTGCTCGCCACGACCCCGCGCGACTGGGACCCCGACGTCGAGGTCGCCCGCGCGCAGCTCGCGGCGCTCGCGGCGGCCCCCTGGGTCCGGACCGAGCCCGTGTCCGCGCTCGTCGGCGGCGAGGACACCGGCGTGGACCGCGGGACGCTGCCCGAGCGCGACGTCGACGAGGACGAGGTCTCGCCCGCCGCGCTCGCGACCGTCGACGAGGCGCTCGCGGCGCGCCGACGGCTCGCCGCCCTGGTCGACGACCCCGCGACGCTGCTCGGTGACACCGAGCTCGAGCTCGTCGCCCCCGCGGGTGCCGCATGGCGGTCGGACCCGCCGGGCCGCGCCGACGCGATCGAGGCGACCGTGGCCGCGACCGACGCGCTGCGCGGCACGGTCCGCGTCGTGCCCGGGAGCACGACCAACATCCTCGCGACGAGCGGCGGGCTGCGGGTCCGCGTGCGCAACGACCTCGCGCAGGACGCGACCGTCGTGATCGAGCTGCGGCCCGCCGACTTCCGGCTCCGGCCCGACGGTGCGGTGACGCTGACGGTCCCGGCGGGTGACGAGGCGAGCGCATGGGTCCCGGTGCACGCGATCCAGAGCGCCGACATCGACGTCGTCGTGCAGCTGAGCACGACAGGTGGCGAGGTCGTCGACGAGTCGACCGTCGAGGTCCGCGTCCGGGCCGAGTGGGAGGGCATCGGCACGGCGGTCCTCGGCGCGCTGCTCGCGCTCGGCGTCGTCGTCGGCGTCGTCAGGACGATCCGTCGCGGCCGCACCGGGCGCCGCGGCGCGCCGCAGCTCACCGCCGGACCCGACGCGCTCTCGCCCGAGGCGATCGACGACGCGACCGCGCCGGCACCCGACGACGGCGAGGCGACCGACGCGACCGCGCCGCCCGGACCGCCCTCGGACGACCCCTCCGCACCGTCCGAACCGTCAGCGCCCGACGCGAGGCGCACCCCCGCCCGGGGTGCCGGGTGAGCACCGCACCCGACGACGCCCGCGACCCGGTGGACCAGCCGGGCGGGCCGGACCAGCCGGGACGGGACGGCTCAGGACGTGGCGGGCTGGGCCGGAGCACCGCGGTCATGGCCGCCGGCACCGCGACGTCCCGCGTCTTCGGGCTGCTGCGCGTCGTGGCGCTCGCGGCGGTCATCGGCTCGGCGGGGATCTCGGCCGACTCGTTCCAGGCCGCGTACTGGCTGCCCAACGTCATCTACATGCTCGTCGCGGGCGGCGTCCTGAACGCGGTGCTCGTGCCGCAGATCCTCAAGGCGTACCGGACCAGCGACGGCGACGAGTACGTCGACCGCCTGCTCACGGTCAGCGCGGTCGTCATCGCGGTCGTCACGGTGGTCGCGACGGCGGCGTCACCCCTCGTGGTGCAGCTCGTGGTGTCGCAGCAGACGCCTGAGTTCAAGGCGCTCACGGTCGCCTTCGCGCTCTGGTCGATCCCCCAGGTGTTCTTCTACGGGCTGTACACGCTGCTCGGGCAGGTGCTCAACGCGCGCGGCAGGTTCGGCCCGTACATGTGGGCGCCGGTCGTCAACAACGTCGTCGCGATCGCGGGGATCGGGCTCTTCGGGCTGCTGTACGGACGCGTCGGCGAGCTGCGGGGCGACGAGGTCTTCGAGTTCTGGACCGCGGGCCCGGTGTCGCTCCTCGCGGGGACGGCGACCCTCGGCGTCGTCGCGCAGGCGCTCGTGCTCGTCTGGCCGCTGCGGCGCGCGGGTTTCCGGTGGACGCCGCGGCGCGGGTGGCGAGGGGTCGGGCTGTCGTCCGCGGCCCGCGTCGCCGGGTGGACCTTCGCGGCGCTCGTCGTCGGGCAGGTCGGGATCCTCGCCGTCGTCAACGTGTCGTCGGCCGCGAGCGACGCGGTCGCCCAGGGCGTCGTCGTCGCGGGGAACAACCACTACAGCATCGCCTTCACCGTGTTCATGCTCCCGCACTCGCTCGTCACGGTGTCGCTCGTGACGGCGATGTACACGCGTCTCTCGGGACGCGCGGCGGCGCACGACACCGACGGCGTGCGTCGCGACTTCTCGACCGGCCTGCGGCTGATCGGCGTCTTCACGTCGTTCGCGACCGCGGCGCTGGTCGTGCTCGCGCTGCCGGTGTCGCGTGCGCTGCTCTTCGCCGACGCCCGTCCCGAGGCGTCGACCGCGCTCACACCCGTCGTCGTCACGATGTCGTGCGGTCTCGTGGCGCTCGGCGCGTGGTCGCTCGTGCAGCGCGTGTACTACGCGTACGAGGACGCGCGGGCCCTCTTCCTGCTCCAGGTGCCGATGGCCGTCGTCGTCGCGCTCGGCTCGGTCCTCGGCTGGCTGCTCCTGCCGCCGCAGTGGTGGACCGCGAGCGCGGGTGCGGCGATCAGCGCCTCGTACGTGCTGGGTGCCGTCCGCGGCCTGCTCGGCGTGCGGGGCCGGCTGGGCGGCATCGGCGACGGCGCGCTCCGGCTGCACGTACGGGCCGGGGTCGCGGCGGTCGGAGCGGGCCTCGTCGGGTGGGCCGTGAGCAGGGCGTTCGGCGAGGTGTGGGACGCGTCGCTGCTCGAGGCGCTCGCGGTGTGCGCCATCGTCGGGCTCGCCATGCTCGTCGTGTACGTCGCGCTGCTGCGGCTCATGCGCGTCGGCGAGCTCGACGAGCTCGCGGGGCCGCTGCTCCGCCGCGCAGGCCTGCGCCGTAGCATGGGCCCGCCCGGCTCCGGGGCGGGCGCACCGGCCTCGGCCGTCGTGCCGCCCGCCGAGGCGACGGGCACGACCGCCACGGCCCCGTGGCCGGGGGCCGGTCACGACGACGGCCTCGGGCACGACGGGTCCGGTCAGGACGACGGGACGCAGCACGACGACGGGACCGGTCGTCCCGGCACGACCGCCAGCGCACGCACGCACGGCACGACCGACCCGGTGGTGACCACGCCCCGGACTGCCCCCACGGGTCCGTCCGGACAGCACGGAGGTGATGTTCTGGTGCCCGCCATCGGACGAGGGACGCAGCTCGCCGGTCGCTACCGGCTCGACCAGCCCGCGGGCTCCGACCTGCCCGGCGTCGAGTGCTGGCACGCCACCGACGTGATCCTCGACCGCCCCGTCCGCGCGTGCCTGCTGCGCGAGGGGCGCGTGCGCGAGGGTCAGGACGCGGCGCGGCGAGCGGCGCTCGTGACGGACCCGCGGCTCCTGCGCGTGCTCGACGTCGGCGACCACGACGACGTCGCGTACGTCGTGACCGAGCCGCTGCGCGGGCGGAGCCTCGCCGAGCTGACGCAGCGGGGGCCGCTGCCGGCCGCCCAGGCGCGCGCGGTGATCGGCGAGGCCGCCGTCGCGCTCGAGGTCGCACGTCGTCGCGGCGTGCACCACCTCGCGCTGCGCCCGTCGTCGGTGCGTGTGACGTCCGACGGCGGCGTGCTCGTGACCGGGCTCGCCATGGACGGCGAGGTGCTCGGGCACCCCGCGGGCGACGCACGCGCGACGACCCGCGCCGACACCGTGGGCCTCGTCGGCCTGCTCTACCTCGCCCTCACTGGCCGCTGGCCGGTGCCCGCCGGCGTCGAGCCCGACGACGTCCGCCCCGCACCCGTCGTGCAGGGCAGCCCCGTGGCGCCGGCCGACCTGTCGACCGCCGTCCCGAACGACCTCGACACGCTGTGCGCCGTCACGCTCGGCCCGCACGACGACGGCCCCCACAGCCCGGCCGAGCTGGTCCACGAGCTCGAGCCGTGGGCCGACGTCGACGTCGCCGCGATCGACGCGACACCCACCGGGTGGGAGGTCGACGCCCCAGCCGTGCACGGCTCGGCCGACGTGCCCGACGACGACGCGTCCGACGCCGGGAGCGACGCGGCCGCCACCGAGCCCGAGGCGTCCGATGCCGGGGACGACACCGAGACCGGCACGGACGCCGGTGCTCCGGACACCGGCGAGGGAGGCACCACGGTCGCCGTCCCCGTCGCGCGTCAGTCCGTGCGCGACTCGTTCGCCGCGCAGACCCCGCCCGCCGCGCCACCCGGGACGCCGCCGCCGGCCATCCCGCCCGCGCAGCGCATCCCCCGGCCCGACGTCGTGCCGTCACGCCCGGCAGCCGACGACGCGACCGGCGGCCCCGCCGCCGTGCCTGCCGTCGCCGCTGCGTCGGCGTCCGCCGCCTCCGTCACCGTGCCGGTCGAGCCGTCGCGCGGGTCCGACGGACCGCGTGCTGACGCGGGTGCCTCGCCGATCGACGTGCCGTCCACCGGAGGAGCTCGCCCCGACGCGCCGCCCGCCGGAGCACCCCCCACCACCGTGCCGCCCACCGGAGGAGCCCCCACCGACGTGCCCCCGAGCGACCTGCCCCCGAGCGACGTGCCGGACGCCCCGCGCCCCGAGCAGCCCGCCCGCGGACCCGTCCGCGCGGCCTTCCCGCCCGTCATGCCGCCCGCAGCCACGGCCGGCGCGCCGAC